>JBAUZT010000011.1:0-40082 GCA_049585415.1 Thermoplasmata archaeon | reverse complement strand
GAGGGGGAGGGGCGGCGACGGGCGGCGGAGGCGGGAGGGAGGGAGGAGGCGGGGCCGGGGGCGGGGGCGGCGGCGCGCTCGGTGGTGGGGGCGGAGGGGGCGCGTTCACCAACGTGCCGCATTGGGTGCAGAACGTACTATCGGGGGCCAGCGCTTTGCCGCAATTCGGACAGTTCGAGACGCTCACGTCCGATTGTAGCTGCGTTGGAGGGGTTGAACCTTCCGCCGGTTCCGGTCCCCGCGAATCGACCCCCCCGCCCCTCGGGTTCGACCGACGCCGCGAGGGAAGAGGCTAAGCCCGCGACTCCCCGGTCCCCCGAGAGCGGAACGATGGACCTCCCCTACTCGATCCTCTTCGGGTTCGCTCTCGGGTTTTCCCTGACGATCCCGCCCGGACCGATGAACGCGCTGATCGCGTACCAGAGCGTCCGTTCCCTGCGCAACGGGATCATCACCGGTCTCGGCGCGATGAGCTCCGACCTCGTGCTGGGGGTGCTGATCTACGCGGCGCGATCGGAAATCCCGCTCGGATCCGTGGTGCGATGGGTCTACCTCGTCGGGGCGATCGTCATGGTGGTCCTCGGCTGCCGGCTGCTCCTCCGCGCGAGGGTCTCCGACGCGCCGCCCTCGAGCGGTATGCGCACGTACTCCCAAGCGTTCGGTGTGGGCCTTTCGAACCCGTTCCAGATCATCTGGTGGCTGACCGCCGGGCTTGCCTTCGCCTATCTCGGAGGGATCATACTCTTCGTCGCCCTGTTCGCCGCGATCGCGATCTGGGTCGTGGTATTCCCCTACGCGGTCCATCTCGGAACGCAGCGACGTCCCGGGGTCGCCCGAGCGGTCGTCTACGTTTCGAGCGCGATCATGTTCGTGTTCGCCGCGTACTTCGTGCTGCTCGCGGCGTGATCAGCGCGCGGGAGCGCCCTCGGATTTCAGGCGGTCGCTGTACTTGGAACGGAACTTCGCTACTTTCGGGGCGATCACCATCTGGCAGTAGCCTCCGCTCGGGTTGCGCCGGTAGTAGTCGCGGTGGTACTCTTCGGCGGGGTAGAACGCCGTGAGCGGAGCGACCTCCGTGACGATCTTCTTCCGCCAGATCTTCTCCTGTTCGACCTCCCGGATCACCTGCTCCGCGGTCGCCTTCTGCCCTTCGTCGCGATAGAGGATGACCGAGCGGTACTGCGTCCCGGCGTCCGCGCCCTGGCGGTTGAGCGTGGTCGGGTCGTGCACTGTGAAGAAGATGCTCAAGAGGTCGTGATAGGAGAGCACGCGCGGGTCGAACGTCACCTGGACGACCTCGGCGTGACCGGTCCGGCCGGTGCAGACCTGCTCGTAGCTCGGATGAGCGGTCAGGCCGCCGGCGTATCCCGAATCGACGCGCTCCACCCCTCGGAGCTCGCTGAAGACCGCCTCGGTGCACCAGAAGCAGCCGCCGCCGATCGTCGCGATCTCTCGGTCGTTCGAGGTCGTGGGGGTCGCCATGGTGTTCTCGCGACTCGAGCACGGCGACGGGTCATAAACGCTCTTCCGACTCCCATCGGCGCGGCCCCGGGAGCTAGGCTCCTTTTAATGAGGTATCGCGGCTCGTTAACGGGTGGTGGACGACGTGAGTACGTGCCCGGGCTGTGGGGCCGAGGTCTCCTACACGGTGCAGGAGACGCGCGTGCTGACCGGCACGTGCGCGGATTGCCACCGCGTGACCACGCTCGTCGAGGGTCCCCTTCCCCTCGGCACCGCGGCTCCCGCGGGCGGAGAGGAAGTTCCCGGGGCCGAGTCCCCCTCACCCGGGGCCGTGGGACCGGAGTGCGCGGAATGCGGCTCCCCGCTCACGATCGCCGCGCGCGAGGACGGGATGCTGACGGTGAGTTGTTCCGAGTGCGAAACGATCACGACCTTCGTCCCCGAGGGAAGCGCGCCGCCGCCCCCTCCCCGAGAGCGGTCCGACCGGTATGATCGGCCGCGCCGACGCGAGGACGCCGGAGAGCGCGAGGGCCCGCCCGCTCGTCCGTGCCGCCAATGCGGCGCCCCGCTCAAGTTCACGACCAACGACGAAGGAGTGCTCACGGGAGAATGCGCCGCCTGTGGCAACCGGTTCACGCTTCCTCCGCGACGCGACTCGGGGTTCGGGCGCGACCGCGGCGGCGGGGGCCGATACGAGTCCCGCGGTCCTCCGCGATACGGGCGGCGTCCGGGCGGGTACTCCGGCGGCGGATCCGGCGGTCGCCCCCGGTACGGGGGGAGTTCCGGAGGTTACCGGCGTCGGGACGAGTCGTCCGAGCGGGACTCGTCGGACGACGACGCGCGCCGGAAGCGTCGCCCTCGTCGATACACCTCGTAAAGGCACCGGCGCCGGCGACCCCGCTCGTCCCCATCACCTTCATCTCCTCAGCGGATTGGAGGAGTGGTGACCGACCGCGTGCGCCTGTTCTACCACCCGATCAGCCACTATTGCGTCTCGGCGGAGCGGATGTTGCGATTCAAAAAGGTCCGATCCCAGCTCGTGTATACTCCCTACCACGACCACGTGGAGCTCCTTCGCCGGACGGGTCAGGATTACATCCCGACCCTCGAGTGGAACCGGAAGTACGTCACGTGGGAGAGGATCCCCGACTTTTTGGACCGAGTACGGCCCACGCCGGCGCTGATCCCCGCCGAGAATCCGGGCCTCGCCCGAACACTTGAGAACTGGGGCCACCTCGTCCTCGAGGAACGCGTGTGGCGAGCGGTCGTCACGGAAGTTCCGCCGACGTTGAAGAGCGACACCGAGCGGTGGGTCTTCGAGGAGATGCAGACGCGCGCTCGGGGACCCTGGACGGTGCTCCAAGACCGTAAGGCCGAGTTCGTCCGGGAGCTCGGACCGTACTTCGCGCTCGTCGACTCGATGCTCGAAGGACGGGAGTGGCTCCTCGGCGAGCCCACGGTCGCGGACTTCGGGGTCTACGGGGGCCTGTCTCCGTGGACGACCGTCGGACGGAAGGTTCCCTCCCGGTACCGGCAGCTCGCGCGGTGGATGCAGCGGATTCGTAACTTGTAGGGCCGGGCCCGTCGCTCCCTTCATACTCTCGCTGCCTCCCGCCCCCGCATGACGGCGCGCCGTAGCGGGACCAAGAGTCCACAAGTCCCGTACTCCCTCACGGCGCGTGTCTACGACGCGATCTACGCTTGGAAGGACTATGCGGCCGAGGCGCGGCGGATCCGCGCGATCGTCCGATCCGACGGCCCCCCCCGGGCGAAGACGCTCCTCGACGTCGCGTGCGGTACGGGCGAGCACCTCACCTACCTCTCGCGATGGTACGCATGCACCGGCCTGGACGTCAACGAACGGATGCTCCGCATCGCCCGGCGCAAGCTCCCCGAGGTCCGTTTCGTCCGAGGGCGAATGCAACGGTTCGAGCTGGGCCGGCAGTTCGACGTGGTGACCTGCCTGTTCTCGGCTATTGGCTACGTTCGGTCCGAACGCGAGCTACGCCAAACGTTCCGTAATCTCGCCGCTCACCTTCGCCCCGGCGGGGTGGCCATCGTGGAGCCCTGGCTCACCCCCTCCGCCTACCGCACCCGGCATATTCACCTCGGAACCTACGGGTCGAAGGAGTTCCCGATCGCTCGCATGAACATCGCGGCCCGGCGAGGCTCGCGGTCGATCATGGACATGCACCACCTGGTCGGCACCCCCCGGGGAGTGCTCCACTGGGTCGAGCGGCACGACATGGGTCTGTTCGACACCCGCACCGACCTCAACGCGTTCCGGTCGGCGGGGTTCCGGGCGAGGTACGTTCGGAAGGGGTTCATGAAGGACCGGGGGCTCTACGTCGCGGTCCGAGGGAGCGGCTAGGGGCGACGGCGTCCCGGGGCCGTGTCGTCCCCGTCAGGGGATGATGACGGTCGTCTCGGCCGGCGCTCGGAAGTTGACCTTACGGTGCGTTCCGTCGCACAGCGGTTTCTTCCCGGATTGACCGCAACGGCACATCGCGACGTCGGCCTTTCCGTCCACCAGGACGAGGTTCGGTCCGTTCTCGATCGATTGCACAACGACCTTCGGCATGGGCTCGTTCGGCGTACCCCCTCACCGGGGGATAAGCCCTCTCCGGCTCCGTCGTCACCTGGTGAGGGGGCTCAGTGGCTGCCCGCCGAGGGCGCATCCGGGACGAAGACGAGGGAGATCGAGTTCACGCAATGGCGGGTGTTCCGGGGGGTGAAATGCTCACCAACGAACACGTGACCGAGATGCCCACCGCAACGTTCGCATCGGATCTCGACGCGTTCTCCATCGCGGTCCGGGAGGTGTCGGACCGTCCCGGGGATCTCCTGGTCGAAGCTTGGCCATCCGCACCCCGCGTCGAACTTGTCGCTCGATCGGTAGAGCGGAGTCCCACACTGTTTGCAGGCATAGACCCCCACGCCCCGGTGGTGCTCGTACTCCCCCGAGAACGGCGGCTCGGTCCCGCCGTGGAGAATCACGCGCTCCTCGGCGCGGGTCAGTTTGCGCAATGGGGGCGCGGCCCCGGTCGCCATGACCAAAGAGGTGCGAGGGTGGTTATCAGCGTGCGGTCAGACGGCTAATCGCTATCGGCAGAACGTTCGTGCGCCCCTCGGTGATCACCGAGCGCTACGAGTAGCTCATCGAGCGCCCCCTGCAGCTCGGAGGGAGGAGAGGACTCTTCCGGAGAGACTCGCTTTCGCCCCCGCAAGACGAACAGGAGGCCGAAGAACGCGCCGAGCGCGACGAAGACGACGAGGACCGTAACAATCGCATCGACGGTGGCGGGCGCGGGACCCGAGAGGGTGGTCGAAACGTACAGCGGCGCGGACAAGGGCGACGCGGCATCGATGGCGTTCACTTGAATGCAGTAGTTGGAATCCGGGCTGAGTCCCGTAATGTTGTAAGAGTTGACGACACCGCCCAAGTCGACGGGCCCGTAGCCGGGAGCCCAGGTCCCGCACGTCCCGTTCGCGAACGAGACGAAGACCTGGTTGTCCGTCAGTGTGTATCCGCTCGGGTTCGTCCACGCGATGTAAGCGAACGTGAGTCCGACATATAGCGCCGCGAGATCGTACGGCGCGGGCGGGGTCGCTCCTTGCGTGGCCCCCGTGATGCAGGCGGAGAAGGCGCTCTCCCCGCCGTTCGTCCACGCGGAGACTTCCCAGTAGTACGTCGTGGCGGACGTAAGGCCCCCCTGGGTCCAGCTCAGGGCGGCTCCGCCCGTGGAGACGAGGGTCTCCGCGACGCATCCCGCCGTCGTCCCGTATCCGAGCGTGTCGTTCACGACAGCGCCGACGGGGTTCGTCCAGTTGACCGAGACCGAGTCGTGGCTCGAGGAGACGAACGTGAGCGCGGTCGGGGCCCCCGGTGGCATGCCGTAGGTCGTAAGGGTCACATTGTTCGACTGCCCCCCTTGCCCAGCGGTCGTCCACGCCGTTACGGAGAAACAGTACGCCGTGTTCGGCGAGAGTCCCCCGACGTTCGCGGTCTGGAACGCTCCGCCAGTACTCTGGGAGGAGACCCAGGTCCCCGGGCCGTTTCCCGCGACGTAACCGCATGTCGCACCGAAGTAGACCGTGGTGTTGATCAGCACCCCGTCGGCGAGTGAGGGGTTCGTCCACCCGAGCGCGACGCTCGTGCCCGCGATGCTGTTCCAGTGCAGTACTGTCGGCACTGAGGGATTCGTGCTGAGGGTCGTCACCGACAGCGTGCTGCTGAAGGACCCCATGCCCCCGCTCGACCATGCCACCACGGCGAAGCAGTACCCGACCCCGGGGTTCAGTGAGGAAACGGTGAAAGTCGCCGAGACGCCGACGGAGTAATAGGTCGTCCACGAGCCACAGACCTTTCCAACGACCACCGTGTCGTTGATGACCGGGCCCGACGGTTGCGTCCAGGCGAGCGAGACCATCGTGGTCGTTTCGGAGGTCGCCCCGAGCCCGGTCGGCGCCGCCGGCAGGGCGTTGGTCGTGCCGCTGACGCACGCGCTCCACGCTCCGATGCCGGTGGAGTTGTACGCGGCCAGGTTGAAACTGTACGTCGTTCCCGCCGCAAGTCCCGTAACGAGGTACTTGGTCGTCGGTGCGGTACTGATGGCGGTGTGAGTGCCCGTCCCCGTGCAGGTCGAGCCCGTGGCGCGCAGTAAGGTGTAGTTGAGGATCGTTCCGAACGGATTGACCCAGGCGAGGACGATCACGGTCGTGCTCGAGTCCTGCGCGGTCGCTGAGAGCGTGTTGGGAGCGGCCGGAGCGTGGGGCGTGACGACGTCGGTCAGCGCGATCGAGAACCCCGAGGCACCCGTGCTATTCGACACCGTGACCTCGAGGCAGTAGGCGGTGCCCGCGGTGAGCCCGGTAGCGGTCGCGCCGGTGAACGGGGTCGTCGCGGCGACATTGGCGGAGTACCCCCCGCACGAGCCGCTCACGTAGGGTGCGGTGTAGACCTCCGCCGCCGTGATAGGCCCCGCCGGATTGGTCCAGGTCAGGGCGATCGTGGTGCTCGTCATCGCGCCGGTCGTCAGGCCCGTTGGAGCGGGAGGAACCGTGGCGGGCAGGAGGCCGATGCACACTTCCTGCCACGCGGCGCTGGTGCTGAGGGTGTCCCCCGGAGTGTAGCTGCCGGTGCCGGTGTCCAAGATGTAATCGTCCTCCGTCGTGACGAAGTTGGTGCTCGTGATCTCCTTGTCCAGGAGAGTTGCGCCAGCCACTGGGGTGACCGTGCCTTCGCTCGCGAGCGCCGACACCACGTTGATAACCTCCTCCTGGGGCACGTTCGCGGACAATCCGCTGCACGTCGTCGAGGTTCCGGTCGGAGCGCCTCCCGTTCCGGAGCCGCTCACGACCGGTGCCACGTTGACCGTATTGGCGATACCGACGACCTCGAGATCGTAGTACGTCGAAGAGGACATGTTCACGTAGTTGATCGTGGAAACCGCCGACGTGCCGGTAAAGTACCCGTAGACGGTCTCTTCGGGGGCCGTCGTGCCGCTCGAGGCGATCAAGATGGGGGAGTCCGCGAGCTTGTTGGTCGCGACTGCGGAGGGCGCGACCGCGGTGTAGGCTCCCACGATGACCAGGACCTCGGAATAGGCGACGGTCGTCATCGTGATACTGCAGGTGAGAACGCCGTTGCAGACGGCCTTCGTCGCTCCGGCAGTGATAGATTCCAGGAAGGCGGTGAGACCGGACCCCCCGGAGGTCGGAAGGCCGCCGATCCCGTGCGCCGCGGACCCCTGGGACGTGGCGAACGCGTCGACCGCCGCAGCACCCGCCACGGCCGAAAGTACCACCATAGCCGCGATCAGGATGGAACTTGCGCGATTCATCGTGGTTGGTCTGCGCACAGGGGGCCCCGGAACCCGGCTGTAATGGTCGAATCCCCCGCGAGGTGCGTGTGTATGAGTGCGTACATTCTGTTCTTAATACTATCCTTGTGCCCGAGGGAGTTCTTCGAGGAGTAAAATCGTTCCACCTTCCGAGCTGCCTCGAGTCCGTCCCACTGCGCGGCCGTCCTGGCCGAACTTGCTCCCCGACGACCCCTAACGGCCAAGTCAGGGATTGCGCCGGCTTTGTCGGAGGAACGACCGATGGTAGTAAGCGACGGTCCCGGCCAGCAGGATCAACATGCCCCCGGCCGTGTATGCGGATTGGATTGCCAACCCGGTCCAAAATGACGACGTGGAGTAGTTCCCGGTCGAGTTTGCCCAGAAATCGAACCCGAGAATGGCTACGACCATGACGATGCCCGCGGCGAGCAGCGCGAGACTGAGGCGGTATTCGCGCCAGACGGTGGTGATTACCTGATCTGGCGCAACCGAGTTCTGAGTTGCCATTAGCCCGTTCCTACTAGGGACTCCGTGACCTAAGAGATCTCTTTCGAGCGCATCGGCGCGACCCGACATTCGCCGCCGGCCCCCCACACCCAGTCGGCGGGGCCGCACCGATGCGCCCGGCCCGCCCGAGGGGAGAGGGACACTCCATTAACATAGGTTATTATATGTAAAGTGCAATACTGTGGCAGCCACAGCGAACCATGAAGCTCGACATCGATCCGGACGGAAAGATCATCGGGGCCCGTCGCGTCAGCCCCAACGGCCAGGTCAGTGGCCTGTCGGAGTTCGCGGGACGGGAGGTGCTCATCATCCTCCCGGGCAGCTCTGGGGCGAACTCTGCGACGCCGTGGCCCGGTTCGGAAGAGTTCACTCGGCTGGTCAGCGAGCAGATTCGCCAGGCGTATGACCAATATCGGATCCTTCAGGAAACCTACGCGACGCCCTGGGAAGCGACCCGCTCGTTCATGGAGGCCGTCTTTGGAGGCGGGGTTCCCGACCCCTTGGCCGATGTCGATCGGTGGGTGAAGAGTCACGTTCGCAACGCCGCCCAACCCCCTTCGCCCGGCCCGTCCAGCCCGTCGGACCACCGCGCGGGAGAACGGGGCGCCAACCATGGCCGGTCCGACCCTCCGCATTCCGGCGCTCCTCGGAGGAAACGCCGATGAGCGATGGAAAGGGAGCATCGGAACGCGTGCTCGGCCGTCGAGCCCTCGTCACTGGGGGAACGGGGGGAATCGGGATTGGCATCGTGGAGGCCCTCGCGGCGGAGGGCGCTGACGTGGCCATCCAATACTTCCGCAACCAGACCGAGGCGGACCGGATGGTCGCCATGGTGGAGAAGAGCGGGCGGATCGGGGTCGGCGTTCAGGCCGACCTACTGGATGTTCGAAGCGTTCACGCGATGCGAGACACTCTTCACGAAAAGTTCGGCAAAGTGGACACCCTCATCAACTGCGCCGGGATCAATCGCGACAGCCTCTTCTCCCGTATGACCGACGAGCAATGGGACGAGGTGATCGAGGTGAACCTTTCCGGGGTGTTTCACTGTTGCCGCGCCTTTGTCGAAGAGATCACGGCGAGCGGCCACGGCCGGATCATCAACATCTCCAGTTTGGTCGGACAGATGGGAAACATTGGCCAGGTCAATTACGCCGCCAGCAAGAGCGGGATGATCGGGTTCGCGAAAGCCCTCGCACGGGAGCTCGCCTCGCAAAAAACCACGGTCAACGTGATTGCCCCGGGGTTCATCGATACTCCGATGGTGCAGAAGATCCCGGAGCCGGTGAAGCAGAAGATCCTCAACCAAATCCCCATGGGGCGCTTCGGCACCACCCGGGAGGTCGCGATGAGCGTGGTCTACCTGGTCTCGTCCGAGGCCGATTACATCACCGGAACGGTTCTCAACATGAACGGAGGAATGTATCTATGAGCGAAAGCAACAGCGAAAACTATGTGACGAACGTGAACGAGGCATGGGCGGAGGTCGGGGAGGCGGTGGCCCAAGCCACCGGGCTCTACATGAACGAGCTGTCCGCCTACCTCGACTGGGCGCAGGACTTCCAGCGCGAGATCCTTGAGCAGAGTCTCCTCACGACCCGGGGGATCGCCCGATTCGGAGAGAAGCAACGGGCGTTCTTTGCCCGGATTCGAGACAGCGTCCCGATGTACGGCAACGTGCCGAAAGGTACCGAGACCGTCGCGGGAATGGTCGAGGCCGTGGTCCGGGAGGCCGAGCCTAAGGCGTGAGCCCCGCGGAGCCGGTTCGGAACGAACGACTCGAAAAAAAGGAGAAAAAGTTATGCCGCAAAAGAACAAAACGTCGAAGAGCGCCGCCGCGTCCAAGCCGAACGCCGCCCCACCCACGGGGTCCTCGCAAAAGGGCTTCCCGAGTCCGGCTCACCCCAATCCCATCGAGGAGAGCCTAGAACTCTGGAGCCGCTTTGCCCGGGAAACCGGCGACACCGTGACGGAGTACCTTCGGCGATTCGGCGATGAGCAACAGAAGAACTACGACTCGTGGTCCGCCTCGGTCCGCGACGCGACCCGTCCGGCGGCCCGAGCGAAGGAAAGTGACGAGGTCCAAGCCCGCCTCAAGGAATGGAACCGGCGCGCCGAAGAGGTCGGCGAACGGGTGCGCGATGCGTTCCAGGCCGCCCTCGAGCCCCAGAAGGAGCTGATCGACCTGTGGGTGAAGCCGTTCCTGCCGAAGCAGGCGTCGGACCAAGACCGTTCCCGAGAGGCGATGGAGCTCATCCAGAAGCTCTGGACCGGACTCGCCACGGACGCCTTCCGCGGCTCCTACACCGCCCTCCAATCCGGTAAGGGCGTCGACGACCTCATCCGGGTGCAGGAAGCTTCGATCAAGGAGTTCTCGGACGCGTTCCAAAAGCTCACGCAGATCTACTTCACCAGCCCCGCGTTCGTGACGATGTTCGGGAAGACGCTCGACTCGTCCCTGGACGCCCAGCGGTTCGCGAAGGAACAGGAGGCCGTGTTCAGTCGGATGACCGGTCTTCCCTCGCGCCGGGAGATCACCGAACTGAACGAAGCGGTCCGTGACCTCTCCGAGAAAGTGAGCCGGATGGGCTCGGGACGGGCGTAGGGCCCCGAGTTCCCCCGAGGAGGAACGGACTTATGGCCGCCGAATACGTCGTCCCGGAGATGGCGGCCCCGCGCGCGGAAGGCGCCGACGCAGGGGGAGACGGGGCGGGTCGCTCCGCGAGCGACCCGTACCGACAGTTCACCGAGAAGCTGTGGACGGCGTGGGACCTCGCCGTCCACCCTCCGAAGATCCTGGTCGGCCAAACGCCGAGCGACGTGATCTACTCGGAGGGGAAGATGCGGGTGCTGCGATACCGCCCACTTCCCGGAGGGAGCGGGAACGACCGCCCACCCATTCTGTTCGTCTACGCACTGATCAACAAGCCCTACATCATGGACCTGCAGCCTGGGCACTCGGTGGTCGAGAGCCTTCTCCGACGAGGACTGGATGTGTATCTGATCGATTGGGGGACCCCGGACCACTCGGACAAGGACCTTCGGATCCATGACTACGTCAACGGTCTCCTGGACCGTGCCGTGGACGCTGTGCGCGAGACGAGCGGCGTGGAGCGTCTCCACATCCTGGGGTATTGCATGGGCGGCACCTTCTCGGCGATGTATACCGCGTTGCATCCCGAAAAGGTCCGAACGCTTGCCCTCATGGCCGCGGGGCTCGACTTCGATACTGACGCCAGCTTCCTGAACGTCTGGTCCCACGCCCCCGGTTTCGACCCCTGGAAGATCGCGCGGACGTTCGAGTTGATCCCGTCCCAGTTTTTCAACGACGCCTTCGGCATCCTGGACCCGCTGCGGACGAACTACACCAAGTTCAAGGACCTCCTGAACCGAATCGACGATGCGCCGTTCGTCGCGAACTTTCTCCGGATGGAGAAGTGGAACAACGATGGGATCCCCATGGCCGGCCCCACCTACGCCGAGTTCATCGACAAGGGATACCGGAGAAATCTCCTCGTGAAGGGAGAGTGGAAGCTCGACGGGGACGACCGGGCGATCGACCTCGCCGCGCTGACCATGCCGCTCGCCACGATCGTCGGGCTGAAGGACAATCTGGTGCCGCCGGAATCCACTGAACGTGTCCTCGACCACGTCGAGAGCCGGGACGTCACGCGATTCGAGCTGCCGTCTGGGCACATCGGCCTCTCCGTGAGTCGCGCGGCCCACAAGGAGCTGTGGCCGAAGTTCGCGGATTGGGTTCTCGCCCGGAGCCGAGGGGCCACGCCCCGGCGGGCTCCGACCCGGCGCCGAACGAAGGGCCGCCGCCGAGCTCGGCCTCGCCGCGGGACGAAGTAGACGGGGGAGAAGCGTCGTATGGCGAACGCCCGACGCGCCACCCCCGCACGCCGTCGGACCGCCCTTCCTGTCTCCGAGCCCCCGGCCGGACCGAAAATCCTCGTGGAACGTCGGGGACCCGTCGCCGTCCTCACGTTGAACACCCCTCCGCTGAACATCTTCACCGGTCCGATCTTGGAGGAGCTTGCGGGCGACGTGCTCGAGCTCTCGAACGATGCCTCGGTACGCGTCCTCGTGATCGCGAGTTCGGGCGAGCGGGCGTTCTCGGGAGGAGCGAACATCAAGGACATGCTCTCGATGGGCCGGGCCGAAGCGAGCGCGTTCTCCGCCAAGGGACAGGCGGTCGCGAACCTCCTCGAACGCTCTCCGCTCCCTGTCATCGTCGCGGTGCACGGCTTCTGCGTCGGCGGAGGGTTCGAGCTCTCCCAAGCCTGCGATTTCATCGTCGCGAGCGAGGACGCCGTCTTTGGTCAACCCGAGATCAACATCGGAGTCATCCCCGGCTGGGGCGGTTCCCGGCGGTTGACGCGCGCGGTCGGCGTCGTCCGGGCGCGCCGGTGGATCCTGACGGGGGAGCACATCCCGGCGAAGTTGGCGTTCGAGTACGGCCTCGTCGACAAGGTCGTTCCGCGGGACCGCTTGATGGACGAGGCCCTCGCGCTGGCGCGGAATCTCGCCACGAAGCCGGCCGTCGCACTCGCGGCCGCGAAGTACGCCGTCAATGACGCCGCGGACCCCAGCCGATTGCTCGGGCTCGAGTACGAACGCGAGCTGTGGGGACTTCTGTTCGACACCGACGACCAGAAGGAGGGGATGCGGGCCTTCCTGGAAAAGCGGCCCGCCGCATTCCCGGACCAGCGCGATTGGACGCGGCGACGGCCGGAGTTCCCGTGGGAGGCTCCCGGCAATCCGCTCGAGATCGCCAAGGAGCAAGTATACCAACCCGAGAGGGACCCTGCGGGAGTCCCGGATTCCCTGCCCAGCGCCGATCCTTTCGATATCCTCCGAATCGCCGATGCCTATCGGGAAGCCGGCCTTCGCGCCTTCCGGTCGTTCTTTGCGCTCATGCGCAACGCGACGGACAGCTATCGGTACTGGGCCCAGGTCGCGCTGCAAAACTCCCCCGCAACAATCGATCTCCTGCCGTCAATGGGCGAGACCGCGATCCACGCCCGCCGAGCCGACGATCGAATCCGGACCGGGGGCCGACGCCGAAGAGGATGAGGATTCGCCCGTCCTCTCAGTACGGTGGACGGTACTGATGGCGAGGAACTCGTCCGCTGCGAAAAGGGACCGTTCGTGAACCGAGCGGATGGACACGGGGGGACTCACACCCCCGGGGGGTTCGAATCCGCCCGAGTTCCCACCAGCGAAGTCCCCCGCGCAAGATCCCCACGGCGGCCGCGAGAACAACCGATGCGGGGGGAATTGAACCCCCCCTAAGTTTAGGCCCGCCTTGGCGATTGTGCAGGGAACCGAGGGTCAGGCAGCGTTTACCCCCATAATCATCTATAAGTGGCTATAGTGGTATAGCCATGCCATGGCCACAACCACCATCCAGCTCACCTCGGCGATGAAGGACGAGCTGACCGCGATGAAGGTCCACCCCAGGGAGTCGTACCAGGAAGTGCTCGAACGAGTTCTTGAGGATCTTCGGGAGCTTGACGCGAAGACCCGGAAGGAGCTCGCCAGGGCGGAGGCCGACCTCGACCATGGCCGGTCCGTGACGCACCGTCAACTTGGCGTGAAGCTGGGCTTCTGATGCCCTTCGAGATCGTTTGGTCGGATACCGCGGCTCGGCAGCTGCAGAAGCTGGACCGACCGGTCGCCCGGCGAATTTACGACAAAGTGGGGGAACTTCAGCACGAGCCCTTTCGGAATGTTCGACGACTCGCAGGCGAACCGTACTACCGACTTCGAGTCGGCGACTACAGGGTCATCCTTCGGATTCGGGAGAAGGAACTTCAGATTCTGGTCCTCAAGGTTGGACCTCGGGAATCGGTCTATGGATGGCCCCGAGGATGACCCAACAAGCACATCGAGCGTGGGCAGGCGTCGGCGCGGTCATCACGCTGATGAGTAAGGGGAGCCAATGACAACCGATTTTGAAAAACTGGTCTCGGAGTGGGACTCTATGTTCCTCACGACAATCGACCGGACCCGGGACCGACGTACGGAGGCAATCCTCGGCACGCTCGGCACCGGCTGCCAGCCCCCGTTTCGCGTCCTCGACTTGGGGTCCGGCCCCGGGCCTCTGGCCGGGAGGATACTCCAACGCTTCTCGGGAAGCCGGGTCGTCGGAGTGGACTCGGATCCCGTCCTCCTCCGAGTCGGAAAGAAAGCCGCGGCGCGATACGGACCTCGCGCCAGGTGGCTAGTGGCCGATTATCGGGAAAGGGATTGGCATTCTGGGCTCCCGGTCGGGAGCTTCGATGCGGCCGTCTCTTCGCTCGCACTCCACTGGCTGGAGGAGACGGAGATCCGGAGTCTCTACCGGGACCTGCGAGTGCTTCTCCGTCCCGGCGGACTCGTCGTCAACGGAGATTTCCTGCCCTCCAAAAAGAGCCAGAACACGATACATGATCCAGCACCCTTCAGCGAGCGGAGGCCGCGTGCTGCCAACCAAGTTCAACTCATACAATCCTTCAAGCGAAAGTGGGCGCGGTGGTGGAATGCCCTGGAGCGAGAGCCCGCCTTGCATTCCGCCTTCGTAGCGCGGCAGATCCGCATGCCCGGGACAATTCCTCCCCGAAGAACCTCCGGACCAACGGTGCCCGTGAACGTCGAGTCCCACGTACGTGCCCTGCGAAACGCCGGCTTTCGGGAGACTGCGGTGACTTGGCGGGACGCTGGATTTCGCGTTCTGGTCGCGAACGCGTAACCGACCCCATCGTTCGGTGGTCCCATGTCTCCACCGTCCGCCGACGGGAGTGGAACTATGGACACGGGGGGATTTGAACCCCCGACCTCTGCTTTGCGAAAGCAGCGATCTTCCGCTGATCTACGTGCCCACGAGGGCGGGGGAGGAAAGCGTCACCTTAAGCCCTTTGCAAATCGCCGCGGCAGGCGAACCCGCGCCGCGACTCCGGGCCTAGTGGGATTGCATCAGCACGCGGGTGTGCCGCGCGAGCTCGACCAGATGGGCTGCGATGAACTTCCGCGCCGCCTCGTCCGTGAGCTTGCCCGACGCATCGAACTTTTGGGCCGCGAAGGGGACGAGCACTTCGGGTCGGTTGATCGGGAACATGTTGAGAAACACCATCGAATGGCGCAGGTCGAGCTGAGCACGGACGCCCGCCATGGCACCGAACGAGGCGCTCATCAATCCGGCCGGTTTTCCGTCCCAGGCGCTCGTCCCGTACGGTCGCGACGCCCAGTCGATGGCGTTCTTCTCCGCGGCCGAAAGCCCGTAGTTGTGCTCGTTGATCGAGAAGAGGACCGCGTCCGCGGCACGGACCTTCTCCTTGAACGCCGCGACGTTTGCCGGGGGCTTCGCCTCGTCGTCCTGGTTGAAGACGGGGAACCTCGAGATGTCGAGGACCTCAATCTCGACGTCGGGCGGGGCGAGCTCGATCGCCGCCTTCAGTAATCCCATCGAGAAGGAGTTCCGACGCAAGCTGCCCGGGATGCCGGCGATGTGCAAGGGGGTCATGCGCACGTTCCTCGAGGGAACGGGGCCCCATGAGGCTTAACGAAGAGCGAACCCGGGGGAAACCAATCGCTCCGTAGGGCGCGGGTCTACGCAGTTACGGAAGCAAGGAGACTTGCCGCCTGCTCCCCGATGGGAGGAGTCGGGGGGAGCTTGCGGGCCGGCCCGGAGGAAGCCGAGGAGGACGACTGCGGGGCCGTTGGAGGGGGAGGGCGACCTCCGGAGCTCGACTTCGCGGGAGGGTGTCGCACCGGCACGAGCACGTGCTGCACCGCGTCGTAGCGGATCAGCTCGGCATACCGGCCCCAATTGACGATGTTCTGCACCGATTCGTCCGCCGGAGCGGGCGTCACGGAGAACAGCTGGGTCAGCTGCTCGTCGGTCAACCGGTGCTCTGGCGCGTTGTCGAGCGCCCGAAGGAGGGTCCGGAACAACGTCGTCTTTCGGAGCTGATCTCGAAGGATGGCCTTTCGGTCCCGGATCGAGGCCGCGATGTACCGCTTGCCAAGTTCGGTGAAGGTGACGTTCCCACGGGTCACACGCACGAGCCCGAGCGCGCTCGCGAAGTCGAGGGAGGGGAGGATCTCGTCGATCTCGAGGTCGAGGTCGTCCGCCAGCAACGCCACGTCCTCGGTCCCCTTGTGACTGTTCAGCAGGATGAGCAGACCCTGCATTTCCGTGGGGCTGCACTTGGGGTAGGTGGTCGGCACGTCCGTAGTTCCGAAGGGGCCTCCCCATCCGGGGCGGCCTCTATATCCTTATTGGACCGGCGCTACCCCGTTGGTGGGGGGAGCGCTCGGGCCCGCGGTGCCCCCGCCCTCCGTGATGAGCGAATAGACGCGGTCGGTGAGGTCGTAAAACCCGGAGGATTTTCGATCCCGAGGACGCGGCAGGTCGACTCGCACGTCCGCGAGGACGTGCGACGGGCGGCGGGAAAGGACGATGATCCGGTCGGCCAACTGGATCGCCTCTTCGATGTTGTGGGAGACGAGGAGCACCGCGTCCGGGGGCAGCTGCGGGTCCCGCCAGAGCTGCAGGACCTCCTCCCTCAGGCTCTCGGCCGTGAGCGGGTCGAGGGAGCTGAACGGCTCATCCATCAGCAGGACGGACGGCTCGACCGCGAGCGCCCGCGCGAGCCCGACCCGCTGGCGCATTCCGCCCGAGAGCTCGCGCGGGTACGCTTCCTGGAACCCGTCCAAGCCCGTCACGGAGATGTACCGCTCCACCTGCGGCTTGATCCGTTCGGGGGGCCAACCCAACGCCTCGATGCCGAACGCCACGTTCTCGGCGACGGTGAGCCACGGATAGAGCGCGAAGCTCTGGAAGACCATCGCCATCTTCGAGCAGACCGAGGTCACGGGCTGGTCGGCGAAGAAGATCTTTCCCGTCGTGGGGTGGTCGAGCCCTTGGATGAGCCGGAGGAGCGTCGACTTCCCGCACCCCGAAGGACCGACGATCGCGAGGAAGTCCGAATCGGAGACGTCGAACGAGATGTCCTGCATGATGCTGATCGAACCGTGTCGTCCGGAGAACGACTTGTCGACATGCTCCACCCGGATCAGCGCCAACGCTCCCTCCTCGGACCCCGGTCGCGGTCTCGAAGCCGGTCAGTCGTACCGATACTTTTCGACCGCTTTGCGGTAGAGCGGTTTCCATATGAGTTCGTTGATGGCGACGACCGTGGCGACCAGCGTGAGCAGCGCGGCGACCATCAACGGATACCCGGAGTGGTTCGGCAGCGCGTAGCCGACGTCGATCGCCCTCCCGATCCCGATTAGGTTCAGCGTCTGATGGGGCCCGTTCGTGAGGTACTCCGCGACGATGAGCGTGTTCCATCCCCCGCCGAACGCGGTGATCGACCCGGTGATCAGCGCGGGGAAGATCCCGGGGAGAAGGACCCGGGTGAACCGTTTCCAGCCGCGAAGGCCGAAGGAGTGCGCGGCCTCGTCCAGATCCGGCGGGAGTCCTCGGATCCCCGAGAGGACGTTGAAGAAAAGATACCACAGCATGCCGGTCATGAGCATGAGGATCGCGGCGCCTTCGGGAGTGATGTACGGAATGAGCTCGAAGATGATCACCGGGAAGAGGGCCGTCGCGGGGAACGACGCGATCACCTCCACGGTCGGCATTCCATAGCGCGCCGCACGGGCACTGCGTGAAAGGAAGATCGCGAGCGGGACCGAGATCGCGAGACAGACGAGGTACGCGGTCACGACCCGGGCCGCCGACGCGCCCATCGCGAGCGGCAGCTGCTCGATCTGCCGGAGCACCCCGGGCAGGATCGGAACAGAGTAGACGTGAACCACCGCGACCGTCAGCGTGATCAGCATCAGCCAGCCGACGACCAGGATCGCGCCGATCCCGATGTAGGAGAGGGCCGTCCGCCGCCGCTCGGTCTTGCTCACGGGGCGCGTCGCGATCGCCGCGAGCTGGACGAACGGCGTACTGATCCGCGTCACGCTCGTGCGCACGCCGCGGCGAACGTACGCGGTCACGCGACTGAACCGGCCCGTAGCATCTCCCCCCGCGACCACCTCACCTTCTCCGGAGGGTGCGGTGTCGTACCGGAACCGTTCGGCCCACTTTCCGAGCGGACGCCACACCGCGAAATCGAGGATCGCGATGACGATCACGAGCACGAGGATCCCCGCAAGGAACTCGTCGGTGTTGTGGCCGCTCGCGGCGAAGGCGAGGTAACTCCCGATCCCCGGAAGGACCTGGTTCGAGTTGGTCGTGAAGATCTCCGCCTCGACGAGGAAGAACCAGCCGGCCGTCCACGAGAGGACCGAGTTGTAGACGAGCCGGTTGATCGTCGCCGGGAACAGGACGCGTCGGAACAGCAGCATCCCGCGGAGGCGGAAGGTGTCGGCCGCTTCCTTGAGCTCGGCGGGCAGCGTCTTCAGGGACTCATAGACCCCGAAGACCATGTTCCAGGCCATCGAGGTGAAGATCAGGAAAACGGAGGCGAAGTTCACTCCCGGCCAACTGCCCGGAGTCAGCGCGGCGAACACGACGAGCGCGATCGGGAAGAAGCCGAGGATCGGAATGGATTGGAGGATGTCGAGGATCGGGATCATCACCCGCTCGCCGGTCCGGTGGGTGGCCGCGTAATACCCGTATGCGAGGGCGAAGCCGAGGGAGAGCGTGTACGCGGCGCCCATCCGCAAGAAGGAGTAGAAGACGTCGACCCCGGCGGTGGGAAGATAGCCCGCGAGTCCGCCGAACGAGAGCCCGACGGTCGCGAGCGCGAAGACCGACGCGAACAGCGGTATCGCGATGTAGATGGCTGCCGATCGAACAGCGGACGGACGCCAGCGGTAGTTAGGAGCGCCGTCCGTGGTCGCCGGCGACCCCTGATCGACCGGGCGGATCGTTCCCCCCTCCGCCATGCGACCTCCCGGGCATGGACCGTGGTCGGACCTCGTCAACCTATTTGTGGAATGTGGTCACCGGACCGGCGCTGCCCTCGGGGCAGCGCGAACAGCGAGACTCCGGTTTTCCGGCAAGATTGTCGAGGAGCGCGCTCCGCCCCGCGGCAACGTTTATCAACGGAGCGACGCTGAGCGCCCTCGTAGCCCCGTGGTGTAGTGGCCAATCATGCGAGACTCTGGATCTCGCGACGCAGGTTCGAACGCCCCGAGGGTCCGCGACCTCGCCGGCCGAAACTCCTGCCGGGGCTATTCCTCGGGTCGTCTCCTCTTTCCGGTGCGGGGGTGCTCCAGCTCGGCCAACGAGGCAGGGCTTAGGACCCTGTTGCCTAGGGCATACGCCGGTTCAAAGGGTGCGCCGGTCCGAAGGGCCGGCCACCGGGAACTCCGGCCCCCCGCATCTTTCGTCCGTGAACGACCCTGAGGTCAGCCCGTGTCCGATGAACTTCCGAGCGACGAGGAGATTCGCGCGCTAGGCCCCGAGGGAGCCGACCGGCTCCTCGATCGCCTCGAGCGCACGGTCCCGGTGCGCACCGGTCTCGTCGAGCTGCCCGCGAAGGGGTTTGCCGAGGCGCTCGTCTTTGGCGATACCCACGGGGATTGGCGGTCGACCCTCGAGGTCGAGCGGCTGTTCCTCGCCCCCGACGGGGGCCCACGGTGTCTCGTCGGGCTCGGCGATTACGTCGACCGCCCGCCGAGTGACTGTGAGGACGGCTCGGTCGTCAACGCGTTCCGATTGCTCTCCCTCACGGCGCGATACCCGGACCGCGTCTTCCTCCTTCAGGGGAACCATGAGACGAGTCGACGGATCTCCGTCCTCCCGCACTCGCTACCGGAGGAGATCGACGATCTCTGGGGTCCGGAGGAGGACCGGTACACGCGTTTGGTCGCGTTGCTGGAGCGCGGGCCGCTCGCCGCCTTCAGTGTCAATGGCGGATACTTCGCGCACGCCGGGTTTCCTCGCGGACCGCTCCCCAAGTCGTGGCGTCGCGAATTCGAGGACGTCGACGAGTCCCGGCTCGTCGACCTCGTCTGGAGCGACCCCGAGGTGACGCGGAGCCAGCACGGAGCGGACACCGCGTGGAACGAAAAAGAACTGACGCAGTTCCTCTCGGCGGCCGGACTGACGATCTTTCTTCGAGGGCACGACCCCGACCTCGTGGGGCGTTCGGTCTACGGGGAGCGTTGTCTCACGCTGCACACGACTCGGGTCTACCAACGCTACGGCGGGGTGATCGTGGCGCGGTTCCCGCTCGAGCGACCGGTCCGATCGGCGATCGACGTCTCGGTGGAGCACCTCTCGACGGAAGGTCGCCGGTTTTCTTCGTCCAGTTGACCCTTAGGCCGCTCGCTCTCCGCCGAAGAGCCGGCGTTCTTGGGCTCGAAGCTCGTCCGCGGTCGGAGCGAGGGCGTACGCCGCGAACCGCTCCCGATTCACCTCGAGAAAAAAGTCCGCGCCGCTGAACCCTTCGAGCAGCCGGCGGGCCTCCGCCGTGCGGCCGACGAGCTGGAGCGCGGCGGCGAGTGCCTCGACCGTGTTGAGCTGCGCCATGCGACCGTAGTGCTGGGGATTGGTCGCGACGAGTAGGGGAAGACGTCGGCGGACCCCGCGTCTCCGCCGGTCGGGGGACTCTCCCGGGAAGCGACCCCGCTCGGAGAGCCGATTCCAGGAACAGTCGATCGCGAGGATCCCTCCCCGGGTCACGATGTCCGCATCCGCCGGACCGAGGGGGTCGGGGGCGTACGGGTCGAGGACGACGGGGGTCGGGGCGATCCCCTCGGCACGGTTCACTTTCTGCGCCAAACCGCGGTGCAGCAGCCGACGACCCGTGCACGCCTTCGGATGGTCCTCGCCGGCGAGGACGATGAACAGGCGGGCGGTCGCGCTACGCCGGGGGCTGTGCGTACTCCCGGAAGATCGCATGGAGTTCCCGGGTCATCCGGAGGGCTTCGGACTTTGGGCGCTGCCACATGTTGCGACCGAAGATGATCCCCGTCGCGCCGTCGTCCATCGAGCTGCGGACCTTGGAGAGGAGCTCCGCGTCGCCGATCTTCTCTCCGCCGGAGACGAGCACCAGGCAGCGTCCGGCGCTCTCCACGACCTTGCGGAACGCCTCGGCGGGCGAGAGTTTCAACGAGTTGTAGGGCGCGGGGCTCTCCGCGTCCTTCTCCGACGGGACGGGAAAGTTGACCTTGACGATGTCCGCACCGAGCTCGAGAGCGACGCGGGCCGCGTAGTCGATCGCGTACAGGCTCTCTTTACCGCCCTTCTTCGCCACGGCCTCGCCGCGAGGATACGCCCAAACGATCACCGGCATGCCGAGGCGCTCGGCGGCGCTCCGCACCTCGGTGAACTGGGCAAAGTCCCGGTCCTGCGAGGGAGAACCCACGTAGACGGTGTACCCGACCGCGTCGGCCCCGAGGCGCACTGCGTCCTCGACCGTGCCGGTGAGCGCACTGAACGCCTGGGCGTCGGAGGGGATCCCGGTCTTCCCGTTGAGTTTCAGGATCAACGGAACGTCGCCGGCGAACTCGTGGAAGTACTTCTCCGCGAGGCCGATGTGCAGCGCGATCGCGCTGAACTTCCCTTCCACCGCGAGCTCGTACTGATACTTCGGGTCGAGGGAATCGGGGTTCGCGAAGAAATCGACCGGACCGTGCTCGAGACCCTGGTCGATGGGCAGCACGAGGAGGGTTCCCCCGCCGGGTCCGTGCTCGTACAACAGGCGTTTGAGGCGAGTGCGCTTGCCGGGGCTCAGACCCATCTCGCGGAGCGACGGGCGGCGATGGCGGGCCGGGGCGTCGGCGCGGAGCGCGGGTCCCGGCGACGGAATCGACCCCGGGCGGGCGGACGGTTCGCTCATGAACGAATCCCGCCGGCGGACGGGCCGCCGCGATTTAACGATTCGTCTCGGGGCGACTCCTACCCTCGGGGATACGGTCTGTCGGAACGTTTAATCGCCGATAGCCGGTGAGGCGGGTTCCCGGAGGAGTCCCCCGGAGTTCGATGCGTCCGCAGGTCATCATCGTCGCCACTCTATTGTTGAGCGCGGCGCTCTTCGGGCTCAATTTCGTGGTCGCGGTCGCCTCGGGCAGCCGGGCCGTGCTCGCCCAGGCGATCTTCACCCTGACCGACCTGGTGGGCAGCGGCCTCCTCCTCTGGGGCCTGCACCTCTCGCGTCGCCCCGCGACGCACGAGTATCCGTTCGGTCGCGGGAAGGAGCGGTTCTTCTGGGCGTTCGTCTCGATCGTCGTGACGTTCACGGTCGCGGGGGTCCTCGCGCTCACCGAGGGGGTCGACCAGATCATCGCTCCCGTTCCGTTGAGCCACCTCAGCGAAGGCCTGCTCGTCGTCGGGGCGACCTTGCTCGTGAGCCTGATCAGCATCTGGGTGACGCTCCGCGAGCTCCGGCTGTCGCGGCAGACGCTCACGAGCCTCCTCGAATCGGCCAACCAGGGGCTGAAGGCGATCTTCTACCAGGACCTGGTCTCGATCGTCGCGAGCGTGGTCGCGTTCGGAGGTCTCGCCGTCGTGTACCGCACCGGCGATGCGACCGCGGACGGGCTGAGCGCCGCGATCGAGGGGGTGCTGCTCATCGCGACGGGATTCGTCCTGACGCTCGAGAGCCGGGAGTACCTCATCGGCCGCGCCCTCGCTCCCGAGGTCGCCCGCGCGATGCTCGCGGTCGTCGAGCGAAACCCGAGCGTCTCCAAGGTCCGCAGCATCCAGTCGATGCTCCTCGGTCCGGACGATGCGCTCCTCGCGCTCCGCATCAACTTCCAGGACGGGATGACGACCGACCAGCTCGAAAGCGCGATCGACCAGGTCGGAGGCGCGTTACGGGCCGCCTATCCGATCCTCCGCCACGTGATCATTGAGCCGGAGTCGTAGTGCGCGTCATCGCCGCCGAGCGGAGGCCCAGCAGGCGGAGGACCGTCAGCGTCACCAGCGCGACACCGATCATCCCGAAGAAGAGGTAGTACCCGTCGTCGCCAAAGTGATCGACCAGCTGGGTGCCGACCACGAGCCCGAGGATCATCCCGAGAGAGATCGTGAGCGAATAGATCGCCATCGTGGTGCCCCGGCTGAGCTCGAACGACAGGTCCGCGAGCGCGGCGAGCGCCGCGGGTCCGTAGGCGAGCGCGGCGACCACCGACACTCCGAGACCGGCGATCAGTTCCACTTGGGCCCCGAAGGCAATCAGGAGCGAGGCGAACAGTAGCACTCCGACAAAACCGGTGACCCCGATGTTCATCATGCGCGTTCGGCCGTAGCGGTCGGCGAGCCGTCCGAACTGGGGCTGAGAGAGGACGAGGACGGCCCCCCCGCCCCCGATCCCGGCCGCGATATAGAGGTCGGAGATGCCGACGCTCGCGGACGCCGTGCCCACGAACACGAGCACGTACCCGAGCAGCATGTACACAACCAGCCACGGCGTGGTCACGAGCAACACGTTCCCGCGGAACGCATGGCGAACGATCGCCGTCACGGGAAAGCCCTTCACCCGGACGATTCGCGGCACCCCCCGCGAGAGGTACTCGGCGAAGCCGAGCCCGCCGAAGAGCAAGAGCGCGCCGATGATGAAGACGTACGGTAGGAAGGCCACGGAGAGATGGTGGCCCTGGATCAGACCGAGGATGCCGATCCCGAACGCGAATCCCCCGAGCCATCCCGCGAGGTTCATCGCGTCGAACCGGCCCATCTCGAGACCGCGCTCGTTCACGGACGACCGGTCGGCGATGACCGCCAGGCTCGACGCGAGGATCGCCCCGCTCGCGACGCCGAAGAAGAAGTTCAGGGCGCCGAGGGCGTACGGAGAACGGGTGAGCGCGACCAGGCCGAAGAGGACCGCCGCGGCGGAGATCCCCCCGAACAGCACCGGGAACCGTCCGACCCGGTCCGTGACTACGCCCGAAAAGAGGACCGTGCTGAACTCCCCGATCGGCGCCATCGCGGCGACGAGCCCGACCGTACCGTAGTCGTTGCCGCTCAAGCCGGTGAGCCGGCCGAGGATGTAGTCCGCGAAAACCGCGAGGGTGATCCCGAACGCGAACCGCACGAAGAACGTCGCGCCGAAGACCGCGAGGAGCGCCCGATGCTGAGCCGGCGCGTCGGCGGCGTCCCGCTCCTCCGCCACGGTCTCCGCGCTATCCCGCCGTCGGGACGTGCTCGATGAGCTCGATCCAGACGTCGTTCGGGTCGAGGATGAACGCGATCCGCGACGAGCCGCCCGAGAGGCGGTACGGTTCCTTCGCGATTCGGACGTTCTTCGTTCGGAGCTTCATCAGGAAGCGGTCGAGGTCGGGCACCTCGAACGCGAGGTGGTCGAGCTGCTCGCCCGGTTCGAACGCATCCTTCCCCTCCCAGTGCGTGAGCTCGACCCGAGCCCCCGACGCCGGGTCCTTCACGAACGCGATCTCGGCATGGTTCTCGGGGATCGTTCGCCGCCGTTCGAACTCGAGCCCCAGGATCTCGGTGTAGAACTGGAGGCTCTCGTCCATGTGGCGCACGGTGATCGAGGTGTGCAGAAATCGCATGGCCGCTGTGGCCGAGATGGTCCGCTCGGGCTTCTAAACCTTCGGGCGGACGTTAGGGGTGACCGTAGACGACGCGCAACGGACGGCGGCCGGGAGTGTAGTCCTGGTCGACGCGGACGAAGCCCACGCGTTCGAACTGCAGGACGTCCCGAGCCTTCGCGTCGGCGAGCGCGCGTTCGCCGACCCCGGTCGAATGACTCCCCTCCAAGTCGAGCAGGTCGACCGGCACCGCCCCCTCGACGCCCACCCATTGGAGGCGCGGAAGGCGCCGGTTCTCCCGGCTCGTGAAGGTCGCGCGCACCGTCTCGCCGCGGCCCGGGATCTCCTCGGGGAGACGGACGTTGAGGAGGTCCTTAAGCCGCACCTCGGCGCCCGGACGCGAGGCGAGGTCGCGCTGCGGGAGGAAGAACGTGGGACCCGCCGGCACGCTCCGCTTCCCCAGCGCGGGAAGGTCCGGATGGTTCGGGAGTTCGACTGAGGCGAGGCCCTCCGGATACCCGTCGATCTCCACTCGGATCGGTTCGGGAACGTACGCTCTCCGGACCGTGGTGCCGTCGATTCGCTTGCGGTTCTCCGAGTACAGGGTCTCGGCCGGCACCTCGATGTCGGCAAGGGACATCCCGAAGGACAGGGTGAATGCGCGGAGGGCGTCCATCGAGATCCCGCGTCGGTCGAGAGAGCGCAGCGACCAGGTGCGGGGGTCCGCCCAGCCGTCGTAGAGTCCGCTCTTGACCTCCTTGTACGACTTGCTCTTCGAGACCTTCGCCTCGCGCACGCGCAGGATTCCCCAGTGGACGAACGGGGGGCCCTGGATCCCCAATAGGTCCCAGATGTACCGTTGCATCCGGTCCTCGATCACGAGGTCCTTCCCGCGGAGGACATGGGTCACTCCGAGCTCGATGTCGTCGACGGCCCAGGAGAATTCGAGCAATGGCCAGACGCGGTACTTGTGACCCACCCGGGGGTGGTCGAGGTCGCTGATCCGAAGGAGTACGCGGTCGCGGAAGGCGGGGTCGGGGTCCGTAAGGCTCGTCTTCAACCGGAGGACTGCGGCGCCGGGCGCGTACGCGCCCGCGAGCATCCGGGCCCATTCGCCCGCGGCTTCCTCCGGCGATTGGGATCGCTCCGGGCACGCGATCCCGGCCGCACGGTTGTGGCGGAGGAGTTCGGCGGGGCACCGGCACACGTACGCCGCGCCCTTCTCGATGACGCGCGAGGCCCAGGGATAGAACTGAGGGATCCGATCCGATTTGTACACGACCTGGTCGGGAGTGACCCCGGCGAGTTCGAGGTCCCCGCGGATCAGGTCGAAGAACTCGGGCTCGACGCGTTTCTCCTCGGAGCCGATCGTGTCGTCGAAGACGAGCAAGAGCTTCCCTCCGTAGCGTTCGCGATAATGCTGGTGAACGTAGAGCATGCGGCCGTGACCGATGTGGAGTACGCCGCTCGGGAACGGGGCCATGCGAAGGACCACCTTCCCCGGAACGGCCCCGGGGAGGTCGGGAAAGTCCCCGGTCTCGGACTTCGCGGCTTTCGCCCGCTCGGGCTCCGGTCCCCCCAACGTGGCGAGCTCCGACTCCAACGTCGCTCGAGGGAGACCATTCACGTCGGTGATGATGCCGGCGACCAGCGCACGCACCTCGTCGGCGTGGGGCCGCAGGGAAGGGTCGGTGGCGAGAAGACGGGCGACGACCGGCTCCGCCTTCGACTCTCCCTCGTGAGCGAGTGAGTTCTCGATCGCGAGACGGCGCGCCCGCGTCGAGACATCAGGAGCCAACGGCACGGCTCAGCCGACCCCGTCGCGGATTAAAGGGGTTCCCGAGGGTCGGATCGAGTTCCGGTCGGGGAGATACGAGGCCGTCGGGTCGCGCTCGACGGGATCGTCTCCGCGACCGCATCGGCCATGGAGATCTCCCCACGCAGCACGCGATGCGCGGAGGAGCGCGAAATCGTCACCTGGCCGCCGCTACCCTCGCGGCTCAGCCGCTGCACGTTCGCGATCTCTCCCGGAGTCGGCACGGTCGGCAGCTGCTCTCGGATCGAGCGGCCGACTCCGTGGGCGATCGATCGCGCCGCCGCGGCATCCCGGGGGCGACGATGTCCTCGAGGCGTCGTGCCTTCCTCGTTCACCAGCTCGATGGCCCGGTGATGGAGGAGGAGTGTGTTCACGATCCGGTTGCGGCTCGGAGGGTCGCCCATGCCGACTCGGAACAGGACATGGCGGGAGGCGAATCGATGGCGAAGCTGGCTCGAGAACGTCCCTGCGGCTTCGGGAGAATCCAGGTTCCCCTCCCCGATGCACGTCGTGCCGGCGAAGATCGCATACCCCGGTCGAGGGCCGGGGTCTATCCC
Organism: Thermoplasmata archaeon; assembly: GCA_049585415.1. Lineage (GTDB taxonomy): Archaea > Thermoplasmatota > Thermoplasmata > Lutacidiplasmatales > UBA184 > Lutacidiplasma. The sequence continues at coordinate 13,452 of JBAUZT010000011.1, read as the reverse complement.
CACGATGAGGTCGCCCTCCGGCGCGCCGACTTCGAGCGCGTGCTCGACGGCCGCACCGAGCGCGCGGCGGTCCCCGTCCTCGGCGACGACGAGCACGTGGGGGTGAACGATCTCCGACGCTTCGTCCGGAGACGTCAGCACCACCGCAACGCGGTCGGGGATGCGTTGCCCCGGCAGCAGGCTCACCGAGGGCAATCGGCGCTCTCGCAAGAACCCCGCCAACTCTCCGTAGAGAGCCGGGTCCCGTGTGACGAGTGCGACCGACCGATGTCTCAACGTGAACTAGGACGGTGATATACGGCATATATCTTGTCCCTCACATGCCGGTGTGCCTCCACTGCGGGCAGATTGCGGACGAGGGCGCCCTTTTCTGCCCGAAGTGCGGATACACGCTCCCGCAAGCGGGCCTCCCACCGCCAGTTTCGTCCCCCCCACCCCTCGGGGGCGCGACTCCGATGCCGACCATCTTCCCCGGCGCCAGCAGCCCCCCGCCTCCGCTCCTGGTGAACCCGAGCGCTCCGGCAATCTACGCGGCGCCGGCGGGCGCGGGCCCGATCCCCCCGCCGCCCTCCGGGAAGTACTGCGTCCGATGTCGAACGATCATCTCGCGCGCCGCCGTCTACTGTCCGGTATGTCAGCAACCGCAAATTCCGTGAGGCGCGGCGGCCGCCGTGGCCGACGGACCGCCGGAATGGTCCGCATCGCGAGGGAGCGGATCTCCACGTTGTTCGCGCTCGCGGAGCGGGAGGCTGCGAGCGGGCATCGCGAGTTGGCGGACCGATACGTGACCCTCGCGCGCCGGGTCGGGACTCGGTACAACATCCGGCTGATGCCGGAGTATCGGGAGCTCTATTGCCGCGGTTGCTCCATCTTCTGGGTGGAAGGCCGGACGGTCCGGACTCGACTGCGCGCCGGGCGCCGGGTGCGGACGTGTCTTCGGTGCGGGCGGGAACGGCGAACCCAGTTGCGGGCATCGGGAAATGGCGGACGAGGAGGCTTAGATGCGGCCCCCTCCCGTGCCCCTCGGAACGAGGTGATTCTCGTCGATACTCCGTACCCGGACGACTCCGCCGAATCTCCCGACGACGAGTCGGAAGAAGAATAAGCGCCGGTCGTTCCTCTACGAAAGTGCGCCGGGGTGGCCGAGTGGCCAAAGGCGGCAGACTCAAGATCTGCTCTCGCAGGAGTTCCCAGGTTCAAATCCTGGCCCCGGCATATGAACCTCCCAAACGGGCGCGTCCGATTCCATACTCGCCCGAACCGCGGACTCGTTCAAGTTCTGGAAAGGGGTCCCACGACTGAGGCTGATTCCGAGCCTAAAGAGGGCCATCAAGGCCTTGGCAGTGGCCCGGGAAGGCGCTGCGAGAAGCCCTTCCGCATAAGCGAGAGGCGATACAGTTGGCATGCCTCCGGTGACCCCTGAAGCGAGAAGGAGTTTAGGGGCGCGCCTCGAAGACGCGGTTGAAGGGTGTCTCTACCGCCTTTCGAACCCGTGTGAATCCCCCGTCCCGGAACACTTGGTTCAAGCTCGAATCGCTGGCTTGGGCGCCAAGGGCCTTCCCGACTTCCTGCGATAGGGAGGTGGGGACGCAAATCAACAGAGAAGCGTTGTAGAAAACCCGCCCGACGGAGTTCAGGTTCTGTTCAACCCGGTCCTTAGCGAAGGGTTCAATGACCATCAGTGTCCCGTCCGGCTTGAGGGCCTTGCGGACGTGTTGAACTGCCCCGACCGGGTCCCCCATATCGTGGAGACAGTCGAAAAAACAGACGAGGTCGTAGTCCTTCCCGCGAAAGTCCTTCGCGGTCGCGACTTCGAAATCGGTATTCGGAGTCACCCCCTCCGTCAGAGCGTCGTTGTGCGCCCACTCTATCGACTCTAGGTGGTAGTCGAACCCAATGAACTTGGACTTGGGGAAGGCTTTCGCCATGATGATCGTAGACGCCCCGAGACCACATCCCACGTCGGCGACCAGCGCACCGGCTTGGAGTTTCGGAAGCACCCCCTCCAGGCTCGGGAGCCAAGAACTCACGAGGTTCGCGAGGTAGCCCGGGCGGAAGAACTTCTTAGTACCGATGAACAGGTCGTTGCTGTGTTCGTGCCAACCGAAGCCTTTTCCGGATTTGATCGCATCGGCAATCCTCCGCTGGTCCTTGTAGACCGACGCGATGCTATAGTACACTCCCGGGATGTACACAGGATTATCCTCGACGGTCAGGGCGAAGGCCTGCTCGGGAGTCATCCAATAGCGACTCGTGCTCGCATCGTACTCCACGAACCCCGAAGCGGCCTGGCCGGCGAGCCACTCCCTCGCGTAGCGCTCCGGAATGCCGGCCTGGTCTGCAAGGCCTTGCGACGTGAACGGGCCCCCCGAAGCGAGGGCCTTGTACAGGCCCAGCTGCTCGCCGATTAGGACGGCCGGCCCGTGAATGGCGGAACCGACGTCGCCGATGCACTTGCCAATGAACTCGTTCAGTTTCTCCGGGTTGACGGTCATTAGTTCCCCGTTTGAGCGCATCGCGCCCTGAGGTTAAACACTCCTCGAAGCCCGAGTGCGATCCCGAAACCGGCTGGTTGCATAGCGGGAGGCGAACAGGTGGACCCCTCGGGCCATGTTCCAACCAGGGAGTCGCGTCAAGACGGAATCCCTTGACACGGAGCCCTGCTGGCCCGTAAGGGGTGATCTAGGATCGGAAGATTCGTTCCGTGCCGACCCCGGCACATGAAGTTCTTTCCAATGTTCCGCTCCGGCACCCGGCCCAACGTTCAAACGCTGTTACCCCCTACTGCAGTCCACGAGGGGGCCGTGACTCCGAGCAAGAGACGGACCCATATCGCTCAGCGAGGAACCCGACGAACCTCCCGCGGACAGCCGGCTCTCGTGGAGCTTCGGATCCGGGGCGGGCCGGTCCCTCACTGGATGCAGGACCTCGGCACGCGCTGGGGTGCTGGGGTCCGTCTTCACGTCTGCCGGCACACGGAAGGCTCGCCGCGTCGCCTGCTCCAGCTTCTCGAGATTACCGCGACCCCCGAGACCCTCCCCGAGATCACGGCCTTCCTTCGACAACGGGCCCGACCCGAAGAGGTCTCCCTCACGCAGCTCGGGCCGCACCGGCTGCTGGTCCGTCTCGTCGGCCCGTTGCCGGCCCTCTGCCACAGCGTCTTCGAGATGGGGGCTATCTGCATGAGCTGCCCATTCCTGCCGTCGGCCGACGCGGCGGAGGGTGAACCTAAGGAAGGGGAGTGGCGGGTGCTGGTGCATCGGGTCCAGGACGCGCACCCTCTCCTCGCCTCGTTCACTCCTCCGGGCAACTCCCCCGCGTCGCTCATCCGGATCGGTTCCTACCGGGGGTCCCGAGATTTGACCGCTCGCCAGGAGCTGACCGTCGGAACTGCGTTCGTGCTGGGGTACTTTGACTTCCCGCGCCGGGCCCAACTCAAGGACGTGGCGAAATCGCTCGGCGTCAGCCGAGCCACCGCGATGGAGAACTTGCGGCGCGGCATGCGGAAGCTGGCCTCCCTGCGCCATGCAGAGGTCGGTGCGGTGCGACCGCCGTCCCTGGAGGATGACCGGTCAACGCGCCGGCCGGAAGTTCTGCCCGCCAGCGAATAGGCGGGAGACGCCCGCGTTACGGAACGATGAGGGTCCGGAACCCCTTCCCGTTCCGGAGGTCCTCGGCCGCCTCCCCGATTCGATCGAGCGGGAGGGTTGCGGAGACCACCGCGTTGAGGCTCACCCTCCCCGAACGCACCATCTCGATCACCCGGGAATAGTCCACCGGCCGGCAGCCGAGGGATCCGACGATCTCGTATTCGAAGAACATGAGGCGGTTCAGTGGGATCGGAACCACTGAGTGGCTGTAGCCGACGACACAGAGCCGTCCTCCCCTCCGGAGCGTGGACAAGGCCAAGCTGACCGTCTCGGGCTTGCCTACGACTTCGAGTGCCACATCCGCGCCCCCGCCGGTCTCCCTCCGTACCTCGCGGCCGAGGTCGGGGTACTCCGCCGGATCCAGCGCCTCTCGGGCCCCTAACTTGCGAGCGGCCGTGCGCTTGTCCGCGCGGAGGTCCACAGCGATCACGTTCGCACCCGCCGCGGCGGCGAACTGGACCGCATTGATCCCCACCCCCCCACATCCGACCACCACCACCCAATCCCCGCTCCGGACGCGGGCGCGATGGACCACGGCATGGTATGGCGTCGTCAGGGCATCGGCGATTACCGCGCTGTGCTCGAGGTCGAGGTCCCGGGGGAGCGGCACGAGGTCGCGGGCCGGAACTCGGACATACTCCGCGAATCCCCCGTCGAAATGGTTACCCGGCATCTGAAGTTGGGGGCAGATGTTCCCCCGTCCCGAGCGACAATAATCACAGTTCCCGCAAGGGATCACGGAAGGGACGAGCACGCGGTCCCCCACGGAGCGACCGGCATTTCCGGGTCCCAGTTCCTCGACGACCCCCGAGATCTCGTGTCCGAGAATGAGCGGAGGAGCCTTCGCCGTCGCCACGCCGTGATCGAGGTAGTGCAGATCCGTGTGACAGAACCCGCAGGCCGCCACCTTCACGAGTGCGTCGCCGGGTCCCGGGACGGGACGGGGCACTTCGGCGATGGCGAGCGGGAGTCCCGAACCGTGAAAGACAGCCGCTCGCATGGGGCTGGGGACTCAACCGTCCTTCCACACGGGGGACCGTTTCTCGAGGAATGCGCGAAGGCCCTCCTCCGCGTCCTCCGGCCCCATGAGCTCGTCGAGGTAGGCATGCTCGGCGTACGCCAAACGGGACCACGGGTCCACCTCGGTTCTTCGGATGACTCGCTTGAGCTGACGCAGCGCCTCGAGACGATGACCGCAGAACGTCTGGGCGGTCAATGCCACGGAGGCGTCGAGTTCATCGTCGGGAACCACTCGGTTGACAATGCCGGCGGACGCCGCTCGCTGGGCATCGAAGGGTGTCCCCAGATACAGCAGTTCGGCAGCCGGTCGCGAACCGAGCAGGTGAAAGTACGTCGCGGCTCCGAATGGAGGGAAGACGCCTAGCCGGATTTCGGGCTGGCCGAACGTCGCCCCCTGGGAGGCGATCGCGAGGTCGCACGCCATCAGTAACTCCATGCCGCCGCCGAGGCACCTTCCGTGGACCTGAGCGATCGTCGGGACCGGCAAGTTCCACAGGGTCATGAGTGTCCTGCGGAAGGCTTCGAACATGGCCGAGACCCGGGGCTTCAGGTGATCCTCGACGGCGAGACCCCCGCTCCAGGACTTTCCTCCGCCCCGGAGCACGACGACGTGAGCCGTCGTAACCTGGTCGCGCTGCAGCGCCCCGGTGAGTTCGTCGAGTAGTCCGATGTCGAATACGTTCGCCGGTCCGCGCTCCCAGGTGACCGTCGCGCGGCCCGCCACGCGCTCGACGGAGACCGTGCCGGGGGATCGTGAGCTCATCGGGGGACTCCGTTAATCGAAGAGGATGGACTCGACGAACGTCTCGAGCTGCAGGCGGGCTTGCTCGTAGGTCGTCGACTTCTCCTCGAACTCCATATGCAGGTACGGGAGGCCCCGCCGTTCGAGGGCCCTCCGGTAGAGCACCACGTCCTCGAGCGCCGGCTCGCAGAACTTTGCGGTGAGAAAGACCACCCCCTGCGCCCTCGAAGTGTCGACCCGCGAGAGGACGGCCGCCCCCTTGGTGGTCGGGGTGCTCCGGACTCCAATGTCGACCGGGGTCCGGACGTACGACGTCGCGAGGCTCTCGAGGGGATTGGCCCCGGGCTCGATCCGCGGGCACCATCGGTGGAGCATCTGGAGCTCCTCGCCCACGACATAGCAACCGACGTCCTCGACGAGTTGCAGGAGCTCGAGGGTCGGCTGTTCGCAGAACGGTCCGATGACGATCACCCGGATCGCGTCCTTGTTCTTCCGTTCCCTGGCTTCGATCTCGGCCAGCGCGCGCCGGAGCAGAGGGATATGGACCTCCCGGGGGAGGAGGCCCCCGAGCCGGAGCAGAAGATAGTACTCCACTAGGCTCACCTTCCAAGGCGAGTCCCGTTTCAAGACCGCAAGCCGATCGACGAGTGCCCGTTGTTCGTTGAAGACCTCGAGTGAAGCCCGCAAGTCCTCTTGGGAGAAGGACCGACCGGCCACCCGTTCGAGCTTCTCGATAAGACGGCGGTACTCCGCCACCAGGAAGGGGATCGTGGCCGGGGACGTGAAGTTCTGTGGCAGGTGAAGCATGTGCGAGGGGCGCTGCGGGAGCACTCGGGAAAAGATCCCTTCGAGGTTGCGACTCACATCACAAATGTAGGGAAAGACGAAGGCATCGAACGGGTCGAGGAGACCCGTGAGGGCCATCTCCAGCGTGGATTTCGAGATCGAGCAGAGAAACGAACCGAGGGACGCGTCGGCGCGGCTGATCTCGAGGTTCTCTCCGCCCCCCTGCATGGCGACCGGCAGCATCTCGAAGGAATGGACGAGCTCCTGCGGCGTGTAGACGGGGAAGCACCCCACGGCCTTCCCGCCGGCCTTCCGCCACGCTCGGACGGTGGGGTAGGTTGGGTCGGCGAGAACCTCTTGGGCAAGGCGCACCATTTGCTCTACGGATTCCGCGCGCGTGAACTCGCGGAAGTCCGGCGAGAGTTCGATTCCGGGAACGGCCTCGCCGGCCGGCAATTCTGCTGCCTCCGGCCGGATCTGCAGGAGTTCGGGCACGCCTATCCTCCCACGGCTTTCGGGGCTGGGGCAAGCTTCAGGAGGCGCGAGTGGCCCAGGATCGCACTGCCCAGGGCCGCGGCGTAGTACGCCTCGGGGGCGACGTTGATCTCTATTCCGACGGTGTCGCGGAGCGCCTTCACCATCCCGACGTCGCGGACCAGCCCTCCGACGAGCGTCACCTCCGGCTGGATTCCGACGTAGCGCATGAGGGAGTACGCCCGCTGGGAAAGGGAGAGAAAGACGCCCATCAAGATGTCCGGCAGGGGTACGCCCTCCGCGACGTTGTTGATGATCTCGGTCTCCGCGAGCACCGCGCACACGCTGGAGATGAGCTTCGGGTGTTGCGACCCCAGGGCCTTGGGACCCATCTCCTCCAGCGGCACCTGAAGGTACTTCGAGCACCGCTCGACGAAGCGGCCCGCCCCCGCGGCGCACTTTTCGTTCATCTTGAACTTGAGGACCTTTCCGGTCTCGGAGATCGACATCGTCCGAGAGGCTTGCGTGCCGACGTCGACAACCAACCGCGTCTTGGGAAAGAGGAAGACGGCGCCGCGGGCGGACGAGGTGAAATCGCTGACCTGCAGATTCCGTTCAGGGATCGTGTACCGACCGAACCCCGTGGTGCAGAGGTAGTCGACCTCGGCGGGAGCGATGTTCGCCGCCTCCCCCAACTCGTCCACCACCCGGCGGGCCACTTGGACCGGGATCCCACGCGCCGGGAGCGATGCGGTCGCGAGTATCCGCCGACCGTCTTCGAGCAGCACACCCTTGACGGTTCCGGCGCCGAGGTCGAGGCCGCCGGTGATCACGAGGCACCTCCCGACATTCGCTCGCGGCCGTGGAGTGCAGCCCCGAGTGCCCCGAGGTACTGGGAGAGAGGACTCACGTTGACGGGGGTCCCGAGTCGCTGATGGAGGGCGCGGACCATCCCTTGATTCTGGGAGACGCCCCCGGTGAACGTGATCTCGGGCTCCACGCCGACTCGTTGCATCAAGGAGAGCGTTCGGTTCGCGATGCTGGCGTGCAGCCCCGCGAGGATGTCCTTCGGGTCCTTGCCCCGCGAGACGTACGACGTGACCTCCGATTCCGCGAACACCGTGCAGGTGCTCGTCACCTTGACCGCCCGCCGGGCCTGGAGGGAGAGCGGCCCGATCTCGCTCACATCGTAACCCAACGCGTTGGCGCACACGTCCAGGAATCGCCCGGTTCCGGCGGCGCACTTGTCGTTCATGGCGAAGTCGACGACCTCGCCTCTTGCGTTAGTACGGATCGCCTTCGTATCCTGGCCGCCGATGTCGACCACCAGCCGAGTCCCGGGGAACAGGAAGTTCGCCCCCCGTGCGTGACAGGAAATCTCCGTGACCACGAGCTGGCCGAAGTACACCTTGTACCGGCCGTACCCCGTGCCGGTGATGAACGATACCTCGGACCGCGAGAGGTGAGCGTCGGCGAGCGCCGCCTCGAGGGCGCGCTCCGCGTCCTTCACTATGTCGATACCGACGACACTCAGGGACTTCCCGAGAATCCGAGAGTCGTCGCCCAGGACAACGCACTTCGCGGTGGTCGAGCCGATGTCCACCCCCGCGACGATGCCGCTCATGCGGGGGCGGCTCCCGGGGCGGCTGCGACGGCTCGTCGCTGATCGAGGGATTCGAAGAACGCGTCCATCCGATTCTTGATCTGGGCGGGCGAGAAGTAACGCGGATCCTGATGGTCAGATTCTATGTAGAGCGTCGGCAACCCCTGCTCGTGGATCAACCAGTCTCTCAGGTCACCCTGGCCCGCCGTAAACGAACGACACGACTTGATCCCGTGAATGATGGCCGCGTCGACCTGGTACTCTTTCACGTAGTCGGCGATGATTTGCCGACGCAACGGCCAGGACTGGTTCACATAGGCGCCGAGGCTGTACTCGGCGATGCTTTCGAACGGTCGAGCGGGGTCATGGCGGAATCCGCGGTCGAAGAGCCCGCCGACTTTCGGGTAGGTGGCCACGACGGAGACCGCCCCCCACTTCCGGAAGAAATCCCAGAAGGTCCGGTAATTGGTGTACGGCGGAACACCCTCGACGAGGACGCGATACTTCTCCTCCGGTAAGGGAAAGTTTCCGTCCCTCACTCGGGCTCGTACCTCCTCATTCACCACACCGTAGAAGTCGGCCGCCTCCGGAGTTCCCCGGAGCACGTTGATGGGGAACATGTAGAAGATCGACTCAAAGTAGGCCTCGATCGGAGAGGGCCGCCCCCGGCCAGCCCGAAGGAATTCGACCCATCCGTCCTCGGCCCGACGAGACTCGGCCAGGATCCGCTTGAGCTCGTCCATGTCGAACGCGCGACCGGTGCGTTTCTCGAGAAGATGGACCAGTTCCCAGAGCTGGCTCACCAGGTAGTCGATGTCCTCCTTGCGGGGAGCCTCCTCCCGCATGTACGGCACGTCGAACATGAACAGCGGGGCGCCGTACGACTCGGCGAGCGCCTCCCACCACTTCACATAGATGTAACAGCCAGAGAAGCTGCACACGAGGAGGTCCGGGCGCGGGATCTGGCCGAACGAAGTCTTCCCGCCGAGGTCCTGGAGCCCGAGGTCGTTCTTCACATAGCCACAGACATCGAGCCCGTACCCCAGCGACTCAGCGTGCAGGATGTTGTCGAGCGATTGGTGCTTGATCGCGCAATTGAGCGCCACGATCTCCGGGAAAACGACGTCGTACCCGAACGCGCGGACGATTTCGGTGAGGTTCCCTCCGACCAGCATGTAGGCAACCGGCCGGTGCGGTTTCTCGCTCGGAGCGAGGCGGCCGTAGTACTCCTCCACGAGCTTGCGCTGTAGGCCACGGGCGTCGCGTAGGAAGGCGGGCGAAACCCCGCCCGAGTTGGAGAGTGCGGAGACGGCTTCCGACACCGGATCACCCTCCGAGGGCGGACGGAGACGGGAAGTGGGCCCCGCAAAGTCCGCAGAAGTCAAAGTCCTCCGGGAGCCCCCGTGCCCCACAACTCGGGCAGTTTCGCACCGGACGACCGAAGAGATACTCGCTGCCCTTTCCCTCCGCGAGGCGACGTCGGAGACCTGCCACGTCGGGGCGACGTTTGTCCACGAAGGCCTTCATCCCCTCGTGGGGTTCCCGATTGCTGAAGTGGAGGGAAAGCCACTCGCGGCCGTGCCCGACCGTACTGTGCCATGAGAGCTCCTTCCAGAAGTTCACCTGCTGCTTGGTGTACCGTAGACACTCGGGGAACATCCCGAGGAGGCGCTGGCTGAGTTTGTCCACCGCCGCGTCCAGGGGCGTCAGGTCAATCCTGTAGTCCTTCAGTCCCCTCTGCGCGAGGTTGACCTCTTCCGAGGAGGGGTCATCGAGGAGGTCCGGGCCATGTCGGATCGTAGGAGCGACTTCGCTGACCAGGCCCCAGTCCAGCGCCTTGCGGGCGGGGATGCGCTCGTTAAGAAACAACATGGTGCGCGCCCGGCGGTCCCCGACGGCGAGAGGGAGCCACTGAGTGGCGCCGCCGCACGCCACAGAACCGACGCCTACGCCCACTTGCCCCAGATACGCATGGGACGCGGCGACCGATAGGTCGCACGCCAAATGAAGTTCGTTTCCCCCGCCGACGGTGATGCCGTTCAGGCGGGCGATGGTCGGCTTGCCGCATCGCAAGAGCGCTTCGACCGCGCCTTGGAACAGGCCCATGTATTTCCAATAGTCTCGGGGGCGCTGGGTATACCGGTCGGCGTACTCGCTGACGTCACCCCCCGTACAGAACGCGTGGGATCCCGCGCCCGTGAGAACGATCACGCCCACCGCGTCGTCGAAGGAGGCGTCTTCGACCGCGCGGGAGAGTTCCCGCAACGTGCCCGTGGCATACGCATTGTACACTTGGGGCCGATTGATGATGATCTCAGCGACCCCACCTTGCTTCTTGTAAATCAGGTCCCGGAATTCGATCGCCTCCGCGGCAAGCGGCGCGAGCACGTCACGTTCCGTTGAGGAGACGGCCTGCTTCGAGCGCGCTCTCGCCATCCCATCCCGTCCGAAGTAGGGATACGGTTCTCGGGTGATGCGGGTTATCCCGTACCGGTTAGGGGTCGACGCACCCGAGTTCCCCCCGCCAAGCCCATGAAGCCACGTTGGGTGCGGAATCGATGCCCGTGCGCCTCGAGGTTGATGGCCATGTCGCATGGATTACCTTGGACCGTCCCGAGGCGCTGAACGCGATCGATCCGGAGTCCCACGCCGCGCTCGTCGAGGCTTGGGAGGGCTATCGCGATGACACGAATCTTCGAGTCGCGGTGCTCACGGGAGCAGGGAACAAGGCGTTCTGCGCCGGTGTCGACCTCAAACGGATGGGAGAATTCTATCAGAGCGTCCCGGCGGAACAGCGAGTGGAGGTCTGGAACCGCTCGCCAGGGATCGGTGGCATTACTCGCAACCTCGAGGTCGGAAAGCCGGTGATCGCCGCCGTGAACGGAGTGTGTCTCGGAGGCGGGCTGGAATTGGCTTTGGCCTGCGATATCCGCCTGGCCAGCTCGAACGCAACCTTCGGCTTGCCGGAGGTCCGATGGGCGATCATTCCCGGACAGGGCGGGACCCAACGACTCCCGCGGGCAGTGCCGCCCGCGGTGGCGCTCGAAATGATTCTCACCGGGGAGCCCATCGACTCCGCGCGAGCAGAAGCCATCGGTCTGGTGAGCCGAGTGTACCCCCTCTCCCGGCTGCGCAGGGAAGCCCAGACCATGGCGCAATCCATCGTCGCACTCCCTCCCCGAGCCGTTCAGGCGGCACTCGCGGCAGTCCACCGGGGTCTCGCTCTGCCGCTCACGGAGGGCCTACGGCTCGAGCAGGAGTTGGCCAATCCCCTTCGAGACGGTCCCGACAACCGCGAAGCCCGAGCGGCGTTCCGGGAGAAACGTCCGCCCCGCTGGACCGGTACCTGAGCCTTTCGGGCGCCCGGTATAAGACCGGAAGAATTGTTCCGAGCCTGGCCCCGGGATTAGAACCTCCGCAACCGGCGCCCGCGAATCTACTCGCCTTGCAGACCTTGGGGTGACCCGGCGGAAAGGCCCCACCACGAAGTGAGCACGAACGAGAGCCCAATGATGATGACTCCGGCGACCGCGATGTACCCTCCGGCGTAGAGGCCAGTGGACACATAGAGCAACACGCCGGCGAAGGTGATGACCACACCTGCGGTGGCCGCCCAGTCGATCCTGAGGCCCTGCCGCTCGCTCAACAGGCGTTCCGCGAGCAAGACCACGAGCACCACCATCATGGTGAGATAGAAGGCGATGAACAACCGAACCCAAGCCTGGGGTGGGGTGCCGATCAACGAGTCGCCGGTCGGCTCAGTGATCGCCGTGAGGACAGTGAAGACGACCAGCATCACGAGCGGAAGGACCCGGATCGGTAGGCCGACGTGATTCGTCCATCCCTTGAGCCGACCAGTACCGATCACCAGCGCGATGATCAGCAGGATGCCCCCGAGGACCAAGAAGACGAAGTTGCTCGCGTCGTTCAGAGCCACGAAGCTGGGGACTCCCGGCAGGGCACTGATCTGGGAAGGAAGGTTGCCCGGCCAGCTCGAGAATCCGAGGAGGAGCCCCATCCCCGTCTGTACCACGAGATTGACGCACAAAAAGAAGAACCCCACCTGAGCCAGCAGCTTCGTCGCCCCCGCGAGCCGGTAGTACCCGAAACGGACCGCGGCGAGCGCCATGATCCCCGCGGGAACGGCAGTGATCATGAGATACGAGTGCGACTCGATGAGGTCCACGGACCAGGAGTTCAGCGATACGCCAATCTCTTGGGCGGCGTACTGTCCGAGCAGGGACGGGTTGTCCCCGAACCCCAGGATCACTCCGGCGAGGTGCCCGATCAGGGCCGCGACCAACATGACGGCCCCGGCGAGCGAGGCCGTGATGAAGGGAAAGGTCCGGCTCCGGGGAGCGCCCTCCCGCCATACCGTGAGCATCCCCCAGAGGAAGAGGATCAGGATTTCGTCGAGGGCAAGGAAGGCCGTGATCTGGACCCACAGGCCGGCGTTCATCCACCCAGACGAAGTGTTGAACACGGCGCCGATCGGAGAGAGGACACCGGCGATGAGCACACCGACCAGGATCCCGCGTCGAACGTGAACGGAGGGCAGCTCGAAGACGTCGCACGCCACGAGGGCGGCGATCCCCAGGAGCCCGGCCATGAGCCCGTGGAGATACATCACGACCCAGTAGTAGTTGGGCGACCCAGGCCCGACGTCCCAATTCGAGAAATTGCCGAGGCCCGTGAAGGGGTTGTTGACGAAGGCGCTTCCCGTGAAGACGATCGCAGCCCAGAGCACGAGGAAGAACGCCAGTCGTCGAGGGCTGAGCCACCGCATGCCCGGGAACAGCGACCCTGCGCGCTCGTCCAAGAACGCCGGGGAGGTCGCTTCAGGCGCTGGGGAGTCTTCGGTCAAGTTCGTTGGTGGGGGATCGTCGTTCGTAGTGCGGTGACGGCTTGCCCCGGGGGCAGCCTGCCCCGGGATGGCGCTCGGAAGGCAGTCAGAACTCGGCCGATCACGCGGCTGGGGACGTTCCTCGATTGGTATATGCCCTAGGTTGTTACGCGCCGCCTCTGAATGGACCAGACCGCTGGCCCCGGCGTTACTGACTATTAACTAAATACCTTTGTACTCCCTGAGGAGAGGCTCCTTTCCGAATTGGCTAGCGGACGCGTCAGTCCGCGAGCGGGGTGGCCCGGTAGAAGGATCGGATCAGCGCCGGTCGTAC
>JBAUZT010000010.1:0-85208 GCA_049585415.1 Thermoplasmata archaeon | reverse complement strand
GAACCTGTGATCCACCGATCACCGAATCGGAACTCCGGTCCCGCAAGGGACATTCCGCAAGGAAGGGGAACCCCCCGAAGTAAAGCATTCTAGTAGGGGGAGGACAAGAAATCAAACGAGATGCCGTTAGTAAAGGCGATCGAAAACGGCGTAGGACAAACCGAATCCCTGCCCGGCAAGGGTAGGGAGATGTGGAGTAGTGGACCTTCGTACTCGCTGGCTTCCGGAGCCGAACGTGCCTGGAACGACGGACCTAAGAGGGTGAAAGTCCCGTACGCGAACGGAAGAGGCGAGATTGAGGGTATCCCGAGTACCGTGCGTTGGATATCGCGCGGGAAGCTGGGAGGTACAGTCTTCTGATCCTAAATACGTCCCGAGACCGATAGAGAATTTAGTAGCGCGAGCGAACGCTGAAAAGTACCTCGGAAGGGAGGTGAAAAGAGCCTGAAACCAACTGACGATAAGCCGCATGTGGCCCCCAAGGAACGAAGCAACCGCAAGGTTGTGGACACAGGGTCCATGCGTCCGTTTTGAATAACGGGCCAGGGAGTTTCGATCAATGGCGAGGCTAAGGCCCGCACGGCCGCAGCCGCAGGGAAACCGACAGTCCGCAATCCCGTAAGGGACGAGGGACGGGGTGTGCTCGCCCGAAGTCATTGGTGGAAGACCCGAAGCCAATCGATCTAAGCGTGGGTAGGTTGAAGCCTGCCGAAAGGTAGGTGGAGGACCGAACCGGTGTTGACGTGCAAATCACTCGGATGACCTGTGCTTAGGGGTGAAAGGCCAATCTAGACTGGGGATGGCTGGTTCCTCCTGAAACTACTCGCAGGTAGGTCTCGGCCGAGCTAGCACGGGATGTAGAGCACCGATTACGGGAAGCGGGACCGAAAGGTCTCGGCCTGTTGTCGAACTCCGAAGTTCCGTGCGGCGTAGACGCCGGGAGTGAGCGCGGCAGGGGTAAGCCCGCCGTGCGAAAGGGAATGCAACCCAGCCTCGCATTAAGGGCCCCAAGTGCCGGTTAAGTGTCATGCAAAGGGCGTCCGTGTTCGAAGACAACTGGGAGGTGGGCTCAGAAGCAGCCATCCTTCAAAGAGTGCGTAACAGCTCACCAGTCGAGGGCATGGGCACCGAAAATGGACGGGGCTAAACCGGCCCCCGATATGCGGGCGCGCCGTCAATCGACGGCGATCGTGTAAGGAGGCGTGGTGCCTGGGTAGAAGTAGGGGCGTAAGTTCCTATGGACCGGGTTCCATCGAAAATCCTGGGAGGAGTAGCAGCAAAGACGGGTGAGAATCCCGTCCGCCGTAGGGGCCAGGGTTCCACGGCAACGTTCATCCGCCGTGGGTTAGTCGAGCCTAAGCGAGTCCTTAATCGGCACTCGCGAAAGGAAACGCAGTTAATATTCTGCGACCCCAAGGTCAAAGCGTCCTCAGGGAAGCCAGCCGCTAGGGATTGTGGGCATACGCCAGCCCATTGGTCTTACGTCGCCCCGGGAAGTACCGTCATGGTGAGAACCGGGGGCAGTTCGATCAGAACTCCGCGAGGAGATTTTTCGCAATGCGGGTGGTCCGTGAAAAGCTGAGGACGGCATCTTGGGCTCGTACCGAGAACTGACACAGGTGCCCCTGGGTGAGAAGCCCAAGGCGTGTCGGCGAGAATTCGAGTAAGGGAATTCGGCAAATTAGCCCCGTAACTTCGGGAGAAGGGGTGCCAGATCTGAGGAGATCTGGTCGCAGTGACCAGGGAGCTCCGACTGTTTAACAAAAACATAGGTGGCCGCGAGACTGAAAAGTTGTGTATGGCCGCTGAATCCTGCCCAGTGTCGGTATCTGAAAGCCCGGTACAACGGGACGAAGGACCGGTAAACGGCGGGGGTAACTATGACCCTCTTAAGGTAGCGTAATACCTTGTCGCTTAATTGGCGACTTGCATGAAGGACCAACGAGAGCTCTACTGTCCCTACTCGGAAGCCGGCGAAACTGACTCATTGGCGAGCAGTCCAATGTCTTCCGTCTGAAAGTGAAGACCCCGTGGAGCTTTACTGCAGCCTGCGGTTGTGATACTAATCCGAATGTGTAGCGTAGGTGGGACTCGTTACCAGAGCGGGACGCTAGTTCCGTTTCGAGAGGCCGATGAAACACCACCCTTTCGGGTTGGTATCGCTCACCCCGTAAGGGGGACACCCGTAGGTAGGCAGTTTGGGTGGGGCGCCACGCCCTCCAAAAAGTAACAAGGGCCCCCAAAGGTCGGCTCAGGTGGGTCAGAAATCCACCGTAGAGTGCAAGGGCAAAAGCCGGCTTGACGGGAATCTGCCTAACGAGGATTCCCGATGCGAAAGCAGGGCCTAGCGAACCAATGTGCCTCCCCTGTAGGGGCCATTGATAAGAGAAAAGTTACCCCGGGGATAACTGAGTTGTCTCCAGCAAGAGTCCCTATCGACCTGGAGGCTTGCTACTTCGATGTCGGTTCTGCCTATCCTGGTGGTGCAGCAGCTACCAAGGGTGGGGTTGTTCGCCCATTAAAAGGGATCGTGAGCTGGGTTCACACCGTCGCGAGACAGGTGTGTTACTTTTTGGCGGAAGTGCAAGGGTCTCTGACGAGAAGGTTCCCACAGTACGAGAGGAACGGGGAATCGGCGCCTCTAGTCCATCAGTTGTCTGGCAAGGCATCGCTGAGCAGCCACGCGCTACGGGATAAGGGCTGAAAGCATCTAAGCCCGAAACCCCCTCGAAAAAGAGAGACCTTGAAGGACATTCGTAGAAGACGAGTTCGATAGAGCCGGGGTGTACGCAGAAAGCCTTCGGGCGATCTGTTCAGCCCGCGGCCACTAACGTCCGCAGCTACGTCACCTGGTTATGCTTGGCAGTTAAGCAGAACGCGTGTGAAACCTTTTTTTTCAAAATCGGTTTCGAACCCCGGGCCGCACGGCCGGTCTTTTTTTAGCCCCGCGCGGAGTGCTACGGTCGTGCCGAGCCTCGGGGTCGCGCGGAGCCACTGGCCCGTCGTCGCCTGGATCCGCCTCACGCTGCCGAAGCGGCCGCCGATGCTCCTGCTCACCCCGGGGGTGGCGCCCCCGCCCGACCCTCCGCTCGACATCCTCGCCCCGAACCCGATCTCGACCGACCCGAGGAAGCGCGTCTTCTCCTACGAGGAGGACCACGACGCCTGGACGGTCCGTCTCGTCTGGGACACCGACGACCCCGAGGTCCTCGAGGCGGAGTGCCGCGCGCCGTACTACGACCGGCGCCTTCCGGCCTCGGACGTCCCCCGATTCTGGGCCGCGGTGAAGGCGCTCATCGCCCCGCTCGGTCCCCTTCCGGTCGAATCCGCCGACCCTCGCCCCTAGACCGGACGGCCAACCCTAAGACGGTCCGGCCCGTCGGGCCGAGCCGTGCTGCGCGCGACGTTCTTGCACCTCCCCGGCGTGGGGCCGATCACCGAGGCCGGGCTCTGGCGCGAAGGGATCCGGGACTGGGCGGAGCTTCGCGACCGGCTCTCGACCCTCGGGATGTCCGACTCCCGCGAGCGCCGACTCGCCTCCGAGCTCGCCGCAAGCGAGCGCGCGCTCGCCGAGGGCGACGCCGCGTGGTTCGGCCGTCGCCTTCCCGAACGCGAGCACTGGCGGATGCACGCGGAGTTCCGGGAGCGGATCGCGTTCCTCGACATCGAGACGACCGGGCTCTCGCCCTACGGCGGGATCGTGACCGTCGTCACGGTCCACGGCGGAGGAGCGACCCGCACGTTCATCGCCGGCGAGAGCTTGGAAGAGCTCCCCGCCTACCTCGGCCGCTTTCCGATCCTCGTCACGTTCAACGGGAGCCGGTTCGACGTGCCGTTCCTCGAGGCGTGCTTTCCCCAGTTCGTCGCTCCGCCGGTCCACATCGACCTCCGTTTCGTGCTCTATCGCCTCGGCCACGCCGGCGGTCTCAAGCGGATCGAGGAGCGGCTCGGCGTCGGGGACCGGACGGGCGTCGAGGGCGTCCACGGCCTCGACGCGGTGCGGCTCTGGCAGGAGTACCGACGGGGGAGCTCGGCCGCGCTCGACCGGCTCGTGCGGTACAACCGCGCCGACACGGTGAACCTCGAACCGCTCCTCGAGTACGCGACGACGGCCCTCGAGCGGCGGCTCTTCTCGACGCCGCCGCTGCCGCGGTCCGGCACGCTCGACGCGCCGACGACGGCCGCCGGGGGATGACGCGCCGATGGCGTCCCCGCCCGAGGTCGCGGTCATCGTCGGAGCGTA
Organism: Thermoplasmata archaeon; assembly: GCA_049585415.1. GTDB lineage: Archaea > Thermoplasmatota > Thermoplasmata > Lutacidiplasmatales > UBA184 > Lutacidiplasma. Next base: position 80,965 of record JBAUZT010000010.1, on the reverse strand, counting down.
CTCGCGAGGGACGTACGTGCTCGATGCGGTGCGTTCGGTGCTCGACCAGACCGTGGCCCGGGACCGTGTCGAGACCCTCGTGATCAAGAACTTTCGCGACGACTCCCTCGACTCGGCGCTCGCCCACGACGCGGTCGCGACGCTGCTCGACGGGACCGAGCGGATCGGCACTTGGCTGCTCGCCGCCGTCCGGGCGACCCGGGCCCCGCTCGTCACGTTCCTCGACGACGACGATCGATACATGCCGGAGCGCCTCGCGCGGGTCCTCGAGGTCTTTCACGATCATCCCGAGGTCGGCTTCTACCGCAACCGCATCGAACTGGTCGACCCCGACGATCGACCGGTTCCGCGCGAAAGTTGGCCGCCGCGAGCGAGCGACGCGTACTTCGACTCGAACGGTCCCCTCCTGCTCACTCCCGGGGCGAAGGGCGGCCTCGTGGACGTGCTCTTTCACCGGACTCGCGTCTCGTTCAACTCTAGCACGATGGCGTTCCGACGGGAGCTCCTCGACGGGCGGCGAGGCGAGCACTTCTCCACGACGCGCCTCCCCGATTCGAGCCTCCTGCTCAACGCGGTCGTCTCGCCCTATGGGCTCTATCTCGACGACCGCCGTCTCACCCGCCACCGCGTCCACTCGACGAACCTCACCCGGAACACGAGCTGGCTCCGCTGGGCTGTCGAGTCGAACTGGGGATTCGCGGTCGAGGCCCGAGAGTTCGGACGTCCGGAGTTCGCAGAACACTACGAACGGACCGCAGTCCACTTCGACCGACAGCGACGCTCGGAGGAGCTCCGGGACCGGATCGGCGCCGGGGCCGAGCGGCGCGAGGTCGCGGGGCGGGCCGCCGAGTACGCCCGGTTCCTGGCGCGCCACCCCGAGGAGCGGCGATGGACCCCGGATGTGTGGGGGATCGAGGCGTACGCGGCGACGTACCTCGTGAGCCCCGAACTCGCGCGCGCGGTCCAGCGGACCCGGTCGGACCGTCGGGATTCCGGGTCGGCCGTTCGGGCCGGTTGAGGCGGGTGCTCGCTAGGGCGCCTCCACCCAGCGCAGAGCGGAGAAATTGAGCCAGCGGTTCAGGGCGAAACCGATTGCCGTGCCGGAGAGGATGCCCAGGAACTGGGCGAGCAACGCCGAGATCGAGCTCTGAAGGGCGTAGAGCACGAGGAGATTGACCGAGAGCGCGGCCAGCGACGCGCCGGCGAAGCCTACACCGTGGTGGAGGAGGGGCCGGCTGTGGCGGTCCTGGAACGTCCAGAGGTAGTTCCAGGTGAAGTTCCACACGGTCGCTACACCGAAGGCGACCGTGCTCGCCACGAGCGCGAGGAGCGCGGCCGGCCCGAGAACTTCGCGAGCCGCGGAGAAGACGAGGAGGTTCACGACGATGCCGGTTCCCCCGACCGTGCAGTACTTCGCGATCGTCCAGAGTTCCGGATGGAGCGCACGGACGGCGGCTCGGACCTGGACGTAGGGAGCGGCGAGCACGACGAACGGCGGAGGGACCTCTTCACCGGACGGTGGCGGGCGCAGTCGTGCCACGGCGTCCGCGGCCTCCGCCCGTACCGGCGCACCGTCCGGCGCGAACAGGCCCGCGACGTACCGAGCGCCGAAGACGGCGAGGATCCACGTCGGCCACAGATAGTAGTTGAGGTGGCTCAGCAAGCTCGACGGCGAAGTGAACCCTTGCGAGCCGGTGCATGGCCCGTACGTCGTGACCAGGATGGCGTGGCACCAGACCCCGGACGGGCTGAGGTAGGCGAACGGGGCGAGGATGGCGCCGGTGACCGCCACGGCGAGGAGCGCGTCCCGCCACCGGCGATGCCAAAGATGGACGACGACGACGAGGACGTTCGCGAACTGCTTGAGCGCGAGAGAGACGACCTCGGCGACTCGGGAACGCCATCCCGCGAGAGCGACGAACGTCGCGGTGAGGGCCGCGAGCGGAACAAAGTCGTTGAAGCCGCTCGCGGCGAGGATGGCGACCCACGGTGCGGCGAAGAGGGCGACCGCCGCTCCGCTCTTCCGTACGAACCATACGGTGAGGAGCCAGGCTCCGATCGTGATCCACCGGTAGTCGAGGCCCGGGACCTGGACGAAGGCAAGGAGCGGCAGGTAGACGTAGGAGTCCGAGAGGAAGATCGGACCGGTCCCGTACTGGTAGTACGTGAGGTGGAGCTCGGTGCCGTAGAGGTTCGGCCACAAGCTGGCGAACGCCGGGGTGGCGTACGGTTCGTCCGTGAACCCGTTCCATCGCCCCGTGAGCGTCGAGAGCACGGCGAGCGAGAGGGCGACCATCACCCACACGGTGAGGAAGGCACGGTCCCGGTGCAGGCCCCAGTAGTAGGCGAGCGCGAACCCGGCGAGCCCTCCCGAGAAAAGGATGAGACCCGCCCACTCCGACTCGAGCAGCGGAGTCGTGAACACGAGGAGGAGCGGGAGGAACCCGACGGCCACGACCCAACCGATCTCGGCGAATCGGCGATCCGGGGGCGTCTCAGTCACGGGGCGTCGCGCTCCCGTACGATCCGCGCGGGGGAGCGGGGATCGGGGCATCGCGCGGCGGAACCGCCCGACGCACTCGATCCTCGGCGATCGTACAGTACTCCGCGGAAGTATCGATGTGCACGTAGTGCCGGCCGAGCCGTCGGGCGACCGCGGCGACCGTGCCGGTGCCGCCGAACATATCGAGGACGACGTTGCCCCGATAACTGTAGAACTTGACGAGGCGCTCGATCAGCTCCTCCGGGAACGGCGCGGGATGTCCCTTGCGGGAGCGCTCCGGCGGGATCTTCCAGAAGCCGTCGGAGAACGTCTCGAACTCCTTGCTCGAGATGTCGATCTGGCTGCGGTCCCCGGGAAGGTTCCACTGTCCCTTCGAGAAGACGAGAACATATTCCCACGACGGGATGACGTGAGGATTCGAGGGGCTCCGCCAGGAGCCCCACGCCGTCCGCCGGCCCATCGTCTGCTTGTACCAGATGATCTCGGTACGCATGATGTAGCCGAGCTCGCGCAGGTCGCGCGAGAGGTCGTGGTGGATCGGTCGGAAGTTCTTGATCGACGTCGGCGCGACGTTGAGGACGAACCGACCTCCGGAAACCAGAACGCGGTAGAGGGAGCGCCACACGTCACGAAGCCAGCGCAGGTACTCTTCGGGCGGGAGGTCGTCGGTGTAGTCCCGGTAGGCGATCTTCAGGTTGTAGGGTGGGGAGGTGATCGCGAGATGGACGCTCTCCGGGGGAAGCGCATCGAGCACGTCCCGAGCGTTCCCCTGCACGATGCGGTCCGCCCAAGCATCCGGGCCCGATCTGCGAGCGCGCTCGGGCATCGGGCGCGGCGACCGAGCACGGCCAGATGAGGCTTCGCCGCCCGTCGGGGGGCTCCGTAGCTCGGTCCTACGGGGCGAGTGGCCCCCGACGGCTCCGTCGGGCGAAGCATCAAGGGTATAATCTCGCCCGAGTCGACCGTCGCCGACTCCAATGCCGGTTCGGATCGCCGTACCGAAAGAGGTCGCCCCGGGGGAGGCCCGCGTGGCCCTCGTTCCGGACGTCGTCCAACGGCTCACCAAGTCCGGGGTCGAGGTCGTGATCGAGGCCAACGCGGGGAGCGCCGCTCGGTACCTGGACTCCGCCTACGTCACCGCCGGCGCGCGGATCGAGAACGACCGCGCCGCTCTGCTCGGGAACGCCCAGGTCGTGCTGAAGGTGCAGCCGCCGACGGTCGAGGAGATCGCATGGATGAAACCCGGGACCGTTGTGGTCGCGTTGATGAACGCGAGCCGCAACCTCGACCGGGTTGCGAAGATGCGCGACGGGAAGCTCACCGCGTTCGCCCTCGAGCTCCTGCCCCGGATCACCCGCGCCCAGAGCATGGACGTGCTCTCCTCGCAGGCGACGGTCGCGGGGTACCGCGCCGCGCTCGTCGGCGCGGACCTGTGCCCGAAGTTCCTCCCAATGCTCACGACCGCCGCCGGGACGATCCGGCCAGCCAAGGTGCTCGTGCTCGGTGCGGGCGTCGCCGGCCTCATGGCGATCGCCACCTCGAAGCGGCTCGGCGCGCTCGTGGAAGCGTACGACGTGCGCCGCGCCGCGGGGGAGCAGGTCCGGAGCCTGGGCGCGAAATTCCTCGAGCTCCAGATCAACGCCGAGGGCAGCGGCGGCTACGCCCGCGAGCTGACCGACGACGAGAAGAAGCAGGAACAGGAGATGCTCGCGAAGGCGGTCGGCGACGCGGACATCGTGATCACGACCGCGAACATCCCCGGCCGACGCGCTCCGCTGCTCGTCCGAAAGGAGATGGTCGGCCGGATGCGGCCCGGAGCGGTGATCGTCGACCTCGCGGCCGAGACCGGCGGGAACTGCGAGCTCACGAAACCCGGCGAGCGGGTCGACGTGGGCGGCGTCCAGATCGTCGGCCCCCTCAATCTTCCCAGCGAGATCCCGTTCAACGCGAGCCAGATGTTCGCGAAGAACCTCGAGTCGTTCCTCGGGCTCCTGCTCGATAAAACCGGCGCCCTCGTCCCGTCGTTCTCGGACGAGATCCTCGCCGCGAGCCTCCTCACCTCGGGCGGCACGGTGACCCACAAGCCGACCGCGGACCTCCTCGCGGGGGCGAAGTAGATGGCCGCGGACCTCTGGACGGCGCTCTACATCGCGATCCTGGCCGCGTTCACCGGCTACGTCGTCATCGGGCGCGTGCCGACCCTCCTCCACACGCCGCTGATGAGCGGTTCGAACTTCATCCACGGGATCGTCCTCGTGGGAGCGATCGTCGCCCTCGGGATCGCCACGACGCCGCTCGAACAGGCGGTCGGTCTCGTCGCCGTGATCATGGGCGCGATGAACGTGACGGGCGGCTACGCGGTCACGGCGCGCATCCTCGCGATGTTCGACCGTTCGAAGAAGAAGGAGGGTCCTCCGTGACCGCGTGGGTCGGGGACGTCGTCGACGCGGTCTACGTCATCGCGGTCATCGCGTTCATCCTCGGGCTGAGGGCGATGAGCTCGCCCGAGACGGCGGCCCGCGGGATCCTCTACGCCGGCGCGGCGATGCTCGCCGCGGTGGTCGCCACGTTCTTCAGTCCGGGCATATCGAACTTCCTCCTCATCGCGGTGGGAGTCATCGCCGGGAGCGGGATCGGATGGTACTGGGCGCGGGTCGTGAAGATGACCGCGATGCCGCAGATGGTGGCCATCTTCAACGGGATGGGCGGCGGCGCCGCCGCCGCGATCGCGGCCGTCGAGCTGCTCTCGTCGCTCAGCAACGTCACCAACTCCTCCTTGAGCATCGCGGGTGCGGTCATCGGGTCGATCTCGATCGCGGGGAGCGTCATCGCGTTCCTGAAACTCCAGGGCTGGATGCGCCAGAAGGCGATCGTCCTCCCCGCGCGCCAACCGACCAACATCGCCGTGCTCGTGGTCGGGGTCGGGTTCGGGGTCTTCGGGGTCGTCTCGGACAAAGTCCTGTTCCTCCTACCGTTCTTCCTCTTGCTCCTGCTCTACGGGGTCCTTCTCACCCTGCCGATCGGGGGCGCCGACATGCCCGTGGTGATCAGCATGTTCAACGCCCTCACGGGGATCGCGGTCGCGATCGACGGATTTGCCCTCGTCAATGGCCCCCTCGGCGACGCCGGCTACGCCATGGTGATCGCCGGCGTCCTGGTCGGGGCCGCGGGGTCGCTCCTGACCGTCCTGATGGCCCGCGCGATGAACCGTTCGATCACCAACGTCGTCTTCGGGGCGTTCGGTGCGACCGAGGAGACCGGGGTGACGATGCAGGGCTCGATGAAGCCCATCGAGCCGGACGACGCCGCGACGATGATGGCCTACGCGAACCAGGTCATCATTGCCCCCGGCTACGGAATGGCGGTCGCCCAGGCACAGGGGAAGGTCAGGGAGCTCGCGGACCTCCTGGAAGCCCGGGGGGTCCCGGTCAAGTTCGCGATCCACCCGGTCGCGGGCCGGATGCCCGGTCACATGAACGTCCTGCTCGCGGAAGCCGGGATCAACTACGACAAGCTGTTCGACCGGGACGAGATCAACCCGGAGTTCGCCACCACGGATGTCGTGCTCGTGATCGGCGCGAACGACGTGGTGAACCCGGCGGCCCGCCGACAGGGCAGCCCGCTCCAGGGGATGCCGATCCTCGATGTCGACCAGGCGAAGAACGTCATCGTAATCAAGCGCGGCCAGGGGAAGGGGTTCGCCGGGGTCGAGAACGACCTGTTCTACAAGGACAACTGCCGGATGCTCTACGGGGACGCCCAGCAGGTCGTCGGCAAGCTCGTCCAGGCGCTCAAGCGTTCGTAACCGCACCGTTCCCTGGACGGACGACTTTCCTTCCCGGGCGAGCGGTGATATACCGCAACCCTGCTCGCACCGGTCGGTCGGGGGAGTGCGGGCCGCGCGACCGTGAATATAACCTACCTCGCCGCGGCCCTCACGATCGCCGTCCTCGGCGCGCTCAACCTCGTTCTCCTGATCGTCATGACGGATCGCGGAGCTCCCCTCCGCGCCGGGTTGCGTCGCTCGCTCGAGCGATTGACCGGGAGTCCCGACCTCCACTGGCTTCGATGGTGGCACGTCGCCGCGGTGGTCACGGGGGGGTTTCTCGTGGTCCTGAGCTTCGACTTCGCGAACGGACTGTATGCCTGCACCCGACCCGGCTCCCCCACGGACATCGGAGGGTTTCTGGCCCAAGGACAAGCGCTGTGGGCCGGAACCAACCCCTTCCTCGTGACGAGTTGCGGGGGAACGATACCGGAACCCGACGGTCTCGCGGCCGTGCTCATCAACGGTCTCGGCAGCGTCGGCGGGCTCCCGGGGATCGCGGCGGTGTGGGCGATCGTCGCGATCGCGCTCGTTCCGCTCACCTGGTACGTCGCCGGGCCGGAGCGGCGATACCTCACGCTCGTGGTCGCGACCAGCCCGCTCTACTTCCCGCTCGTCTCCTCGCAGATCGACGGTGCGAGCAACGCGCTTGTCCCGCTCGCGGTCCTTCTCGCGCTGTATCTCGCATCGCGCCGAGAGCTCCTCGCGACCGGTCTCGCCGGATTTCTGGCGACCCAACGCTTTCCGACCCTCTTCCCGGTGCTCGCGCTGTCGGGGTCGCTGCGCCGTCGTTGGGCGGCCGCGTTCGCGCTTATCGCGGTCTTTGCGGCGGGCACGGGGCTCTCGTACATCCTCTGGGGCTCGGTGTTCGTGAACACGGTCTTCCTGAACGAGATCGGGCGGCGCGCGTTCTCGCTCAACCTGTGGGGGATCCTCCTGCTCGAGAACGCGCTCCCCGCCGGCGACGCCCTCCCCCTCGCGCAGGCGCTCGTGACGCTCGTGCTGGTCGGCGTCGTCTTCTTCACGGTGAAGTCCCCACTGCGCGCGGCCGCGATCACGCTCACGGGGGTCGCCCTCCTGGACCAATTCCTCTCGTTCAACATCTTGATCTGGCTATTGCCGGCCGCACTCGTGGGAGCTCGTCCTCGCTGGTGGCTGTGGGGGATCGCGATCGTCGGCTCCGTCGATTACAACTATGCCTACACGGTGCTCGTATCGACCCGGGGGATCCTCTGGCCGGCGGCCGTGCTCGATGGGCTCCTTACGGTACTCCTCCTCGGGCTGTTCATCGACCTCTGGCGGTCGAGCGACCCCCCGGCCTCTCCCGGCGTTCCCGCAAGTTCCTCGCCTTCTCCAGACCCGACAAGGATAATGGGGACGGCCGGGGTCTCGCCGGCCGATGAGGGCGACTCCCCTCCCGTTCCCCCGAACCGGGCGTCGCCGCCGCTTCCGGTCTCCGACGTCGCCCGTTGAATCGCTGCGTGTCCCTCGCGTAGCGACGCCGTCTCTGGGCAGGATCTGAGGAACGTTCTTGCCCACTGAACCTTCGGCCGGGTCCGTCGCTCCCGCTCCGTCGATCTCCGTCATCCTCGCCACGCTCAACGAACGCGACAGTCTTCCCGAGCTGACCGACCGGATCTTCCGCCTGTCCGCCGGGCCGATCGAGGTGATCGTGATCGACGACGGGAGCACCGACGGCACGCGAGAGTTCGTGACCGACCTCGCCGCTCGCGAGCCGCGGCTGCGCCCGATCTTCCACGACGGAAAGCAGACGACGCTGCGCGCGCAGAGCCAAGGGATCGAGCAGGCGCGCGGCCGGTATGTGATCGTGATGGACGCCGACCTCCAACACCCTCCCGAGAAGATCCCCGAGATGGTCGGCGAACTCGAGCGCGGCGCGACCCTCGTGGTCGCGAGCCGCTACGCACGTGGTGGGGCTCCCGGACCGCGCACCCCGTATCGTCTCCTGCTGTCGAGAGGAGCGGAATGGATCGCGAAGCTCTCGCTCCCGGAGGCCCGCCGAGTCTCGGACCCGGTGTCGGGATACTTCGGGTTCCGTCGCGAGGTGTTCGTCCCCTTCAACCCCCGATTTCGCGGCTACAAGCTCCTCCTCTTCGCTCTCGTGATGAACGGACCACGTCCCATCGCGGAGGTCGGCTTTCGCTTCGAGCCGCGGGCTCACGGCGCGAGCAAGATGACCCAGGGGTTCCGCTTCATCCGGGTCTTCCTCATCGAGACGTTCCTCGCCTCGCGCTTTCGCCGGTCGCTCCCGCGCTCCCCGGCGCCGCCGGAAACACCTATAGCGCGACGCTCCTGAGGACGGGCGGTGAGCCCCTCGGGCACCGACGGATGCGACTACTGATCACGGGAGCGTCGGGGTTCATCGGCCGGAACCTGATCGGTTTCGCCGTCGCGAACGGCCACGAGGTCGTCGGAACGTACCTTGCCTCCCACGAACTGACGGCGCGCGGCGTCCCGGACTCCGGGGTGACGTGGAAGCAGCTCGACATGGAGGACGCGGCCGGGGTCGCGAAGATCGTGGAGACGGTTCGCCCGGAAGGGGTCTTCCATCTGGCTGCCCAGGCGTACGCGAAGAAGGCGTGGGCCGACCCCGCGGCGACGTTCCGCACGAACGTGATCGGAACGATCTATCTCTACGAGGCGCTCCGCCACCACCCGCCGAAGCACGGGACGCTCCTCGCGGCCTCGGGTTCGGCGTACGGGGTCCCGGCGGAGCTGCCGATCCGGGAGGACATCCCGCTCAACCCGACCAACCCCTACGGGGTGTCGAAGGCCTGCCAGGAGATGCTCTCGCTGCAGTATTCGCTCAATTTCGGCCTTCGGATCGTCCGCGCGCGGCTCTTCGGTACGACAGGGCCGGGAAAGACCGGCGACGCGATGAACGACTTCGCCCAGCAGATCGCCCTCCTCGAGCGCACGGGGAAACCCGGGCGCGTCCGGGTCGGGAACTTGAACACCTCGCGCGATGTCTCCGACATCCGCGACGTGCAGAAGGCGATGTGGCGGGTTTTCGAGTCGGGCGATCCGGCGCAGCCCGTCAACATCGGTGCGGGTCGAAGCTACTCGATCCGGTACATCGCCGAAGGTCTCCAGAAGCTCTCCCGCGTGCCGGTCGAGATCGTCGAGGATCCCTCGCTCCTGCGGCCGACCGACGAGCCGGACAATCGGGCCGATATCGGTCGACTCCTCGCGCTCGGGTACTCTCCCTCGTACCCGCTCGACCGGACCCTCGCCGATGCCCTTGAGTATTGGAGGGCGGACGCGGGGGCGCCCCCGTAGGGCCGATCGCGTCGAGCGTTACGACCGCCCGGGCGGACTCGACCCGCCCTCGCGCGGCGGGGCCCGGTTCGAGGGGCGTTCGTCATGGGGTAGGAAGGTGAATAGCCGCACGCCGGGCCGGAATGGCCTCGGGGGCGTCGTGAGTCGATGCGCCCCCACCGATTTCGTCGTGCCGTCGATCGTCACGAATGACAGCTCAGTGAACCCGGCGTCCGCGAACCAGGCCCGGATCGTCGGAGTGAGGTCCGGAGCGAATCGGCCCCGCGTCCAGACCACGGTGGCGTTCTCCGCGCAGAGCTCGGGGGAGTGGAAGATCGTCCCCCGCACATCGGTATCGGTGATGTTCCCGAAGACCCCGCACAGGAGCACGAGGTCCGCCGGGGTCGCGCCCGAATACGCCGTCGAGTGGGAGGCGTCGCCCTCCACGAACTCGACGTGGGGGAGATGGCGCTGTCGTGCCTGTGTCCGCCCCGCCGCGACGAGCTCGGGCGCCAGCTCGACCAGGCGGGCCCGGACGTCACGGGCGCGCGGATGCCCCTCGAGCGCCCCGAGCAGGTCGCGCCCGTCGCCCGCGCAGGCGCTGATCACGCGGATCGGGCCCGGAGGGCAACGGTCGAGAGCCTCTCGGATGCGGTCCTGGACGACGGACAACCGTACGGCCATCGAGGGGTCGTCTGCGTAGGCACGGTGCCAGTCGACCCATTCCTTCGCCATCGAACCCCCGCCCATTCCATCCGAGGGCGGCTAAATCCGTTCCCCGCCGGAACGATGGGCGCGGCCAGATTCGAACTGGCGACCTTCACCGTGTCAGGGTGACGTCATAACCGCTAGACTACGCGCCCGTGCGGGCGGCCACCGACGACCGACTCATAGCCCTGTCGGAGCGGATACTAACCGTAGCCACCGGGGAACTGGTTCGCATCGGGGTGGTCGTTCCAGTTGTAGTAGCCCATCGACTGCCGCTGGGCCTCGGTCGTCTCCTGCCGGAGCCCTCCCTGCAGCGAGCCGTAGACCTCCTTGATCTGCTCCTCGATCGAGCGGGCGCGCTGGAGCGCCTGCTGCATGTGGGCCGCCTCAAGGTACTGACTGCCCGCGACCGCGGCGAGGTCCCCCGCGGTACGGATGAGCCCGCCGAGCTCGCGCAGCCGGAGCGTGAGCGCGTTGCGTCGCCCGTCGAGCGCCTCGGCACGGCGTCGGGCCTCCTTGATGAGCTCGAGGACCGCATCGCGCGTCGCGGGACGGATCCGCCCGTCGGTCGCGATCTCCTGGGCGCAGAACTGGGCGAGGCGCAGCCGGTTCGCGGGCGAATCCGGCATCGTCGTTTCGAGCAGCACCTCGTAGCCGCTGCCCGCGATCCGCGAGCGGAGCGGCGAGAGGATCCGATGGATGTCCTGGATGTTCGCGGCGGCGACGAGGATGAAGTCGCACGGGACGTTGTCGACGCGGACGGCGGCGCCGCCGGACTGGGGATTCCGTCCGGTGATCGGGAACCGCTTCTCCTGCATACCGGTGAGGATGTGCCGCTGCAGGAACCCGAGGTGCGGCAATTCGTCCAGGAACAGCACCCCGTCGTGCGCCTCGTGGATCGCGCCCGCGATCACGCGCTCGTACGGCAGCGTGCCGAGCTGCGGATGCCCGCCGTACGGGTCGTGACGGACGTCGCCGAGGAGCTCGGTCTCGCTCGCCCCCGTCGCCATCACGAAGGTGTTGCGGTCGAGCTTAACGAGGACCTTGCGCGGGCTCTCGTGCTGGAGCGTCCGGCGACGCTCGAGCGCACGCTGGTCGAGGACCTTGATGTGGTCCCCGGCCCGCTCGTAGGCGACGACCTCCTCGACGCCGTTGCGGAGGCGCGTGGTGCGCACGGTCTCCTGGGGGTTGCCTCCCGGGCTCGCCGTGAGCTCGAGGATCCCCCCGACGAGGTCGCGGAACGGGTTCCCGCTCCCCGCGACGCCGGGGAGGACCTGCTTCACGTTCCCACAGCTCGGGCAGAACCGCTCGCTCGGGAGCGAATAGAAGCTGCATCGAGGGCACCGGTAGCCGAGCCGCTCCGCGACGGAGACCGGCGCGTCGGCGGGGACGATGAGCTCGCCCTCCACCGAACGGGCCGCCTCGCGTTCCCGGTACACCTCCTCCCGGGTGACGACCTCGATGCTCGGTCGCTCGGGATTTTCGGGGTTGTGCACGACCCTCAGTTCCGTCCGGGGTCGGTCGAGGTGGAGGGCGAGCGCCTGGGCGGTCATCGACTTCCCGACGCCGGGGGGACCGACCAGCAACAAGTGGCGATGCTGGTACGCCGCGATGCGGGCGATCTCGACGGCCTTCTCCTGCCCGATGACCCGTGCGAGCGGGTCGGTCGGGATCGGGATGTCGGCGGTCGTCTCGATCTCGTCGACCGCGACGGGCAGTCGCCGTTGCGTTTCGCCGTTCGTAGCGGTCACGGCGACTCGCACTAGCCGTCAACGGGGTAAAAGGTTCGCCGCGGGCCCCGGTCGAGGGGCCCGCGGTCGACGGGCGAGAGGGCTTACCGGCCGCCCGCCGGTCCGGCGAGGTCCGCCTTCGTGTAGATCCGCAGCGTCTCGGGGATCTTTCCGACCGGTCCCAGGCGGGTCGCGACGACCGTCCCGATGCCCTTCTCCTGGGCGACGTCGAGCAATCGCTGGCTCACGATGCCATCAAAGATGACCGCCTTGGTCGACGGGGGCAGGGTCGCGATCGCCTCGAACATCTCCTTGATCGGAGCTTCCGCGACGACAGTGTCGTCCTCGCCCACGAAGAGCGCTCGGGAGGCGTTCTCGACGCCGCCGAGCAGCTCGAAGTAGTGCTGGAGGTCGGGCGGGAGCGGGAGGTTCGCCGCGGGCGGCGGCGGGGGCGGTGGCGGCGGAGCGCGGATCGGGGGCGGCGGCATCCGTTCGCGGTCCCGCTCGCGGTCGTCGCGGCGTCCCCGTTCGGAACCGCGCTCGTCGCGGCGCTCGCCCCGGTCGCCGCCTTCGCCGCGGTCCTCGCGGGGTTCCCGGGTCGCGCCCGTGGACTCGAATCCGCTCATCTCCAGGTACTGGTTGATGGGGATCTTGTTCCGGAGGCACTTCAGGAGCTGCTTCTGCGTGAGCTCCTCCACCTCGCTACCGCGCGGGGCGCGGGCGACGAAATCGAGGTCCATCGTCTGCAGCATCTCGCGGAGGATCAGCTCGCCGGCGCGGTCGCCATCCGTGAAGGCCGTGACCGTCTTGCCGCGCGAGAGGTCCTTCACGGTCTGCGGGACGCTCGTCCCTTCGACCGCGATGACGTTCTTGATCCCGCATCGGAGCAGGTTCAGCACGTCCGAGCGGCCCTCGACGACGATCAGGGCGTCCGCCTGGTCGACGTTCGGGCCGGCGGGGAGGTGCTCGGGTCCGTAGGTCGTGATCTCGTCGACCTGGACGCCCTTACGGACGGCCTCGGTCAGGTCGACGCCGACGCCCTTCGATTCCTCTTGCAGTCGCGCGAGGATCTCCTTGGCGCGTTCGACGACCTTCTGTCGCTTCGAGATCCGGATATCCTCGACGGCGACGACCTCGATCTTGGCCCGGCACGGGCCGATCCGGTCGACGGTCTCGAGCGCGGAGGCGAGGATCGCGGTCTCGACCTGGTCGAGCGACGACGGGATGATGATCTCGCCTTCGCTCTTGCCCTTTCGGCTGTCAATCTCGACTTCGATCCGGCCGATGCGGCCGGATTTCTGGAGGTCGCGGAGGTCGAGCTCGTCGCCGAGCAGGCCCTCCGTCTGTCCAAAGACGGCGCCGACGACGTCGGGCTTGTCGATGACGCCTTCGGCGGAAATGCGAGCTCGGACTTGGTACTTTGCGGCGCTGGGGTCGTTGGTCATATCGTTGGTTCTTCCTGTCGGGACGTCCTCTCGCACTCGCGAGAGTCGCCGTCCGAGGGGAATTAGGAGCGCCGAGCGACGCCGGGCGATGCGCCGAGCCTACGACAGACGAACGGGCGGAACATGAGTCGTGAGTCCGGGATCTCCTGGCGACGTCGGGAGCTTTCCTCCTTCCGTCCCCGGGGGGTGTCCTTACGACCCGCAACAGCCGAGGCGGCTATTTAACGGACGGGGTGCCCCGGCACGGGTCTCGCGCGCGGGCGACCGCGCCGGATATACTCCGGTCGCTCCGCCGGCGAGAAATCTCGCCACGAGAACCTACAGTCTTTATACGGGACTCCGATAAGCGCTCTGGAGTCCTTCAACATGCCCCGTCGCGCTCGAAAAGCTGCGCCCGACCCGAATCCCGAAGTGCCCGTAACCGAGTCGAAGCCGGAGGACGATTTTGTGAGCTCGCTCAAGAGCGACCTCGTCCGGACCCAGCAGGCGGCCGGGGCAAAGACCGGCGAGGACCTCACGCACCGCGCGAAGCTCAACCAGCGTCTCCTTCAGGACCTGTGGGAGGTCCACAACCAGTTCGAGGAGATCGGCGTCCACCTCGCGATCGACCCGTCGCAGACGTTGTTCGCCACCTTCGTCGAGTACCCTACCACCTGGACGTTCCGCGACAACTTTGATTTCGGGGCGGTCAAGACGATCGAGCTCGGCGACCGGGCCTCGGGCTGGGTCGGTTTCACCCTCCGCTCGTGGTACTATCGAACCCCCGAGGGCAAGACCCACCTCCGCTCGATCTTCGAGTGGTGCGACGGGGAGAGCTACCACCGCTACTCCGGATGGATGCGGATGATGAGCCAGGCCGTGCTCTACGACGCCGCCGAGGACGAGGTCGAGGTCAAGGAGCTCCACCGGATCCTCCGGGACGTGGTCGTGCAGTGGTACGCGGCGCACCTCGAGAAGACCCCCGAGAAGTTCGTCGCGCACCTCAAAGAGAAGTATCCGAAGGGGGCGTCGTACGCGAAGGAATCGTACCGCTGAGCCGGCGAACCCCGTTCGCGCACAAGCTTTGAAATAACCGCTTCCGCCTCGCGGACCCCGGAACCGAGGGACGGGGCGCTCCGGGCCGCGGCCCCCTTCGCTCGCGGGAGGAAACCTCATGGCGCAGGGCCTGCGCGAACATCTCGTCGCCTACTTCGAGGAGCATCACAAGCTCGTCGAGGCGGCAGCGCTCCAGCTCCTCCTCTCGACCCGCCAGCCGCTCGTCCTCTCCCGCGAGCTCCTCGAGCAACGGATCGACGATTCGCCGCTCGTGACCCGCGAGATGGTCGAGGCGGTGATCGCATTGCGGGCCCCGCCCGCGACGAGCGGCGGCGCCGTCGCCCTGCGACCGTCCGCGCGGCCCCAGGACGTGCGAGTGGAGGTGCCCTTCGAGCTGCTCCGCGAGGGATTCACCGGCCCCCCCATCGCCTCCGAGCCGCTCGCCGCCTACTCGGCGCTCTTCCAATCGCGCTATCGCATGCTCGCCCGCTTCCTTCGGGGGCGCCCGGAGCTCCCGAACGTCCGTCCCGCGAACGAACTTCGTCCCACCGACGGCGTCGCCTCGGTGATCGGGATCGTCCGCGAGGTCCGCGCCACGTCGAAACAGCACCACCTGATCCTCACGCTCGACGACGAGAGCGGCTCGGTGGAAGTGCTCGTCCCGAAGGATTCGGCCGCCGCCCGACTCGCGTTCCTGCCGGACGAGGTCGTGGGCGTGCGACTCCAGTTCGGTCGCGAGCCGGGACGTCTCCCCCGCGTCGGGGGCGTCGAACGTCCCGATATCCCCGTGACCCGTCCCCTCGGCCGCTCCGCGCAGCGGCGCCGCGCGCTGTTCCTCTCGGACCTGCACATCGGTAGCCGGTCGTTCCTCACCGAGAGCTGGGGACATCTCGTGGACTTCCTCCGGGGCCAGGGCCCCCACGCCGAGCTCGCGTCGGAGATCGACCACGTCGTCGTCGCGGGGGACCTCGTCGACGGGATCGGCGTCTACCCACAACAGGAGCGGGACCTCGCGATCGCGGACGTCGTGGAACAGTACGCGGAGCTCGGTCGCCGGCTGTCCGAGTTCCCCGAGCGACTGACCATCGTCGTGGTTCCCGGGAACCATGACGCCGTCTGCCCCGCCGAGCCCCAGCCCGCGCTGCCCGAAGCGTTGCGCGAGTCGCTCCCGACCAACGTGCACTCGCTCCCCAACCCGTCGACGTTCGCGCTCCACGGTGTCGTGGTCGAAGCGTACCACGGTCGGGGGTTCGACGACCTCATTCCCGCGATCCCCGGCGCCTCCTACAGCCGACCGACCGAGGTGATGAAGCGGATGCTCCAGATGCGCCACCTGGCCCCGATCTATGGGGACCGGACCCCGCTCGCCCCGCTCCCCCGGGACGGGCTCGTGATCGACCCCGCACCGGATATTCTCGTCACCGGTCACGTGCATACCTACGGGGCGGACCGATACCGAGGCACCCTGCTCCTCAACGCCTCGACCTGGCAGTCCGAGACCGAGTATCAACGGATGCGCAACATCTCCCCGGTCCCCGCTCGGGCGGCGGTCGTCGACCTCTCGACGCTCGACCTCACGGCCCTCGACTTCTCTGCCGGGGACCCGACCTTGGGAGCGAACGTCCCATGAGCCCGTACCCCGCGGACCCCGAATGGGCTCGCGGTCCGATGCGCCTCGTCCTCACCACGTACCCGAGCCGTGGGCAGGCGGTCTCCGCGGTCGACGGCGCCGTGCAGCGCCACCTCGCCGCCTGCGGGAGCATCGTGCCGGTCGACTCGCACTACTGGTGGAACGGGGAGCTCCGGGCCGAATCGGAGGCGCTGGTGTTGTTCAAGACCGTGCCGAAGCGGGTCGGCGCGCTGTTCCGCTTCCTCGAGGAGAGTCACCCGTACGACGTGCCCGAGATCGTCGAGCTCGATGTACCCCGCTCGACCCCCGCATATCTCGCCTACCTCATCGGAACGCTCGACCGCGCATCGGCGCCCCCGACGCGGCGCGCGTCGGTTACGCGTCCGGTAGGACGGCGAGGCCGGGGAGCTCGAGCCCCTGCACGAACTCGAGAGCGGCCCCACCGCCGGTCGAGACGAACTCGAAGCCCCCGATGACCCCGAGGTCCTGAGCCGTCCGCGCCGAATCGCCGCCAGCCGCGACATGGAAGCCTGAGACCGAACCGAGGACGCCGAGCACCTCACGGGTACCGGCAGAGAATCGAGGATCCTCGGCGAGGCCGAGCGGCCCGTTCCAAAACACGGTCTTCGATGCGGAGAGGACCTCCCGGAATCGTGCCTGCGTCGCGGGGCCGATGTCGCGGGCGATGGCGCCGTCCGGGACCGAGCCGACCGGGACGGTCGAGACCCCCGTACCCCCCGAAAGTTCGACGACGAGGTCGCTCGGTAGCACGATCTCCGTGCCGGCCGAGCGGGCGGCCTTCTGGAGCGCCGCCACCGCGGAGTCGAGCCCTTCCTCGACCTTCGTCGCGCCGAGCCGGACTCCGGCGGCCGTGAGGAACGGGAAGACGAGCGCTCCGCCGAGGAGCAACGCGTCCGCGCGTCCGGGGAAGCTCGTGAGGAGGGGGAGCTTGTCCGCGACCTTGGCGCCGCCGAGGACCACCACGTACGGGCGCGGCGGTTCGTGGAGGAGACGGGAGAGCTCCCGCACTTCTCGCTCGACGAGCAGCCCGGCGACCGCGGGGATCCGCTTCGGCACTCCGACGGTCGACGCGTGCGCCCGGTGGACGACGCCGAACGCGTCTTCCACGAACAGCTCCCCGAGCCGCGCGAGCTGGGAGGCGAACCCGGGGTCGTTCGCCTCCTCGCCCGGGTGAAACCGAAGGTTCTCCAGCATGAGGAACTGGCCGTTCTCGATCCGCGTGGAGAGCTCGAGCGCCTGGATTCCGACGATATCCTCCGCGAGCGGGACCGGTTGGCCCAGGATCGAGCTCAACCGACGCGCGACGGGTTTCAGCGAGTAGCGCGGGTCGCGATGCCCCTCGGGCCGCCCGAGGTGGCTCATCAGGATCGTCCGGGCCCCGGCCGCGCGGAGGTGGTTCAAGGTCGGAAGGGACTCTTGGATCCGCCGGTCGTCCGCGATGTGGCCCGATTCGTCCTGCGGAACGTTGTAATCGACCCGGACGAGGACTCGTCGCCCCCGCAGCGCCGCGTCGCCGAGTCCCCGCTTTTCGGTCATCGGACGGGGCAAGGCCGGACGACTATGACGGTTGTCCCCGGCGGTCCGGGGCGGACGGGAGTCCCCGAAGGCGCTCCACGACCGCGCGCGTCGCGGGCAGGTCGATGCCGTGGGCCTCCGCAACGCGGACGATCTCCCCCGAGATCGCGTCGATCTCGGTGGGGCGCCCTCGTTCGATGTCCTGGAGCATGCTCGAGCGATTGTCGGCGGTGGCCCGAAGCACCCGGTCGAGGTCGGCGTCGGCTTCGGCGTCCGTGAAGGAGTAACCGGCGGCAGCGGCGGCCCGCTGGGCCTCGCGGAGCAGTCGGAGCGCCTCTTCTCGGTACGGGGGTTCGAGCAGCCGGCCGTTCGGGACCCGCTCGAGGGCCGTGACGGGATTTATCGCGGCATTGACGATCGCCTTCCGCCACAGCTCCCGGTCGAGGTCCGAGACGCAGCGGACGACGATCCCGGTCTTCGCGAACGCCTCCACGAACACCCGAGTGGCCGGTGCGGTATCGCCGGAAAGAGCGGGGTCCCGGAACAGCAGCTCGCCGTTCCCGACCTGTCGCACGACCCCCGGCGCGACCAGGGTAGCACCGAGCAGGGTCACCGCCCGGACGACCCACGGCCCGGGATCGGTGCCCCTCGCCGCTCGGAGCGGTCCGAGGATGGAGCGCTCCACGAAGAGCCCGTTCTGGGGAAGCAGGGTCGGGACCGGGTGAGGGAATCGGCGGCCGAGCGCCGCCGCCGCGGTGGCCAACCCCGTGGTCTTGACGCCGAGAATGACGGCATCCGCGTCCCCGGTCAAGGCGAGGTCGGGGGTGGCCCCGACCCGGAAGGTCCCGGGCCGGGTCCCCTCGATCCGCAGGCCGTTCGCCCGGATCGCGGCGACGTGGTCGGGGCGACCGACCAGCTCGACCGAATGTCCCGTGGCGGAGAGTCGGGCGCCCATCACGGAGCCGACCGCGCCGGCTCCCAGGACGAGGATCTTCACGTCCCGTCGGGACCGTCCTATCCGATGCGTCGGACGAGGGAGGCGAGGCCCGGGTCCTGGCCCCAATCCCGCTTCAACATCTCGAGGAGTCGCTCGTAGTAGCGAACCTGCTCGCGAGCCTGGCGGACCTTCAGCACGAGATACTCCTCCTGCCGCCGCGTCCGAGCGACCTCCGCGAGGAGGTCGCGCTCGGTCGCGAGGAGGGTCTCCTGTCTATCGGTTGTGGAGGGCAACGGGCGACGGGACACGAACCACCTCCATTCGGCGAGCGGGCTTCGAGAGATCCAGGACGGCTTCGGCCGCGATCCGGAGCCGGGTCAGCTCCTTCCGTACCCGGCGGAGACGGGCCTCAATCCGGCGGCGCTGGGAGCGAACGTCCGCGAGCGAGCGCTCGAGGACGTCCATGCGTCGGCGCCAGTTGTCGCGCTCTTGGACGCTGAGCAGAGCGGAGTCGACGTCCACCATCGGGCGGAGAGCACCGGCGCCGCGAGGAATCAAGGTTTCGCCCGACGGGCGAGGGGTTGCCCGGGCGCCGCGGGCCGCTCACGTTTAAGATGAGTGAGGGGTGGGCGGGCCGGGACGGGTCGACGATGAGCGCACTAGGAAAGGTGGTGGTCCTCGGCGCCGGGAACATCGGGGGATCGCTCGCGCAGCGGCTCGCCGAGCTGAACCTCGCCCGCGAGGTCGCCCTGGTCGACATTATCGACGGGCTCCCGCAGGGAAAGGCGCTCGACATCCAAGAGTCGGCGCCGATCCTGGGCTTCACCACCCGGGTGACGGGTTCGACCTCGCTCGACGCGATCGCCGGTGCCGATGTGGTGGTCGAGACCGCGGGGCTCGCTCGGAAGCCCGGCATGAGCCGCTCCGACCTCCTCGAGAAGAACGCCGGGATCGTGAAGGGTCACGCCGAGGCCGTCCGGGCGAAGGCCCCGAACGCGGTCGTGATCGTGGTGACGAACCCCGTCGACGTCATGACCTACTTCTTCCGCCAGGTGAGCGGGCTGCCCGCGCCCCGCGTCTTCGGGGAATCCGGCACGCTCGACACCGCCCGGTTCCGCACGTTCGTCGCCGAGGCGCTCCAGGTCGCCCCCCGGGACGTCACCGGCTTCGTGCTCGGGACCCACGGAGACACCATGGTCCCGATCCTGTCGCTCACGAGTGTCAGCGGAGTTCCGCTCTCGAAGCTGCTTCCCCCGGACCGTATCGAGGCGATCGTCCAGCGGACCCGGCAAGGGGGCGCGGAGATCGTGAATTTCCTCAAGACCGGGAGCGCATTCTACGCGCCGACCGCGTCGCAAGCCGAGCTCCTCCACGCGATCGCGACCGACGCGCACCGCCTCCTCCCCGTCGCGGCGCATCTCAACGGAGAGTTCGGGGAGAAGGACGTCTGCATCGGGGTGCCGGTCCTGCTCGGACGCCAGGGCGTCGAGCGGGTCGTCGAAGTCGACCTCACCGACGCCGAGCGCGCCGCCTTCCGCGCGAGCGTCGCCGCGGTTCGCTCCGACCTCGCGATCCTCGCCAAAGGACCGGGCTAAGCGACGGTCGGAGCGCGCGGATGGCCGAAGGATGTCCGGTCACCCCCCCTCCCCCCCTGGAGT
Source organism: Thermoplasmata archaeon (assembly GCA_049585415.1). Lineage (GTDB taxonomy): Archaea > Thermoplasmatota > Thermoplasmata > Lutacidiplasmatales > UBA184 > Lutacidiplasma. The sequence continues at coordinate 60,678 of JBAUZT010000010.1, read as the reverse complement.
TCGTGGAGATCAAGCGGCGCTTGGGAACCCTCCGCTACACCACCGACTCCAAGGACCACGCCCACATCACGACGAAACCCGAGATCTGCGCGAAATGCCCCCACTCGTTCTGCACGTTCACCTGCCCCGCGAAATGCTACGAGCGGATCGAGGGCAAGCTCGTGTTTCGCTACGAGGACTGCGTGGAGTGCGGAGCCTGCGACATCGCCTGCGACCAGGGCTCGGTCACCTGGACGATGCCGCGGGGACCGTACGGCGTGAAGTACCGGTACGGTTGAGCCGACGCGGGCTTGGACTCACCGTTCCTTTGAAGGGTCAGTTTAAAACCCTCTTCCACGACTGCGACGACGGGGAGAGATTACGACGCCGTCGTCAACCTCCGCCCCCGAGCCCTCTCTCCTGTTTCCGTACCGGGTTCGACCGGGTCAAGAATCGATCCTTCGGGAGGTCACCGAGCTCGCCCACCGTGGAGGGTCGCTCCTGATCAACGCCCCCACGGGGAGCGGGAAGACGGTCGCCACGCTCGCCCCGCTGCTCGAACACGCGACGCGGGTCGACCATCGGATCGTCTACCTCGTCCGAACGCACTCGCAGGAGGTGCAGGTCCTCCAGGAGGCGCGAACGATCGCGCACCGGATGGAGCGCCCGCTCCTCGCGGTCGGTCTGCAAGGCCGCGCGGGCCGCTGCTTCCTCCTCGAGAACGTCGCCGAGGTGAAGGGCGCGACGGCCGAGGAGCACGGTAAGCTCTGCGCCGACCGCAAGCGGGCGACCGAACGCGCGATGCAGGGCGAAGCGCCGCTCGCGCCACCGACGGAACTTCCGGAAGGCGGAGAGATCGACCTCACCGACCTGGACGGCTGTCCGTACTATGCCCGCGTCCTCCAATCCGACCTCGAAGGGCTCATCGAGCGGTTCAGCGCGAAACTCCCCGGACCGGCCGAGTTCGAGAGCTTCTGCCGGGAGGAGAACCTCTGCCCGTACGAGCTTTCGAAGAAGCTCGTCCCCCACGCGCGGATCATCACCGCCCCGTACGCGTTCTTCTTCCACCCTCACATCCGCCGCTCGCTCCTCCAGTGGCTCGGGGTCGGACCCGAGCGCGTCGACCTCGTCGTCGACGAGGCGCACAACCTCCCGAACCACCTCCGGGACCTGACGACCGTCTCCTTGCCGCAGGAATCGGTCCGTCGGGCCCGCGCGGAGGTCGCCGAACGGGGGGACTTCCAGCTCCCGGAGGGGCCCAGCGCGACGCGATTTTTCGACATCGTCGGGGCCGCGGTCGAGGAGTTGATCCAGGCGCTCGCCCGAGAGGACGACGCCGTGCTGCCCCCGGGCGTCTTCGAGGACGCGCTCCTCACGGCGCTTGGAGGGACGTCCCACCGGCTCGACACCTGGCTCGGTGCGCTCGCAACCTGGGGGGAGAATCTCCGAGAGGAACGGCGGCGGGAGCGCCATCTTCCCCGTTCGTGGGTCCACACGGTCGCGCTGACGCTGCTCTCCTGGCCGCAGCTGGATTCCCCGGCGTACGTCAAGGTTGCCACGCGGCTCCCGCGGCCCGCGCTCGAAGCATACTCGCTGGACGCGTCCGTCCCGGCGGCCCCGATCCTCGAATGCCACACCTCCGTTCACCTTTCGGGCACGCTCGCCCCTCTCGAGGAGTACCGCGACTCCCTCGGACTCGGGCCCGGGGCGCGCCTGCTCGACGTGCCGTCCCACTTCCCGCCCGAGAACCGTAAGCTGCTCTACGACCCGTCGGTGACAACGCGGTTCGAGGAGATCCGTTCGGACCCTCGCGCGATCACCCATCTCGCCGACCGATTGGTGGAAGTCCTCCAGTGCCTGCCGGTGAAGACCGCGGTCTTCTTCCCGAGCTTCGAGCTGATGCAGCGCGTCCTCGCCGCGGGCCTGCAATCCCAGTTGCCGGGGAACGTCTTCATCGAGTATTCGAAGCTCCCGATGGGGGACCTCTGGCGCTCGATCGAGGGCTGGAAGAAGGACCCCGAAGGGACGGTGCTCCTCGGCGTTGCGGGCGGGCGCCTCTCGGAGGGGATCGATTACCCGAACCAGGAGCTCGAAGCGGTCGTCCTCGTCGGGATCCCGTACCCCCGCCCCACCGCGAAACAGGAGGCCCTCCGTCGGTTCCTCGACTCGACGACGGGCAAGGGCTGGGAGTACACCGTCGAAGCCCCCGCGGCCCGCGCGATCCTCCAGGCGCTCGGCCGGCTGATCCGTTCGGAGAACGACCGCGGGATCGCGATCATCCTCGACCGCCGGGCCGTGGCGTTCGCGAAGAGCCTGCCGGGACTCACGCCGATCGAGCACCTCGCCGCGACGACGCACGCGTTCTACGGCCGGCGCGCCCGCTGGTCCCGGACCGCGAGCCGTTCCCCGGGTACCGAACGGGCCGGCGATGCCCCGGTCCCCGGGCACAACGATTAATCCCGTTCACGCGCTCTCGAAGGCGTGATCATCACCCGGACGCCGCTTCGAATCAGCTTCGCCGGCGGGGGCACCGACCTTCCGTCGTTCTATCGGCCGTACAACGGCGGCGCGGTGGTCAGCGCCGCGATCGACAAGTTCGTGCACGTCATCGTGAACGAGAAGTTCGACAAGTCGATCCGCGTGGCGTACTCCCGGACCGAGAACGTCGACCGCGTGGGCGACCTTCAGCACGAGCTCGTGCGCGAGGCGATGCGGGCGGCCGGCGTCCACGAGGCCCTCGAGATCCATACGATCGCCGACATCCCCGGGGAGGGCACGGGTCTCGGGTCCTCTTCCACCCTCACGGTCGGTCTGCTGAACGCGCTCTACGCCTTTCGGGGGCAGCTCAAGGACCCCGCGGAGCTCGCGAGCGAGGCGTGCCAGATCGAGATCGAGACGCTCGGTGGCACGCTCGGTAAGCAGGACCAGTACATCGCCGCCTTCGGCGGGGTCCAGCATTTTGAGTTCCGCGCCGACGAATCGGTACGCGCGAACCCCTTGCCGCTATCGCCGGCGGAGCGCGAGGCGTTGAGCGACCACCTCTCGCTCTACTACACGGGGATCACGCGCAAGGCCGAAGGGATCCTGAAGGACCAGAGTGCGCGGACGAAAGAGCACCAGGAGGCGCACCTGCGGATCCGCGAGCTCGCGGGAGAGGCCCGCAGCGCGATCCTCGGACGTGACTGGGCGCGTCTCGGGCAGATCCTCGAGGAAGGCTGGCAGCTGAAGCGCACGCTCTCCGCGGGGATCTCGAACCCGGAGATCGACCGCTGGTGCGCGGCGGCGAAGGCCGCGGGCGCCTTCGGAGGGAAGGTGACCGGCGCCGGTGGCGGGGGCTTTTTGCTGCTCGTCCACCCTCCCGAACGGAGCCGTCAAATATCGAGCGCCCTCTCGCCGCTCCAACGCCTTCCCGTCCGCATCACACCGGAGGGATCGCGGATCCTCGGGATCCATCGATGACGGAAGCTCCGGGTCTCGAAGCGTACGCCGCGAAGTATCTCGCGGAAGCGAGGTCCGCGCTGGACGGGCCGTACCTGCTCGACGCCGCCCGACGGATCGTTCCGATCCTCATCGAGGCCCGGGAAAAGCGCCGCACGGTCTTCTTCTGCGGGAACGGTGGCAGTTCCTCCACGGCTTCCCACTTCGTGACGGACATCTCCAAGGTGGCCACGCGAGGGGATGGCCGTCCGATCCGGTGCGTTGGGCTGAGCGACAACACCCCGAGCCTGACCGCGATCGCGAACGACCGGGACTATTCCCGGATCTTCGTCGACCAGCTCACGACGCTCGCGGAGCGGGGGGACGTGCTCGTGGCGATCTCGGGGAGCGGCAACTCGCCGAACGTGCTCGAGGCCGTCCGCGCCGCCCGTTCGATGGGGCTCTCGACGATCGGTCTCACCGGGATCGGGGGCGGGAAGCTGAAGGAGATCGTGGACGTTCCGCTCGTCGTCCCGACCAACAGCATGCAGCACACCGAGGACACCCATGTCATCCTGCTCCACTTGCTGACGGCCTACCTCCGCGACGAGGGACCGGTCACGAAGCGATGATCGTCCGGGTCCGGGACTACATGGTCCTGGAGGTCGAGCACCTCCGCGACACAACGACGATCCGGGAGGCGATCGAACGTCTCAGCCGGAGCCGGCACCACGGACTGCCGGTCACCGACGCCTCGGGGATCCTCGTCGGCTTCGTGAGCGCGAAGGAGCTCCTCCGCCATGCGAACGAGGGGTCGACCCAGCTGTCCCGCATCATCCGACCGGGAACGTACACCGCGAACCCGGACACCGGGCTCGACGACGCAGCCCGGATCATGTTCCGTTTCGGTCTTCGTGACCTCCCGATCATCGAGGCGGACGGACGGCTCTGTGGGATCCTCTCCAACCTCGACATCGTCCGCTCGCACTTCGAGCGCGCGTCGCCGGCGAAGGCGGATACGCTGATGCATCTCCTCAGCAAGCGCTACGCGCTCCCGTTCTCGTTCCACCGGGGGCTCGTCCCGATCGAGAAGCTGACCCCCACGCAGTGGAAGGTCTACGAGGACGAGCTCGCCGGCCGCCGCTACGAGCTCGAGCGAGGCTTCGCGGAGCCGGTCCTGGTCGTCCAAAAGGGCGACGCGTGGATCCTGGTCGACGGTCACCATCGCGCGCTCGCGGCGCGCGAGATGGGGCTTGCCCAGCTCCAGGCGTTCATCCTGACCTGCGACCGCCCCGAGGAGTTCGCCCGCTCGGAGACCGGTTTCGAGCGGCTCGCCCGGGAACACAACCTCCACACGATCGACGACATCGAGATCGACCAATCGTCGCAGCACCCGCTGATCGAGGTCACGACCCAATTGCTCCGCCGGTTCGAGGCGGGCGCCGCGAAGCAGCCGTCCCTCGAGCCCTAACCCCGGACCCGAGGGGCCGCGGCCCCGGTCGGTACCGACGGAATAAGAGTGCGACTCCCCTCCTCCGCCCGGAGCGCGCGTGCAGTTCCCTCTACCCCCGTTCGGCGTGAACGCCTCCCTCGCCCCGTTCGCGGTCATCGCGATCATGATGATCGCGGTCACGATCTTCGTCTTCGGGAAGGTCCTGCCGAGCGACGGCCGACCCCCCCTGGTGACGCAGATGGCGCTCGCCTTCGCCGTGCTCGGTGGGGGCAGCGTGCTGTTGCTCTCCCTCGTCTTCGTCTTCCTGAACTCCGACGGGACCACCGCGTGGACGTTCGTCCTGCTCGCCTTCAACTTCATGATGATGGGACCGGCCGGACTCTGGTTCATCGGACTCATCATCTTCCGCGACCGGCGGGTCGGGGCGCGAGACTGGACCTGGCCCGCGGCCCTCGCGTTGATGACCACCGGCTCCGAGGTCCTGATGGGATTCCTCTTCGCCCTCGGGAACGAGAGCTCGCCGTTGCCCGTCGTGAACACGCTCGCCCTCGGAGTGTCGTCCGTCTGGTTCTTCTGGTCGATGGCGTCGATCATGGCCGCGCTCGTCCTCTGGGCGCCCCTCGCGAGCGCCGAACGGTACGCGCTCGTCGCCCTCACGCTCGCCGCGGCGCTCGGCCCCTGGGTGACGACGTATCCGATCGTCGGCGGCGCCGCGATGACGGTCCTGATGGTCGCGATCTTTGCGATCCTTCTCTGGACGCTCTCCCGTCCGAGCGTCTCCCGCCCGCAGGAGCTCGGCCTGCTGGTCGGACTGGGCGCCGCGTTCCTCGCGATGGCCGTCGCCGGCCTCGCGCTCGTCGCGACGGGAGGCGCTCCCGTCGCGGTCCTCGGGTTCGGTACGGTGATGGCCGTGGTGATGGGCGTCGAGATCGCCTACCTACTCCGACGATACTATACCGGGTCGGCGGAGCGGGCCTGGCTTTCCCGGGCCTCCTCCGACGCGGCAGACGAGGCGGACCGCCTCCCGGCTCCGGTTCCGGCGATCGCGGAAGCGCGAACCCTCGAGGCCGGCGGCTCGGTCGTCCGTTGAACCCCGAGCGGATCGGAGCCCAGGTCTTCCGCCGGGGGATTCGTACAGCACGCATATCAACCGCTCTCAGGTCCGAGCGCCGTCAGGGGAACCGGTGACCGACGCACGGGCGAGACGACTGTCCCCGGCGGTCCGCAAAGCCTTCCCGTGGTTCGTCGCCGCCCTCCTCTGCCTGACGTTCGGGCTCCCGTCGGCGATGGCCCTCGCGGCCGCGCCCGCGGCTCCCGAGATCGGCATCGGGCACCCGGAGTCCGGTAACTCGACGAGGACGGTCAACATGACCGACCAACCCGCGTTCACGCCACGATCGCTGACCGCGAACTCGAGCTCGACGCTGTCGGTACACTTGGTGAACCAGGGGGTCTACAATCACACCTTCACGCTGACGACGGTTCCGAACGTCGTGCTCAACACCTCGTGGTCTCCGTCCGCGCTCAACTCGTTCTTCGCGAAGAACGGCTCGCTCGCGAACGTCTCCGTCGCTCCCGGCAGCAGTGCGTGGGCGAACGTGACGTTCAACGCGTCGGTCGGCGGCGACTCCTTCGAGTTCGTCTCCCTCGTGCCCTACCAGTTCCAGGCGGGGATGTGGGGCTTCGTCAACCTGACCGCGAGCGGGCCCGGCACCGAGCTGATGGAGAACACGACCGACTCCTATTCGTTCGTGCCCGCCGTCCTCTACGTGGCGAACCCGCACTACCCGCTGGTCGTCGACGTGCTCGTGACGAATACGGGTTCGCTCGGCCACACCTTCACCGTCTCGTCGCTCTCGAACTACACGCTCTCACCGGCGAACTTCTCCGCGACCTTCGCGACGAACGCCCCGCTCGTGAACCTGCCAATCCCCTCGGGAGCCGGCAGCACGGCGTGGGCGAACTTCACGGTCCGGGCGCCGGGAGTCTACCAGTACATCTGCACCATCTCGGGGCACTTTGCGAACGGGATGACCGGCGAGCTGTACATCGCGGTCCCTCCTCCGCCACCGGTGCCGGCTCCGAGCACCGCGGTGGTAGACACGTGGGTCCTCGTCGGGTCCGCGGTGCTGCTCGGAATCGGGGTGCTGGTCGCGGTCATCGCCTCGTACTCGGGTCGGTTTCCCTCCCCGCCGAAGAGCCACGGCGGGCATCCCTAACCCCGAACCTCCCGCCGGGACCGGGCGGGACCGCGCGGGATCCCGGAGTCGAACCGATCACTCGCCGAGCCGACGCGGAATTCGAACTACGTGATCGCGAGGAACGAACGCATCGTTCCGTGGAACTCGCCGCAGAACTCCGTACACTGGATGAGATACTGGGTTCCGGCCGCGACGTTGGGGACGGTGAAAGCGAACTGGTTAACCCGCCCCGGGATCGCATCGATGCGCACCCCGAGCGCCGGGATGTTGAACGAGTGGACGACATCCGCTCCCGTGACGTTGATCTGCACCTCGGCCCCGGGAGGCGCCCATAACTCGCCGCCGCTAACGGTGTTCGTTGCCGCGTCGTACGACGAGTTGAACGACGAGCCGTTCGAGTAAATGAACTCCCAATACCACTGGTGGCCGATGACCTCCACGTACTCGGTGGGGTCGGACGGGAGCGCGTCGATCTGATAGAGCAGGATCGTGGAGTAGGCCGCGACTCCGGCGAGCATCACCACGACGGCGAGGGTCCACGCCACTTCGTACTTGCTAACCATGTCGTCGCCTCTTCGTCGTCGGGTCTCGGAATCTCCAAACCGCGTAGACCATGAACGCGTACGTGATGATCGCTCCGGCGACCGTCAGGGCGAGCATGACCCAGAGCAGTGGCGCCGTGATCTGAAGGTTCGTCTCGGTCGCCATCACCCCGGCAAGGGCGACCGCCGGCACCGCGGCCGGGCCGGCATGCCCCAACCGGTGGGGACCCCGGTCCAACACAGTCGGCACGGGGGGCCCGAGCTACATATGACCCGCGTACGAACCGCCCCGCGGAGGGGTGCGGCCCGTCGCGGGGGAATCGGGTCCGTCCGGTTCATACGGAGGGGGTTTGAACGACACGCTCCGTCCCGCGGGCGTCGGAGCGCTCGCGGTGGCGGAATGAGCAGGGGCGGTACGCGTAAAGCGGCGGTAGCGTTCGCGATCGCCGTGATCCTGGTCGGCGGGGGATTCGCCGCTCTCGTCTCCACGGCACCGGCGCGGGCGGCTTCCGCCATCCAGAACGGGAGCTCGGGTACCGTCTCGGTGACGGCCGAAAGCGGCTTCGCGTTCAACCCGAACGGCGTCGGCAACGTTCCGACGAACGCCTCCATCACGGTCACGTTCACCGACAACGACGCCGTCGACCATACGTTCACGATCATTGGGGTCCAGGGCTGGGTCATCCCGAGCGGCATTGCCGGGAGCGCCTTCGATAAGCTCGTTTGGGGAAAATCTCCCTCCGCGCTCTTTAACGCGAACGCGACCGCGTCCGGTACCTCCGGCGACCAGGTGATCGCGAGCTTCACTTCACCGGCGAAGAGTGGATGGTACGAGTTCGTGTGCACGGAGGCCGGTCACTTCCAGAACGGGATGTACGGGTTCATCGCGTTCGGCATCCCGGTCCCCGGGAATCTGACCGTCTCGACCGCGTCGACCGATCCGGGAATCGCGGTGTTCATCATTGTCGGCACGATCGTCGGCCTCGTTGTGATCGCGCTCGTCCTCGGATTCGTCGTGGGACGCCGGCGGGGGAGCACCTACGAGATGCCCCCGCAACGGCTCGGCTACCCGGAGCCGGAAACGGAGGAGGCTCCCGCGGCCGAGACGAGCGCACCGGACCCGAATTCCGCCGAGCGCAGAGGATAAGTCGCGAGCGCAACGCTCAAATGGGACCCCCTGTATAACCTACGGACCTCGTAGTAGGTTTGGGGAAACTCAATGGCGTGGGGAGCACCGAGTCGGGAGCGCCGCGTTCTGAAAGCCGGACACTCGTCGATCGCCGTCACGTTGCCGAAGCCGTGGGCACAGGCGATGAATCTTCGCCCAGGCGATCTGGTCGTCTTCGATCAGAACGACGACGGCACGCTCTACCTGAAACCGGCCCCGCTCCCCGGGGCGGCCGTGAGCGGAGCGCCGTACCTCGTCTCCGCGCGCTCGTTCGACACGCCGGGAGTCCTCGAGCGGCTCGTGGTCGGAGCGTATCGAGTGGGCCACGATGCGATCGAGATCCGTACCGACGTCCCGCTCGCTCCCGAGCGCGTGGAGGAGCTTTTGCAGACCGCGCGGGGTCTGCTCGGAGTCTCGGTCGTCGCCCAGGAACCGACGCGGGTCGTGCTCCAGAACTTCATCGACCCGTCCAAGTACGGCCTGCCGCAGCTCGTGCAGCGGATGAAGATGATCCTCGTCGCTTTCCTCGAGGAGACCGAGGAGGTGCTCACGCGTCGACAGCGGAGCCGCCGGATCCCCACGCTCGACGAGGAAGGGAACAAGGTTCTCGCGCTCCTCGTTCGGCAACTGTTCCTCGCGAGCCGAGACTGGTCGCTGGCCCGTCGGATCGGCAGCCCCGACCCGCGCCAGCTGCTCGAGTGGCGCGTGGTCGTCCACGCGCTCGAGGAGCTCTCGGAGCTGTTCTCGGCGACCCTCTCTACGCTCAACGACGAGGTCACGAAGCTCCCGGCGGGGTCCGCGAACGCCCTCGCCGTCGTCCTCCCCGACATGAAGACCCATCTCAAGACGGTCGTGGAGACGTTGATGCATCCCTCCCTCGACCACGCCTGCGAGGTGTACTACGAGACGTCGCGCCTCGCTACCCTGGTCGTGGACGCCGCGGACCGGCGAGGAAGCCCGACCCACAAGGGCGGGCTTCGCGAGGCGTCCCTCCTGCTCGGACGGGGGGCCGGTTGCCTCTCGCTGCTCGCGGAGGTCGCGATCGACCGTGCGGTCTCGGCGGGCACCGAGACCGTGATGGTCGAGGCCACCTGAACGGGCTTATCTACCCGACGTAGGGACTCACCGTACCCGTTCGGTCGTCCCGTACGAACGCCATATCGTTCCACTGGCCGCTCGTGCGGTGAGGGGCAGAGGTGTTCGATTCTCTGGACGACTGGTTGATCATCGCCGTAGTGGCCGGGATACTGTTCTACGGGTCCAGCAAGATCCCGCAGCTCGCGCACAGCCTCGGGCGTTCCGTCGGCGAGTTCAAGAAGGGACGGATCGAGGTCGAGAAGGAGATCAAGGCCGATCAGGCTGCGGCGAACGCGACCACCGCTTCCGGGCCGGGCCACTAGAACGAACGACCTGACCCGGCATGCCCGAGGCACGGAGCACCATCGCAGGAGAGACCCTCCCGAGGGAGACCGGGTCGGGGGCCTCCCGGGAGGTTCCGGGTGACTGATGCGCGACCTCGACCGCATCCTGTCGATCCTCCAGGAGGTCCGTCGCCGCGTCGTCCGTATCGGGATCGTCCTCGCCTCGATCTTCGGGTTCCTCCTCTTCTTCGAGCTGAAGCCGTTCCGGCTCTCGATCCTGGGGACGTCCGTCCCGTTCGCCTATCCCTGGCCGAATCCGTTCTACAACGTCGCCGCGCAGCTGTTCATCGTGATGCGCGACTGGATGCTCCCGGCGAATGTCGAGCTCCTCAATGTCGGCGTGGGCGATTCGATCCTCGCCCAGATGGAGATCGGGATCCTTGTCGCACTGATCCTCTCGATGCCGTGGATTGTCCACGAGGTTGGGGCGTTCCTCGTTCCCGCGCTCCGCAAGAACGAGCGCCTCCTGCTCCGGCAGATCGGGATCCCCGCCACGGCCCTCTTCGCGGTCGGGACGACGATCGGTCTCGTCTGGCTGACGCCGTTCACGTTCCGCCTCTTGTTCTTCTACGTCGCGGCGGACGGGCTCGCTCCGGTGCTCGGCGTGCAGGACTTCATCCTGTTCGCCCTCCTCTACTCGCTCGCCTTCGGGGTCGTCTTCGAACTGCCGGTCTTCATCTACGCCCTGACGCGGCTCGGGGTCGTCAAGGCCGCCGCGTGGCGGAAGCATTGGCGGGGCGCGGTACTCGGCGCGCTCGTCTTCGGTATGATCGTCACGCCGGACAACTCCGGCATCACCATGCTGATCATCGCGACGCCGATGATCGCGCTCTACTTCGGCGGGGCGTTCTTTGCGGGCCGCTGGGAGAAGCGCTCCGCCGCTCCCCCCTCGCCCCCTCGTCTCGCGACCGGAACGGGGTAGGTTGATGGCGCTCTTCTCGGACATCGACTGGATCATCATCCTCGCCGCCGTGGTCTTCCTGTTCCTGGGGAAGGACAGCGCCCAGCTCCTTCGGACGGCCGGGCGCTGGTACGCCCGCGCCGGCCGACTCAAGCAGGAACTGCTCGCCGAGTTCACGAAGGCCGCGGACCTTCCGATGCCGGTCAACGGGCCGCTCTCGATCCGCGGAGCGCTGCTCGGGCTCGATGCGACGCCGACCCAGGCGAGCGGGATCCCGGCCGCGGTGACGAGGGCGCCAGTACCCATCCCGCGACCGATCGAGCCGGCGTGGATCCCGTGGACGGGCAGCTTTCCGGTCCCGACCTGGTCGATGACGCTCCCCGCGGTACCCCCGGAAGGGGAGGCGAACCGATGAGCGCGCTCACCACAGACCAGATCGTCGAGATGACGGAGGTCCTCGTCATCCTGATGGGGATCGGCATCACCTGGGCGGTCTACCACGGCAGCGAGAACGCCGAGCTCCCCGGCGACGCGATGAACCCGGACCCGCATGAGTCCGACGACACCCGGCCGAACACGGAAGGGAGGACGCTCTCGTGATCGGCGCCCGCGACTGCCCGGACTCTTGCCCGTTCATGGTCAGCCGGAGCCCGGAGCTCGATTTTCCGGTCGGCCAGTTGCGTCGCGTCGGCGCGGTGGACTCCGGCGAGGAGGTCGACGAGACGAAACGCAACGTGCTGAAGCTGCTCGCGGTCGCGGGCCTCGTCGGCGCGGGCGCCGGCGGACTCGTTGGAGGGACGCTCCAGTTCGTTCAACCCCCGACGGTCGGGATCTCGAGCTTCCCGCGGACCCAGCTCCTCGACGTCGACGGCTCCGCGTTGACGGTCAACAAGGTCGAGAGCGAGTACAACGTGACCACGGACACCGACCTCCTCTTCAACTATCCGCTCCGCAACGAACCGAACTTCCTTCTCAACCTCTCCCCCGCGAACGGCCAACAACCGAGCCGGACGAACCTCGGCGCGTGGAAAGTCCCCGGTGGCGTGGGTACCAACGGCTCGATCGTCGCATACAGTGCGATCTGCCAGCACCTCGGCTGCCCGGCCCCGGCGATCTCCTACTACCGTCCGAACACGTGTCCAGAAACCTGGACCTCGGGCACGAACCCGAGCGGGTCGTTCTACATCCACTGCTCGTGCCATGGCTCGACCTACGACGTGACCAACGGGGCGGCCAACCTCACCGGGCCGGCGGTGATCCCGCTGCCTCAGATCGTGCTGGACGTCGATGCGAGCGGGAACATCTACGCGATCGGCAACACGCCCGGCAGCGCCCCCGTGAATGGGCACCTGAGCACGCTCCAGGGCGACTACAGCGTCGGCACGACCTCCCAGCTCGCGAAGGAGACGCCGGTCGTTCTCTGCAGCTTCGGTCTCAAGTCGTAGGAGGATCGTGAGTGTCGTTCTCGAACTGGTACAATCGGACCCTCAACAAGCTCTGGGGGTTCGTCGAGGACCGCACATCGATGAAGAAGTGGGCGCTCCGCCCACAGCCCGAGTTCACCTTCAAGCCGTCCTACTGGACCGGCGGCTTCGTCGTCACGGCGTTCCTCTACCAGGTCGTCTCGGGGATTCTCCTCCTCCTCTACTACCAGCCGAGCACGAACACCACGCTCACGGCGTGCGGTCAACCCGTCGGGACCCAGTCGGTGGCGCCGGCGGCGTGGTGCTCGACGTACTACATCATCCATTCCGTCCCGATGGGCCAGCTGCTGCTCTCGAGCCACCTCTACGGCGCCTACGCGATGATCTTTCTGATGTTTCTCCACTTTTTCCGGGGCTACTATCTCGGCGTGTACAAGGCCCCGCGCGAATTTTCCTGGATGGTCGGCACGCTCCTGATGATCACGACGATGGGAATGGGCTTCACGGGCTACCTGCTCCCCTACACCCAGATCTCCCTCAACGCGACGAACGTCGGCCTCGTCCTCGCCCTCCGGCTCCCGACCGTGGGCCCGTTGCTCGGGCCGTTCATTCTCGCCGACGGGACGTCGCAAGGGCTCCTTTCGCGGATGTTCGACGCCCACGTGCTGCTGTTACCGATCGCGCTCGCCGCGCTCCTCTACGCCCATATCGCCCTGTTCGAGTCCCACGGGATCGCCCCGCCCGCGAGCTCCGACCCGCTCCAACGTCGGCGGTACACCGAGAAGGAGGACAAACAGCACGTCCCGTTCATGCCCCACATCTTCTGGTACATCACGAAGTGGGGCCTGCTCTACGTCGGACTCCTCCTCGGCATCGCGGCGCTCTGGCCGTGGACGCTCGCGACCTACGCCGGGAACCTCGCCGCGGCGGGGGTCGTCACCGAGCCCGACTGGTACTTCCTCTGGCTGTTCAAGTTTGTCGACTTCGCGGGCGTCACACCGGTCCTCGCGATCGGCGTGACCACCGTCCTGATCGCGTACATCCTCTTCCTGCCGTTCCTCGACCGAACGAAGCGGACCCACCCACGGGACCGGCCGAACTTCATCTGGATCGCGACGAGCCTGGCCGGGTTCTTCATCCTCATGTCGGTCTGGGGCGGAGAGACCCCGGGCGTCGCGATCCCCGAGATGCAGATCGTCTACACCATCGGACCGGTGTTCGCGGTCAACGCGGTCGTGACCCTGCTGTTCTACTGGCGGTATCGTCGCAGTTACCTCCGACGACTCGCCGCGCGGAACGCGTCGCTCCCCGGCGCCTATCCGGCGCCCTCGCCGGCTCCCGCCCCGCCCGCGGTCGCGACCCTGGAGGCGAAGAGCGTTGAGTGAAACGGTCGAACGGCCGGTCTGGAAGACCGGTTGGCTCTGGGTCGTGCTCGGGGTGCTCCTCGGGATCGGGACCCTCGGCGCGGCGGCGTTCGTCTACGGCCTGACCGGCCTCCTCGCGGGAGATCTGTTCGACCTGATCCCCCTCGGGATCGGCGTGGTCGTCGCGATCGTCGCGTTCCTGCTCATGGCCGGGGTCCTGTACCGCGTCGACCGGTATCGCGGAACCCCCCAGCGGAGGGTCGAGCTCTTTGAGTAGCGACGACCCGGCGAGCGGGGAGTTCCGGCGGCTTCGTCGCAAGGTCCTCGACCTGTACGACGCGGTGACGTTCCTGATGCTCCTCGGCATCGGGGTCCTCATCGTCTACGCGATCCAACTCGGCTCGCTCGTGAGCCCGGGCGCCCAGGAGTCGTTCGGCCTCGCGGTCGCGCTGATGTTCCTGATGGCCGCCCTGATGGTCCACCTCGTGGACCGGACGTACCGCGTCTGGCCGCTGGGCCGGCGCTTCCGCCCGACGCCCCCCGGCCCCGTGACGGCGCGGTCGCAGGCGCGCTTCCTCGCGATCCTCGTCTTCGTCATCGCCGCGGCAGCGATCGCCTACGTGATCGGAGGGCTGCTCACGTGACGGACCTCGCCCAGCCGATCGCGATCATCACGCTCATCGCCGGGTTCGCCGGGTTCCTGATCTGGGCGTTCTACTACCACGGTTCGTGGATGGTCTCGGCGATCAAGAAGTGGCTCTTCACGACCGACCACCAGCGGATCGGCCTGATGTACATCGTCACCGGGGTGATGTTCTTCTTCATCGGCGGGATCTACGCGACGCTGATCCGCACCGACCTCGGCGTCGTCCAGGGGCTCGGGCTCGACCCGCAGACGACCCTCGGGATCACCCCGGACGTCTACTCGACCCTGTTCACGATGCACGGGGTGCTGATGATCTTCATGTTCATCATCCCAACCCTCGCCGGGTTCGGGAACTACCTCGTGCCGTCGATGATCGGCGCGAAGGAGATGGCGCTCCCGCGGATCAACGCGATCGCGTTCTGGCTCATCCCGCCCGCGGGGGTGATCCTGATCCTCTCGAACGCGTACGCGGGGTGGACCGGTTACGTGCCCCTCACCCTCGAGTCGTTCGGGCCGAACCCGTACGGCGTCGACCTCTGGGTCCTCGGATTGCATATCCTCACGATCTCGTCGATGCTCGGCGCGATCAACTTCCTCGTCACGATCATCAAGCACCGAGCCCCGGGCGTCCACTACTGGAACATGCCCCTGTTCGTGTGGTCGGTCCTGATCAACTCGGTGCTCCTGATCTTCGCCCTGCCCTCCCTCTCGATCGCCCTCACGTTCGTCCTCTCGGACCGCAACTTCGGAACCCACATCCTCGCGGCCGTGAACGGGACGCCGCTCGGCGGGGCGCTGCTCTACCAGAACCTGTTCTGGTTCTTTGCCCACCCCGAGGTTTACATCATGGTGTTACCGGCGTTCGGGATCATCTCGACCGTCCTCCCGAAGTTAGCGCGGAAGGACATCTTCGGCTACAGCGCGATGGCGATCGCGCTCGGCGCGTTCGCGGTGCTCTCCTTCGCGGTTTGGGAGCACCACATGTTCGTCACGGGCGTATCGGTGGACATCCAGTTCGTCTTCATGCTCTCGACCTTCGCGGTCGCCGTACCGTCCGCGGTCAAGGTGTTCAACTGGGTCGCGACGCTCTGGGGGGGTCGCATATGGATGGCGGTGCCCATGTGGTTCTGTCTCGCGTTCATCACCGGGTTCATCATCGGAGGCCTTTCGGGACTCTTCCTCGCCTCGGTACCGATCGACTACCTCTACCACGGCACGTACTTCGTCGTGGCGCACTTCCACTACATCCTGCTCGGGGGAACGCTGATGGCGATCTTCGCCGGCATCTACTTCTACTACCCGATCTGGACGAAGCGCTGGTACAGCCAGCGGCTCGGTCAGCTCCACTTCCTCCTCACGTACGTCGGGGTGAACGTCCTCCTCTTCCCGATGTTCATCCTCGGAGCGGAAGGGATGCCGCGGCGCGTCTACACGTACCTCTTCGTCGGGAATTTCCAGGCGCTCAACTTCATCTCGACGCTGGGTGCATACATACTCGGGATAGGTCAACTGGTCTTCGCCTACAACATGGTCTACAGCTACTTCGCCGGCGACCCGGTCACCTCCGACGACCCGTGGGGCGAGGAGCTCGCCGTCCGGATGAGCGGACCGGTGGCGAAGCCGCTCCCCTCGGAGACGCCGACGCGAGCCCCCGTGCCGGTCCCCGCGGCGACCCCGGTCGAGACGTCCTAGGGGCGCGATGCGCGGGCACGACCTCTTCCGGTTCGCCGCGGTCATCGCCTGCGTGCTCTGCTACATGACGATCATCCTCGGGGGAAACGTCATCACCACGGGGAACGGCCTCGCGTGCCCGGACTGGCCGTCGTGCTATGGGAACGGCAACTACCTCCCCGCGTTCACCGGCGGGGCGGCGGTCGAGTGGAGCCACCGCGTCGCGGCGTTCGTCCTCTCCGTGAGCGTCCTCGTGCTCACGCTCCTCGGAGTCGCCTACGAGCGCGGCCGCAGGGCCATCCTGCGACTTTCCCTGGTCGCGCTCGGGCTGGTCGTTACCGAGGCGCTCCTCGGCGGGGTCGTCATCGAGACCTCCCTCCTCGCGGAGGTCGTCCTCCTTCACCTCGCCATCGCGACCGCCCTCTTCGGGCTCCTCCTCGTGACCGCGCTCCTCGCGAACCTGCGCGAGATGCCTCGGCGTTGGGTCGACTGGGCACGACGAGCGGTGGTCGAGGAGCCGGTCCGTGCCCCCCGACACACCCCCGCCTCCGATCCGTCCCCGGGGCGGGCGACGGAACGGCCGGTCGCCTCGACCTCGCCCCAGGAAGGATAGGCCCCGCCCCGTCCATCCGAAGGGAAGCTCATGGTCGAATCCTCGTCACCGAGCCCGCCGTCTCCCCCGCGTCGGGCGAGCGCCCGCGACTTTCTCGCGCTCGCGAAGCCGGGGATCACGGCGTTGATCTGCACGGTCGCGGTCGGAGGGTTCCTGCTCGCCGACCCCCGCTCGGTGGACCTCGTGCGCCTGGGGATCCTGGTCGTCTGCGGTGCGGCCGCCTCGGCGGGGGCGGCGATGCTGAACCACTACCTCGACCGGGACCTCGACGCCCGGATGAAGCGGACCCGCTCGCGTCCCCTCCCGGACGAGCGGATCGCCCCGAGCGGGGTCGTCGCGGCCCTCGGGCTCGGCTTCCTCGGGGTCGGTATCGGCGCAGCGAGCTGGCTGCTGAACCCGCTCACCGGCTTCTCGATCTTCCTCGGGGGGCTCACGTACGTCGTCGTCTATACGGCGTGGCTCAAGCGGCGCTCGAGCTGGAACATCGTCATCGGCGGCTTCGCCGGGAGCGCACCCGCCCTCGCGGGAGGGGCGGCCGCGGTCGGGATGTGGACCCCGGGGGTGATCGCCTTCGCGATCCTCGTCTTCCTCTGGACGCCCCCGCACTTCTGGAGCCTCGCGATCCTCCTGAAGGACGATTATGCCCGCGCGGGGCTCCCGATGCTGCCGCGGATGGACGACCTTGCCTACTCGGGCAAGGTCGTGGTCGTCTCGGCGGCGCTCCTCATCCCCGCCGCGCTCCTGATCGGGTTCACCGGGGCCCTCGCCTGGCCGGTCCTTGCCGTCCTCACGGGGCTCGGGGCGATCTTTGTCCTCCTCACCGCGCCCCTGTGGCGGTCGGTGACGCGGGCGACCGCCCGCCGGGGGTTCATCTATTCCGGGCCGTACCTGTTAGCGGTGGTCGTCGCGATCATCGTCAACGCTCCGCTCCTCCGGATCGGTTTCCCAACGTCCCTGTAGCCGTGCGGTGCGTTCGCACGTCGAGCTTATCTCGACATCCGCACCTATATCCCCCAATGCCAGACTCCGACCGGGTCGGAGGTACTTCCGACCATTTGCGCGACGCCGAGAACGTCCTGAAGAAGCTCGGGTATTCCCGGGTCGCCCCCGCTCGACGCAGCTCCGAGAGCAACGCGTCGTTCTGGGTCCAGGAGTCGGGGGTCCCTCGTCGGACGTTCCCCGTCTTCGTCAACGCCTCCGTCACCGCGAGTTCGGCCGATGGCGTCGACCGCTGGGTCGCGGGCTTCGGGAGGGCGGCCGCCCCTCCGCACCGCGCGATCTTCGTCGTACCGAACGACCGCGCCGCGGAAGAGACGTGGGCGCGGGTCTCGGGCACCGACGGTGCCGCGATCGAGAACGAGGTCGCCGTCCTCGTCGTTCCCCCGGGGGAGCGCTCGGGACCGGCGTCCCCGCACTTCCATCTTCGTCTCGCGGAACCCCAGGAGATCCTGCGCCTCGCGACGGGGATCGTCGTCGGGCTGTTCCGGCGCGCCGCCTCGGGAGAGGACGCGGGCCAGATCGACTTCGAAGAGATGCTGACCCTGCTCCGCCAACGGTTCGGGGTGGACGTGAACCGCTCGCTCGGCGTCAAGGCGGACGAGGACGCGCTGTTCCTGCTCTACCAGCTGGCCCAGCGAGACTCGTACGCCCCGGGAGAGCCCGGAGCGAATCTGCACCTGCTCGTCCTGAAGCCGACCGGCCCCGCGGCCCGACTACCGTGGTTCGCCGCGTAGGCCCGCACGAACCGAGGCGATAAGAATCGCCCCGGAGTCGGAGGGTCCGGTACCACCGTGACGGAAGGGGCCAAGCCGTACCGAACGCCCTACACCCCGACGCCGGGGAGCTCCACCCCCGGCCCCGAGGTGACCCCGGCCGAGGGCGTCGCAGAGCTGTGGACGTTCTTCTGGGTCGCGCTCGTGAGCGTGGTGATCATCGCGGTCTTCGGCCTCGCCGCGTGGTTCTACGTCCACTAGCCACCGGTGGGCGTTCGCTCGAGAAACCATTATCTAAGCCGTCCGGGTCGGCGCGCCACCGGCGCGGCGTGGGGCCGTGGGGTAGCTTGGACCATCCTTCTTGCTTGGGGTGCAAGAGACTCCGATTCAAATTCGGACGGCCCCATCCGCCGCGCCCCGCCCGCCCGTTCATGTAGGACGTCGGACTCGTCCGCCCAAGATGCCGCGGCGGTTCGTGAGCGAGCGACGCCACGACCCCTACTACCGGGCCGCGCAGCGTGAAGGTTTGCGTTCGCGCGCCGCGTTCAAGCTCGCCTACGTCGATGACCGGTTCCGCCTCTTCCGACCCGGGGCGCGGGTCCTCGACCTCGGCGCCGCGCCCGGCGGCTGGTCGGTCGTGGCGCGGGAGCGGGTCGGCTCCCGCGGGACGGTGGTCGCGGTCGACCCCCGCCCGATCGAGCCGATCGACGGGGTCCGGGTGGTCCGGGGAAGGGTGGGGGACGCGAAGCTCCTCGAGCGGCTCGGCTCGGAGGAGTTTGACGTCGTCGTCTCGGACATGTCGCCCCGCATCAGCGGCGCGTACGGGACCGACCACGCGCGGAGCGTCAGCCTCGTCCGCGACGCGTTCACCCTCGCCCGCACCGTGCTCGCGCCGCGCGGGGCGTTCGTCGCGAAGGTCTTCGACGGCGACATGGTCGGCGAGCTCGAGCGGGAGCTCGGCCGGTCGTTCGCGAGCGTCCGCCGGACAAAGCCCCCGGCTTCGCGAGAGCCGTCGTCGGAGATCTACCTCGTCGGGCTCGGCTTCCGGCCCGACGGCCGTCGCTCCGCCCCGACCGGACGGGCCGGCGCGCCGGCGCCGGGCCCCGCTATATAGGTTCGATTCTTCCCGCGGGTCCGCCGTTTTTGAGGCCTGGTAACTCGTGATCCGGTTCGGACCCGCGGGGATCCCTCTTTCCTGCAAAGGGCGTACGCTTCGGGACGGCATCGCCGACGTCCACCATCTCGGGCTCACCGCGATGGAGGTCCAGTTCATCAAGGTCAACCCGCTGACGCGCCTCGCGTTCGACGAGGAGATCGGCAAGGTCGCCCGCGAGCTTCCGCTCCAGCTCGTGATGAACGTCGGCGCGGCGGACAGCCAGGGCGGGGTCCCCTCGGTCGCCGCGCTCACCTCGCCGATCCGTAAGCGCGATTCGCTCACCACCCTCACCTGGAGCCTCGCGAAGGACTACCCCGACCTCCAGCAGACCAAGGCGCTCGCGCGCGCGCTCGACACCGACCTCACGCTCCACGCCCCGTACTACGTCGACTTCTTCGGCTCGAGCGATGCGCGCGAGCAGTCGACGCGGCAGATCCAGTGGGCCGGCGTGCTCGCCCAGGGCTTGGGGGCTCGCCTCGCGGTGACTCACCTTGGGTTCTACGGCGGGGGCGACCGCGCGGACTCGATCCAGGAGCTCACGCACATCGTCACCGACCTCTCCGACTGGCTGAAGCAGTACTCGAAGGGGAGCGTCCGGCTCGCGATCGAACCGAGCGGGCACCCCGACGTCTTCGGCTCTCGCGAGGAGGTCCTCGAGCTCGCCCACCGGGTGAAGGGCACCGTGCCGGTGCTGAACCTGCCGCATCTCGCCGCGCGTGAGCGCCGCTCCTTCGAAGAGGCGGAGCAGCTCGAGCCGGTGATCAAGGAGTTCGTCGCGGCGACCGACGGGCCGCTCTACCTCAACTTCTCGGGGGTCGAGTTCTACGGGTCGGGGGAGTTCCGCCTGACGCCGATCAAGCGCGGGCTCGTCCGGTTCGACCCGCTCGCCGAGATCCTCGCCGAGCGGGACTACGACGTCACGGTGATCTCGAGCTCGCCGCTCCTCGAGCACGACGCGATGTACATGAAGCTCCTCTACGAGCGGGCGCTCACCCGGCGCTGGGCGAAGCTGCACGCGCCGCCCGCACCGAAGCCCGTCAAGAAGCCGGTGCCTCCGCCCGCCGCCAAGGGGAAACCCCCGGCCCGGCCGGCGGCGAAGGCGCCGGCCCCCCGACCTCACAAGCCCTCCCGTCGTCCCCCGTCCCCCCCGCCGCGCCGCAAGGAGGCTCGACACCATGCCGGGCGCCGAAGGTAACGGTTCGACGTTCACCCGCACCCAGCGGTACATTGAGGAGCGCGTCACGGTGGCGCTCGACCGCCTCAACCCCGCGACGGTCGCGAGCGTGGTCGCGCTCCTCGCGCGCGCCCCCGCGACGTTCGTCTACGGCGCGGGGCGGAGCGGTATCCTGGGGCGCGCGTTCGCGATGCGGCTCGTACAGATCGGCCTCACCGCCTACGTCATCGGCGAGAGCGTGACGCCGATCGTCCGGCGAGGGGACGTGGTGTTCATCCTCTCGGGGCGCGGGGAGAGCCAGTCCTCGATCCAGACCGCGAACATCGTGCGCCGTGAGGGGGCGGAGCTGATCGTCGTGACCGGCCGCGCCGCTTCGAAGCTCGCGCACATCGCGACCGCCTTGTTGCCGCTCGATTTTCCCGAGGACCCGGAACGACCGAAGTTCGCGCCGCTCGGCACCCTTTTCGAGTCCGCGAGCCTTCGGCTGACGGACGCGCTCATCGCCGAGCTGATGCAGGCGCGGGGCGAGACCGAGGAGTCGATGCGCCGTCGCCACGCGATCATGGTCTAGGCCGGCGCGCGAAAGGTTAAGGTCGCGCGGTACTCAGCGACGCCCGTGCCCGTACGTTCCGGCGCCGGGGCCTCGACCCTCGTCCCCGTCCCCACGCGATTCTTCGTCACGAGCGGGAAGGGGATCAACAAGACGAGCGAGCTGAACGCGTTCGACCTCGCGCTCCTCCAGGCGGGGATCGGCGACCAGAACCTCGTGAGCGTCTCCTCGGTGCTCCCGATCGGGATCCGCCAGGTCGACCGTGTGCCGATCGCCCGCGGGGCGATCACCCACGCCGTGCTCGCCCGCTACTCCGGCGGGGAGGGCGAGGTCATCAGCGCCGGCATCGCCTACGGGTTCCGTACCGACGGTCAGGGCGGCTACGTCGCGGAAGCGCATCTCCACGGGACCCAGAAGTCGCTCAAGGAGTTCCTCCGTTGGCGGATGCAGGAGATCGCCCATTTCCGGGGCGTCGAGCTTCGCCGGATCCGGTACCGCACCGAGGAGCTCTCGATCCCGATGGACCACTACGGCGTCTGCATCGCCGCGTGCGTGTTCCTTCCCTGACGCGCGCGCGACGCGCGCCCTTAGAGCAGCTTACGGAAGAGGAGCTTGTCCTCGAGGGACCCCTCGATCGCGAGCTTTCGGGTGACGAGCGCCTTCATCGGTCCGATCTCCTTCTTCACGAGCCCCTGGAACGTCGCGACGTCCGTGGTGATCGTCACGTCGGCGCGGCCGTCGGTCGCGGTCCGGAGGTTCACGAGACGCCCCTTGCGCAGGTCGACCGCGTAGTTCCCCTCGTCCGTGAGGCGGACGCGGATCGTCCGCTCGAGCCCGTCGAGCTCCTCCGCCATCGCGGGAGTGGCATCCGCCTTCCGGTTGAACCGGTCGACGAGCGAAGCAAGCATATCTTCGACAGTCATGGTTCGTAGGCGTCGAGCGTGCGAGCCGGGTGAGCGCGCTTAACCCTTTGCACCGTCTCCCACGACCGGCGCATCCACGGCGGCACGCGACCGCCGTCGCGCGCGTGCCGCTCGACACACGCCTGCGTCTCGGGGTCGTGGGGGTACCCGCACCCGAGGGGCTCGCCCGCACTCCGGGCGAGGCGCTCGAGCGCCGCGTCGCGACGCACCTTCGCCACGACTGAGGCGGCGCTGACGATGGGAAAGTCACGGTCGGCTTTGTGCCGACTCACGATGCGCGTTCCACTCCCGACGAGGGCCCCGAGGCGCCGCCCGAATCGCTCCGCATCCGTGTCACACGCGTCGACGTAAGCGACGTCCGGTTGGAGTCGACACACGAGGGTCGCGAACGACTCGAGCTCGAGCTCGTTGAGCCCCCCTCGCGCCACGTAGCGGTCGATCGTTCGGGGGAGCAGCGCGATCGACGTGAGCCGCCCGATCCGAGAGAGCTGACCGTAGACGGCCTCCCGTCGCTCGGCCGTGAGGAGCTTCGAGTCCCGCACCCCGGTCGCCCGGAGCTCGTCGAGCCGGTCCTCCGTGCAGTGGAAGGCGCCGACGATCAAGGGACCGAGGACGCTGCCCCGCCCGGCTTCGTCGATGCCGACGATCCGTTCCGCGGTCGTCGCCCTTCCCCGAACTCCCTAGGCGTTCCTCGGATTAAGTCGCGGTACTTTGCGGAAATCCCTCGAATCGGCGTCCCGCGGACCAAACGGTCCATCCCTCCCGAGAAACCTCTTATAGGGTACCCCGCTCGCACGGCTCCTCAGCGGAGCCGTATGGGTATCTGGCAGGGCCGCTCGCGACGCAAGCGCACGGGCGGACGCCTTCGCCCGATCCGCAAGAAGCGCCGCTTCGAGATCGGCCGCGAGCTACAGCACGCGACGATCGGTGGCGGCACGGTGAAGAAGTACCGGGTGCGGGGCGCGAACGTCAAGCTGCGCATCCTCACGACCCAGACGATCAACGTCTATGACCCCGCGACGAAGAAGTGCGCCTCCGCGAAGGTCATCACCGTGCGGGAGAACCCGGCCAACCCGAACTACGTGCAACGGAACATCATCACGAAGGGGGCCATCCTCGAGACCGACGTCGGGCTCGTCCGGGTGCGTTCGCGCCCCGGTCAGGACGGGGTCCTCAACGGCGACCGCGTCGCCGCCGCCACGACCCCCGCGTAGGTCGCCGGGGCGTCGCCGATGCCCGACCACTTCTACGTCTACCCGGCCTACCTCGGTCGGGGCCTCTCGCGTCGCGAGGGCCGGCGCCTCACGGAGAGTGACGCCGTGCCCGACGTGACGACCGAGGAGATCTTCCAGGCGGCGAAGCGGCTCGGCTACAAGGTCGAGGTGGAAACCGAAAAGCAGTACCCTCGGCGATTCTTCACCTACGAGGGCCGCGTGAAGGTCACGAAGAAGGCGGGGACCTCGAAGGCCGCCTTCCTCAAAGCGGTGGCCGCCGACGTGCGCAAGCACCGGCCCGCGGGAGGGAAGAAGTAGCGATGGACGAACCCGGCACGATCTACTTCACGGGCACGGCCGGAGCGGGCAAGACGACCTTCGTCCGCGCCTTCGCGGACTGGATGAAGAGCGCGGGATACGAGACGACGGTCGTGAACCTCGACCCCGGCAGCGAATCGACGACGCTCGACCCCGCGATCGACATCCGCGAATGGGTTCGCCTCTCGGACCTTCAGGACGAGTACGGGCTCGGACCGAACGGCGCCCAGATCGCCGCAGCGGACATGATCGCGCTCAAGGTCTTCGATGTCAAGCAGGCGATCCAGGAGCTCAAGACCGACTACGTGCTCATCGACACCCCGGGGCAGATCGAGCTCTTCTCCTTTCGCGAGGCGTCGAAAGCGATCGTCGATGCGCTGAGCGGGGACCGCTCCCTCATCGCCTTCCTCTTCGACCCGGCGCTCGCCCGCACCGCCTCGGGGTTCGTCTCGCTCCTGATGCTCAGCGCGACCATCGAGTTCCGGTTTCGGCTCCCGATGATCAACCTGCTCTCGAAGTCCGACGTCCTGACGCCGGAGCAGCTCGGGGAGGTCACCCTCTGGTCGCAGGACCTCTCGCTCCTGTACGACGCGGTCACCCGCGATGCCCCCACGCCCGATGTGCAGCTGTCGACCGAGCTCTTCCGCGCGATCGAATCCCTCGGGCCCCTCGCTGGGCTCGTCCCGACCTCCGCGAAGGAGGGGACGGGGCTCGAAGCGTTCTACCAGTCCGCACAGCGCGTCTTCGCGGGCGGCGAGGACCTCGAGCCCTCCCACGCGCCCGCCGAGCCCGAGTGAGCCCTCAGCCCTCGGTGAAGAACAGCCCCATGCCGGCCGACGCCGACTCTTCCTCGTCCTTGAAGCGCTGGTAGAGCGGCGTCGCCTCGTTCGGGGCGAGCTTCGTACCGACCGGACCGAGGAGGTCGTCGGCCCGCTTCATCGCGTCGGCCGCCCCCTCGAGCAGGACGTAGGTCGTGTCCGCGGGGCCACCGACCGCCTTCGCGTCCCGGACCTTCTGGCTCTGCCGCGAGAGGATATCGTCCTTCAGCACGGCGTCGAGCTCGGCGCGTTTCGTCGACGGCACCGCGAACAGGGTCCACGCCATCGGCCCCGCCGACCGCGCCTCCCTATATGGGAGTTTGCGGGCGGCGGGGCGAAGGGAGATACGGGGCTCCCCGGTACATCCGGCGTGTACGCGTCGACGACCCAGAGCCCGGTGCTGCTCCTCGGCGCCGCGCACGTGATCGACCTCGAGGCGCCGCTGCGTCGGGTGCTCGAGGAACGCGTGCTCGACGGGGTCGCCATCGAACTGGACGCGGAGCGCGCGAACGCGCTCCTCTCCGAGGACGGGTCGGGGCGTTCCTCCCGAGGCGCGCCGCTCTTCGCGCGGATCTGGGGTCGAGTGCAGGAGCGGCTCGGAGCGCAGTTGGGTGGCGGGGAACCCGGCGCGGAGATGAAGGTCGCTGCCCGGCTGGCTCACGAGCGCCAGCTTCCGCTCTTCCTCATCGACGACCCGATCCGCGCGACCCTGCTCGAGCTCGTCCGTACGATGCCGTTCAAGGAGCGGGTCACGCTGCTCGCGAGCGCGGTCGCCGCGCTGTTCATCCCTCCCCGGGTGGTCGAGCGCGAGCTCGACCGATACGCCGACGCCCCGGAGGAGTACACCGCGGAGCTGCGGAAGGCGAGCCCGACCCTCGCCCATGTCCTGCTCGACGAGCGGAACGAGCACATGGCCGACCGTCTCGCATCGTTGCGGGGGCAGGGGTATGGCCGGATCGCGGTCGTGGTCGGGGACGCCCATCTCGAGGGGCTCCGTCTCGCCCTCGGCCGGCGCGGAGTGCCGGTCGAGGCGATCCGGTTCCAGCAGCTGCGCGAACCTAGAGCACCGTCGCCGAGCCCTTCGTGACCTCGTCGACCTTTCGGACGAGGGCATCGGCGAGCGCGGCGAGCTCGGGCGAACGGAACTCTTCGAGGCGACCGTCGTCCGCGAGCTCGGAGACCGCCGGGGCGAGCGGCAGGCGGGTCAGTACCGGGACCCCGTACTCCTCGGAGACCTTCTCCACGGTCCCCGGTCCAAAGAGGGCGATCTGCTCGCCGCAGTGCGGGCAGACGATCCACGACATGTTCTCGACCACACCGAGCAGGGCGACGTGGAGGTCGCGGGCCATGTTCATCGCCTTCTTCACGATCAGCGCCGCGAGGTCCTGCGGGGTGAGCACGAAGACCATCCCGTCGATCGGGATCGTCTGGAAGACGGTGAGGGGGACGTCGCTCGTCCCCGGGGGCATGTCGATCAGGAGGTAATCGAGCGCTCCCCAGTGCACTCCCCCGAAGAACTGGGTGATCAGTCGCGTGACGAGTGGGCCTCGCCAGATCACCGGCGCCTGCTCGTCCTCGACCATGAACTGGGACGAGACGACGGGGATCCCGCTCCGGGAGGTGGCCGGCTCGATCCCCTCGCCCGCGTCCGTGAGGGGCCCCTTGATGCCCAGCAACTTCGGGATGGACGGTCCGGTGATGTCGGCGTCGAGGATCCCTACCGCGAGCCCACGTCGGCGGAGCTCGGCGGCGACGAGCGCGGTGACCGACGATTTTCCGACGCCGCCTTTACCGCTCCCGACCGCGATGACGTGACGGATCTGGCCCTTGTCCATCCGCTGGAGGATCCCGCCGGGACGCCCCCGGGGGGGCCCCGAGTGAGGTGGCGAGGAGGGGGGATGGCCCGCTTCCGGGCCAGGGGTGGCCGTCACGCGCGAAGAACGCCGAGTGGGCTATATAACAAGGGACTTGTCCGAGGCCGGTCGAGGTGCTTTTTCGATGACGACCGGACGAACCAACGACCTCGAGCGGTTCTTCCGACCCGCGTCCGTGGCAGTGATCGGCGCGTCGAACCGAGTGGGGACCGTCGGCGCCACGCTCTTCCGGAACGTGCTCCAGGCCGGGTTCCATGGGGTCGCCTATCCGGTGAATCCGCGCTGGCCGAGCGTCTCGGGGGTTCGATGCTATCCGAGCGTGGCGAAGCTTCCCGAACCGGCCGAGCTCGGGGTGGTGATCGTTCCCGCCGCGGGGGTCCCGGACGTCATCGACGAGCTCGGCGAGGCGGGCACTCGGGGAGTGATCGTGATCTCCGCCGGGTTCCGAGAGATCGGGGAGGCGGGGGCCACCCTCGAGGCGGACCTCGTTCGACGGGCGGCCAAGTACCGGATGTCGATCGTCGGACCGAATTGTTTCGGCCTGCTGAACACGGACCCCGAGGTCAGTCTCAACGCGACGTTCAGCGAGAGCCTGCCGCCCGAGGGGAACATCGCCTTCGTCTCCCAGAGCGGAGCGCTCTGCGCGGGAGTCCTTCGCTACGGGCTCGCGGAGCGGATCGGCTTCTCGCGCTTCGTTTCCGTCGGGAACCGGGCCGGGGTCGACGAGAACGACCTGCTCCTGTCGCTCGGCGAAGACCCGAAGACTCGGGTGATCCTCCTGTACGTCGAGAGCCTCGCGAACGGCCGACGGTTCCTTGAGGTCGCGCACGAGGTCACCGAAATGAAGCCCGTGCTGGTGATCAAGAGCGGGCGCACGCCGGCGGGGGAACGCGCCGCGAAGAGCCACACGGGCTCGCTCGCCCAGTCCGGTCGCGACCAGCTCTACGACTCGCTGTTCGAGCAGTCCGGGGTGATGCGCGCCGACACGATCGGAGACCTCTTCCGCATGGCGAAGGTCTTCTCCTCCGGCCTCCGCCTGGAGGGGCCTCGCCTCGCGATCTTGACGAACTCGGGGGGTCCGGGGATCGTCGCCGCCGATGCGGCGGCGCGTCAGCATCTCGAGCTCCCGACCCTTCCCCCGGCCGTCCACGACACGCTCGTGCGCACCCTCTCCCCGTCGGCCGCGGTCGGGAATCCAATCGACATGACCGCGGACGCAGGCCCCGACCAGTTCCGGGATTCGCTGAAGCTCCTGCTGCGCGCCCCCGAGATCAACGGAGTGGTCGTCATCACGACCCCCACCGGGACCATGACCGCAGCGGCGGTCGCTCACGCCATCGTTCGGGGTCGAGGGACGAGCCGCAAGGCGGTGAGCGCGTGCATCTTCGGCCTCACGGACCTCTCGCAAGAGGTCGCCGACCTCGAAGCGCATGGGATCCCCACGTTCACCTTCCCCGAAGAGGCGGTCCAGGGGTTGGGGAGCCTCGCACGATATCACGCTTGGCGGGCCCGCCCTCACACCCCCATCCGCGAGTTCTCGGTGGACCGCGCGAAGGTTCGGGACGCGCTCCGCCGCGCGCGGGATGCCGGCACGACGGTGCTTCCCGAGTATCTCGCTCGGGCCTTGCTGAACGCCTACGGCCTCCACTTTCCCGAGACTCGGCGGGTGCGCCGTGTCGACGAGGCGGTGGCCGCGGCCAAGGCGATCGGCTATCCGATCGTGCTCAAGGTCGCCTCTCCCGACATATCCCACAAGACCGAAGTGGGGGGAGTCGCCGTGGGCCTCGCCGACGCCGCGGCGGTGCGGAGCGCTTGGACCGCGATGCAGACCGCCCTTGCCGCCCGTGCCCCGAAAGCCCGCATCGACGGTTTCGAGGTCGAGTCCCAGGTCGTGGGAGGGAAGGAGGTCTTGATCGGAGTACAGCGGGACCCGAACTTCGGGCCGATCATCGTCTTCGGTATGGGGGGCATTTACGTGGAAGTGCTGCGCGACGTGACGTTCCGACTGGCCCCGGTCCTCCCGCTCGGGGCCCGCCACATGATCGAATCCGTTCGGGGATTCCCGCTCCTCCAAGGGGTTCGAGGAGAGCCGCCGAGCGATACCTCCGCCCTCGCCGAGGCGATCGAGCGGGTCTCCCAGCTCGCGGTCGAGATTCCCGAGGTCGTCGAGCTCGACCTCAATCCGTTGATCGTGCGACGCGCGGGCGACGGGGTCGTCGCGGTCGACGCCCGGATCGTGCTCGCTCCGTCTTCCAGATCGGCACGGTCTCCTTCAGCCGGTCGGTCAGGAACCGCGCGCCGGCGAAGGCCGGAGCGCGATGCGGCGCCGCGGCGCCGATGATGACCGAGACCTGGCCTGCGGGCACCCGGCCTACTCGATGCCATAGCACCGTGGCCTGGAGCCCGAACTCGCGACGGGCGGCGCGGTCCAGCTTCCTGAGCGCGTCGAGCGCCGGCCCCTCATGCGCCTCATAGTCCAGCGCCACGACGCGGGACCGACCGCGTCCGTCCGGTCGGACTCGGCCCGCGAAGAGCACCACCCCTCCGAGCCCCGGCCGCTCGAGCTCCCGGAAGGCGCTCGCCACGGAGAGCGGCCGGCGGGAGAGGCGCAGCGACAGGACTACCCGCCTCCGTAGGGGGGATGGATCGCGAACTCGTCGCCGGGCTTTACGCGCTCGCCCTTTCGACCAAGGTATCGACCGTTCCGGACGAATCGGCTGACGCGCAAGGTGGGCCGGAGGGCAGGATACGCGTCCGCGAGCGCGTGCGTGAGCGCCTCCGCCGGAACCCCTTCCGCGGGGACGGTCCACGGGAGCTCCGCTCGTCCCACCGCGGTTCGCGCGGTGGAGAACAGGAGGATCCGCACTGGCCGCACCATCACCGCTCCGGACCCTCCGGACCGTCTAAGGGTTGGCGGCCGTGCGTTTCGCGCACAACCGATTAATACGAACGACGGGCTCGAAGAGTCGATGACCGATTTTGCCGTGCGCGCCGGCGGGCAGGCGGGCGATGGCATCGCGTCGATCGGGGAGACGATCTCCCGTTGCTTCTCCCGGTTGGGGTGGCACGTCTTCGGCCTCAACGCCTACCAGTCGGTGATCCGCGGGGGCCACGTCTGGTTCCAGGCGCGGACCTCCGACACTCGACCGTACTCCCAGGGGGACCAGGCGGACGTCCTGTACGCTCTCGACAAACAGACGGTCGCGGTCCACGCTCTCTCACTCCGTCGGGGAGGGACGATCGTCTACGACCCCGAGAAGTTCGCCATCCCCGAGAGCGAGCTCCCGGCGGGGGTGAAGGCGCTCGCCGTCCCGACCCTCGAATTTGCTCGAAAGTACACGAGTCAATCGATCCTTCAGAACGCGGCCGGAATGGGCGCCGCCGCGTACCTGGCCGGAATCCCCGAAGAACTCCTCCACGAGGTCCTTCGCGATTCCTTCGGGCGGAAGGCGGGGGACGTCGTGGACTGGAACCTCGGCGCGAGCTCCGCGGGCTACGAGTTCGCCCGACAGCACGCGGGGGCGAGCGATCGCGCGATCTCAAAGCGAGGCGCCCCGAAGCTCCTGATGACCGGGAACTCCGCCATCGCGCTCGGCGCGGCCGCCGCCGGCTGCAAGTTCCTCGCCCAGTACCCGATGACCCCCGCATCGACGATCATGCACTGGATGGCGGCCCACTCCCAGACCCTCGGGGTCGTGGTGAAGCAGGCGGAGGACGAGCTCGCCGCCATCCACATGGCGATCGGGGCCTCGTACGCGGGCGTTCGCTCGATGACCGCGACGAGCGGTGGCGGATTTTCGCTGATGGTCGAGGCGCTCGGGATGGCGGGCATGACCGAGACCCCGCTCGTCGTGGTCGAGTCGCAGCGGTCGGGGCCGTCCACTGGCCTTCCCACGAAAACCGAACAGGGCGACCTCAACCTGATGCTCGGCGCCGGCCAGGGAGAGTTCCCCCGAGCGATCCTCGCGCCGTCCCATCCGGCGGAAGCGTACCGCGCGACGATCAAGGCGTTCCAGTTGGCGGAGGATTGGCAAACGCCGATCCTGCTCGCGAGCGACCTTCACCTCTCCGAGAACACCGTGAGCGTCGATCGCGAGGAGATCCCGACCGACCTCGAGATCCCTTCCCTCTACACCGTGGAGCCGAACGGCCACGAGTACAAGCGCTACCAGTACACGGAGTCGGGCGTCTCCCCTCGAGCGCTTCCCGGCCAACCCGGGCTCCAGTTCGTCGCGGGCTCGGACGAGCACGACGAGAAGGGCCACCTCGTCTCGGACGTGAAATCGGGGATCCCGGTCTGGGTGACCGAACGGGTGCACATGATGCAGAAGCGCATGAAGAAGCTCGGCGGGATCGCCGCCGCTGCGGACCCTCCGGCCTGGGAGGGTCCGGCCGACGCGGACCTGACGTTCGTGGCCTGGGGGTCGACGATCGGGGCCGTGCGGGACGCGATGACGGTGCTCGCGGCCCAGGGCAAGAAGACCAACCTCCTCCATTTCCCGACCGTCTACCCGCTCGACGCGGACCGGGTCCGGGCGGAGTTCGCAAAGGCGCGGAAGACGCTCCTCGTCGAGGCGAACTACTCCGGTCAGTTCGGCCACCTCCTGCGCGCCGAAACCGGGATCTACCTCTCCGACCGCTTGCTCAAGTACGACGGCGAACCCTTCTACCCCCACGAGATCGTCGCGCGAGCTCTCGAGGTGATTCCCCATGGCGGATAGTGCGGTTCGTCCCATTCCGGTCACGACCGGGCCGGCGCTCCCGATGGTCGGGAAGTCGGACACGAAGCCGACGTGGTGCCCCGGATGCGGGGACTTCGGGGTCGTCGCCGCAGTGGAGGGGGCCCTGAAGCGACTCCAGATCCCGGTGCATAACGTCGTCATCGTCTCGGGGATCGGGTGCTCGTCGAACCTTCCGCACTTCCTCTCGTCCTACGGCTACCACGGGATCCACGGTCGTTCGATACCGGTCGCGGAAGGGATCCGATGGGCGAACCATGGCCTCACGGTCATCGGGACCGGGGGCGACGGGGACGGCTTCGGCATCGGCGCGGGCCACTTCGTCCACGCGATGCGTCGGAACGTCGACCTCACGTACGTCACGATGGACAACCAGATCTACGGACTCACCACGGGGCAGGCGAGCCCGACGTCGACGATGGGGCAGAAGACGAAGTCCACCCCGACCGGCGTGATCGAGCATCCGATCGAACCGATCTCCCTCGCGCTCGCGAGCGGGGCGACGTACATCGCTCGGGGATTCTCGGGGGACGTGAAGCAGCTGACCGACCTCGTCGCGGCGGGGATCCAGCACCACGGATTCTCCTTCGTGGACGTCTTCAGTCCGTGCGTGACGTACAACAAGATCAACACGTTCGACTTCTTCCGCCAGCGCGTCTACAAGCTCGAGAGCGCGGGCCATGACCCGAGCGACATCGTTGCGGCCTGGCAACGATCGCTCGAGTGGGGCGACAAGATCCCGATCGGCCTGTTCTATCGGGCGGAGCGACCGACCTACGAGGACCTCGAAGAGGTACTCTCGGCGGGGCCGCTGGTCCAGCAGCCGGCGGGCCTGAAGGGACACGAGAGCGTCCTCGACGAATTCGTCTAGGTGGGCCCCCGGGGCCTCCCGCGACCCTCACGCCGGATTTCGTTCGAACAGATACGCGTCTCCCTCGTGCCAGAGGAGTGGGAACCTCGTCGGGTTGACCAGGAGGGGCGCGGGGGAGAACGGCCGCCAGAGCACATTGTTCGCCCCGGTGACCACGATGTACTGCACGTCGAGCCCCGACAGCGCGGCGAGGCCGGTGGCGTTGAGGGTGGCGTTCGTCAATTGGCGCACGAGGAGGTTATAGGAATCGTTCACCCACTCAAACCCCGGAACGAGCGGGTACAGTAGCACGAGGTCGGGAGCGTAGCCGGGTAAGAATTCCGCGGCGCTGCCGGGAGCGACGAGCACCCGCGCGCCGCCCGGAAGATGGGCACCGGCGTAGCTGAGGAGCGCGAAGTCGGCGGCGCTGACGTCCCCAAAGTCCTCATAGAGCGTGGTGAGAACCGGTGGGAGTTCGGTAGGAGTCAGCGCCACGCCGGGGACCACGAGGACGAGCACGAGGAGCATCGGGACCGTGCCCCGAGGGAGCCCCGTGGGCCGACGTCGGAGCGACGTCGGGTCGGTCGTCGCCGGCGTCGGGCGCCGTTCCCCCCGCCAGTCCGCGGCGAACTTCTCGAGGGCCACGACCAGGAGGACGCCGCCGAGGAAGGTGTAGAACGTGAACAGCCAGATCGAGAGCTCGGCCGCGCTCGAGAGAGCGGCGAAGTGGACCGCGGGCGCGAAGCCCGAGGAGGCCAGCCACAACACTCCGAGGAGCGCGACCGTCACGACCACCGCCGCCGCCAGGAACGAACGGAACGGCTCGAGGTAGCGCGAGAATGCCGAAGGCCGTCGCACGATCAGCAGCACTCCGATCCCGACCGTGAGGAGCAGCGCGAGCTCGAGCCGTAGCAGTGGGATAGGGGAGAGCCAGACGTCGCTCGGACGGAAGAGGTACGGGTCGATGCTCCCGATGAACTGCGCCTCCGAGATCCCGGTCGGGGTGCCGGCCGGAGGAGTTCCGGCTCCGGGAGTCAGTCCCGGACTGCTCCATCCCTGGACCAGTACGTAGAGGGTGGGGGTGAGCGCGAGGAACGAGACCACCGCCGCCGCCGCCCAGCGCCCGATCCAACGAAGGGCCGCCCCCGAGTACGCCGGGCGGACGAGGAGCCCGGCTAACAGCATCGACGGTAGGAGCCACTCCGCGCCCACCGGGTTCAGCGCGGCGGAATACCCGACGAGTACCCCGAAGGCGAGGGCATCGGCAACGCCGGGAACGGAGCCGCGCAGCCAGCCGGTGGCCTGCCCCGCGAGCAAGAGGACCAGCGGGAAGGCGAATACGAAGTCGTTGCTGCCGGACACGAGCACTCGCGTCCACGAGCCGACCGCCGTCAGGAGCAGCGCGAACGCGAGCCCGGCCCGGTCGCTCGAGAACGCCCTCCGTCCGAAGACGAAGGCCCCGAGGGGAGCGAGGGCGAGGAACAGCGGGGTCACGAGGAGGCTCGTGCGTGCCGCGGGGAGGGAGAAGTCCAGTTGGGCCCAGCCGAGCCAGACGGTCGTCCCTTGCGGGTAGAGGAGTCCCGTCGACGCGTACGGTTGGAAGGAGAGGGCGATCGAATGATGCTGGAGCAGGCTCGAAACGTAGAGCGTGAGTAAGCTCGAGTCGAACGTGTTGCCCGTCGGGATTGGTGAGGCGACCGCGAGTTCGAACACGAACAGGGCGAGGGCGGCCAGGAGGGCAATGAGCGCCGCCGGGCGGACGAGCGTCGCGAACGGCGCGAGGGTGGCCCGCGCGAGTCGCCGGCGACGTTCCCCCATGACCCACAGGAGGAGACCCGCGCCCGCGGCTACGGGTAGCCCGAACACGAGGGGCGCCACGAAGGCACCGACCGGGAGTGCCGCGACCAGGTACATCGTCGCGCCCCCGAGGTAGAAGTCGAGGAGCAGCCGCTCGATCGGCTCGAGCGTGCGCCACGAACCGACCTTGCGGGACGCGAGGAGGCGGACGAACTCGCCCACCACGGCCGCCGAGAGCGCCCATACCAGGAGCCCGAGGGCCCACACCACCCCGGACGGCCCGGGCAAGGTCACGTGGCGCGGTAGCGGGAACGCCCTAAAAGCCCGAGTGCCGCCGCAGCGCTACGTATTTACCGTTCCGGCGCCCCCGAGGCCACAGGGCGACCGTCGGTGAGCCTTCCTTCCGGAGCTCGCGACGGCCTCTCCAGCGTCACCCGGGGCACGCTCTTCCTGCTCATCGGTACGCTCTGTTTCGTCGGCCTCACGTTCCTCGCCCGAGTCATCATCATTCGCAACATCAGTACCGGAGAGTGGAGCGCGTTCTCCTTCGCGCTCGCGCTGGTCGCGGTCGTTGTGGCCGTCGGCTCGGTCGGCCTCCCCACGGCGGTCGCTCGCAGCCTGCCGTATGCCAGCACGGACGCGGAACGACGGACGATCGTCCGCGGCGCGCTGGTCGTCGGAGGGGCGGCCGCCGTGGTCTCCGGCCTCGTCCTCTGGCTGCTCGGGCCGTGGATCACCTCGACGCTCCATTTCGCGGACCTCGGACCGGCCCTCACCGTCTTTCCGATCGCGGCCGGAACTTCCGTCGCGGTGAGCCTGATCGCGGCGATTTTCCAGGGATACGAGGACGTCACTCCGAACGCGCTCTTCATTCAGGTCATCACGCCGCTACTGTTCGTCGGATTCCTCGCCGCGGCGTACGTGCTGCCGCCGACCGGGATCGATTACGAATCCGCGCTCCTCGCCTACGTGCTGGCGAACGTCGCGGCCTTGCTGCTCACCATCGGCTACGCGCTGCGCCGGCTTCCCCACCTCCTCTCGCCCGGCGAAGGCTCTCCGGGGGCCCTCGGCCACCTGATGCGGTTCTCGGCCCCGCTGCTGCTGGTGACCCTGATGGCCACGCTCATCGGCAGCGGGGACACGCTCGTCCTCGGGGTATACCACCCGACCGAGGTCGGCACGTACAGCGTATCCCTGACGCTGGCCCGCCTTCTTCAGGTCGGGGTCGGCGCGGCCGCGTACATCTTCCTGCCCGTCGCGGCCCGACTGCTCCGGCGGCAAGACACCGCGGCCATCGGGGTGACGTACGTGACCGTGACCAAGTGGTTGATTCTGTTCTCGTTGCCGCTCTTCCTCCTGTTCGTCTTCTTGCCGAGCCGCTCGCTCGATTTCGTGTACGGCACCGCCTACGCGGGGATCATCGTCCTTCCCCTCGAGATCACGGTCGTCGGGGCGTTCCTGACGACGGCCCTCGGTCCCGCCGCCAACGCTCAAGTCGCCTTCGGGCAGACCCGGTTACTCGCCTACAACTCCGTGGTCGCGGCGGCCGTCGACCTCGGCCTCGCCTTTGCGCTCGTCCCGTCCGAGGGGTTCATCGGGGCGGCGACCGCATGGGCCGCCGCCAATGTCGTCTATACGGCGCTCTCGCTCATCGAGTTCGGGCTGATCACGGGTCTCCATCCGTTCCGGCCGCACTTCTTGGTGCCCCTGGTCGTCACTGCCGTTCCGGTCGCGGCGTTCCTCGCCTTCGTGCCGGTCCACTATCCACTGTGGAGCTTGCCGGTGCTCGGCATCGGGATCGCCGGGCTGTTCGTGCTGGTCGTCCTACTCACCCGGAGCATCGACGAAGGGGACCGGTTACTCCTCGGAGCCATCGAAGGGATGTTCGGGCGGCCCCTGCCCTTCCTTCGGCGGATCGGCCGGATGGGACTCCCACGTCCGAAGCCCTGAACCCCATCGATCTCCCTCGCGGTGCGCCGGCCTTTCCCGAACGTGGTCGACCAGCAAGAGGACGACCCCGCCAGCGAGCAGGAAGAAAACGAACTCCGCCAGGGTGTTCGCGAGGTTCGTCGCCCCGGCGGCGTCCACCAACGCGGTAGCGACCAGCAACACGAGCGCGCCCGCGATGAGATAGCGGGAGTCGAGCCCCGCCCACTCCGAGTAGGCCATGTACGCGACGAGCAGGACGAGGAACGCGAGATCGTACGGGAACGTCACGGCCCCCCTCGAGCGCCGCCCGGAACCTAAAGGGGGAGGGTCGGCTGTATAACCTCCCCCGCCGTGTCCCGTAGATTACTCCGCGGACGGTCAGGTTTATAGCAAACGGGCCGCATCCCAGAGTCAGGTCGCGCTCTGCGCGCCGGCATCCATGGCGTTGAACCCTCGTACTTCCCGGATTGTCCCCGTCGCGCTGGGCGTCGCCATGCTCGCGGTCATCGTCGCCGCCGGGCTTGCCCCCCAGACGGGTGCGGTCCCCGCACAAGGGAACTGCCAGTACAACCAGTGCGTCGCCGGCACGGGACTCCAATGGTGGGTGCTCGCCGCGATCATTATCCTGGTCGTTGCCGCATTGGCCGCCGCCCTCATCCTCCTGCGCCGCCGCCGGATGCCGCCCGGGTCCGGGGTCACCGCCGGGGAGACGGGGGGCCCGACTCCCGGAGCGGTCGGTGGCGGGACCCCTCCACCGTCGACGACTCCTCCGTACGTGGAGACCCCCGAGGACGTGGGGGCGTCGATGCCCGTCGCTTCGTCGGTTCCGGTCTCGTCGGCCCCGGCGGCCACGGCCGCGCGGGGTGCCGCCGTCGGAGCCGCAGCGGGAGGGGCCGCCGCGGACTCCGAGGAACCCGACATCGACTCGCTCATGGCCGAACTCGACAAGATCAGCGGCGAGATCCTCAAGCGCCCCAAGAACCCGGCCGACAAGCCCCCGCCCGAGTCGTAGGCCGGGACGCTCGCGCGCCTCGGACCCCGCTCCTTAAGAACCCGCTTCTCGTCGTCACTCCCGATGACGCCGGACGAGGGCCGCCCGGAGGAAGAACAGCTCCTCGCGCAGTTGCGACAGGCGGTCGCGCAGGCGCCCGGCCGTCCTCGCGAGATCGAGGTCGGGATCGCGCTGTCGATCGCGCTCGGGAGGCGCCGCCCCTCCGTCTCCTGCGGGGGCTGCAAGAACCCTCTCGATTTCGAAGGGATCCCGGCGCGGACGAACGCACGGCTCGGCGTGCCGTTCCGCCTCATCCTCGAAGGGTCGCCGGACTCGTGACGGCGATCCGAGGGCGTCCTAGCGGGGGCTCGGGATCGTGACCTTCTCGCTCATCGGTTCGTTCGTCGACGTGGTCACCACGATCCTCACCGTGGTCGGACTTCCCGGGCTGTTCGCTCTCATGGCGGTCGAGAGCTTCGGGATCCCGCCGATCCCGAGCGAGGTGATCATCCCGTTCGCCGGGTTCCTGGTCGCCGACGGCACGTTCTCCCTCGGCGGGGCCCTCTTCGCTGCACTCGCCGGGGGACTGGTCGGTTCGTTCGCCGCGTACGCGGTCGGTCGATGGTGGCGGCACCGCCTCGACGGGTTCGGATGGGGATACCTTCGGATCCACGCGGAGGACCTCGACCGGATGGACGCCTGGTTCGCCGGCCGCGGGGAATGGACCGTAGCGGTCTCCCGCATCATCCCCGGGGTGCGGAGCTACATCAGCTACCCGGCAGGGACGGCGAAGA
The DNA here is from genome assembly GCA_049585415.1 of Thermoplasmata archaeon. Taxonomy (GTDB): domain Archaea; phylum Thermoplasmatota; class Thermoplasmata; order Lutacidiplasmatales; family UBA184; genus Lutacidiplasma. The sequence continues at coordinate 23,039 of JBAUZT010000010.1, read as the reverse complement.
TGAACCCTGTCCGATTCGGGGCCTACACGATGCTGGGGGCCACCCCCTGGACGCTCGGTCTGATGTACGCCGGGTACGTCCTTCGGTCGAACTGGCTGATCGTCTCCCGATACTTTGAGCCGATCGACATCGCGCTCGTCGTGACGATCGTCGCGGCGGCGGTATACCTCTCGCTCGTCGCCACCGGGTTCCTCTCGTGGGGGTGGCCGCCGCGTCGGGGCCCGCGCGGAGCGTTCCCGGCGCCGTCCGCGTCGCCCGACGCGCGACGCTCCCCGCCCGCGGAACCGGGGCGCTCGCGCTAGGCGGCCGTCCCGGAGCTGGCGAAGTCCGGTCGAACGACCCGACCCGTAGCCTGCCCGACGTACTCGCCGTCCTCGACGATCCGCACTCCGTCCCGGTAATGCTCCCGGGGGAAGATCGCCTCGGACCCCTCGAAGGGGGTCCAGCCGCACGCCGTACGGAGCCGGCGGCCCGAGATGACGGTCCGCGCGCGAAAGTCGACGACGATGAGGTTCGCCCGGTCGCCCACGGCGAGTCGGCCGCACGGTTGGCCGAACCAGCGCGCGGGTCGGTCGCATGCGGCGAGCTGAAGGGTCGGTAACCCGAGCTCCCCCGCCCGCACACGATTCAGGAGCAGCGGGATCATCGTCTCCACTCCCGGGACCCCGCTCGGGGCGCGTTCGAACGGGAGCGACTTGTCGGAGCGAGCATGCGGCGCATGGTCGCTCGCAACGCACGGGATCTCGCCGCGGCAGAACGCCGCCCAGAGCGCGGCCCGGTCGGATTCGGGACGGAGCGGCGGGTTGACCTTGAACCGGGCGTCGGTCCCCGAACGGTCGGACAGGAGCAAATGGTGCGGGCTCGCTTCGAACGAGATCGACCGGCCCCGGAGTCGTTCTGCGATCGCCCCGGTGGTCACGTGAGCGATGTGGAGTCGAAGCGCGTCCGGAGCGGGCAGGAGTGGCGAAAGGGCCGCCTCCTCCGCTCGCGAGGGTCGGAACGTGTTCCACTCCGCGGGGTCATGCGGATGCGAATCGGTGCCGAACGCGCGAGGGTCCTCAGCATGGACCGAGAGGGGCAGCCGGAGCTGGCCGAGACGCTCGAGGAGCTCCGGCACGCGGGCAAGGTCCGGAGGGTCGTCGATGCCGGTCGTCGGGCTCAGGTAGAGTTTGAACGCCCCTGCGCGCCGGGCAAGGGAGTCGAGGTTCCCGGAAACGGTAGGGGCCGCGAACAGCACGACGTCCACCGCCGCCCGACCTCGGACCCGGTCGAGCTTCCCCTCGAGTGCGTCCACGTCGTTCACCGGAGGGACCGTGTTCGGCATGTCGCCAACGAGCCCGACGCCGCCGAGTGCGGCGGCGACCGTTCCGCTCGCAAAGTTCTCGACATCGTCCGAGCCGGGCGGGTCTCGAAAGTGGACGTGGAGGTCCGTCGCGGCGGGAAGGATCACCGCGTCTCCCACGTCGTGACGGGGCGCTCCCGAGCGCACTCGCCCGATCGACTGGATGCGACCCTCCTCGTCGATCGCGATCTCGATCGGCTGGAGCTTTCCCCGGAAGTAGGCGCGACCGGCGAGGATCGAGGAGGGCAATCTCGCGACCGGCTCCCGGGGTTCGGAGCGGTGGCGGCGGACCGGAGGCGGCACCATCGCCGAGCGGACGGGACCCACGATAAAGAAGTCGCTCCCCTCGAGCGGGCGAGCCTATTTCCGTCCGGGCCGTTCCCTCCCGGACGTGGCGGCGGACCGGACGGGTTCGACCTACGCCGAGAGCGGCGTCGACCGCTCGGCCATCTCGCGCGCGCTCGCAGAGCTTCTCCGAGCGGTTCGCTACCGCGCTCCCCCGAGCCACGGGCGACCGGTCGCGCTCCCCGGGCACTACGCGGGGCTGATCCGCATCGGCCGCGAAACGATCGCGGTCACTACCGATACGGTGGGGACGAAAGTGCTCCTCGCCGAGCAGCTCGGCCGCTGGGAGGAGGTCGGCGAGGACCTCGTCGGCGTCAACGTCAACGACCTCGCCTCGGTCGGGGCTCGAGCGGCGGGGCTCGTCGACACGATCCTGTGCGGCGCGCCCGACGCGGCGGTCCTGGGGGCCGTGGGTCGGGGCCTCGACCGGGGACTTCGGGCCGCCCGTTGCTCCTTGCTGGGAGGCGAGACCGCGGTCGTCCCGTCTATCGTCCACGGAACCGACCTCGGGGCGACCGCCTTCGGTTTCTTTCCGCGGGGTCGGGCTCCCGTGACCGGTCGTCGAATCCGCCCCGGGGACGTGATCCTGGGCGTTCCCTCGAACGGCCTCCATGCGAACGGCTTCACTCTCGTCCGAAAGCTCCTCGGCGAGACTTCGGTCGACCTCCAGGCCCCCCGACCCGGCGGCGGTGGACCGGTGGGCGTCGAACTCCTCGCCCCGACCCGGATCTACTCGGAGGTCGCGGAGGCGCTTGCCTCCCGACCGGAGACCCACGGCCTCGCCCATCTCAGTGGCGGGGGCGTGCGCAACCTCGTTCGGCTTCGTAAGGAGGTCTCGTTCACCCTCGATCACTGGCCCACCCCGCCCTCGCTCTTCGGATGGGTCCAACAGCTCGGTGCGCTATCGAACGACGAGATGTACCAGACGTTCAACATGGGCATCGGGTTCGCGGTCGTGACCGCCCGGGAGCATCTCGCCGAGACCCGCCGGCGCCTCGCGCGCGCCGGGGCCCCGGACGCGCTCGTCATCGGACGAGTCGAGCGGGGGTCGGGAGTCGAACTCCCGCAGCTCGGGCTCCGCTATGACGGATATTCGTAATCGGTCGTCAGCTCCGTTCGGGCCAAACGATTATCCAAGTCGGACTGGTGGTCGGCTCGTGCCCCTCTCGCGCCGCTACGTGCTCGCCGCGGTGGGGCTCCCGCTCCTCGCCGCGCTCCTTTGGGCGAGCTACTACATCTTCGTGCTGGGGATCTCTCCCGGCACGCGCCCGTCGGCGATCTTCGCCTACCCGTTCCTCTTCGGAGGAGTCGCCTATGCGCTCTGGACCGCGAGGGAGGGCCACGGCGCCGCGTTCCTCCGCCTCTGGAAGCAACCGGCCGCGTATGGACGCGTCGCGTTGCTCCTCGGAATGCAGCTCTCGGTTCTCGCCTCGACGTACCTCGCCGGCCCGGTCGACACCTCGCTCCTCTCGCTGATCGGCGACGTCGTGCTGACGCCCATCCTCGTCGCGACGTTGTATCTCAGCTACCAGGGCCGCTTCCAGTCGCCGGTGCTCTGGCTCGGGATGAGCCTCTGTCTCGCCGGCGGGGGCTTGGCGATCGTCGGGGGCCACGGTCTCTCCGCCCTGTCGGGGTGGGGGTACGTGGTGCTCGTGACGATCCCCGTGACGGTGGCCGTCTTCTTCCTCGCGAGCGCGCGCGAGAACGAACGCAACCCCCCGAGTGCGGTCGTGGGCCAGGCGATGCTGGCCGCCGGCCTCTTCGGTCTCGTGATCTCTCCGCTCCTCCCCGGCGGAGTGGCGAGCTTGGTCGTCGTGAACCCGTTCGCGATCCTCGTCCTGGCGGCCACGGGGGTCTCGAGCTTCTTCCTCGCCCCGGCGCTCTACTTCGAATCGATCCGCCGCACCGGCCTCGTGGTACCCCCACTGATGATGACCGGGATCCCGGTCTTTGCGGCGTTGCTCTCGTGGGGAATTCTCGGCATCGCCATCCCCTGGATCGGCGCCCTCGGGATCCCCGTCGCGGTCGTCGGGGCGGTTCTCGCGCTGCGGGGGGAGACCTCGGGCGAACCGAGCGCAAGTCCCTCGGGATAGCGCGGGACTAGTTCCAATCGCCGAGCTTCTTGTTCGTGGTCCGGCGACGGGGGGGTTTCGCGATGTCGGCGAGCGGCGTGTCGAGGGTTGCGGGCGGCGCGCTGCTCGTCTCCGGGCCCGGCTCGGGCGCACCGAGGCGTTGCTGGTGGCTGCCGCGGAGGAGGGCCGCCGCGTCCCAGTCGAAAACCTCGGTCACCCGCGCCAGGGTCTGCGCGACCCGGTCTGCGTAGTACTCCCAGTCGGCCTCCTTCGTGAACGGTCGCCCCTCGATCCACGGCTCGACCTCCTGCGGACTGATCCGGGAGTTCGTGACGATCCACGCGACGCGCATCCCCGGGATGACGTCGTACCCCTCCTTCTGGAGCTGCCGGAAGACCCGGAGGAACGGGAGCGCCTCCTTCGTGGATTCGTTGTACTCGCTCTCGGCCCGGACGCTCCGCGCGATCACGAGCCGCGCGACCGGGACCTGCTTCTCCCGCACGGCCTGGACCAGCTCGCGGGAACGCCGGACCGCTCCGTCCGTGTCCCCCTTCATCACGAGGTCGAAGACCTCGAGGAGCGCTTCCGACTGATAGTCGAAGGCGTCCGTTCGCCGCGTCTCGTACCCCCGGATCACGAGCTCCTGGTTCGGCCACGCGGTGCGGGCGACGTAGCGTTTCTTCGCCCCGTGGGAGAAGAACGTCTCGTACACCGCCTGGAACTCGAACGTCACCCCCTCGTGGGTGAACCGCTTCGCGACCGACTCTCCGAACTCGCGCGCGCCCTCGACGGACGGGACCGGGGAGCGAACGAACACGCTGTCGGTGTCCGAGTAGACGACCTCGTGCCCGTCGGTCTCGAGGTCCTTGATGATCCCCGTGATCGCTTCCCGCGCGAACGCCGTGATCGCCGAGCCGATGTCCTTGTTCGTGAAGCGATAGAAGCTCGAGGCGAGGACGCCGTAGAACGAGTTCATGAGGACCTTGACCGCGTTCTGCAGTCCGTCGTAGTACGCGCGGAGCTCCGGGGTCGTCGCCGCGCGACCCAGCTGACGGAACCGGTCGCGGTCGGCGAGCAGGTCGCTCAGGATCTTGGGGACGATCCCCTTGCGGACCTCCGGCGCGAGGAAGTGTGCACCCGAGGGAGCCACGATCGTCCCCTCGGGCGACAGGGTCGTGAAGCAGAGGTTGTGGGAGATGATGATCGAGGGGTACATCGACTTGAAGTCGAGGACGACGACCCAGCGGTAGATCCCCGGCCGGATCGCGTGGACGTACCCGCCCTCGATCGGGGCGTCGCGGCCCGCGCGGTGCGTCAACGGCACGCCGACGTGCTCCGCGTCCGCGCGCGGGATCAGGATCGCGTCGATGAAGAGCGACGTCCGCCCGTTCAGTCCTTCTTCGAGCGGGAGGTGTGCGACGGTCGCGAGGTCCGCCGCCTTCTCGATCGACCGCAGGCGAACCAGGATCCGGAGCGCGAGGTCCGCGTCGTGCTCACAGTACTCCATCACCCGCGCGGGGTCCTTCGCCCATTCGGCGGAGATGTTGCGCCGGTCGACGTCGAGCTTGCTGTCCCCGAGGAGCGTTCGGGCGACATACTGGAGCGTCTCCTGCTTCGGGCGGAGCTCCCGGCGGGCGGACCACCAGGCATCGGCGACCACGCGGCCCGTGATCTTCCAGAGGCGGTCCCCGCCGCCGGTCGCTTCGGGCTCGGTGTGCTTCCGTCCGAGGAAGAACCCCGGGAGCCGGAGCTCCTTCGACCGTTCGAGCAGGAGCGGGAAATCGTAGCCGCCGATGTTGTACCCGGTGATGACGTCCGGATCCTCCTCGATGACGATCCGTGCGAACTCCTCGAGGATCCGGCGTTCGCTCGGGTCGCTCAGGCGGAACGTTCGACGCTCGCCGCCTCCCCCCTCGACGACCCCGCAGATGCAGAAGATCGTCCGTTCCCGGATCGCGTTCTCGATATCGAACGAGAGGATCCGGAGCGACGGACGGAACGCTTCCGCCGGCCGGATATCCCCCTGGGTGGTGACGATCCGCAGCACGCTCGGCACCGAGTACTGTGCGCGAACTTCCTCGGGCTCCTCTTCCGCTTCGAAGGCGATCGTGAGCCCGAGATGCTTGTCGTAGAGGAACCGGTGGACGAACGGGATGTCGGCGGCGAGCACGCTCGTCTCGTCGTCCGGACGGTGGTAGGCCTTGCGATAGTCGGGAACCTTCCAGGGACTGTGGAGCGTCACACGGATCGCGGGGCGGTTCACTCCGGCAACCCAGGTGGTGATCTCCTCCTGGCCGATGATCTCGCTATCCTTCGAGAGCCGTTCCCGTACCTCCGCGGTCGGTTCGGTGAGCACGAAGTACGGTCGGAAGTCGTAGTATCGGGCGACCGTCGCCACGCCCTCCCTCGAGCGCCCGAACAGCTCGAGGACCACGTTGCCCTCGACGGTCTGGTACGTACCTCCGATGAGGAACAGCTCGACCGTCCGCACGTCGAAGAGAGCCCCGCGCGAGTTAAACGGGTTGCGCGGGGCGTTCTCGGAGCCAGCGTCCGAGGGCGTCCACGTCCTGGGTCCATCGCTCGGAGAGACGTCGCGAGCGAAGCGCCGCGGCGGGGTGGATGAGCGGAAAGAGCGGAGGGTCCGAGCCGGCATGGGGTCGGCCCGCTACGGCGAGGATCGGCCCTCCGTCCGGCGCGAGGGCGTGGAACGCGTGGGAACCGAGGGGGACGATAAGCCTCGGGGAAAGGAGGGCGATCTGACGGTCGAGATACGGTCGACAGGTATGTTCGGCAACTCGGTCGAAGCGGTTCTCGGGCGGGTGACATTTGATCAGATTGAGGATGCCGAACTCCGCCGGGGCCAGCCCCGCCCGTGCGATCGCCGCATCCAATCGCTGGCCGGACCGGCCTACGAACGGGAGGCCCGCACGATCCTCGGCGGCGCCGGGCGCCTCGCCGACGAACAGGACTCGTGGCGCGAGGTCGCCGCGATAGATCACGACCTGGGTCCGCGTGGAGTGAAGGGGGCACTTCTGGCAGGTGCGGATCTCCTCCGAGAGCGCTTCCCAAGCCGAAGCGGCCGACCGAGTCCGCGAGGAGCCGCGGCGAGCGTCGAGCGTCTCCGGTCGACGCTCGAGCTCCATTTTCCTCCCCTCACCGAGGGGCACTCGACACGTATGTTAAATAGGCCCACCCAGTGGCTCGGCCCCTTCCATAGCCATGCCTCCGCCGTCAGGTATCAACACCGCAGGCCGTCTCTCGGCGCTCCGCCAGCGTCGACGCTGGTCGGACCGGTACTACAAGCGACGGACCCTCCATCTCAAGGAGCGGTCGGACCCCCTCGAGGGCGCTCCACAGGCCCGGGGGATCGTGCTCGAGAAGGTCGGCGTCGAGGCGAAGCAACCGAATTCCGCGATCCGCAAGTGCATCAAGGTACAACTGATCAAGAACGGACGCCAGGTCACCGCCTTCGCGGTCGGGGACGGGGCCATCAACTTCATCGATGAACACGACGAGGTGCTCGTCGAGGGGATCGGCGGGCGCATGGGGCGGTCGTACGGTGACATTCCCGGCGTACGTTACAAGGTGATCCAGGTGAACGGAGTGTCGCTGGACGAGCTCGTCCGGGGACGCAAGGAGAAGCCGGCACGATGAGCGGGAACCCCGAGCCGCTCCTGCCGCCCGAGCCCACCGAAGAGGACACCGGTCCGATCGTGCAGCGCCCGCAACCCGCGGCGCCTTCGCCGTTCCCGGTACCGCCGCTCTTTGGAAAGTACACCTACGAGGGGCTCGAGGTGCACGACGTGGGGCTGTTGCCCTATCTGTACCTCCATCCCGTGTACTCTCCCCACAGCGAGGGGCGACTCTCGGGGAAGCCGTTCCTCAAGACGCGAATGCATCTCGTGGAACGGCTCGCCAACCACCTGATGAAGGGCAGCAAGTTCACGGGGAAGAAGTCGAAGGCGCTCGCGACGGTCCGCGACGCGTTCGACGAGCTCGCGAAGAAGGAAGGGAAGAACCCCCTGCAGCTCCTGGTCGACGCCGTCGAGAACGCGTCCCCCCGCGAGGAGGTCACGCGTCTCCAATTCGGCGGGATCAGCGTGCCGCGCGCGGTCGACGCCTCGCCGGCGCGCCGGCTCAACGTCGCGATCCGCAACATCGCCCAAGGCGCGATCACCGCGTCGCGGAAATCCACGAAACCGATCTACAGCTGTCTCGCGGACGAGATCAGCCTCGCGGCGAAGAGTAACCTGACGAGCTTCGCCGTCGGACGGAAGGAAGAGGTCGAACGCGTAGCCCAGTCGGCGCGTTAGCGGCAGCGGAGGGAGCCGAGGTCATGACGCACATTCGGGCGGAATTGGCGAAGGCCATTCCCGAGATGATGCGGAGCGTCGACAAGATCCGCAACATCGGGATCGTCGCGCACATTCACCATGGGAAGACGACCCTCTCCGACAACCTGCTCGCGGCCGCGGGGATGATCTCGAACGAGCTCGCGGGAAAGCAGCTCTTGCTCAACTTCGACGAACAGGAGCAGGCCCGCCTCCTCACGATCAACAACGCGGACGTGACGATCGTCCACGAGTACGAGAAGGAGAACTACCTGATCAATCTCATCGACACCCCGGGCCACGTCGATTTCGGCGGTGACGTCACCCGCGCGATGCGGGCCGTCGACGGCGCGGTCGTGGTCGTCTGCGCCGTCGAGGGCGTGATGGCCCAGACCGAGACCGTGCTCCGCCAGGCGCTGCGGGAGAAGGTCAAGCCGGTCCTCTTCATCAACAAGGTCGACCGCGCGATCAAGGAGCTCCAGCTCACCGCGGACGCGCTCCAGAAGCGGTTCACGACGATCATCGCGGAGGTCAACGAGCTGATCCGCAAGATGGCGCCCGAGGAGTTCGTCGACGAGTGGTCGGTCGACCCGCGCGACGGGTCGGTGGCCTTCGGCTCGGGCTACGACAACTGGGCGATCAGTGTCCCGTACATGCAGCGGACGGGCGTCAAGTTCCCCGACATCATCGAGTACGTCACCACCGGGCGAACGAAGGAGATCGCCCAAAAGGCCCGGATCAACGACGTCATCTTCGACATGGTCGTGAAGCACCTCCCGAGCCCCCACGTCGCGCAGCGCTACCGCATCCCGAACATCTGGAAGGGAGAGATCGGCTCGACCGTGGGGCAAGCGATGATGAACACCGACACCAACGGCCCCACCGCGTTCATGGTCACCGACATCACGATGGACCCCAACGCCGGCGAGATCGCCACGGGCCGCGTGTTCTCCGGTCGCCTCCAAAAAGGGATGGAGCTTCAGATCGTCGGGACGAAGCTCAAGAACCGGATCCAGCACGTCTCGCTTTTCATGGGCCCCGAGCGCCTGATGGTCGAGGAGGTCACGGCGGGCAACATCGGCGCGGTCATCGGGCTGACGGACGCCTTCGCCGGCACGACGACGTCCAACGACCCCTCGATGGTCCCCTTCGAGGAGATCCGCCACGTCTCGGAGCCGGTCGTCACGGTCGCCATCGAGCCGAAGCGGATGGCGGACCTGCCGAAGCTGATCGAGACGATGCGGAAGGTCGGCAAGGAAGACGCGAGCCTCCGGGTCGAGATCAACCAGGAGACCGGCGAGCACTTGCTCTCCGGCATGGGCGAGCTCCACCTCGAGATCACCCAGTACCGGATCATCAACGATTACAAGGTCGAGATCGAGGCGTCGAAACCGATCGTCGTCTACCGCGAGCTCGTGAAGCACCCGGGGGGCCCCTTCGAGGGAAAGTCCCCGAACAAGCACAACAAGTTCTACTTCGAGGTCGAAGCCCTCCCCGCCGCGGTCGTTCAGGCGATCAAGGACGGCGAGATTCCCCAGGGCAAGTCGTTCAAGGATACGAAGACGCTCGTCGCGAAGCTCGATACGCTCGGCGTCCCGCGCGAGGAGGGCCGCGGGATCATCGCGGTCGAGGGCACGAACATCCTGTTCGACGTGACGAAGGGGATCCAGTATCTCAACGAGACGATGGACCTCATCGTCGACGCGTTCAAGGAGGCGACCAACCGTGGACCGCTCGCCAACGAGAAGGTCTACGGCCTCAAGGTCCGGCTCGTGGACGCGAAGCTCCACGAGGACTCCATCCACCGCGGGCCGGCGCAGACGATCCCCGCCGCGCGCTCAGGGATCTACGGGGCGATGGTCCTCGGGGACCGGATGCTCCTCGAGCCGTTCCAGAAGGTCACGGTCAACGTCCCGCAGGAGGTCCTCGCCGGAGCGACGCGCGAACTGCAGCGCCGCCGCGGAGAGATTCTCGACATGACGAGCGTCGGGGACCTGCAGACGATCGTGGCGAAGGTTCCCGTCGCCGAGCTGTTCGGCTTCGCCTCGGATATCCGGAGCGCGACCGCGGGCAAGGTGCTCTGGTCGACCGAGTCGCTGGGCTTCGAGCCGGTGCCCTCCGACCTCCAGCCGAAGGTCGTCGCCGAGATTCGCCAGCGCCGCGGGCTGAAGCCCGAGCCCTACGACGCCGCCTACTACGCGGGCTAGCGAGCTTCCGGCGAGCCCCGGACGTCCGCAGGGTTCTCCGGGGCCGACCGAACGTAGCTACTACGGACTGTAGTAAGTTGAATCAACGAACTTACTACAGCCCGTAGTAAGTAAAGTGAGTCCGATAACTTACTACTGGTTGTAGTAGCTAATCGGATCCCCGGGGCTTGGCGAGACTCAACGGAACGGTATCGAGCGTGCGCTGACCTCGGTAGCTTGGACCCTCCGCCGACCGGGATTTGATCGGCCACGACCCCTCGAGGTCGAGCAGCCACCGCTTCCGCCACAGACCCAGGCCGAAACCGGTGATGGAACCTTCGGTGCCGACCACCCGGTGGCAGGGGATCACGATCGGGATCGGATTCCGAGCCATGGCGCCTCCGACCGCCCTCGCGGACCCCGAGTGGCCGGAGCGGCGAGCGAGCTCGCCGTAGGTGATCGTCCGGCCGGCCGGAACGGCCCGGAGCATCTTCCAGACCTTCCGGTCGAACTCCGACGCCGTGTCCGGGTCGACGTCCACATCGAAGTGGCTCCGGTCGCCGCGGAAGTACTCCTGCAGCTGCTTCGGGGGGCTCCCGGGAGGAAAGGGGGGCTTCCGACGGACCGCTCCGATCGGCGTGCCGGTCTGCTTTCGGCCGTGCTCGAGCAGGTCGACGACCCGAACGGTCGCTCCCTCGTAGGCGATCCGGAACGTTCCGATCGGCGTCGAGACATCCGCGAATTCGACCGTGGCGGACACGAAGATTCCAACGGCGTTCGTGCTTATCTGGGTTGCAGTGCCGGCCCGAGAGGTCGCGAAACACTACTCGGCGACCGGTCCTTCGAGACCGGTGCTGGTGATGCGGAAATCCGCCGAGCCCTCGGGCAGCGAGCGGTGCTTCACGAGCACCGCGCGACGACGGTTCCCGGGCAGGCGGTCGAACCGGAGGATCGTCTTCGCGGCGTGGTTCAGGAACGAACCGCCCAGCGGTTCGAGCGTTCCCTCGCGGAGACTGCGCCACACCTGGTTCGTGATGATCACGGGTACGGGGACCTGGCGCGCGGTCGCGACGAGCTCCGCGATCTCGAGGCTGAGCGCTTGGCGCGCCTCGTCCTCGTCCGAGCCCGAGAGCGAGAGACGGTAGTAGAACGTCGCCGAATCGACGACGAGGAGGCCGACCGGCCGCTTCCCCTCCCGAGCGAGGGCCCCGGCCGTGGCGACCGCGCGCCCCTGCTCCTCGAGGGAGTTCGGGGTCGAGAGGAGGACCCGCTTGAGGATCTTCTCGAGCCCGTCACCGGCGATCGCCCGGAGCCGATCGACGCTCACGCTTTCCGTATCGATGTAGAAGACCCAACGACCCTCGCGCGCGACGCGCGTCGCGACCTCGAGACAGAAGAGCGTCTTCCCGCTCCCGCCTTCCCCGTAGATCTCGGTGACCGAATCGGTCTCGAGGCCGCCCCCCAGGAGGCGGTCGACCGAGGCGATGCCAGTGGGGAGCCGCTCGTCCGTCACGAGCGCGCCGAGAGAGGCGAGGGCGCTTAATCCTCTGGGTCGCGCCGGCTACCCGCCCAGCCGGTACGGCGTCGCGAGCTCGGGGAGCTGCACGTGAGGGCCGTCCGGCAGGAACGCGTCGGGGTGCTCGGTGTGGATCGGGAAGACGGTCCTCGGCGACATCTCGCGGACGATCCGGTGGAGCTCGGGCCCCGAGGCGTGCCCGCTCGCGTGCATCTGATGGAAGGCGAGGCCGAAGTGGTCCAGCCAGTTGTGGAGGACGTGGTCGTCCACGTCGTCCTCGCTGAACGGTTCGCTCATCGAGTGGACGAACGGGCTCCCCCGGGGAGGGCGGAGGTCGATGAGCTCCGGGAAGTGCATCAGGTCGAGGGCGAGGAGATAGCGGTCGCCGCGGAGGCGCAAGGCCGCCGCGTCGAGCGCCGCCTCGAGGAACGGCTCCTCCCAACGGAAGTAACGTCGCTTCTTTCGCTGGTAGGCCGAGAGACCGGGGCTCTGGCCGACGACCGGCACCGCCCCCGGCGGGAACAGGGGGGCGATCTGCCCCAGGAGCGCGGCCGTCCGTACCGAGACGACGAGCTCGCGCTCGGCGTCCACCGCCGCCGAGTAGAGGGTCCTCAACCGGTCCACATCGCGAGGGTACGTGCAGGCGAGGGCGAGCGAGTCGGTCGTCTCGAGGATCCGGTCGACGCCCTCGCCCACCCCGGCCTCCGTGAAGTCGCGCCGCGTATCCGGCCCGGCCCGGGTCCCTTCGATGATGAGCGCGACGGGCTCCTCCGCGGCGGCCGCGGCGAGGAAGGCGTGGGTATCCGCGGCGCGGGGCCCGTGCTGACGGAAGTCCCCGGTGTAGGCGATCGTGCCCGAGGAGGTCCGCACCAGGAACCCGTAAGCGAACGGGATCGAGTGGTCCACCGGGTACGGCACGACCTCGATGCCCCCCACCCGTACGGTCGCGCGGTCGGCGAACTCCCGCCAGTCGTGTTCCCCGTACTTCATCATCGGCGAGGTCGACTCGATCGCCTCGAGGAGACGGTGCGTCCCCCCGCCGACGTGCACGGGGATCTCGGGGTCGATCAGTTTCAGGTAGCCGGCATGGTCGGCGTGGGCGTGGCTCAGGAAGATCGCGTGGACCTCCGGGGCCCGGTAGGCGAGGTCGGCGTCGGTGAGCGCCTCGCGGGAGTACAGCCCCTCCACCCGGGGGAGGAGGTCGAACTCGAGGAGGTCCTGGACCGGGCTCGCCGAGCGCGGCTGGAGGTAATCGACATAGAACTCCTCCATCTTCGGGGAGAACGACGGGCCGAAGTCGAAGAGGATCCGGTCCGGGCCGTCCTCGATGAGGACCTTGTTCCCGCCGATCTCGCGGACCCCGCCGAGGAAGGTTACGGTCGTCCGGGCCACTCCGGGGCCACCCGGACACCGACCTTAGGGGTTTCCACCGAGACCGAGATAGGGCCGACGGTGTTGGGGCACCGGGGATCCCCGTGACGCTGAGCTATGTGGGCATCCGAGTGACCGACCTCGAGCGATCGCTGCGGTTCTACTGCGACGGGCTCGGGTTGCGCGAGACCGGCCGGGGCCAGATGAGCCATGGGGGAACGTATGTCGGCCTCGCCGACCCGGAGTCGCACCTGGAGATCGAGCTGAACTACTATCCTCCCGACTCTCCGTACGCCCGTCCGTACGTCGTGGGGGAGGGGCTCGATCACATCGCGTTCAACGTACCGGACGCCCGGGCGTTGATCGAGCGATTGCGGGCGGGAGGGGCGAAGGTGGCGCTCGAGCCGTGGCTCGAGGCGGGAAAGTACTGGATCGGGTTCGTCGAGGACCCCGACGGCATCTGGATCGAGATCCAGACCCCGCCCCCGAAGCCGGAGGGGCCGGTCAGCGGGCCTTCAGGACCTTCTTGACGTTCGGGTGTTCCTTGGTGAAGATCTTCCCACCGCAGTTGTCGCACCGAACGCCGAAGAGGTTCGCGTCCGAGGGGAGCGCTTCCCCGCATCGGATACAGCGGAACATGGACCCCGAACGAGCGAAGCCGGCGGCTTAAGCCTTGCCCGCCGCCGCTTCCTCGGCCGCGCGCGTGATCGCGGGCGGCGCCTGAAAAACGTAGGCGTTCGAGGCGAACCGGGTCCCGCAGCGTCGGCACTCAAAGATCCCGCTCGCGACGCGCTGAAGGGTCACGGTGGAGCACCGCGGGCACGCGGCCGGCTTGGCGCGCGCGCGGTCGATGTCGAGCACTCGCCGTCGGATGCGGATCCCGTAGCGGGGCCCCATCCACGCCGTCGAGCCGACCTTCTTCGTCCGCTTGCTCATGCCGCCGTCCCGCGCGCGAGCGCGCGCATCCGGTCGCCGTGGACGAACGCCCGGTCGACCATCGATTTGATGTCGTCGGGAGAGAACGCGCCAACGAGCCCCTTCTGCATCGCGACGATGCGCCCGGTCTCGTCGGTCGCGACCGTGAGGCGGCCCTGGGCCGCCCGCTCCTCGTCGAAGGTGGGGTCGACCATGATCGTCTCGCCGAGGCGGACGAACGTACATTCCACCGGGTAGTGCAGCACCTCGAGCGGCGAGTCCGACTCGGCGATCCCGAACCGCTGCGCGGGCAGGGTGGCGTGGGTGAGCGCCCCGAGCGCGGCAAGCTGTGCCGCGTCAATGAGGTTCCCGCCGTGGTCGAGGACGTGAATGTCCACGTAGCAGACCCAGCTCTTCTCCCCCGGCGTAACGCAGAGGCGCGTGAGGTCGATCGTTTCCGCGGCGCGGATGGCGCGGTCCACCACTCGCGAGACCTCGATCGCGCCGGGTTGCGGCGGACCGGGCTCGAAGACCGGGCTCGAGAGCGGGATCAGCTCGGCGTTGGTGGTGAGCACTCCCGCGTTCGGCGTGTCGGGGAACGGTTTCCCCGGTTCGAGCTTGACGCCCGCGAGCACCGCGGTGTCACCGATGCGAACGAGCGCGGAGCCGTCCGCCGTGGTGACGAATCCGGGCTCGACCGTGATCTTCCGGTATTCGTCGGGGCCGCGACCGTCGAGCCGTTTGCCGTGCCCGGCGAGGTCGAGGATGTGGGTCGTGAGGATCTCGGCGGTCACTTCTTCGCTCATGCGGCCCCCTCCTGCGACGGCGTGACCGCGTAGCGGTCGCGGAGCGCCTGCTTCATGACCTCGTAGATCTGGCGGCAACCCTCGACGCCCATGTCGAGCGCCGTCGCGAGCTCGTCGCGGGTCATGTGCCCCTCCATCTGCAGGAGCACGAGACGCCCGGACTGGGGAACGAGCGCCATCGGAAGGTCCGCCTCGCCGAAGTTGTCCTCTTCCTTCTTCAGGTCGAGGATGAGGTGGCCGCCCGCCTTGCCCACGGCGACCGCGGGCAGGAGGTCGGCCATCGGGATGCCCGCGTCCGCGAGCGCGACCGAAGCGGCGACGAGCCCCGCGCACCGCGTTCCGGCGTTCGCCTGGAGGACCTCGATGTAGACGTCGATGCTGGTCCGGGGGAACTCTTCGGCGAAGACCACCGACTCGAACGCCTCCGCGATGACCTTGGAGATCTCCTGCGAGCGCCGGTCGAGGCCGGGGCGCTTTCGCTCGTCGACGGAGAACGCCGCCATGTTGTACTTGCATTGGACGATCGCCTTCGTGTTCTGCTGGAGGTGGCGCGGGTGCACTTCGCGCGGCCCGTAGACCGCGGCCATCACCTTGTTCATGCCCCACTCGACGAACGCCGAACCGTCCGCGTGGTTCAGCGCGCCGGCCGTGATCTTGAGCGGCCGCAGCTCGTTCGCCCGTCGCCCGTCGATCCGTAGCCCTTCGGGGCTCATCAGCACGGGGACATCTTTCGCTCCTACGCTTCCCATTTTTTCACTCCTGAAATCTCAGATTTCGTCTCGGTTGGTCGTTTCGTCATCGTCCACTTCCGCGTCGAGGTCCGGGGGCGGGACGAAGCGGTGCTCGGGAGCGTCCCGGTGCGCGCTCTCGCGCGGCGGCGGTTCCGGCCCCCTCTCGTCCGAGCTCGAGGTCGATTTGAGGTAGCTGTCGACCCGGTCGGTGAGCCCACGGCGTTGTCCGTCCTCGTCGATCATGCGGAGGGCCTCGCGTACCCGCTGGATCGCCTCGGGGTTCCCGTCGATCCATATCCGCCCGTTCTGGCCCACGGCGACCTGGGCGCCCGTGAGACGCGTGATCGTCTCGATCATCGAGCCGCCACGGCCCACGACGCGGGGGATCCGGGCGGGAGAGATGCGGACGATCGAGCCGCCCTCGAGCTTCCCCAACCCTTCCCCGAGCATCGTGACCCCGATCCGGCCCGTCGCGTCGAGGTTCTCGACCCGGACCATGACCGACTCGCCGACGTGGAGGAACTTCTCCGTCTCTCCGATCTCGACCTGCCACGGGGTCCCCGTCATGTGGAGGGGAGCCCAGCGCGGTGCGCCGATATCGAGGAGCCAGAAGGTGCCCTGGGCGTCGGTGACCGTGCCGATGACCACGTCGTTCGGCTTCGGGATGTACCGACCCGAGAGTGGGATGACCTGGACGAACGGAGGGCGCGGGGAGAGCAATCCGAGGACGCTCGCGAAGACCTTGCCGCCGACGCGGTACGTTCCGGGGCCGGGCTTCAAGCCCTGGCTCGGGAGTTCTTCTCCGGGAAGGACTAGTACCCGCTCCCGAGACGGAAGCGAGGACGAGCCCCCGCGGTCCCGCCGTCGGGGACCGGGACGATGGCTACCACCCATTTTTCGTGCTGCACCGAGGCGCGCGACGGGCGGTCTCTATTTAACGAGGGCGGTCTCGGCGACGCCTTTCGTCCGCGCGTTGAGCTTCTCGTAGAGCTCGGTCTGCACGCCGGCGGGGATCTCGATCACGCCGCTCCACGAGCCGTCGCCGAGCCACTGTTCGTCCATGATCCGTCCGAACCCCTTCAGGTCCCCGATCACGTGCGGGTAGTGCTGGGCCGGCAGCTTGACTCGGACCCTCACGACGTCCAGCCGGATCGGGAGCAGGGGGCGGAGCTTCTGCAGGACCTCTTGCACCTGGACGTCCACGGGGCGGAACGGGTCGACGTGCACCTTCGCCTCGACCATCGCGGCCTCGATCCGGCTCGGTGGGTGGGGTGCCCCGGTCTGAGGGTTCATCGCGTTGCGCGCGATCGTCGTGACGATCTGCCGTAACTTGGCCGCCTGGAGCTGCTGGCGTTGCTCGGTCGTCACCTGAACCTCCCCCTTCAGGACGATCTGCTTCGCGATCTCGGCGAGGTTCCGGGTATGGAACGTCTTCTCGAGGTGCTCCTCGGAGATCTTGTCGCCGCGTTTCGCGTCCTTGAACACCTGGTCGAGCGCGAGCTTGCCGGTGAGGTCGATGTCCTTGCCGTCCTTCAGGGCCTGGACCGCCGCTGGGTCGACGAGCACCTCGAAGCGCGAGCCGCCCGTCTCCCACCGAGCGATGACCGCGGTTTCGACCGTTACCTCCGCAGCGAGTTCCCCCGGGCCCGAACGCTTAGGCTTTCGACCGGGCTGTCGCGCCTGCGGCCGGAAGTCGGGCGACGTAGTTCCCTCGCGCGTGACCGCCTAGGCCTTCGTGGCCCGGCCCGTCGCGCCCGAGGCCGGAAGTCGGGCGACGTACTTCTGGATGTCGTCCGGGCCGAGTCGGGTCATCCCTTCACCGGTCTCGACCGTGCAGACCTCGACCTGAGCGAGACTGCCGCCCTCGTCGAGGCCGGAGCGCAACCCCTCGAGCGCGAGGAGGATCGCGGCGTCCCGGTCCATCCCGGCTCGGTACTTCTGCTCGAACAGCTCCATGACCGGGCCCTTGTTCCCGCCGGTGCTCGCGGCACGGAAGCTCGTGAGCGAGCCGGACGGCTCGGTTTCGAAGAGATGGACCCCGCTGTCGTCGTAGCCCCCGACGAGCAGGGCCGTGCCGAACGGTCGCACCCCGCCGAACTGGGTGTACTGCTGCTTGTAGTCGCAGATCCGACGGACGAGCAACTCGACCGTCATCGGCTCCGAGTAGGTGACCCGGTTGATCTGCGCGGAGAGCCGAGCATAATCGACCAACACGCGCGCGTCGGCGACCAGTCCCGCGGAGACGCAGGCAATGTTCTCGTCGATCTGGTGAATTTTCTCGAGGCTCGCCGCCTCGGCGAGCTTCGGGTTCGGGATCCGTCGATCCGCGATCAGCACGACACCGGTCGAGTAGCAGACACCGGCCGTCGTGGCCCCCCGGCGGACGGCCTCCCGGGCGTATTCGACTTGGAACAGGCGCCCGTCGGGGGAGAAGACCGTGATCGCGCGGTCGTAGGCCATCTGGCCCGGTTGCATCTCCATGGGGCGACCTGGCGCGGGCACTCGGGTCCCCCTTATAACGAAACCGAGCGCAGTAACGCTCTCGTCAGCGGATTACGTCGCGTGCGTGGTCGGTACCGTGACCGTCGGGCGCTCGACGACAACCGTATGAGTCCACCGCGGTCCTCACGGCCGTGGCGCCGGCTTCCGAGCCCGAGTCGCGCAAAGGGGGATGGCGACTCGCCGCGTCACCCTCGACCTACCTCCGTAGCGCTGCGGAACAACCGATCGAGTGGCATCCGTGGGGCCCCGAGCCGTTCGAGATCGCGAAACGGACCGGTCGCCCGATCCTGCTCGACATTGGGGCATCGTGGTGCCACTGGTGCCACGTCATGGACGAAGGAACGTACTCCGACCCCGAGGTCGCCCGGCTCCTCCTTCAGCACTTCGTGGCGGTGAAGGTCGACCGGGACGAGAACCCCGAAGTGGACCGACGCTACCAACGACAGGTCGGCGCGCTGACCGGCGAAGGGGGATGGCCGCTCACGGGCTTCCTGACACCGGACGGCGAGGTGTTCCTCGGGGGGACGTACTTTCCCCCCGCGGACGGCCTCGGTCGCCCGGGATTCCGTCGAGTCCTGAAGGAGGTCGCGCGCCTCTGGTCCGATGAGCCGGAACGGATCCGCGAGAACGCCACCGCGATCCGTGACTCGCTCGCCCGCATGCGCGCGCGCCGTACCTCCGCGGCGACGCCGATCCCGGAGTTCATCGCGGGAGTCCGCGCCGAGGTCCTCTCCTCCTACGATCCGGTCCACGGCGGATTCGGGATGGCCCCGAAGTTCCCCCACCCGACCGCGGTCTCCTTCCTGCTCTGGGACGCGTTCGCGAACGGAACCCTCCCGAGCGCGGACCGGGCGAAGGAGACGCTCCTCCGGATGGCCGACGGAGGGATGTACGACCAGCTGGGAGGCGGGTTCCACCGGTACTCGGTCGACGAGGGCTGGCATATCCCGCACTTCGAGAAGATGGGCGTCGACAACGCGGCCCTTCTCAGCGCCTACGTCGAGGGAGCCCAGCGGTTCGGGGCGTCGCGGATCGAGGAGACCGTGCGGGGCACCCTCGGTTGGGTCCGCGAGGTGCTCGAAGACCCCATGGGGGGATTCGGCAGCAGCCAGGACGCCGACAATGCTCCCGGCGATGACGGCGACTACTTCACCTGGACCCGGGCGGAGTTCAAAGAAGTGCTCTCGGGCGACGAACTCCGCTTCGCCACTCGGTTCTTCGGGTTGGGAACGGACGGACGGATGCATCACGACCCCGATCGGAACGTGCTCTTCCGGATGCTCACTCCCGAAGAGGCGGCCGAGGGCCTCCGCCTTGAGAGTGGCCCCGCGGCCACCCTCGAGCGCGTCACCGCGCAGCTACGAGCGGCGCGGGCACGGCGCCCCACTCCGGGCGTCGACCGCGCCCTTTACGCTGACATCAACGGACGGTTCATCGGCGCCTTCGCGAAGGCCGGCGCGTTCCTGTCGGATTCGGGGGTCCTTGCGGACGCGCGCAAAGCGGCGGACCGATTCCTTCGGGAGGCGTATCGACCGGGCGAAGGGGTCGCGCACCGTCTCGACCCCTCGGGCCCGAAAGGGTTCGGCCTTCTCGAGGACCAGGTCGCTTTCGCCTCCGGCCTGGTAGAGCTCGCGGGGGCGACCGCCGAGCCGAAGTATGTCGTCCCCGCGGTCCAGCTGCTCGAGCTGGTCGACCGCGAGTTCCGGGGGGAGGACGGTCTGTTTCGAGATCTCGCCCCGCGTCTCTACGATGGCACCACGACCCCCGCGCTCGGGGAGCCGAGTTACCCTCTCGAGGACAGCCCGCACCTCTCCGCGAACGCGTCCGCCGCCCTGACGTTCCTCCGCCTCTCGTCCCTGCTCAAGGACCCCGCATGGGAGGAGAAGGCGGGTGCGCTCCTCCCCTCGATCGCCGCGCGCATTGGCACCGCCGGCCTGTTCGCTTCGGGATCCGCGCTCGCCGCCGGGCTCACGCTCAGCGGTCCGGCGACCATCGTCGTCGAGGGAAAGGGCGGGGACGCCGAGGCCCTGTTCCGCTCGGCCCGACGCGCCTGGCACCCGAACGTCTGGGTGTTCCGCGGAACTCCCCCGCCGCCGTTCTCCCTGCCCGACGAGCTCTCGGGATCGGTAACGGGCGCTGCGACGCGCGCCCTCGTCTGCTTTGGAAGCTCGTGCGCGCCGCCGGTCACCGACCCGGCCGCGATCGCCGCGTTGCTCCTCACGGGCGGCCGGGTTTCGAACCCGTAGGGAGTACTCCGAGGTCGGTACCGTCCAAGAGATACGCTCGGGCGACGCCGCGCGAGAGGAATCGGCCGAACAGGAACGAGCGGCCACGGGCCGGTCGTGCACGATTGAGCGATTCGATCCCGGCGAGGGGGTTGAACGGAGGGAGGATTACGACCTCCCGGGCGCGAAGCTCCGCATGGCGTCGACGTCGTCGGGGGCGGGGCGGCGGCAGCGGTACGACCTCGACCCGTACCCAGCAGGGGCGCTTTCCGAGCGGTTGCTCGGGCGTGGGCGCGAGGCGGAACCCCGGATGCAAATGACCCGCGACGACGCGGGACGAACGCAGGACGGCGTTCGAGGGCCAGCAGTGGCCGTGGAACACCCCGACCCCGTCCCGTACGATCCCGCTCGAAGGGTGGACCGTGACCTCGCGCGGGAGATACCGGACGAGCCCCACGTCGTGATTGCCGAGGACGACATCGACCGCGATGCCTTCGGAGAGCAGCCGAGCAAAGAAATCAAAGATCACGGGCCGAAGCGGCGACGGGGTTCCGACGATCGGGTGCTTCACGTCACCGGCGATCAGCAGCGACGCGGCCCGACTCTCCGCCAACAATCCGAGCAGGGTCTCCGAGAGGAGTCCCGCTGACCCTTCGGGCGGGCCAGCGGGCCGGTCCGGGCTCCCCCCGAGCCCGAGGTGGAGGTCGGCCACGATGACCGACCGGCGCCCTTCGGCTCCTTCCAGCAGCAGCGCGGGAGCGTCGGGGATGGGTCGGAGCCCGGATTCCACGGGGAAGGGAGAGGGCCGCCGCCCATGACGGTTCGCGTAGTACATCGACCGACGAGCCGCCTGCGGTCCGAGAGAAAGAATCAACCGCCTTCATATAGAAGAGATAACTCGATACCCGTGGGGGGGAAACCACCGTGCCGCGCTCGCGTGAACGATGGATCGAGCATGTCAAGGAGATGCTCGAGCGCGCCGGCTTCTACGTCGCGGACACGCACGGGGTCCGGCCCTCGAGCTTCGAGCTGGCCGCTCGGAGGGATTCGACGCTGCTCCTCATCAAGGTCCTGAAGAACATCGATGCGCTCGACGCCGAGGAAGCGACCCGCATCCTCGAGCTCGGTCGCCTCTTCCCGGCGCTCGCCATCGTCATCGGCCAAACGTCGGGCGCTTCCCCCCTCGACCCGGGGGTCGTCTACACTCGGTACGGAGTGCCGATCATCAGCGAGGAGACCCTCCAGGAGTACCTCGACAAGGCGCTGCCGCCGTTCCTCTACGCCAGCCCGGGCGGGACCTTCGCGAGGGTCGATGGAGAACGGCTGCGCCTGCTCCGTCAGACTCGGGGCCTGTCCCTGGGGACGCTCGCCAGTATCGCCGGGGTCTCGCGCCGGGCGGTCCAGCTCTACGAGGAGGGGGCCGGCGCCGAGCTCCAGGTCATCGAGCGGATCGAGAGATTCCTCGGGCAACCGATCGTCCGCCCCATCGAGCTGTTCAGTACTCCGGCCCGTCGAACGACGGTCCCCGAAGAGGGCGGCGCTTCCTCGAAGCCCGGAGGCACCGCCGCCGGCGTTCGCCCCCGTCCCCGGACCGGGGACGCCTTGCGCGACGGCGTGATCGACCAGTTGGACGGGATGGGCCTCGAGGTCACCGTGACGGTCCGCGCACCGTTCGACGCGTTCACCCGGACGCCCGAGATCCTGCTCGCGTCGATGGGGAGCCTCCGCGCCGCGCTGCACCGCGCCGAGATCCTCCACGGACTCGCGCGGGTCTCCGAGGGCCATGCGATGTTCATCGTGCGCGAGAACGTCCACCGCCCCTCCATCTCGGGGCTCCCGATCCTCAACGTCAACGAGCTCAAGCGCCACCGCGACCGGGACGACCTCATCGAGGAGATCTCCGAACGGGAAGGGCCGTGATCTCCGAGCGGGTCTCCTCGGTGAGCGAGGTCCTCCTCGTGGCCCCGGTTCGGGGGCTCGCGGCGGAAGTTCCCCTCGTGCTCGGCCAGGTCGAGTCGTTCGCTCCCGAGGTCGTGGGGCTCGGGCTCTCCGTCGACGAGATGACGGCCTTGAACGAGTACTTCGTGCTGTCCGAGGCCGACCCGATCGTTCCCCTCACGACGACGGAGACCAGCGAGGTCCGAGGGCTCTCGCGATTCGGCGAAGTCCGGGTGCCGAACCCCACGTTCGTCGAGCTCCTTCGCTGGTCGCGAGGCCACGGGATTCCCGTGGAGGCGCTCGACCCGGGGGACGACCACACCGCGAGCCTGTTCACCGAGCACATCGGCTACGTCGAGCTCGTCCGTCGAACCGTCAAGGAGCGGGCGGTCTCCCGCCGGCCCCCCACGCCCGCGACCGCCGACGAATTCGCGCTCGAATGGGACCGCGAGGTCGCGGGCGGCCGGGGCTCTCGCGACTTCGCCCGAGCCCGGGACGGCTTCCTCGTCCGGGGGGCGCAGCGGATCGGGGCGGGCCGGTCGCGCGTGGCCGTCGTCGTCGACCGGGAGCGATTCGACCTCGTCCGCGCGCTGTTGCGCGGGACCGTCCCCCGTACGATCGGGGACGACTAGCTAGTGGGCCGTAACTGACAGACGTTGTATTTTGCGGACCTTCCGCATGATCGTCTCGGCGTCCTTGGTCCACACGAACGGTTGGGCCCTCTCATTGCTGATCTCGGCATACTCCTCGATCGCGCGC
>JBAUZT010000009.1:0-57826 GCA_049585415.1 Thermoplasmata archaeon | reverse complement strand
CCCCTCCCCCTCCGCCGGCCCCGCCGGCGCCCGCGCCGCCGCCGTTCGTTCCGCAGACCGCTCCGCCCCGAACGTGCGTCAACTGCCACACTCAGATGGCCGGAGCGGGAACGGTATCCTTCCGCACCGGCGGATATCCGGGCGTGGGGGGAGTCCTGGGGACCGGTTGGAGCGCCCCGCCGGAAGGGCTTCAGCCGTTCAGCCTCTACTTCTGTCGCCAGTGCGGGAAGTTCGACCTCTACTACGCGGGAAGTTGACCCGACCCCGCGCCGCGGAACGCTCCACGATAAGAGTGGGCAGGGAGTTCCGGTCCTACGTCCGCGCGCGAGAACGAACGTTCGACCGGACCGCTGATCGTCGTCGACGGCAGGGTCCTCTCCCCTTCGGCCTACCGCCCCTCCTCGATCGTGGACCTCGAGGACACGGTCGCCTGGTGGGGCTCACTCGCTCTCCTCGGGGCTCTCTTGGTCACGGCCGGTCTCCTCGTGGGCGCGGATATGGGCGAGACCGTGGCGATCGCGGGGGTGGCCCTCTTCTTCGCCACGGCCGTGCTCGCGGGAGCGGAACGGACCGAGTGGGCGACCGCCCTCGGCGTCGCCGGCGTCGTGTGGACCGCCGTGGGGATCTCCCTCGTGCTGGGCAGCGATCCGTCGCGGTTCGGTTCTCTGGTCGGGTTGAGCGTCTCGGGCGCCGCGATGGTACTGATCGGAATACTCGGGGCCGCTCGCGCACACCGGCGAACGGCCGACGCGGCGGGCCACGGCCCGAATCCGTAGAGGGGTTTCCCGGGTCCGATAGGGCCACCGCGCGGGGAATCCATTTGAACCGCGCCGTCTCTTGGGAGACGAGGAGAGCCGTGGCGGAACCCCGTTCCAGTTCCGGGCGAGTCTTCCAACTCAACCGCAAATCCCCGACTCCCGGGCAGCGCGGTCTCCCGAAGCGGCCGGTCGACGAAGCGCGAGTGACGACCTCCGGCGTGGAGGGAGACTACAACATCTTCCGGCACGACGTGGCCCACGACGACCCGGCGATGGCCGTGCTCATTGTTCCGTTCGAGATGCTGGAGCAGTTCAATCGGGAAGGGTGGCCGGTCCGGCCCGGCGACCTCGGGGAGAACATCACCTCGATCGGGATCCCGTATGACCAGTTCGTGCCCGGCCATCGCTTCCGGATCGGAGCGGTCGTGGTCGAAGTGACGAAGCCCTGCACCCCATGCGACAACCTGTTCGGACTCCCGTACGTCGGAGCGGAGCGAGGACCGGAGTTCCTCCGCGTTACCCTCGACCGCCGAGGCTGGTATGCGAAGGTGGTCACCGAGGGGCGCGTGCGGAAGGACGACCCGATCGAGCCGGCGACGTAGGGATCGGGCGAACCGCATCCCCCTCAGGTCGACGGGACGATCGAGAGATCCTCGACCTCCACGCTCGCGCTCGACGTGAGCGCGAACCCCCCGACCGAAAACTCGATCACCGGTTCCGTCAGCGAGAGGGGGAAGGTCACGACCGCCCACGGAGCAGTGTCGAGGGACGAGTACGTGAACGTGTGCTGGGAGAGGTTCGATTCCGCAAAGGCCGACACCGTGACGGAGAGCACCGGTGTGTCCGCCGGGGGTGGCGAGGCGGGGTCGACGGGGATCGCCCGAAGGAGGAGCGAGATCGAATACGCCCCCGGCGCGAGCGTTACCTCCGGCCCCGACCAGAGCGGACCGACACCGGGCGAACCACTCTCGAGGACCGGAGAGTAGGTGCTTCCGGGGACCACGGTCTCTCGCGCGTTCGCGTCCGGGTCGAGCGCGGAACCATAGTACACCCCGCCCGGCGACGGAAGGGGACCGAACTCCGCCAGGGGCCCGGCGTAGTCGAGCGCGAAGAGCAGCACGGTACCCGCCGGCGTCGACCACGCCACCCCCCGGACCCCGTAGTCCGAGGCGGTGTACAGGGTGGCGTTGATCCAGGAGGGGACGGCCTCGATCCGGGATTCGGAGATGAACACGAACGACGGGAGGTGGGTGGAGTTGAACGGTAAGGTGAGGAACGGATCCCAGGTCCACAGGAACGAGTAGGCGTGAACGTCGTTCGCGACGAGCGGGAAGAGATTGTCGGAAGCGATCACGCTCGCCCCGGACGGGATCAAGGCCGCTACCGCCTCGGCCGAACCGTAGCCCGATTCGAGCGGGACGTGGAGGGTATACCCCGACCCCAGCCCGATATTGTCGAGCACGGGGTCCACGGGACTCGCGGCGACGTTAACCGCCACGAGGCCCGCGAGGGCGACGATCAGCAGGGTGGTCACCAACGGTTGACGATGCGTGCGTCGCGCGGAGGTACGGAGCGGCGCGCGCGGCCGCTCGACCGTGCCGGTGGAGACGGCCCGCGCCGCGACCCGCTTTCGCCACTGGTCGAGGGGAACGAGGCCGTAGGTGAAGGCGACGAACAACGAAGCGGCGACGATGAACCCGTACTGGAAGCCGATCGTCACGTAGTTCAGATTCGAGCTGAAGAAGGTGAACGCGAGCCAGGGAAGCGCGATCACGAGCGCACGAGGCGCGAGCAGCGGTACGAACCCGAGCAGCGCGAAGATCACGAGCCACATCAGGACCTTGAACGCGAAACCGACCTCGAGATTTCCCCACGCGAGCCCGAGGGCCGCCGGAGTCTCGCCGACGACGTAGCTCCTCACCGCAGAGGGGAAGGGAGAGAATCCCAACCACTCGTGGAGGTACTGTTCCCGAAGGAGGAGGAGGAACACGTACGACACGGCACATGCGACCAGCAATGTGACGGTGGCGAGCACTCGAGGGGTCCGAACCATCTGCCGAATCCCCGACCGCAGCCATCGCGCGAGTTGCCCGAGCGCGAGGGCGCTCCGCAGACTGTGAACGCCCGCGATCCAACGCTGCCGGTCCGGGAGGAGGAAGAAGACCCCGACGAAGAACAGGAGGATCGGAGCGAGTTCGAAAGTGAGGAAGGAGAGCGCGGCGACGACGAACCCCCAGCCGTACCGCCCGCGGTTCCAAAGGAGAACGAAGGAAAATATCTCGATCGGCAGGAACGACTCGGCGTGGAAGTCGTACAGATTCGCGGCGAGCAGCGGCGCCCACGCGAGGTAAACGAGCCCGTCGGCGAGTCCCCAACGGCGGGAGCCGGTCAGGTCGCGCCCCAACAGGTACAACGGAACGGCCGCGAGAGCGACCACCGCGGATTGTACCGCGAAGAGGGTGACCTCGCTCGGCGCGGCCGCGTAGAGCGGGACGAGCAGGTAGAGGAGAAAGACGGAATGGACCTGGAGAAACGACCCGTAACCGCCGGTCTCCGCGTCCGCGGCCTCCCAGAAGGGCCGACCGTGAGCGGTCGACCAGAGCGCCTGCTGATAGATCCCCTGGTCCCACGTGGTGGTGTCGAGGTCGAGCGCCCGGATCCACGAGAGCGAGAGGGAGACGGCGAAGTAGGCGACGATCGCGAGCGCCAGCCAATAGGCGGGCGGGATCGCGGAGAACCGCCGGGGGAGGAGGCGCCGTGGGGTCGGCGGGGGAAGCGCCTCCACGGACATTCGGGCCTCACGCGGCGTCGGAAGAGGGCGCGGGGACGGCCTGCCGGATGAACGTCATGAGAAAGTGGTCGCCGAGATCTCGGAGCGGCCACCGCGTGCCGATCGACCGATCCCAGGCGGCGAGCCGTTCAAAGTGGCGGGAGAACTTCTCCGCGTATCCCACGAGGTCCGAAGGAGGGAGGAGGATCGGGATCGCTTCGACTCGTTCCGGGGCGAACCACGGCTCGAACAGTCTTCGGAAATCCGACGTGGAGTGCGCGAAGATGTCGACGCAGAATCGGGACGACCCGACCGGCACGGGCCGATGGGTCCGGCCGAACGCGCGTCCCGGATGACCCGAGAGCGTGTATCCCAAGACCTCGAACAGGCACCAACGATTGTAGACCCCCGCCACGAACCGGCCGTCGGGCCCGAGCAAGGCGTGGAGCGCGGGGGGGATCGAGGAAAGCTCCTCTTCGCAGTTGAGGGCGCCGTAGGTCGAGTAGCCTCCGTCAAAAGCGCCGGCGCCGAGCGTCCGCTCGAGGGTCGTAAGCTCGGAGGCTCGCAGCCGCTCGGTACGGAGTCGCTCGGAGACTCCTTCGGTCCGCGCCTTGGCGCGGACGACGTCGAGCATTCGGGAGGAGATGTCCACGCAGAGGATCTCGTGTCCGTCCTGGAGGAGGGGGAGCGTCTCCATGCCGGAACCGCACCCGATTTCGAGGAGGGCGTGCGCCTGCGCGAACGTGCGACGCAGTTGAGCGAGCGAACGGTCGCGGAGCAACCGGTTGATCCGGTTCCCGGTGATGTGGTGGTCGTAGTCGTCGGCGACGTTGTCGAACTCCGCGGTGAGCCAGTCGTAGTACGGTGCCGAGGCTCGGGCACCCGGAGGGACCCCGTCTCGGGACTCCAGCCGCAGGATCCGGGCCGGGTGGTCGTACCACCGTTCGAATTGCCGTTCCCCGTACTTGAGACGGAAGAGGGACAGCACCCGACGTTTCTCTTCCGGGGCGGTGATCAGTTCGATCGGCCCCTCCCGGGACTCGGAGGGGAGCCGGAGCCGAGCGAACCCGTCCCGTAGTGCGGTGACGGGCCACCGCGCGGAGCGCTCGCGCGCGATCAGGTACACCGTCGCCCCTTCCGCAACATAGCCTAGGGGCACCGTCCCCGTCGGAGTGATCAATTCCAAGCTCGTCGCTCGGGACGATTGCGCGTCGCCGCCCTCGGGAGTCGCCCCGGGTCTCATGCCCCACTTCCCGTCGACCGGAGGGGCGGTCATCTCGGCTTCGGCCATCGTTCCCCCTCCCTACCTCGCCATCGTCGTCCGCGAGGGCGAGGCGACTCCCGGGGCCTCTCGCGCGTGGGCCGAGGCCGGACTCAACTCGTCGTTCAGACGCTCGAAACGGTCCGAAACGAAAGCGAGTCGGCGGCGTCCGATGACGGTGCGAAACCGACCTTCCTCCGCCGACCCGGCCCGGCCCCGGGCATTGCGGCGCAATCCCATCAGCTGGAGGTACGTCGCGAGCGGAGGGAACAGGAAAGCATTGGCCAGGCGGATCGGCCATGGTGCCGGGGGTTCCGGCTCCGGAGGGTTCCCGGAGCTGCGACGGGCGTAGAGACGCGGAATCTCCGCGCCGAGCCACGGCGCGGTCGCGAGGAGGTCCTGATAGTAGTCGTCGCCGCGGAAGATCCGGGCCGTGAGGGCTTCGCGGGCGAAGAGAAAGCCTCGCGCGGCCGCGAACTCGGTCTCGGCCTCGCGATCTTCGAGAACATAGTTGAAGCACGGAGGGGGCCGGTCCGTTCCGGGTCCCGGCCGAAATCCGACTCGGACCGCGAGGTAAGTGTACGCGAGGAAGAACCAGAGCGACCCGGTTCGGGTCACGACGAAGAGGTCGAGATCGTCGCCGGCTTCGGGAGCTCCGTAGGCGGTGGATCCGGTGATCCCGACACACCGCACCCAGGGGAGGACCGGTTTGAGGTGGCGGTCGACGAGGCGCTCCGCGGCCTCTCGATACATCGCGGCCCGGCGTTCCCTCTCGAAAAGGTCCGCCGGGCCCGCGTTCGCGGGGAACACTCGATCCCCCTCGACGCTCGCCAACGCCGGTCGCGTGGAGAGCCACCGCTTGAGCTCCGGGAGCTCCGCAGGACCCTCCGACGGCAGCAAGGAACTCAGCTCTCCGAGAGGGATTCCGGTCCCGAACTCTTTCGACACGTGAAGAAGGGCCGCGACACGACGGTCGAGGAACTCGGTCGTGCCCGTCACCGGGACCGTCGGCGAGGACGCAACGGCGTCGATCGAGCCGGGGGCGAATGCGCGGGACCTCTCCGGCGCCGGGTTCTCGGCGATACGCCGCCATCGCACGTGATCGGCCTTCGGGGGAATCCGGTCCCAGGTCTCGAGCGCCTTCGCACTGACCTCCCCGAGCGAGAGCAACAGGAGGTCGCTCCACGGATGGTCACCGCGAGCAAGGGCTCTCTTCACGATCCGGAGGCCCGCACGAGGGTGGGCGAGGGCATACCGGTCCAGCGTGCTCGGAGAGATGCGCAGGAAGCGGGCGGTCTGCCGATGCCCGGCGAGGATCCGACGTCGCTGATGGAGATGGTCGCGAACGCAAACGGGCGTTGCGGTCTCGACCACCGCCTCGGGGGCGTACAGGAGCTGGCCTTGGTGTCCGGCGAGCCATGCACCGATGTACGAGCCGTCATTGATGATGCCATCCGGCAACGGTGCCGCCAACGGAAGGCTCAGCAGGAGCAGCTCATCGGAGAGGTGGGTTCCCTCCCCGAGCCCCAGAACCTCCCGGTGGAACTCGTCGTGGAGGTCCCACATCATGCGGACCATGCAGTCGACCAGGCCCTTACCCCCCGGAAGGGGTACCGGCCGGCCCATGATCGCAAACGGGCCCGGGTGTCCGTCGCTGTTTCGCAGGATCGCAGCGATTGCGCCCGGTGCCGCCCGCGCATCGGAGTTGAGCAGCACCAGGGCGTCCCCCGTGGCCCGACGGAAGACCTCCGAGAGCGCGCGGGCCTTTCCCCCTCGCTTCTTCTCGACGATCAATCGGACTCGGTCGTCGTGACGAGCGAACTCCTGCGTAACCTCGACCGTCCGGTCGGTGCACCCGCTCGCGACCACCCAAACGGTCCCCCAACGCCAACCGGGAGGTAGCGGCTGGTGGAGAAGTGAGTCGAGGGCGGCAGGGATTCGTCGCTCCTCGTTGAAAGCGACCACTCCCCCACTGAGCACCCGCGTGGGGACGGGATCGGGACGCCGCATCCCGGTGGTTCCGGGCGAGGGCCCCATGAGATTAGCAGGGAAATCGACGGTTAAACCCATCGGGCGATTCTCAACGCGGGTCCCCCGAAGGACCTACAGACCCCGTTACATACGAGGGCGAATTGCTGAGCCCGTCCCATGGCTCCGGCCAAACTCCGCGGGGGTTCCTCGGCGCCGGAGCAGGATATGGAACGAGTCGCCGACGCAGCCAGGGAAGTCATTCGCGCGGTCGCCCCCGAGCTCCAGATCGTGAAGAAATGGGGCCAACCCTGGTTCACGGGGAACGACCTCGTGGTCCTCGTCGGGGATTTCTCCCACCACGTGGGAGTGGAGTTTTGGCGGGGCACGACAGTGCGGGACCCGACCCACCTGCTCACCGGCACGGGGAAGAACCTGCGGCACGTGAAGCTGCGAACGACGGCGCAGGCGACATCGCCGGCGTTCGTCGCGCTCGTCAAGGAGGCGGTCCGACTCGACCGGTCGATGCCGCCACGACCCCGGTAGTCGTGGGAGCGCCGGGAGGCGGGATCACCCCGTCGCGGGCTGGAACAGCCCGATCACGTTCCCTTCGGGGTCCTGGAAGTACGCCGAAAAGCCGATGCTTCCATCCCCGATGGGCGTCTTCGGCTCGATCATCTTGCCACCGTTCTTCGCGATCGCCTTCGCCGCGCGGTCGATCTCGTCCACTCGGATCGTAATCGTCGGGCTCCGGACCGGCGGCTGTCGCCGCAAGAGCCCGCCGTCGATTCGTCCGACGTCCTTGGGTCGACCGTCGGGACCGGACGCCCCGGTGGTGGCCATGGAGTACTCCATTCCGTCCATCGACTCGAATTTCCACCCGAACGTCTTGGAGTAGAACGTTCGGGCTCGGTCCAGGTCGTCGCTCGGGATCTCGAAATGCACCACTTCGCCGCTCATGGGATTCCCGGCGCGCGCACGTTCCCGGTCGCCTTAATCTCCGGCAGGGGGTCGTGAAACGGCTCCGGGACGGGAGCGGAGCCCTTGGAGGGGCGAAACCTCCAAGAAGGCTCGCTCACTCCCTCCGGGTGAGGGGAAGAGAGTCGTGCCGGCCAAACCGCCGACCTGGGATGACGCGGACCTGCTCCTGCGATTCGACGAGCTCGCCGCCCGGGAGGAGACTCGAAAGGCGATCGATTGGTTCCGCGCGACGCAGCTCGGTGCGGAAGCCCCCGACATGCACCCGATCATGCGTGATGCCCGCGAGTTCGTCTACGTGAGCCGGTTCATCGAGCTCTTCGAGTCGATGGGCGTGCTCGTGAAGTTCCAGCTCCTTAACGAGGAACTCGTCCACGAGCGATGGATGATCCGCTCGGTCTGGCAGTTCCTGAAGCCGACGATCGAGCGGGAGCGACGGACGATCAACTCTCCCACGCTCGCCGAGAACTTCCAGTGGCTCGCAGAACGGAACCAGGCGTGGGCGGAACGACGGACGGCGAAACCGCGCGGAAAGTCCAGCTAGCGGGTAACTCATGCCCGACGAACACCACGACCCCGTAGCCTGGGTGCTCGCCGAAAACGAGCCGAGCCTGACGTGGCGAGTGCTCACCGAGCTCCAGGGCCGCCCCTCGGACGACCCTGAGGTGGAGAAGGCGAGGGGTCGGATCGGCGCGGAAGGTTGGGCCGCCAAGGTCCTGGGCGAGCAGCTACCGAGCGGACAGTGGGACTCCCCGGGGACCCGAGCCGGGGAACTCTACCGACCGAAATACATCGCGACCAACTGGCGACTCCTCGTCCTCTCGGACCTCGGCGTCACCCGTTCGAACCCGGGAGTGGAACGCGCCGTCGAGCTCCTCTTCGCCGCCCACGCGAGCCCGGAGGGGGACCTCGGCGGCAGTGGCAGCGAGACCTGCTTTACCGGGAACGCCGTTCGAATGCTGTCGCGGTTCGGGTACGCGGAGGACCCGAGGCTCCGGGCCGCGATCGATTGGCTCCTCGCGAACCAGAAAGCGGACGGGGGTTGGCATTGCTGGCCATCCGAGACCGGGGCGATCGACTGCTGGGAACCCCTCGCCGCGTTCGATGCGCTCCCCCGGTCGATGCGGACTCTCGCCGTCGAGCGAGCGATCGAGCGCGGTGCCGAATTCTACCTCTCGAAAGGGCTTCTCGGGGAGGGCGACGAGGAGTATCCGCCCTGGCGTCGCATGCACTACCCCGTCCACTACTACTACGATTTCCTCGTCGGCTTGGACACGCTGACCCGGCTCGGATTCGGGCGGGATCCGCGCTTGACGCCCGCGCTCAACCATCTGGCCCAGCTTCGGAATTCGGACGGCACCTGGACCATGGGCCCGGCCCACCCCGACCTTCCGACCTCGGAGGTCGAGTATCGACCCGAGCCTCCGCTCTATCCGTTCGTCCTCGAGTACCCCGGCCGTCCCAGCCGCTGGCTGACGATCACCGCGCTCGCCGTACTGCGGCGGGCGGGTCGATGGAACGCCTAGAAGTCGTTCGGCGGCACCAGGTCGACGACGGTCTTGGCGATGCTCTTGACATGGAACTCCTCCCAGAGTCGCCGCACATCGTCCTCGTTGAGCCCGAGCAGATACACCGGTGAGACGAGGGGCGCGACCTCCTGTACGTCCACGAAGACGATGGCGCGGATCCGCCGGATGTCGGCGCCCTCGGACTTGTAATGGTCCACCGCCTTCCAGAAGTCATTCCCGGTCCGGAGCACCGTCCCGAGCCCTCGGAAGCGGTACCCCTTCCGAGTAAACGGGTCGACCACGTTGATCTCCACCTTCGGGTTCGAGTCGAGGTTTCGAATCGTATGGGGCGACTCGACGTCCGCGAACATGAGCCGACGCTCGTCCCAGACGGTCAGTGAGCCCTTCGGAGAGAGGTTGGGAGAGCCGTCGGCCGAAACGGTCGCGACATAGCCGAGCCGTTCGTTCCGGACGAACTTCTGGATCTCTGCCGTCAACGCGACCATGACGGTGAATGCGACGCGGCCCCGACCTTATGAATCTGTGGGCGATTTTCTCTGGGTCCGGGCCCGGCAAGGGACCCCCGGTTGGGACGTGGAGGGCACCGCCGCGGGTCTCCAGCATGCGTTAAGGCGGCCCGCCCCTCGGCGGAGGAATCGCGATGCCGGACCTGGTGCACGGGGAAGGGGAGGCCGAGCGCGTCGTCCTCGAGAGCCTGCGGCTCGCCATCCTCCTCTCGGCGGTGATCCTCGTCATCGAGGGGGTCGGAGCGTTCTTCTCCCACAGCCTCTCGGTGACGGTCGACGCCGTCCACAACATTCCCGACATCCTCGCGTTCGCGATCTCCTATACCGCGCTTCGCTCCGCCGAAAAGGGGGCGAGCGACAAGTTCACCTTCGGCTCCCACCGGTTCGAGGTGTTCGCCGGGATCCTGAACGCCGCGCTGGTCCTCGGCACCGGCGTCGTTTTCGGCTACGAGTCCGTCCTCGCCCTCGTCAGCCGAACGAGTTTTGCGGGCCCGATCGACGCGCTGTGGATCGTCGCGGTCGCCGTTCCGACGCTCGGCCTGCGGGCGGCGAACATCCGCTCGCTCCTGCACGTCCCGGGTCGGGCGCGCGACCTCAACTTGCGGAGCGTGATCCTTCACGTGGCGAGCGACCTCGTCATCACGGGAGCCATCCTGGGGACGGGACTGCTCATTCTGGTCGAGCCGGCGTGGACGCTCGCGGACCCCACAGCGGCGCTCGTGATCGCCGGGGTACTGGTCGCCGAGTCGTTGCCGTTGTTCCGTGACGGCTGGGAGGTGCTCACCGAGAGCACGCCGCGCCATCTGTCGATCGACGCGATCCTCTCCGCCGCCCGCCGGGTCCCGAACGTCACCGAGGTCCACGACCTCCACGTCTGGGCGGTCTGCCCCACTCTGGTCTGCATGACGGCGCACGTCGAGGTCCAGGAGATGTCCGTGCGGGAGGGGATGGCGGTGGTCGAGGCGCTGCGCAAGACGATGGAGGAGCAGTTCGGGATCCTTCACGCGACCTTCGAAGTGGAGGTCCGGGCGGCCTAGCGGGGGGACCCGCTACGACGCCGGGTCTTCGTGGGCCGATCGGGTGCGGCCCCGGTCCACGACCACCCACTTCCACCCGTCCTCGACCTCTACGGGAGCGACCACCAGGTCGTTGCCCACGAGGTCGGTGTGGAAGCGGAGCAGCGTCGCGAACACTTCCTCGGTATCGTCGCCCGTGCGGCGAGAGATCTCCGATAGGCTCCCGATCCATGCGCCGTCCCGAACGAGCTCCCGCAGCGCGCGGACGTACCGCGGCAGCCGAGGGTCCTCGACCATCACCGCGCGCTGACCGCCCGAGACCCCCGTATGCCATCGGTGCGGCAGTCGGCTGCGCAGCGTGGGGTGGGCCGAGAGTTCTCGGGGTCCCGGTTCCGTCGGTTCTTCGGGAACCGGGTCCGGAGCCCGCCCCTGGATCGCATCGACCTCGTGCATGAGCTCGTCGAGCTCGTCCACGGCCCAGCCGGCCGATGCCTCGGAAGTGGGAGCGGCGGGCCGGAGCGGTGGCCCGCCCGGCGGAGCGGGAGAGGTTTCGGAGATGTTCTCGGGGATCTCGATGTCCGGGTCCGAGGCCCGCGCCTCGACGACGCGGGCGAACTCCTGGATGTCGTCCTCCGGCACGGGTCGGAGGTTGCGGCGCATCCGGAAACGGTCGAGCGCCGCTCGAAGCTCCAGACTTGGCACGGGGAAGGCGCGTCGATGCTCGCCATCCTGGAGCTCCACGCACGGAGCGCCGTCCGGGTCCCGGAGGAGCCGAAGTCCCGCGTGGATGACCAGGTCGCGATAGAGCTCGTGCGCGGGAGGACCGCCCATGGCCCCGATGGGGGGGACCCATTCTCCCCTGCCGACCTTGCTGAGGTCCAGAATCCCTTCTTCTTCCGTGGTTCCACCCGGCGCACCCGTTGTTCCCGTTTACGGGCATCGAGGAGGTCCCACCCGGGTCTCCTCGAGTGTGGGGTGCCTCGTACGGGGTATTGTTCTTTTCGAAGCAGAGGAAACGACCCTGGGCGCGGCCCCCCGTCGGTTTCCGTGGAACGAATCGCCCCCCGAGCCAAGTTTCATGACCCCTCGGCATCATCCCGTCGCGATGTGCGATTTCTCGGAGGAGGAGTGGGGGGAGTATCTGCTCTGGAAGGCGATCCAGGAAGCGCGAGCGGCGACAGAACCATCCCGGCCTAGCCGGATCTCGGCCCACCGGCTCCCGATCTTGGCCCCTGAGCCCGCGCCCGCGGAAGCGTAGGGGGTCGGAGCATCCCGGCTTCCTCGGGCGTCCCGGCGGCCCCGACCCTCAGCTCGCCGCCGATCCCCGCAGCCAGCCCCGCGGATCGACGCTGGCTCCACGACAAGTACGAGCGCCTCGCCGCGGAGGAGGGCCAGCTCTCCAGCCTGCGCACGTCGTACTATGCCGCGATCGGGACCGTGCTGCTCACGGCGATGGTCGTCGCCCTCGCGGACGTGCTGAACGAACCGAACATCCTCGTGATCGTCGTCTCGTTCCTGGCGCTGC
The DNA here is from genome assembly GCA_049585415.1 of Thermoplasmata archaeon. Lineage (GTDB taxonomy): Archaea > Thermoplasmatota > Thermoplasmata > Lutacidiplasmatales > UBA184 > Lutacidiplasma. The sequence goes on along the minus strand of JBAUZT010000009.1, from coordinate 45,515 downwards.
TGGGGATCCTCATCTCCATCGTCTGGACGGTCCTCCTCCACCGGACGAACGACGCACAGAAACTGTGGCGGGAGGCGGCCCTCCGGCTGGAACTCAGCCAACCCCCCCTCGAAGGAGAGTTCCGTGCCCCGATCACGCTGCGCTCCGGAGAGACGATGTCGCTCGACCTCTACCGGCCGTTCCTCGCCCACGAGGAGCGCTTCGCCCCTTCCCCGAAGATCTCGTGGCTGGACCGCGTGGACCCGTCCTGGTTGACGGAGATCCTTCCGCTGACGTTCCTTCTGCTCTGGGCCGCGATCCTCGTCGTGATCTGGTTCTGGTATCTGATTCTCCGGTAAAGGACCCCGGGGCTACGCCCCGGTCCGGGCCGGGAGCCGTCCCTGCTTGATCGCGCGCAGCAGTGCCCGGTAGTCCCGTGCGGTCTGGTCGGCGTACGCCTCCGCGAACTTCCCGACCGCTCGGTCGAAGACGTCCCGGTCGCCGAGGTACCCGCTGATCGAGGCCGGGTCGCCGGTGCGCGCGTGGGCATGCGCGAGCGCCGTCCCGCACAGCTCGGCCTGACCGAGGAACGCCCGGGGGCCCAACGAGCCGATGTCGGAGGAGAACTTCATGTCCCGGAGTTGGCGGACGTAGAAGTCCCGGGACCGCAGCGAGCTCCAGCCGAGAAAGATGTCGCTCGCCTCCTGGATCAGGTGCTGCCCGTCGACGACGCGTTGAGCGTGGTTCGCGAACTTACTCGGTCCGGCGTACGGCTCGAGCGCGGAGAACGTCGCCTCCTTGACCTGGAGGAACAACGGGTCCTCCACGTCCGAATCGCCCATCAGGAGCAACACCGAGCAGACGGTCCCCACGCTGCCCACGCCCACGACCTTCTGGGCGACGTCGACCAGGTGGTACCGGTCGAGCAGTCGCCGACGCTCGTCCGGGAGCGTTCTCAGGTACTGGTGGAAGAATGCGCGGGAGGCTTCGGCGTCGGCGGAGTCCTTGTAATGGATGATCAACGGGGGGTCTTCCCGGATCTGGTACTCGCCCCGAACTCGCCGGGTCGCCTTCGGGAACAGGTGAAGACCGGTCGCGCGACGGGCCTGCGCCATTGCGCGATCGACGAGCTTTCTCCCCTGCCGTTTCACCTCCTTCTGGAGCGTCGAAAGGTCGAGGTGGACGTACCAGAGGTCGAGGTAGCGCATGCGGGCGAACTCGTTCATCGCTCGCCGATACCCCCCGACCGCGGTCCACACCGCGTCCCGGCTCGTTCGCCGCGAATAGCCGTTCTCCCTCGCGGCGACCACGAGGCTGGTCGCGAGACGCTTCACGTCCCATTCCCACGGGCCCGCGAGGGTCTCATCGAAGTCGTTCACGTCGAACACCTCGTCCCGCTCGGGCGTCGCGAAGATGCCGAAATTGCAGAGGTGCGCGTCGCCGCCGAGTTGGACGCGAAGACCGGTCGTCGGGGTCGAGGCCAGGTCGGAGGCCATGACCCCCGCCGATCCCCGCAGGAACGCGAACGGCGACGCCGACATCCGCCCGTATCGGATCGGGAGGAGGCTTGGAACGCGGTTTCGACCGGATTGCTCGAGGAGGTCGATCGGGTCGGGTCGGTCGGCCGGCGGTACGAACTCGGCGTGACGCGACCGCGGTACCTGTTGACGAAGGGCCCGTCCCGCGAGGTAGCGCTGCTCCCGCGTCGGGCGTCGTGGGAGCGCACCGAGCGAGCGAGGGGAGACGGCCATCGCGGTCCTCGCGTCCGGCGACGGCGGCCGACTATTAGGACTCCCCGAGCGCGACCGGGGTGTCTCGATGGGACCGGGCGGGGAACCCGGGGTCTAGAATCCCCGGAACAGTTCGTAATCGATGTCGGCGGCGGGTACCCCGAGCGGTCCGGTCAGCGTGGCGATCGTCTCTCCCACCATTTCGGGCAAGCCCGCGATGTAGTAGAGGGGCGACGACCAGCCCGCGACGTGCTCTCCGATCCATCGCCCGTCGATGCGACCGACGCGACCCACCCAGGGGACCCGGGACTCCGAAGGCCGAGTGATCGTGTAGGAGATCCGGAGCGGGGGGTGGCGTTGAGCGAGCGCGTCGAGCTCCGCTCGGAACACGAGCTCGTCGGGCGTTCGGGCCGAGTAGAGGAGGGTGACCGGATTTCGGGCGCGGGTGTCCGCCGCGAACCGGATCATGCCTCGGAACGGCGTGATCCCGATCCCTCCGGCGATGAGTACGCAGGGACGCGAGCTGTCGAAGAGGAACTGCCCGAGGGGCCCATAGACGACCCCCACGGCTCCGGGCTCCAACCGGGAGAGGGCTTGCTTGAAGGGGGTGTCGGAGATCTTGCAGGTGACCGCTAGCTCTCCGAGTTCGGTGGGGCTCGAGGAGAGGGAGAACGTCCGCACCGCACCCCACGGGTCGTCCACTCCCGGCAGGCTCAGCCGGATCGCCTGGTTCGAGAGATATCGGAACCCCGTGCCGGCCGTGGAGAACCGAAACGTCATCGAGCTCGGGGATTCGCGGCGGCGTTCGATCAAGGGCAGTTCGTACCGTGCGGGAATAGGAAGAGGGCGACCGGGACCCCCGAGGACGTTCACGGGGTCGGCGAGGGGTCTCCTCGGCTATATTGACTGGCCGGGGGACCGCTCGGTCACACTCGGGGGTGCGTCCGCGGCCGCAGGACGGTGAGGCACAAGTACTCCCCCGCATGTCGACCCGACCTCCGCGGAGATTCGGACTCCGAATCACGACCGGAGAATGGGCGGGAGAGCCACGGACGAAGAGCGGGCGAACCTCGTGTTGCTCGTGGTCCTCGGGCTGATCTGGGGCTCGGCCTACCCCGTGATCCGGTTCGGGATCATCTCGGGCGCCACTCCGATCCTCTTCGCCGCCTCCCGATACGCGATCTCGGCCGTCGCGATCGCGGCCATCGCCTTCGCCACTCGAGTGGCGCGTCCGCCCGTTCGCGCGTTCGCGCTCTCCGCGCTCCTGGGCCTTCCGATCGTGGGTCTCTACGGACTCTTCCTCTACGTCGGGGAGCAGACGACGTCCGGTGGTCTCTCCTCGATCCTGATCGCCATCGCTCCGCTCATGACGGTGCTCTTCGCCCTCCCGGTCCTTCCCGGAGAGTCGCTCAAGAAGACCGGATACGTCGGGCTGGCCTTCGGCTTCGTGGGCGTCTTCGTGCTCGTCTTTCCGCCGCCCGGGGTGACGCTCGCGACCACCATCTGGGGACCGATCCTGGTGCTCGCCGCGGCCGCGAGCTTCGCGCTCGGCTCGGTCCTCCTTCGGGTCCGTCGCCCCAAAGGCGAGACCCTCTGGGGCGTCTCGGTGCAGTTCGCGGTCGCGACCGTCTTCCTCCTCGCGGTCCTCCCGGTGTTAGAACCGCACTCCTCCCTTCCGCTGACGAAGAACGTGCTCCTCTCGCTCGCGTATCTGGTCGTGGTTCCGTCTGCGGCAGGTTATGCGCTCTACTTTGCTCTGCATCATCGGGTGGGGCCGGGGCGGGCGAACGTGGTCGCCTACGTGAATCCGGTCGCCGCGCTCTCCATCGGCACCCTCCTGTTCGCGGAACCGTTCGAGTGGTGGGAGCTCGCCGGCTTCGCCCTCGTGGTCATCGGGCTGACGCTCGTCACGGGCGTCGGTCGACGCAAGCCCCCGGCCGCGTGAACCCTCCGGGCCCGACGTCCTCGCCGCTACGGTTCTTATAGTCGCTCTTCCCACAGAGTACCCCGGTCCTCGATGCGGGAGAACTACGGTGGGTTCGGCACCGAGCGCCAGGTCGCGATCTATCGCGAACGGGTCCTCTCCCAACCCTCGTTCGTGCCGATCTCCCCCGACCGACTCGAGGCCGAGGCCGCCCGGGTCCTGACTCCCGCGACGTTCGATTACGTCGCCGGAGGTGCCGGCGGGGAGGCGACGATCCAAGCGAATCTCGCGGAGTTCGAGCGCTGGTGCCTCCTCCCCCGCTCGATGACCGACGTCCACGAGCGCGACACGCGAGTGGAGTTGTTCGGTCTCCCCCTCCCGGCCCCGGTGCTCTTCGCGCCGGTCGGGGCGCTCGACCTCGTGCGTCCGGACGCCGAGCTAGCGCTGGCCCGGGCGTCCGCCGCCACGGGCGTGCCGCTCGTCGCGAGCTCGCTCACGACTCACCCGCTCGAAGAGATCGCTATGGCGGCGGGCGGGGCGAAGCCGTGGTTCCAACTGTACTGGGGCTCGGACCGCGACGTCAATCTGAGCCTCGTCCAGCGGGCCGAGAAGGCCGGCTATTCGGCGCTCGTCGTCACGGTCGACACGCGACTGCTCGGTTGGCGCGAGCGAGACCTCGAACGAGGGTTCCTGCCGTTCCTCGGAGGAGTCGGACTCGGGAACTACCTCGGCGATCCGGTGTTCCGCTCGAAGCTCGCTCGGCCGCCAGAGGAGGACATCGCGGGCGCGGTCCTCGCGGCGGTCGGTCTGTTGAGCGACCCCTCGTTCGTCTGGAGCGACCTCCGATTCTTGAGCGAGCGAACCCCCCTGCCGCTCGTCGTGAAGGGCGTGCTCCACCCGCAAGACGCCGTGGCGGCGATCGAGGCGGGCGCGAACGGTCTGATCGCTTCGAACCATGGCGGTCGCCAGGTCGACGGTTGCATTCCGGCGCTCCGTGCCCTCCCGGCCGTGGTCGCCGAGGCCGGCGAGCAGATCCCGGTGCTCTTCGACAGCGGTATCCGACGCGGGGCGGACGTCGCGAAAGCGCTCGCGTTCGGCGCCCGGGCCGTCCTGCTGGGGCGACCGTACGTCTGGGGACTCGCGGTGGACGGCGAACGCGGTGCGCGGGAGGTGGTGGAGAACCTCCTCGCGGAGTTCGACCTCACGATGGCGCTCTGCGGCGTCACGAAGGCCTCCGAGTGGTCTCGGAAATCGATCGCCGAGGCCTGAGGGGTCGGCGCCGATCCCGCCGCCCCGCGACCGACTACAGTCCCGCCGCCATCAGGGCGTTCATTCCCTGCTCGATCGTGTGATCGGGGGTGCCGGTCGCGTCGATCCGCACCCACCGGGGGGCTTGGAACATCTGTTCGTACTTCATCTTCACCCGGTGGAGGTACGGCTCGTCCTCGAAGGCGTCCCGCACCCCGCTCGACTCGACCCGCTTCATCGCGAGATCGACGGGCGCGTCGAGGTAGAGCACCAGGTCCGGTTCGAGGGCGAGTTCGCGCGTGATGCGTTCGAGCTCGCGCCAGGCTCCTCCGGTGAGGCCGGGGGACTCGTAGGCCAGGGTCGCGTAGAACGAGCGGTCCTGGATGACGACGTCCCCGACATCGAGGGCCCGCTCGATCTCGGGCCGGATCAGTGCCCGGTCCACGATGTAGCAGAGCGCGGCGGCCATGGGGTCGTTCGGGCGGATGCGGTGGAACTCCCCCCGCAGGAACTTGTCGGTCGGTTCGCGGAAGCTCGATACCGAGTGCCCGCGACGGAGCAACGGGGGCACGAGCCGCGCAGCGAGCTCGGTTTTTCCCGTGCCGTCGATCCCCTCGACGACGATGTACATCCCGCGGTCGCTCATGCTCGGAACGCCCCTGGAGGTGCGCGGGTGGGTCCCCCCGGGACGCGCCCGCCCGCCTCTTTTCCGCCGACAACCCTTCCGGGGAAATAAGCGTCGTTGCGAATCCCCTCGTGGCCCCCGGGCGGTCCGACGGCCGAACTGATGTGGCCCTCTCGCGTTCCCCCGCCGCCGTGGCAGAAGACGTGACCCCGGGGCTGGTGGAGCTCACGGGTTCCCAGCGCGAACTTGCCCTCCCGGTCATCATCGACTCCTTCGTCGGGATCTATCGCTGGCACGCGAAGCGGACCCTTCGAGACGTCACCGTCGTGCGTGCAGCGATGGTCTCGGGGGAGGTCGCGGGGATCTCGATGCTCGAGAGGTTGACCCCGTCCGTGGGCTACGTCTACTACCTGGCGGTTCGTGTCGCCTCGCGAGGACGCGGGATCGGGGGAGTCCTGCTGGACGACGCGGTGAGTGGGTTCGCGCGTCAAGGGGTCCGGGTCGTCTACGGGGCCGCCGAGGAAGAGAACGAGCGATCGATCGCGCTCTTCCTGTCGCGGGGCTTTCGTTCGGTGGAGCGGAAGGAGCGGGGGTACCAAGAGGGCGGGCTCGGCGCGTGGGGACTCCGGAGCCGGATGTGGATCGTTTCGGGAGAGGTGCTTCTCGGGCTGCGGCTCGCCCCGGAACCGGTGACCGAATCGCGGCCGGGAGATCGTTCCCCCGCGCGGGGCGATCGCCGAGGGTAGTGCGCTACCGTTACCAGTCCCACCGTCCGGCCATGCGCATGCCGAACGAGACCCACGCGCCGACGAGGAGCGCGAAGAGGAGGAGGAGCGAAACGACGATCACGACGATGCTCTGGAAGAGGCTGAATCCATGGGCCCAGAACGCGACGTAGAGGAGCGTGAAGCAGACCCACGCGACGCTCCCCGCGAGCGAGGCGAGGAGGGCCCGTCGAAGGCTCGCGAAGCGCTCGAACCGGTGCGGGTGGAATCCGTGGCTGCTCGGGAACGAAGAGTCGGTCGTCGTCCCCGGACTTCGCTCGGTGGATAAAAACATACCACACTGTCGGTGAGGAGGCCGCGCGTCGGAGCCCCCGGGGTGCGCGGTGGGTAAGCCGGGGGCCGAAATCTCTTTGAACGACAGCCGGGTCGTGACGGTGGGGAGCGCGACGTGGCGAAGAGCACCCACCGATGGGCCGGCCCGGAATTCCATGTGGCTGCGGTCTTTCGCGCCCCACTGCCGTACGTCTTCTCGTGGTGCACCGACTTCGACCCTCATGACGACCGGCGAGAGAAGGACCGTTACACCCGCAAGATCGTCTCGCGCACTCCCCGTCGGGTCGTCTTCGAGGACCTGGTCGACCTGCCCACCGGATGGAACTGGGCGCGTCACGACGTGACCCTGTTTCCGCCGGACCGCTGGCATTCCGACAGTGTCGGTTCCCATCGGACCCTCACGATCAACTACGTGCTGACCCCGCTCTCGTCGACCCGGACCCGCCTCGACCTCCGATGGAAGCGGGAGGCGACCGCGCTCGCGACGAAAGTGTCGAAGCGCGCGATCGAGCGGTCGACGACCCAATCGTGGCGGAACTTCGCGCGCGAGCTCGAGAAGGACTATCGGAAGAGCCGAACTCGGCCACGCCGGAGCTGAACCGGGTCGGCGACCCTCGACGGCCGCTCGGAGGGGAGCGATGGGGACGGACGAGGATTCGCGCTACGAACGCGTCCCGATTCCCGAGGAGACCCACGAAGAACGCATCACCACGTTCGGAGAGCTCCTCCACGCCTACGGCCCCGACGAAGCGGTCCTCGAGGGTCAGCGGTGCCTGCAGTGCGCGATGCCGTTCTGCGTCCAGGGCTGCCCCATCGTCCAAGATTGCCGCGAGTACCTGCTCCTCGTGGGGGAACGAAAGTTCGACGAGGCGGCGAAGGTCACGCTCCGGGAGAACCCGCTCGCGATGGTCCTCTGCAAGACCTGCTACCACTACTGCGAGGACGCGTGCATCATGCACGACCGCGGGGTTCCGATCGCGATCCGGCACATCAAGCGCGCCGCGATGGAGCTCGGAAAGTCGGACCTCCTCTACGTGCCGAGCAAACCGATCCATCAGCGCGTCGCGATCGTGGGGTCCGGGCCGGCGGGACTGATGGCCGCCTGGGAGCTGTGTCTTCGAGGCTACTCGGTGACCCTCTACGAGGAACAGCTCTACCTGGGGGGCCAGGGCGCGACAATCCCGAAGTACCACATGGACGGCAACGAGTTCGAGATCGATGTCGCCCGGTTCCGCAACTTCGACCTGACGTTCAAGATGGGAGCGAAGCTCGGGCGGGACGTCACGATCGACGGGCTACAGAAGATGGGGTACCGCGCGATCTTTCTCTCGCTCGGGAGCTCCGACCATCGCTCGGCCGGCATTCCGGGAGAAGAGCTCCCGGGCGTCCTGCCGGCCATCGACATGCTGCGGGCGGTGAACGAAGGGCCGCCGGTCGAGCTCGGCCGGTCGATCATCGTCATCGGTGGCGGGGACGTCGCGATGGACGCGGTACGCTCCGCGCGCCGCCTCGCGCAAGGGGCCCAGGTGACGGTGGTCTATCACCGGACCAAGGAGAAGATGGCCGCGGGCGAAGAGGAGAGCCAGGGGGCGCTCGACGAGGACGTCCGGTTCCTGTTCGAGCTGTCCCCGACGCGCATCGTCGGGACCGACCACGTGGAAGGTCTCGAAGTGCGCAAGGTCCGCCCCGGCCCACCCGGTCCCACCGGCCGGCCGACCGTTCAGGGGGTCCCGGGCTCGGAGCAGCTCCTTCCCTGCGACACGGTCATTCTCGGGGTCGGGGAAAAGGCCGACCTCACGGGTCTCCCGCTCGAGCTCGACCTCGGCACCGGCACGCAAGGCTGGCCCGAGGGGAAGCATCCCGACACGATGACCGGGATCGAGGGGGTCTTCGCCTCGGGGGGGAAATCGGTCGTCTACGCCATGGCGGCCGGGACACGCTCGGCCATCGCGATCGATGCCTACCTCCAGAAGAAGAACGGAAAACCGCCGATCCCGAGGCCGGATCCGTTCGGAGAGGGAAATCCGCCCCGCCTCCCGTCGGGCTACGGCGGGCCGACGTGGGAACCGTAGCCTTCGTCGCCGCGCGCGTCGACCGCGGGTCCTTACCGAACCCGCATGAATCGGGAGCCGCTCCTCGCTCCGCGGACCGAGATGTCGGGAGTGCTTCCGACCGCAAGCGCATCGTACGGCCTGGTGGTGCTCGGCATCGAGCTCGCGATCGCGACCCTACTCGGGGTCGGTTGGCTCCTGGTCCGGCTCGGCCACGTGAGGGCCCATCGGGCGATCCAGAGCTCGATGGTCCTGGTCAACATCCCGGTCGTGCTGGTCGCGATGGTACCGTACTACCTCCAGAACGTCGCCCCCGGCCTCCCCGGCGCTCTCGGCCAGGAGTTCTACCTCTTCCCCACGCTCATGCTGGTGGCGGGGGGCGTCGCGGAGGCGCTCGGCATCTACATCCTCCTCGTCGCGGGGACGAGCCTTGTTCCCGAGCGGTTCCGCTTCCGCCGCTACAAGCTCGTGATGCGGACCGAGCTCGGCCTGTGGTGGGCCGTGGTCCTCGTCGGGATCGCGACCTACTACGTGTGGTGGGTCCAGCCGTAGACCCGGGCCCGATCAGGGCGGCGTCGAGATCTTGCCCGAGCGCCCCGTCGAGATCTGGAGCTTCCCGCGGAAGTCCTTGACCCATCCGTCCGTGATGCGGATCTTCTGGCCCACCGTGAACCGCTTGATGTCCTCTCCCCAGAGGGTCAGGATGATCGTTCCGGTCTCGTCCTGAAGAGTCGCATCCGCGACCTGCGCCGGGCCGCGGGACGTGCTCACGTCACGGACCGCGGAGATGGCGGTGATGGTCGCATCGATCGTCGCGTTCTGGTTCGCCTGGAGTGAGGCAATGCCCGGCATGACGGGCGACGCAGAGGAAAGGGGGGTTAAACGCTCTCCGATGGGCGACGCGTCGCGATTGCGGGCTCAGTCGACCGTGCCGGAAGATTCGCCGAGGTCGTCGTCCTGCTCGAGGTTCAGGAGGTGCCCCAGCTTCGCCTGCTTGGTCTGAAGGTACGCCCGGTCGTGGTCGTTGACCGGAACGATGACGGGGATCCGACCGACGATGCGGACGCCGTGCTCCTGGAGGTCCTTCATCTTGAGCGGGTTGTTCGTCATGATCCGGATCGAGCGGATCCGCATCGAATCGAGCATGTGGGCGGCGATCGCGTAGTCGCGTTCGTCCGCGCGGAAGCCGAGCAGCTCGTTCGCCTGCACGGTGTCATAACCGGAATCCTGGAGCTGGTAGGCCTTGACCTTGTTGACGAATCCGATGCCCCGGCCCTCTTGCCGCAGGTAGAGGACGACCCCGCGGTCCATCTTGCCGATCCGCTCGAGCGACTCGAGGAGCTGGTCACGACAATCGCATCGGAGGGACCCGATGGCGTCCCCGGTAAGGCATTCCGAGTGCAGCCGAACGGGCACCTCTTCCTGGTCGACGACGTTCCCGTGGATGAACGCCGCGTGCTCCTTCCCGTCGAAATCGTTCCGGAACGCGGCGACCTGGTAATCGCCGAACCGGGTCGGGAGCTTCGCGATCGCGAGGACCTTGACGCAGGTCTCGACGTTGCCGGGACAGCGGTGGTCGGCGCTCTCCTTAAGGAGCTGGTCGACGACCGGCGAAGGGACGCCCATCCATCGAGGGAGTCAGAGGGCCGATTAAAGGCACCGGTATCCCGCGCGTAATCACGGAGGGGACGACCGGCCGTGGGCGGTCGCATTTCCCGGAGATTCCGGGGGGGCTCGGGTATTCGGGTCGCGTCCCCGGGGGCCGGAAGCGAACCGGCGGCCGTTCTCCGGCAAGATCCGTTGCAGCAAACGCACGTCCACCCAGCGCCCGAACTTCCACCCGACCTCTCTCATGTCCCCGACCGTGCAGAATCCGACCGCCTCGTGCAATCGTAGGCTCGCGGGGTTACCGTCCGCCACTCGCGCCAGCAGTGAGTGGAGCCCGGCGCCTTGACCGCGCTCGAGCAGTTCGCCCAGCAGCCGAGTCCCCACGCGCCGTCCACGCCACGGGGCATCCACGTAGACCGAGACCTCCGCGGTGCCGGCGTACGCCGGTCGCTCCGACCAAGGGCTGAGCGACGCCCAGCCCGCGGTGCCTTCGGACGACTCCGCCACGAGCGCGAAATAGGGGTCCACGTGCCCCCGGAGCCAGCGGAGCTGGGCTTCGATCGAGCGAGGTTCGATGTCGAACGTGGCGACCGTGTGGGCCACCGCGTCGTTGTAGATCGCCGCAATCGCTGCGGCGTCGCTCTCTTCCGCCGGTCGGATCGAAACGGCGGCTCGAGCGACGGATTCGACGGAGCCGGTCATGAGGGACTCGATGCCGACTCCGGTAGTTGAGCGAGTCCGGGTCGAAAGTGGTCGTACGGCCAGAAGCACCGATGGGGATCGACGAGCGGGTATGAGCGCCCCCGCGAAGTTGGGACAACCGTCCATCTGGCGGGGTGTCCCCAACTACTTAGACCCCGTCGTACATCCCGTGCTCGTCGTCGCATCTCGACCCGATCGTCGGCGATGCGTGGGAACGCTCACCAATGCCCTACGTGGAGTACGACGAGGTCGAGGCGATCTGCCCCGACTGCGGACGGACCTTCCGGTCGGAAGACGCCCTCGCCGCCCATCGGGAGGAGAGCCATTCGGGGATCGATGAGCCGGGTCCCCATGCGTCGCGAGAGACGCCGACGATCTGCCCCGTCTGCCATCGGGAGTTCGCATCACCGACCGTACTTCGAGCGCACACTCGAGAGGTCCACTCGGGCCGCTGAGCACCGCGCACCGAGGTTCCGGAGGCGACCCGAGGCGGGTCGACCGCTCAGCGCAAAGCTATCCTGCCCGAGGAACTGCGGCGGAACGCAGAACCGAGGGTCCGGGAAAGGGGTCGAGAGATGGTGAATATAGATTGGCCGAGCGTCGCGATCCTCACAGCGTTCAGCACCTGGGTGCTCGCCGTCGGCACCTTGCTCATCCTGTTATGGCAGACGCGGCAGACGCAAGTATTGAATTCCGCGAACGCGGTCATGAACCTGCGGGACAAGTTCGATGCGACCCGGATGCGGGCCGTGCGTCGCCACATCAGCGAGCGACTTTTGAAGCAGGCCCACGAGGATATCGCGAGCCTCGAGGTCGTCACCTTCTTCGAGCTGGTCGGGACGCTGACCCATCGCAAGGTCCTCGACGAGGATCTCGTCTGGGAAGCGTTCGGCTCGTGGATTACCTCGTACTGGTGGGCCCTGCGACACCCCGCCGACTGGGTCGGCCGTCTCCGTAAGGACCTCGGGGACCCGCTGGTCTTCCACGAATTCGAGTGGTTGGACGGCCGGACGCGGGACCTCGACCGACGGGCGCTCGCGAAGCTCCACACGCCTCCCGGGAACTTCGAAGAGGAGGCGCGACGGATCCTCTCCCGCGAAGCGCTCCTGGAGTCGGTCTAGGTGGCGGGTCGCGCGGTCTCCACGCTGGTGCTCGGGTTGGACCTCGCCGGCTCCCCGCGACGGTCGACCGGCTGCTGCGTCCTCTCCGGGCGGTCGAAGGTCCGTGCGTCGGTCGCCTTCACCGACCAGGAGCTCCGTGACCTCGTGGACGCCACGCGGCCGGCGCTGATCGTGATCGACGCCCCGCTCTCGCTGCCGCGGGGTCGCCGCACGATCGAGGACCGATCGGGACCCCACCTCCGGGAGTGTGACCGGGAACTCTTGCGTCGGCGGATCCGGTTCTTCCCCCTCACGCTCGGGCCGATGCGGATGTTGACCGAACGGGGAATGCGGCTCGCCGCGGAGTGGCGACGAGCCGGCTACGACGTGGTCGAGGGATACCCGGGCGCGTCCCAGGACATCCTCCGGATACCCCGAAAGAACGCCGGCCTCCTCCCCCTGAAGCGTGGTCTTCGTCACCTGGGGCTGGAAGGGGACCTCGTCCGTCGAGCGCTCACCCACGACGAGCTGGACGCCGTGACGATCGCCTGGGTCGGCCGAGCCCACCTGGCCGGTCGGTCCGTGGTGATCGGGGATCCGACGGAGGGCCTCATGGTGCTGCCCGCTGCGCTACCCCCACCGCGACGTCGCGCGAAGGGGGTCGCGGAACGCGCGCGCGCCGGGACCCGAAAGGGTTGGGTTCGGTCGTCCGGTCCGAACCCTAAGGGTGCTTTGACATCGCCATGACTTCGGCCTCGGTCACCTTCTTGTGGTGAGAGTGGTCGACATGCCACTGCGTCATGGCCACGAGTTCGCCCTTGTCCTTGGTCACGATCTCAAATCCGTCCTCGCACGCCACTTTCATCTTTCCGCATCCCATGGTCAGGTTCCCCCGCCTTTCGGCCCCCGGGACACCGCCAACTCGGTATTTGGACGTTGGGTTTTCGCCCGTAGTCTTCTCGGCAGGGTACCGGTTCTTCGAGGAAGGTAGCGCGCTAGGTCGTGCGCAGTCGACTCAGCGCCGCGAGCCATGCGCGACCCGTGAACTCGTTGTCCCGTGCCTCGAAATGGCCATCGTGGATCCACCGGACCCGCCAACCCGCCCGGAACGTGGCTCGGATCTCCGCCTGAGTGACCCGGCGCGGACCTCCCCACGGAGGCTCGTGTTCGCTGAAGCAGAGGATGTAGCACCGGCCCCCGGGCCGGAGCACCGAGGCGACGCTCGCGGAGTACCGAATTCGTTCCTCGTCCGAAAACGTGTGGAAGAGCCCGCAGTCGGTGACGGTATCGAACGTCTCGTGCAACGCGGAGAGCTCGAGCGCGCTCGCGACCTGAAACGTCACCGCGAGACCGCGCTCCGCGGCCTTCGCCCGGGCCCTCGCGATCGCCGTGGGGGAAAAATCGACCCCCCAGGTCGGGTGGCCCCGGCGCTCGAAGTAGAGGGCGTTCTCGCCGGTACCGCAGCCCACATCGAGCACGCGCCCTTCCACCTCGCCGGTCTCTTCGAGGTGGACGAACTCCCGCTGGGGGTGACCGATGTCCCACGGCGGAACGCCCCGCTGATACACCGCGTCGAAGAACGCCATCGCTCGGGGGAATGTCCAGAAAGTGGATAGCCGCGACGAGCCCGAAGGGGCGAGAACCCGCGCGGACGCCCCGGCCCCGCGGGCTAGATCGCGTCGGAGGTCGAGGGAATCTCGACGAGCAGTTGGAGAATGAACTCCCCGCTCCATGCCGCCGCGAAGTGACCGTCCGGAGCGACGTAGAGCGTGGTGCGGCTGGGGCTGCTCGGAAGTCCCCCGAGGATGAACGCGTACGAAGTGCCGTTGGATTCCGTCACGTTGCCGTGGACGTAGCTGCCGTACGGGCTTCCCCAATCGGTGACCCAAATCCAGAAGGTGACGTTGTGGAAGGGGACGGGAGCCGGCGAGGTCGAGTTCTCTCCCCACACCGGTCCGGGAATCCAGTAGGAGTCGGAGTAGTACTCGTGGCCGTCGAGTACGACATTGGTCGAGAAGTGGCCGCCGAGCCCGGGAATGCTTCCGCTGAACAGCGCCACGCCGAAGCCGATCGCGGCGGCGTACACCGCGACGATCATCACCGCGCGGCGTGGCTTCGGAAGGGGTCGAGGGATTCCGCGGGGGGGAAGATCGTTGAACCCCATGCCGATGGCATTGCGACTCGCGGCAATAACTTAACTTTGGAGGGGCGGTGCGACGCTCGCAGCCCCCAATGACCCCGCCGAATGCGTCCTCGATCTCCGCTCCCGACCTGACCGGGCCCACCTCGATCCTCAACTGGCCGGTCGCCGCGGCCGGTTCCGGTCAACGTCGCCGCCCGCCCCCTTTCGGCCACATTCGCCTCGACGTGGACCTTCGGCATGAACAGCTCAGCGAACCCGAGATCCCACTGCTCCGGCAGTTCGAGCGCCTGCTTCGCGAGCGGTCGGTCATCGAACACGGCGACCTCCTTCGGCTCAGCGCTGCCGCGCTCCACGGGTTTTCGACCCGGGGATTCAATCGCGTGGACCATTGGCAGGTCGAGCCGGGAGGATGGCTACCCCTTCCCGAACCGACGCACGCCTCCCTCGCGGAACCGGTCGGCCACCTGATGCGCGCGCTCGCGAGCCCCGAGTGGCAGCGCCTCGCCCAAGCGCGAGAGTTCTCGGTCCGGCTCTCGGGGCATCCGGCGTTTCGGGCCGACCTCACGGTGCGTCGGGTGCACCGGGAGCGGGCGCATTCGCTGACCATCGAACTGCGGGGGACGATCACCCCTCGCGAGCTCGAGCGCCTCGTTCGAGCCCTCCGGGAACGGCTGCCCGTGCTCCATTCGAAGGTCGCCGCATTCTCCTACGTGGGCACCGCATCGAAGGGCGCGAAACGTCGCGTGCCGCGCGGAGGTTAGATACTCCTCCCGCTGTGCGCGCGAGGGTACGCGAGAGATGACCACGGCCGCGCCCCCGAACCCGCAGGAGCTCGAGGAAAAGGGCGTGCTTCGCCTCGGCCTCGGGGCCGGGCTCGGGTTCGCGGGGGCGATCACCGCGATCGTGGTGCCGCTGACGTTCCTCTTCCTCGTCGCCAACTTCCCGGGCGGCTTCTTCGTCTGGAACTCGATGTTCGTCGAGGTCCTGAGCATCCTCGTGATCGCCGGCGCGATCCTGCTCCTGATCTCGCTGTTCGTCTATCGGAGGAGCTTCGCGGCGCTCCGCAAGGTCGATCGGCGGTTCCTCGCGGCGTCGGTGCTCTGCATCATCGGCTCCCTCGGATTTCTCCTCTTGCTCGTCGCGGTCGCGGTCGTGGCGAACAACAGCGGCAGCCTGCTCACCTGCGTCCGCGGACCCACGAGCGGCGCCCTCCACTGCCTCGAGTCGGGGCAGCCGCTCGGGGCGTACACCGGTTTGATCGGTTTCTTTCTCGGTTGGATTGGCGGCGTAGGGATCGTACTGGGTCTGCTGATGGCCGGAGGGCGCTTCCACAACGGATCGATCAGCGCGGGCGGAGTCGTCTATGCCCTGCTCCTCGTCGTCCTGATCCTTCCGTTCGTGGCCCTCTTCGTTACGGTCCCGGGGGCAAAGGATCTCGTGATCATCGCGCCGCTCCTCGCCGTGGTCGGTCCCGGGCTTGCGCTCGCGGGCAGTGTCCGGACGAGCCGAAAGATCGCCGCGCCGTCCTAGTCCGGCTTTACTTCCGTACGGCGACCTGGATCTCCGTCCGCGCCCACGACTTCGGGTGGCGCCACGGGTCCCCGTCGTAGACCTCCCGGTAGGTCCCGACGGATCGGATCGTCTTGTCGCGCTTACGCCACCGCAGCCAGTCGTTGACCCCGTGGTAGACGACCGCCGGAGAGACCACGTCCGGGTCGAACACGATGCTCACGACGGCCGTGGCGGGGAATGTTCGCAGTCGGACGGGCGGAGTCGCCCGCGCCTTCCCGCGGAGCTCGATCGCCACCTCCCACGCGCGCGAGCCCGGCTCGCGGAAGATCCACTTGCCCGTACGGAGGCCGGACTTACGCGCCCACTTCGCGATGCGGTCGAACTGGCCGCGGATGCGACGCTCGTTCCACGGGCCCTTCCAGGCGATGGACGCGACGCGGTAGGCGGGCGCTTTCTTGAGTTTGAAGTCGACGACCATGGTCCCCTCGGTCTGGGGGAAGGTCGTTCTCCCTCATAGAGCCCTCGAATTCCACCGGGGCACGAGGGGGAAACCGGAGGGGGGACCGGGAGCGCCCCGGTCACCCTCCGAAAGGGGTTCACTCCTCGGCGGCGAGCGCTCCGGGATTCTCCTCGAGGGGGACGTTGGTCGCGTACACGGAGCCTTTGCGGCGGTAACCGACCTCGACATCCGCGCCGACCGGATAATTCGAGAGGGCGCCGACGAGGTCGCGGACGTTACGGACCTCGGCCGGACCGATCCGCGTGACGACGTCGCCCGCCTTCAAGCCCGCCTTGTGCGCGGGGGACCGAGCGGCGACATCGCCCACGAGGAGTCCCGAGCCGACCTCGAGACCGTACCGGAGTGCGACCTCGGGTCGCAGCTCCGCCACCGTGACGCCCATCCAGGGCCGGACGATGCGCCCCTTCGATCGGAGCTCTTCCGCGATCCGCGCGACCGCGTGGATCGGGATCGCGAACCCCACACCCTGGGCGAACGGAACCATTGCCGTGTTGACGCCGACGACCGTTCCCGAGAGGTCGACCAGCGGACCCCCGCTGTTCCCGGGATTGATCGCGGCATCGGTCTGGATCAGTCCTTCGTACACGAAGTCGGAGCCGGGAAGTGGACGGCCGAGGGCGCTCACCACGCCGGTGGAGACCGTCGGCCCGCCCGGCAATCCGAGGGCGTTGCCGATCGCGAGCACGATCTGGCCGACCCGCAGCTCCTCCGAGCGGCCGAGACGAGCGGCCGGGAGGTCGATCGCGTCCACCTTGACGACCGCGAGGTCGGTGACCGGGTCGCCCCCGACGACCTCCCCGACGAACTCGCGTCCGTCCGAGAGCTGGACCCGCAGACGGGCCGCCCCGTCGACGACGTGCTGGTTCGTCACGAGGAAACCCGCCGGGTCGATGACGACCGCGGTCGCTTCCGACTGGGAACCGAAGGGGTTGGCCCAGCGGTTCCGTCGGACGAGGCGCAGGCTCTCGACCGAGGCGACGGCCGGTCCGACGGCCGCGATCGACGAGGTGATGCGCGTCTCGATCTCGGTGAGCGGCATCACGCCTCCGGGGTCCGGCGCGGCCAGGGGAGCGACGGCTCCGGGCCGACCGGTGGCGTCGCGGGGATCGGATCGAGGGGAAGCGGCATAGGATTCCGCCTCACTCCTCGAGGAGCTGGCCGAGCTTGGCGAAGAGGCCCTCGAGCTCCTTCTCCTTCTTCCGGCCGCCTTCCCACCGCGCGTTGACGATCTCCACCAGGGCGTCCGCGACCTTGTCGAGCCAGGGACCTTCCTGGGCGTCGAACCGCTTTTTCAATTTCTCCCGGAGCAGCTCGTTGTGGGCCCGGTAGGCCGTCCAGACCCACGGACCGTAATGGCTCCGTCCCCCGCCGCCTTCTCCGTCTCCCTCGTCGTGATGCATTTTCCTTCCTCCGACCCAAGGGTCGTTACGACCCCTCCACGGCTCGACCGAGGATATTGACCGGGTCGCTTCGGCCCCAGTCACATCGGCGCCGCGACTCGGGACCGCGGGATCCTCGGCGGCGCGGTCGGCGTATCTGGTGGCGGGGGCGTTACCGACGGGTTAAATCTCGCGCGACGGCTTTTGGGGGCATGTCCCCGCCCTCGAGCCCGACCGACGGCTCCGGCTCGTCGCGTCTCGACGACCGCGTGCTCGTCACGCTCCAGGAACTCCACGGGCGGATCGCCTTCAGCGGGCTTCGGCGCGTGCTGAGGGCGCACCCGGAATCGCTGTCGCGTGCCCTGCGTCGACTGGAGCGCGAGGGCCTCGTCGAACGGAGCGATGGGGGATACCGTGCGCTTGCGCGCGACGTCCCCCTCGACCCGTCCTCCGTGAGCCGGCTCCGGCCGATCGCCCGCGTCCAGGTGCCGTTGGGCACGGCTCCCGAGTCCGTCCTCGGACGGCTCGCCGGCCACTGGTTCGGGAACCTGAGATGGGTCGGGGTCATCGAACGACCGTCGCAGCGTCTCCTCGCGTGGGCCCGGCGAGACGGGTCAGGGTACGTGCTGCTGGGCATCCACGCCGGTAGCCTACGCGTCTACGTTCCCGACGAACCGGGCCCGGGGGAGCTCTCCGAAGCCGAGGATGCGGCGTATGAATTGCTCGGCCATGCCGTGGAGGTCCTGCGCCCCCCGTCCCCGAGGGACGGGCTCGCGTTCTTCTCGCGTGCCGAGTTGCCCGCGCCGCCGAACGCGCTCGACAACTAGAGGCCCGTCGTCGGCGCAGGCTAAAGAGTGCTCCCGAACCTCGGGAGCCGCATGGGGGCGCTCCCGTCGACCGTTCGCGGGAGTTCGACGGGCCCGTACGCGCTCGAGGTCGACGGGATCTCGAAGACGTACGGGACCACCCGCGCGGTCATCGACGTGCGATTCGGGGTAGGGAAGGGAGAGATCGTCGGTCTTCTCGGCCCGAACGGAGCCGGCAAGTCGACGACAATGAAGGCGATCCTCGGACTGGTCCGACCGGACTC
The DNA here is from genome assembly GCA_049585415.1 of Thermoplasmata archaeon. Lineage (GTDB taxonomy): Archaea > Thermoplasmatota > Thermoplasmata > Lutacidiplasmatales > UBA184 > Lutacidiplasma. Next base: position 26,846 of record JBAUZT010000009.1, on the reverse strand, counting down.
GGGCTCGATCCGCGTCTTCGGCCAGGACGTCCAGCAGGACCCGGTCGCGGTCAAGCAGCGGATCGGGTACGTCCCCGAATCCCCGTCCGTCTACGAGTTCCTCACGGGGGCCGAGTACCTCGACTTCGTCGCCGACATGTACGGCCTCGACCCGGCGACCCGGCGCGAACGGATCCAGCCGTTCTTGGACGGGCTCGAGCTCAGCGGGCACGAGAACTCGCTCATCAGCGGATACTCCCAGGGGATGCGCCAGAAGGTCGCGCTCATCGCCGGTTTCCTTCACCACCCTCAACTTCTCGTCCTCGACGAACCGCTCAACGGTCTCGACCCGCGGGCGGCGCGAGTCGTGAAGGACCTGGTCCGGTCCCGCGCCGCCACCGAGGGGGTGGGCGTGCTGTTCAGTACCCACGTGCTGGAGATCGCGCAAGCGATCTGCGACCGCATCGTGATCCTCGATCACGGAAGCGTGCTCGCGTCGGGGACGGTCGACGCGCTGCGGAGCCGCGCGGGGCTCGCGGGCTCCGGGCTTGAGGAGGTCTTCCTCGCCCTGACCGGCACCGGCGACCTCGGGGACGTCGTCGCCGCGCTCTCTCGGTAGGTGGAGCCGTGGATCTCCACAAGGTCCGTCGGCTCTTCGAGGTCCTCGTCGCCTCGCAGTTGCGCTCCGGTCGCAGTACCTCCGACCCCCAGAGCTTCACCGGACGTCCCGCGTTCACCGCCGTAGTCGACGTCGCACTCTTCGTCGGCGTCTTTGGCCTCGGCTGGCTCGTGGTGAGCGGGCTCCCCTCCGGCTCGGCGACGCTGCTCGCCGCCGTGAACGGGATCATCCCGTTCCTCCCGCTTGCCGCGGTCGGGGTCGTGCTGATCGCCGGGACGATGTTCGAGCTGACGGGGAGCGCGCGATTCGCGGGCAGCGACGCGGTCAATTGGATGCCGATCACCCCGGGAGAATACGTGACGGCCTCGGCGAGCGCGATCGCGTACTCGTACAGCCCCATGGTCGCGTTGCTCCTGGGGGGGCTCCTCGCGGTGGCGGTCGTGGAGGGCACTCTGGCCCTCTACGTGCTCGCGCTCCTCCTCACGGGCCTCGCGCTCTTCGAGGGCGGGGTGCTCGTGGAGATGATCCGCTCGGTGTCGGCCCGCGCGGGCGCGGCCGCTTCGGGACGCCGAGGACCCGCCACGTTCTTCCTTCGTGCGGTGGCCCTGATCGCCGTCATCCTGGTCCTCGACCTCGCGATCAATCCGGTGTTCCTGCTCGCCATCATTCAACATCTCTCGGCGTTCCCGACGGTCTCCGCCGCGATCCCGTTCGTTTGGTCATCCCGAGGCCTCGCCGAGTGGATCTCGGGGAATTACCTCCTCGCGACCGCTTTCGCCCTCGGACAGGTGGCGTTTGTGATCTTCCTCGGATTCCTGGCGGCCCGATTGCGAGTACGCTACTGGGTCCCGTCTCCGACCGAGGTCCAGCTCTCCGCGCACCAGTACGCCGGAAGCGCGAGCGCCTACGCGCGGTTCGGCCTTTCGCGTCCGGAGAGCGCGATCGTCTCGAAGGACCTCCGGGGCCTCGTCCGACGGCGGGAGCTTTTGCCGATGCTCGTCGTCCCGGTCGTGTTGATCCTGCTCTTGATCATCGAGGGCGGCAGCTTCGGGACCGTCGGTACCGTGCTCTGGGTCGGGTGGGTCGTTGGGTTCTTCGGATTGCTGCTCTCCCTTACCGCGATGGGTCAGGAGCGACGGGCGATCCAGCAACTGTTCGCCTTCCCGGTCACGGCGCGGATGATCTTCCGGGCGAAGTTCACCTCGGTGCTCATTCCGGTCATGATCGGGAGCGCCCTCATCACCGCCGGGGTCGGTCTCTTCGCCCGGTTTCCCCCGGTGTCGATCGTCGGCCTCGTCCTGCTCGGATCCGGGGTCGCGACCGTCCTCACGCTCTGGGGCCTCGTGTTCGCGAGCCGCTACTCCGACTTCCAGGAACGGCCGCGTCCCCAGTTCCTCCGCCCCTCGGCGATGATCGGCGCCATGCTTTCGGGGATCGCCGTCCTCAGCCTCGTGCTGGTCCCGGGCGCGGTCGCGGTCGCCGACCCGTCGCTCGGGACGGTCGGGTTCGCGGCCGCTTCCGTCGTGCTGGGAGTCGCGATCGGCGCGGTCGCTTACACGCTCGCCCGTTCGGGCTTCGACCGGCTCTTCGTCGAGCTACCCTTCTGAGCGAGGCGGGGCTAGAGGGCCGCCCCGCAGTTCGGGCATCGGCCGTCGATCTCGTTGCCCAGCCCGCTGCAGTAGCGGCACCGCACCTTCACGACCTGTCGTTCGATCGTCTGGAAGTAGACCGGAGGGCTCGTCAGCAAAGGGGGCGTCGCGCGCTTCGCTACGGCGATCGCGGCGACCCACGCCTCGGGCGTGAGCACGTCGAACGACGGGCGGCCGGCGGTCAGCTCGAGCTGGAGACGCTCGCGCCCGACCCGGCCCTTCCGGACCGTAGCGTTGCGAACGTGGGCGAGCGGTGTGTCGAGGACCGTCACCGTATCCTTCCCCCGAACGAGTGCCCGGACGAGCCCAGGAGACACGGACGACTCGAAGACGACCCGCTGCGTCGTGAGGTAGAGCACGCCCGGCCCGTGGTACGCCGAGGGACCGTACCCCTCCAGGACCGCGTAGGCGCTCCGGAGCTTGCTCTCCCCCGGGTGTACGAGCATCGACCGTTCTCGAGGAAGTCATCGCGGCGTCGGGATAAGAGCCTCTCCGACCGAGGCGATCGGCTGGTTCACCAGCCGGTGGGCTGGCCCGCGTTCTGCTGGTCGAGCCACTTTTGGAGCGGAGCGAAGTACTCGAGCAGGCCCGACGCGTCCATGCGCCGCTCGCCTGTGACGGCCTCGAGGGCGTCCGGCCACTCCCGGCTCTGTCCCATCTCGAGCATCGCCCGAAGACGCCGCCCGGCGTCCTGAGAGCCGTAGATGGACGCGCGGTGCAAGGGGCCGGTGGCGCCCGCATCTTTCACGAGGGCCCGGTGGAACTGGAACTGCAGGATGTGCGCGAGGAAGTACCTCAGATACGGCACGTTCGCGGGGACGTGGTACTTCGCGCCGGGGTCGAACTCGTCCTCGCCGCGGGGCGTCGGCGGCGCGACCCCCTGGTATTCGGTGCGGATCTCCCACCACGTCCGGTTGTAGTCCGCCGGCCCGATCTCCCCGGAGAACACCTTACAGCGCCAGCGGTCGACCGCGAGGCCGAACGGCAGGAAGGCGACCTTCTCGAGCGCGCGCTCGAGGAGGAGCCCGATGTCGTCCGAGACCGGGGCGTCGCGAGGGAGCAGGTCGATCTTCCGGAGGTACTCGGGCGTGACGGACAGGGCGATGGTGTCGCCGACCGCCTCGTGGAAGCCGTCGTGCGCGCTGTCGCGAAAGAGGAACGGCTGGCGAGCGTAGGCGCGTTGGTAGTAGTTGTGACCGAGCTCGTGGTGCACCGTTTGGAAATCCTCGGCGGTGATCTCGACGCACATCTTGATCCGGATGTCGTCCCCGAAGTCGAGGTCCCACGCGCTCGCGTGACAGACGACCTCCCGGTCGCGAGGTCGGGTGAGCATCGATCGCTCCCAGAACGACGCGGGCAGCGGCTCGAGGCCGAGCGAAACGAAGAATCGCTCCGCGTACTTCACCAACCCCTCGGTGGTCGTGCCGCGCTCGACGAGCGCCTTCGTGAGGTCGAAGTGGGCCCCTTCTCCCGAGGGAGCAAGGAGCGGATAGATTCCTTCCCACGATTGCGCCCACATGTTCCCGAGGAGGTACGCCGGTATCGGGCCCGCCGCCGGAACACGGTCCGCGCCGTACGTCTCCGCGAGCCTCCGACGCACGTAGGTGTGGAGCGACCGGTAGAGGGGAACGACCTGCTGCCAGAGACGCTCGACTTCGCGGTCGAACTCGTCCGGCGTCATGTCGTACTTCGAGCGCCACATCGCGCCGGTATCCTCGAACCCGAGCTCGCGCGCGCCTCGGTTCGCGAGCTCCACGTACCGGGTGAACTGCGAGCGGATCCCCCGACCGACCCGGTGCCAGCCGGTCCAGGCGTCCTCGAGGACCGCGGGCTCTCGACTCTGGCTCAGGATCCGCGAGAGGCCCTGGACGTCGAGCGGCTCCTTTCCCCCGGGCGGGGTATGCCGACCTTTCGCGTAGGCGCTCTGCATCGTCGCGACGAGCGTCGTCAGCTCCTGCGACTCCGTGGGGTCGGAGGGCGCGATGAGCGGGAGCGCGAGCCGTAGGAGCCTGATCTTGCGCGCTTCCTCCGGGGACGAGCGGTCGGCCGGATAGACCGTCGACTCCTTCGCGAACGCGACCGTCGCTCCGATGAGTCGCGAGTACGCCTTCGCCGCGACCGCCTCGCTGTCGGGGGTGATGTACGTCGCGTAGACCCAGTCGGCCTGCTGGGCCTCGATCGAGAGGTCGAGGAGACTCGACTCGGCCCGGACCAGGAACGCCCCCACCCCCGACGAGAACTCCCCGCTCAAACTCTTCCCCGAAGGGCGGCGAGACCGGCCCCACTTAAGAAGGGTGGCCGGATGGCCGTGGTCGTCCGGTCAGCGGTGTGTCCGCCATTCTCCTCTGTCGGTGGGAGTCACCGGACCCCCCCGTTTCCTGTCCAAGCTGAGGGTTTATGTATGACGTGCGTCTGACAACGGTAGAGAGACCGTGTCGGACATGTCCGATTCTCGCGAAATCCTCGCCGCGGCCCCTCTGGGAAGCTGGAGCGTCAAATCGGTCGGCTATCCGCTCGCGGTACTGCCTTGCCTGGGCCCGCGGTACGACCGTAACGGTTTCCCGACCTACCCCCGGTCGAACGAGGAGAAATGAGCTCCCCGCTCCGGCGGAGCCCGGTAGTGCGACCGGAAGAACCCATCGGCTCCCCTCCCGTTCCTCGGCTTTTCCTCGGTCAGGCGACCCCCCGGGGTTACGGGGTGCGGCCGAAGCTCTCCCCCGAAGCGGCGGCGGCGTTCGCGACGTATGTCGACTCCGCCCGCGCCCGCGCGGCCATCGAGGGCCGGACGCTCGTCTACACGGTCCGTTGGGGCTAGGCCGAAGGGTCGAGCTCGGGACCTTCGTCCTCGGGGATGACCCGCACCCCCTCGGTCCGTAGCCGTCGGGCGATCGGCCGCGCTTCGTCGAGCGCGAACTTCGACAGGGCGTCCGCGCGCGTGTTCTCCTCTCGAGGGATCCATTTCCACTCTACCGAGGCGAACTCCGCCGCGAGGCGGGCGAGCCATTTCTGATACTCCTTCAGGTGTTCGGACTTGACCCGGTACTCCCCCAGCATCTGCCGGATCACGAGCTGGCTGTCCCCGGAGACGACCACCGGCCCGCGATACCCCTGGCCCCGGAGCCACTCGAGCGCGCGGGTCGCGGCGACGTACTCGGCGACGTTGTTCGTGGAGTGCTCCGAGTAGGGCCGGGTCGCGAGCCCGCTGTCCTCGAAGTAGAGCCCCTCCCCCTCGACCGTGAACCCGAACGTCGCGACCCCCGGTCCCTTCGGGGGCTGGCAGGCACCGTCGAAATGCACTCGGACCACGCCGCCGCCGAGGGTGGTCACCCCGCGCGGGATCTCGGCGTCGTTCACGGGTCGCGGTCTCCCCTAGACCCTCCGACCGAGCCCGGGCGTCGTGGGGGTCCGGGGTGGGAGGTGCGGGCAGTTGCAAAACGCTTCGGGTCGGGCGCACATCGGGCAGGTGACGCGGTTCAGTACGGTGCCGAGCGGGCGGCCGCAGGTTCGGCAGTCCCGCGGCCGCGCGCACCGAGGGCAGAGGGAGAGGTCGGCGGCGATGATCGCCGAGCAGAAGCGACAGCGTACCGACTCGTAGGGATGGTACTTGAGCCCGGTCTGCGGAGCGGGAGGGGCGCGCCCGCCGCGCGCCCGCTGCGCCTCCACCTCGGGGTTGCCGAACGCGCCCCCCACGGTCGTCACCCGGGGATCGTCCGAGATCGCCCCGATGAGCATGACCCCGAACGCGGGGGCCATGAAGAACAACCCGGCCTCCTGGACGATGTCGAACTGCTCCATCCCGGTGACGGCGATCGGATAGCCGATCAGCCCGAAACCGACGATGAGGATCCCCACGCCGACTCCGAGGATCGAACGGTTCATCCGGTGCCCACGGGGCGGTTCCCTCGCCGTTCCCGTGCGATGTTGCTAGCGAGCCCGCTGACTTAAACGCGGTGGGCGTACCACTTTTAGCTCCTCACGGAGTCGGGCCCGCATGGCGAACCCGACCGTAACGATCCGAACGACGCTCGGCGACATCCGGGCGGAGCTGTTCCGCGACCGCGCACCGAAGACGGTGGAGAATTTCATCTCGCTCGCGAAGAAGGGGTTCTACAACGGCGTGCTGTTCCACCGCGTCATCCCGGGGTTCATGGTCCAAACCGGGGACCCGAAGGGCGACGGGACCGGTGGACCCGGCTACACGATCAAGGACGAGTTCGAACCGACACTGCGGCACGACGGTCCCGGGGTCCTCTCGATGGCGAACGCGGGCCCGAACACCGGCGGCAGCCAGTTCTTCATCACGGTCGCGAAGACGTCGTGGCTGGACGGCAAGCACGCGGTCTTCGGCCGGGTGCGCGGGGGTCAGGACGTGGTCGAGAAGATCGTGGCCGTCCCCCGGGACTCGAGCGACCGTCCGAAAACGCCGGTCCGGATCGTCGAGGCGACCGTCCAGGGCGCCTAAAGCATCCCCGAACGTCACGGCGGAAAATCGAACGGAAAACGCTCCCGGGGACGGTTGACGTCCTCGATAGTTGTCAGGACGCCCGCGCCCAGCGTGAGCGCGGGGACGATCATCAGGAGGAGGATCAAGTCCCGGAACGTCACTCCGATCGATACGTCCGCACTCGGGATCGTGAGCACGTACGTGGAGTGCACGAGCAGGATGTACAGATACGCCAGCGACGCCGCCGCGGTCGCGATCGCGAGCGGACCGTAGAGGACCGTCGGTTTCATGATGTACCGGGCGACGATGAGGGCCGTGATCACGGCCCCGAACAGCTCGACCGTCGCGATCGAGAGGATGGGGGAGATCCCGTGCGACTGAAGGAACGTGAGGATCGCCACCGGCACGCCGATGAGGAGAAGCACGAGAGGGATCAATCGAAGGCCGCCCCCCAGGATGCGCCATCCCCAGGATGGGAGGCGGTACTGGCCGGGAGAGGGGGTGGCTCTCGGCGCGACGCGGCCGGCCGCGGCGCTCGCCGAGGGGGCCGCCGAGCTGGGGCCGCTCGGGGCGCTCACGGGATCGACTCCGGCGGTAGGGAGACGTCGATCCCCGAACCGATGAACCGAGAGTCTACGTGCCCACCGGCCGGGTCACAGCCCGGGGCGACGCCGACATTCTGAGTGTTCATGTACGGCGTCCCCGGAGGGACGTTCAGCGCGAACGACCCCGAGGAACAATCCGGTCCGGAAACCGGTACGACCTGGAAGTCGACCGTTCCCACGTCCGCGAAGTTTGCGTTGTCCGTGAAGCTGATGGTCACCGGGACCACCTCGGTGCCGTTCATCGCCATGAACGGCGCTCCCACGCTGATCGTCAGGTTGTCGAACGGAGCTCCCCACTCCTTCTGCGTCTGGACCCCTAACGAGACCGAGAACAGGTAGCCGTAGCTCGCATTCCCCCAGACGTTCCACTGGAGGTACTGGTTCTGCGTCAGGAGCGACGATCCTTCGGCGGTGATCGGGACGTAGAGGGCGATCGGTAAGGACACGCTGGAACCGCCCGGGACCGTGGTCGGTCCCGCGTTGGAGGCGACCAGGAGCAGCCCGCTCGCGTTCAGTATCCGGAACTGAACGCCGAACTGTTCGATCGGCAGAAGGGTTGGGTTGGTGAGGCTCAGGGAGGTGGTGATACCGATCGTGTCGTTCGCTTCGAGCGCGGACGTGGCGGTCCCGACCCGGGGGGCGGTGCGCGCCACCTGAACGGCCGAGTACGCGACGAACGCGACGTAGAGGATCAGGACGACGAGGACGACCACCGAAACCCGTCGGAGGGCGCGGGCGGCACGGTAGATACCGGGCGGTTGCGGAGGTGGATGGTACAACGGGCTCGCCACGGGGGTTCGCCTCCCAATTCAGGGGAGGGTCCCCCTTGAATACCTGTCGAACGGCGGGTCGAGATGCCCACACGCCTCCGCCCTCCAGGACCCCAAGTCCGGGTGCGGATCCGTGGACCCGGCCCTCGCTCCGGCACTAGGAGACGAGCCGAGCCCACGGTTGCTGGGCGGCCCAATCCGGGAATCGATGCCAGCCGACCTCGGGATACTCGCGGCGCAGTCCTTCGATGTCGGCGGTGTATCCGGCCCGCTCGAACCACTCGACCATCTTTGCCATATCCGCGCTTTGGGCGCGCAGCGCCTCGAGCGGAAGCTGTTGATATTCGATCGTGCGCCCCGTCAGCTCCGAGATCTTCCGAGCCGCTTCGGCTTGGCTGACTGCGTCGGAGGCGATGTCGACCCGCTTCCCGTGAAAACGGGACGGGTTTTCGAGGACGAGGCTGTCGAACGCGCCGAGGTCCTCGAGCGCCACCATCTTCACCTTTCGGTCGGGCGAAGTGCCGCCCATGAGCTTCCCCTGCTTGATCGACGGGAGGTTGAACCGGGCGACGAAGTTCTCCATGAACGCGGCCGGCGCGCTGATCGCGTAGGGCACCCCGGATTTGCGCAGATGCTCTTCGACCGCGAACTTGCTGTCGAAATGGGGGACCCCGGTCTTACGGTTCGCGTCCCCGACGGACGAATAGACGAGCCACGGCACCCCCGCCGCCTTCGCGGCATCAATGGCCGCGATCCCCTGTCGCGTTTCCTGCTCCGGTCCGCCCCCGTAGGGGGTACCCATCAAGAACATCGCGTCGACACCCTGCACGGCCCGCTCGATCGTGGAGGGGTCGTCGAAGCTCCCCTGCTGCACTTCGATCCCCTTCGAGCGGATGTCGGCCAGCTTCGGGCTCTGGGGATCCCGTACGACGGCCCGGACCCTGTGGGCGTGCTGCAGAAGGTGCCGGGCGACCTGACCTCCCTGATGACCCGTGACGCCCGTCACCAGAACAAGCAACGGTTTCTTCTCGGCGCGACCGGTGGACCCTTTCGAGGCTTGCATGGAATCGCCGGTGGGGTCACGTCAGCCGGAGATGTCTTTGTACGCTTACCTACACGTAACTCGCCTTGCCGCGGCCCGTAGGCTTCGGGAAGTTCGAAACTGGTGCGCCGCCCGAGGTCGACGCCCTTGAGGTGGACGCCCTTGAGGTCTCCCCCTCCCCTCGCCGCGACTGGGGGAGAAAGAGGGGGAAAGGGTTCGCTCGGGACCCCGGGTGGGTCCTTACAGCGGGGGCTTGCACGAGTTCGGCACGAGGAGTGTGTCCTTCACCGCCGCTCCGTTCGCGACGATGTAGTTCGGAGTTCCGCAGACCGCATCCTGGAGGTCGGCGAGGGTGAGGCCCGCACCGTCGAAGTTAGTGAGCGCGAGCGGACCGAGGCCGGTGAGGACCGCTCCGTACAGCTCGGCAGCGTAGAGGCTCGCGCCCCGCAGATCCGCCCCTTGCAGGTCGGCTCCCGCCAGATTCGCAAAGTTGAGGTTGACCCCGCGCAGGTTCGCACCGGTGAGATTCGCCCCCTCGAGGTTCGCGTGCGAGAGGTCCGCTCCCGCGAGGTCGGCCCGAGCGAGGTCGGTGTCCTCGAGGTTCGCGTACGCGAAGTCGTCCCCCGCGAGGTCGTACCTGGGCAGGGACACCCCGATCAGGTCGGTGGACGGCATTTCCGCGCCCGGACCGAAAACGTCGTGGTGGAACAGCCCCGTCAGCGCCGGGAATTCGGACGTCATGTCCTGGCCGGTGCCGGTGCCCGGCAGACCGAGCAGCCACTCGATCGTCGACAGCAGGTCGTAGTGGGTGCTGTTGATGTGCAGCGCGCCGACGCCGAGAGTGTAGGGACTGACCGCCACGGTGTAGACCGGTCCGCCCCACATACCGTCGTACCCTGTGAAGTTCTCAAAGCCGGCGGCGGTGTACGCCTCATCGTAGGTGATGAAGATCACCGAGCTCGAAAACCAGGGCTGCGCGATGAGCTTCGGGATGAAGCTCGACAGGAACAGGTCCCCGACCGCCGCGGACGACGAGTGAGCGTCGTTCAGGATGTTCGGAGCGATGTACGTGAACTCCGGGGGCGTCGCGTTGTACGGGTAGTCGTTCGTCAAGTTGGCGATCGGCAACACGTGCGTGTCGCAGGCCCCTCCCGTAACATTGGGCTGGAGATCCGAATAGTACGGGAACGGGTTGTGGCGGACGGCGTACAGCGCGTTGTTGTAGGTCTGGCACGAAACCGTCGCGCTCTCTTCGTAGGCAACCCATGATTTGTTCGCGACCTGGAGCTCGTTCCCGAGGTTGTTCACCGAGTAGGTGTTGTAATTGTCCGAATTGCACTGCAGCGGCTGGCCTGACGTCAACGCCAGATAGTTCGGCGCCGACGGGTGGCAGGTCCCGTAGTACCCTACGTGCGACGGGCCGTTCGCGTTGCCGCCCCACGCGTACGTGTTGGCGAGCCCGGTCTGGTACGGTTGCTTCCCATAGATCACTCCGGTCTGCTCGTTCTCCATCAGGATCAAGAACACATGCTGGATCGGAGTCGGCAGGCCGAGCCCGCCCCCTCCCGTTGTCCCCGCAATCGGAGCCGGGGCTGCGGGAGCCGTCGAGGTACTCGACGGGGCCTGCGTCGGGCTGACTATCGCGCCGGCCACTGCCGACATCAGCAGCAGTGCCAGCACGGCCGTTGTTCCCAGTCCTATCGTCCACCATTTTCGCGTTTTATCGCTCACTTCTAGGGTCACCCCCGTAGGACATAGCTTAGGCACAATATAATGTTTTATAGATAAAACTATGTAGTTTCTATCAAATTACATACTGGCGCGACGCTGTCCCACCGCGGGGGTGAGTGAGCGGATTTCCGACCAGATTGAGCCGAATCTCGTTGCGGTAGCCGAAGGGTGGGCGCCGGCGGGCGATGCCTCCTTGGGAAACGCCAGAGACCGCGCGCCGGCCGGTCAATCGGAGGAGGGACTGAGGAACGCGATGGCCCCTACGCCGTGACCCGTCGCGGCGTCGTACGACCCGACGCCGACCATGAGGACCGTCCCGAGGCCGAACTCGGGTGCCGGGACACCCCCCTGAACATCCCCACCGTCAAACGAAGCGGGAAGGTCGCTCGATTCGTCGACGGGGGAGGACGACGGCGCCCCGGTCCAATATGCGAGTTCGGGAGTGAACTCGTTCCCTTGGGCCCCCCCCTTTCCCGCCACGATCCACCCGCCGCCGGCCGCGACGATCATCAAGGCGAGCCGGTCAAAATCGGGCGGAAGCGAAGTTGCGTCCGTGGTGACCTCCCCGCGGACCGAGACGAGCTCGTTGGCGCTGCCCCCGACGAGCCACGCCGTGCCGTTCCACGCCGACGAGAACGCTCCGCCATTCTCGAACGGAGTCGTCGGGAGCAGATCGGCGTAGTTCCCGCCCGTCCAGAGCCCCAGCACACCGTGTCCGCCGACCAACCATTCCGCGCCGTTCCATGCGAGCATCTGGACCCACGGCTCGGGTCCGTGACCGACGACGTGGCCGGAGAGGTCGGTGAAGGCCCCGCCGTCCCAGGCGAGCAACGTGGCGGAAGTCGAGGAGTTCCCCCCGATCAGCCAAGCGGTGCCGTTCCACCCCACCGACCACACCCCACCTCCGGCGAAGTAGGTCGCGACCGTTCCCGAGAGGTTCGAGATGGTGTTGCCATGGATCGTGATGAGCGCACCCGCATCCACTCCTCCCGGCGAGCTCTGGCCGCCGATGAGCCAGCTCGAACCGTTCCAGGCGATGGCATATACCCCTCCTTCGAAGAAGTAGCTCTCGACCAGAGCGGTCTCGTTCTCGACGGTCGGCCCCCCCGGGCCCCGGGTGAGCGCAGCGAAAACCGGGAGGGAGAATCCGGTCGGTTGGGAGTAGTCCCCGATCCCTCCCAGGAACGTCGTGGTCGAGTTCGAACCCCCCGAGAGGATCACTCCGGGATCGAAGACGGGTCCGAGCGCCCCTGACGCGTCCGTGACCTGGGCCGGGAGCGGCGGAAGGGGTGTCGTCCGGACCGCCGGCGCGAGCACTAGTGCGATGACGGCCACGGCGACGGCCACCGCGACCACGGCGGTCACCGCTGCCCCGGTCCGCCCCGCCCGGGAACCGTGGTGGAGCGACTCCGAGGCCGGCATTCTCCTCGGGGACGGGAACTTCGACCGGGTTAAATGCGCTGTAGCCGCGTCGGCCCGCAGCATCGTATTGACCCGGTCAAGCCCGCTCCCGGTGGCTGATCACGGGCGCGGGTCGACTCGTGCTCCCGCGACCGCCGGACCGACGGAGCGCTCTCGAACCAGGCCGGCGCGGAGACCCGGGAGCCGCAATGGCGATCGTCGAGGCCACGAGTGTTCCGGACCCGAAATGGGACTCCCCGGACGGTGGAAGAGTGCGTACCCCGGCTCGTGCGTCGCCCGACCCGGCGTCGAAGTGGAAGACGAGGCCCATGCTCTGGGTATCGGCGACGCGGGCGTCGAGATACGGCAGCCCCCAGTTCTGGTCGATGAACTTGAGGACGGAGGTGTGGTCGAGGGTCGTGGAGTCGACCCCCGCGCCCTCGGTGAACGGCGAAATCACGATCATCGGTACCCGGAACCCGTCCCCCAGCGAGTCCACGACCGGCGGGACCACGCTGTCGTAGAAGCCACCCCCTTCATCCCAGGTCAGAAAGATGGCGGTGGAGTTCCACAGCGAGCTCGTCTCGATGGCATCGATGATGGAGAGCGACCATTCCTCCCCGACGGTCACGTTTTGCGGTGGGTGCTCGCTGGTGGTGTTCGAGCCCTCGGGGTCGATGAACGTGACCGAGGGCAGCGCGCCCGCATCGATGTCGGAGAGCAATCCGGTCATGGGAACGACGTTCTTCACTTCCGCCGGGTCCGTGCTGAGGGGCACCACGTGCAGAGGGACCGGGAGCCCTTCCCCCGGCTGGTAGTAGTATCGCCACGGGATACCGGCGGCGGTCAGCTCGTCAAAGATCGTCGTGAGGTCGACCGGGGTCGACGGCCACGTATCGGACGTGAGCCCCGCCGAACTGCCCGCGATCGCGTAGAGACGGTTCGGTAGCGTCGGCCCAAGGGCCGGTTGAAAATACATATCGCAGAGCACGAAGTCCTTGGCCAGCGTCCAATACCCTCCGATCTGCGTGGCGTTGTAGTACCCCATCGGTGTCTCCGGGGCCGAGGCGTTGTACTTCGCCATCTCCTCGACGAAGCCGTCCATACGGCCGCCGTCCAGGTCCGCGATCTCGCTGGCCCGGTCGTGCGGCAGGTCGGGAGTAGAATCCCCCGAGATCCAATACGGGGGCACCGACCCGCCCGTCCCGTTCGGCACGCTCGCATTCGCAGGGAATCCCACCACGCCGGGGAACGTGCCGAAGAAGTTGTCGAAGGCGTGATTCTCCATCATGATCTCCACCACGTGCTGTACCGGAGTCCGGGCGGACGGGGGCCCCGATGGGGAGCCGCCTCCGCCGTACGTCAGCTCGTAGGGCACGGCGCTGACCAGGACCAGCACGGCGGCGATCGCGAGCGGGAAGAGGTCCTTCCACGACGCGGTCATCGTCTCGCCGCGTTCGTATCGGAACTGGGCTCATCACCCGTTCGGTCGCCCGACCGAGGCTCGAGTGTAGCCGAAGCGTCGCCGTGGTCACTTCGGATTCAACCGTATCTCGTTCCCGTCCGGATCCGCGATCTTCGCATACCAACCCCAGGGCCGCCTCGTGGGGGGAGTGACGAAGCGAACGCCGTTCGCTTGCAACGCGGCGCACGAAGCCCGAAAGTCGCCCGGGAGATCGAACTGGATCCCCGACTCGCCCGGCTCGAGGGAAAATGCGGGGTCGAACTCGGTGATCCTACAGAGGTGCAGCGTGCCGTTCTCTCCTCTTCGACCGACCGTGACCCACTCTCCGTCGTTCTCGATCACGTCCAGACCGAAGTTCTCCGTGTACCAGGCGAGCGATCGCGCGCGATCGGAGACCAGCACGGCGACACTGTGGAACGAGGCTTTCGGTATCCGGTGGCCGACCCGCTTTCCGGACATTCGGAGCCACGCGGGCCGTTGACACGGCTCCTCATGAAGCCAGCGGGCCCGCCGAAACGAACACGGCCGCTGGCTGCGGCCCGCGAAGCCACTGGAGGGATTTGAACCCCCGACCTGCTGATTACGAATCAGCTGCTCTGCCTGCTGAGCTACAGTGGCGCGACTCCTCGACCGAGAGGGTTCGTCCTATAATGATGGCGCCGTCGGGCCCTGCTCGAGCGCGTCCAGCGCCTCGGTCACATCACGAACGAGGTCCGCCGTGTCCTCGATCCCCAGCGCGAGCCGAACGAGCCCGTCGTCGATGCCGGCGGCGTGACGGGCTTCTGCGCTCAGGCGTCGATGGGAGGTCTGTCGAGGGAGACTGACGAGGCTCTCGACCCCGCCGAGGCTCGAGGCAACGTGCGCGAATCGAAGGCTTCGCAGAAATCGGTCGGTGACCGGCGCCCCACCGCGCAGCGAGATCGAGACGACGCCACCGCGTCCGCGCATCTGGGAGGAAGCGATGCGCTCCTCTTCGGCGGAGGCGCGTCCCGGGTAGTGGACCCGGGCGACCGCGGGATGGTGCTCGACCGCGGCCGCGAGTGCGGCGCCGTTGATGTTCTGCCGTTCGACCCGGAGCGCGAGCGTCTTCAAGCTGCGGCTCAACAGGTAGGCCGCGAAGGGGTCCAGGGTCGAGCCGAGATACGCCATCGAATCGACGCGACGGACCAACCGCTTCGGTCCCACCAACGCTCCCGCCACGAGGTCCGAGTGTCCGCCCAGGTACTTCGTTCCGCTCTCGACGACGAGGTCCGCGCCGAGGGCGAGGGGCGTCTGGTTGATCGGCGTCGCGAAGGTGTTGTCGACGACCAACACCGCCCCAACGCGGTCGCACTCCCGAGACCACCGCGCGATGTCGTGGACGTGGAGGAGCGGGTTGGTCGGGGTTTCGAGTATGACGAGCCGGGTCTCGTGGCCGAGCCGCTCCTCGGGATCTCGGGCCTCCGGGTCCGATAGCGCTCGCACCCGAATTCCGAATCGGGGAAGGAGGTCGATGAGGAAGTCGGTCGTCCCCCCGTAGAGTCCCCCGGCCGCGACGACCTCGTCCCCGGACCGGACGAGGGAGAGCACCGAAGCCGTGATCGCCCCCATCCCGGAGGCGAAGAGACGCACCTCCTCCCCGCCCTCGAGCTGCCGGATCAGTTCGGCCGGCCCCTCCCGGGTGGGATTGTCCCCCCGGGTATACAGGTGGGTCTCGCCGACGCCCTCCGCTTCGGAATGCTCGGCGGGAAAGTGGAACGTGCTCGTCTGGTAGATCGGGGGAACGACCGCGCCCGCGTTCCACTCCGGTCGACGCGCCCCGTGGACGAGCCGCGTCGTCGGGCCGACCCACGGGGGCAACGGCTCGAAGCGGAACGCCGAGCGACGGACGCGGGCCGGCTCGGGATCCGGGGAGGTCACGCCGAGGTTCCCCCCGACGAACGACCCTCGCTCGCTCGAAGCATCGCGAGCCGCGCGGGGGCGTCGAGCTCCACCAGGTAACGGGCGACGGCGTCGGGCACATGCGAGGCCCAGTCGCCCCCCGAGGCGAGGAGGGTGCGGATCGCCGCGCCCTCGAGCCGACCCCGATCGACGAGCGGGGGGCTCTCGACGGGGTATTCCGCCTTCTCGAACAACTGCCGCGTCAGCGGGTTGTTGGTGTAGACCCGTCCGAACGGAGGAACCAGGGACTCGACGTAGCGGACCCACAGCGCGTGCTGGTGAATGTCGGGTAGCGGTACGGAGAGGACGCCGTCGACCCCGGCCTCGTGGAGCGCTCGGGAGACCATCTCCATCCGTTCCCCCGAGGTGAACGGATTCTTCCAGGTGAACGATTCCTGCGCGCTGCCGATCCCGAGGATCAGTTCCTCGTCGGGGCGTTTCGCCCGCACCTCCCGGACGACGGCGAGGTGCCCGTGGTGGAATGGCTGGAACCGGCCGACGAGCAGCCCGCGCACGGGGCCGCCGATATCACTCGGGGGTCAAATCTTCCACGTCGTCCAGGAACTCGTCGATGTGCGGACAACGGGCCGTGAGGTAGTGTCGGCAGTGGGAGCAGTGCTTGTCGTTCCACGACAACAGGAGCTGGCGGTTGAACTCGTAGCAGGGTCGGTTGGTGAAGCGATCCCCTTCGTCCTCCTCCTTCTCTTCGGTCTCCGCCGGGAACGGGGGGCGGACTCCGAACGGCGGATGCAGCGGGGTGCGGAAGGTGCTCGTCACGACCCCGCCGGCCTACCCGGGGGCGACGGCACGGCGGCAGGGCCCGACACGGAGGGAAGCTCTTCCCCGTTGCGGCTCGTCGCATGGACCATCGCGGCGAGGCGCTCGAGCAGCGACTCCTTCTTCGAGCCCTGGCCCACGAGCGCGTACTTCAGCACATCCCGGAGCGTCCCCACGGGGATCACCTCGATCGCGCCCGCTCCACGGTAGCGCGCCTCGAGCACGAGGTCGTCGATATTGTCCTGCGGGATCAGCACGCGCTTGATCCCCGAGTCGGCGGCCGCCTCGACCTTCGCGGTGACGCCTCCGACCGGCAGGACCTGGCCCCGCACCGAGAGCGAGCCGGTCATCGCGACCGACTGGTCGACGGGGACCCCCTCGAGGGCGCTGATGACGGCCGTCGCGATCGAGACCGAGGCGCTGTCGCCCTCGACCCCGTCGGACGTCCCGACGAACTGGATGTGGATGTCGTAGCGGGAGATGTCCTCGCCCGTGTACTTCTTGATGAGCGCGCTCACGTTCTGCACGGCCTCGCGGGCGATCTCGCCGAGCTTGCCCGTCGCGACCACGACCCCGCCGTCCCGGGTCTGTGCCGGGGTCACCTCCGCGACGATCGGAAGGACGATCCCCGAGAACTCGGCCATCCCCGTCTGCGCATTGATCGCCGCGAGCCCATTGACCACCCCGACCGCCGCGCCGTCGACCGAGAACATGCGGTACTCCTTGCGCCGCTCGATGTACCGGTCCGCGATCTGTTGCTCGAGCGAGCGGCTCGCGCGCTTCGCGCGCACGACCTGCTCCGCGTGCACCATCGGGATCCCTTCGGAGAGGGCGATGTCCCCGGCCACGCGAACGAGGCCCCCGAGCTCCCGGAGCCGCAGCGTGAGCTGGCCGGAGCGCCCGGCGCGGCGCTGCGCCTCCCGGACGACCTCCATGACGGCGGCGGTGTCGAAGTGGGGGATCTTCTTGTCCTTCGTGACCTCTTGGGCGACGAACCGGACGATCTTCATCCGGTTCTCGTTCGTGTCCGGCATCGTCGTCTTGACGTAGAGCTCGTAGCCGTAGCCCCGGATCCGCGAGCGGAGCGCGGGGTGCATCGTTTGGACGCTGTCGATGTTCCCCGCGGCGACGAGGACGAAGTCGGAGGGGACGGGTTCGGTCTTCACCATCGCGCCCGCCGAGCGTTCGGATTGGCCGACGATCGGGAACTTCCGTTCCTGAAGCGCGGTGAGGAGCGAGTGCTGGCTCTCGATCTTGAGCAGGTTGATCTCATCCAGGAACAGCACGCCGCCGTTCGCCCGGTGGATCGCGCCGACCTCGACCCGGTCGTGGGGAGGCGTCTCGAGACCACCGGATTGGAACGGGTCGTGCTTCACGTCACCCAAGAGCGCACCGGCGTGGGCTCCGGTCGCGTCGATGAACGGGGGATGGTCGTCCGGCGAATGGGAGACCAGGAGCTTCGCGACCCCGACGCCGGAATCGTTCCGACCGCCGGAGAACCGGACGAGGGCGTAGATGATGAACACGATGAGGAGGCCCACGAGCAGCGCGGTCAGGTCGTGCTCCGTGAGCACGATGTAGAGGGTGAAAGCGAAGACGGCGAGCGCGATGACGATGAACAGGATCGTCCGCTGCTCCTTCTTCTGGGCGGCCTCGAGCTTCTGGGCCGCCACGATCTCCTTGCCTTTGCCCGCGGGAACGACCCGGATCTTCGGCTCGTTCGAATCCTCGTTGTTCGGGTAGGCGAGGATGTCCTGCAGCTGTTCCTTGGGCAGGAAATCGACCATCGAACGGGCGAGCATGCTCTTGCCCGTTCCGGGTTCGCCGATGAGCATCATGTGCCGCTTTTGCGTCGCGGCCTTGCGCGCGACCTCGACGGCTTCGTCCTGGCCAATGACCTGGTCCAGGAGGCGGGGCGGCACTTCGATCTGGGCCGTGGACTGGAAAGGGAGGCTCCGACCCCATTCGTCGAGGTCTACGACCGCCGCCGGCTCGGAGGTCTCGCTCGACGGGGTGTCCGTGCCTTCTGCCATGTTGGCGCCTACGCCCGGGGATCTCAGGCCCTGCGCCGAGAGAACTATGGGGGGGTCTCTATAAATCACTTAGGGGCACACTGGGTAACTCGATAGCTCCAGAACGCAAAATCGGCGTAGATCCGGTGCCTCAGGGCCGCTCGTTATCTATCGACCCGGGCTCCGCACGTGGGCGCCTACGGTGACGGAGCGGCTCGAGGGAAAGCCGGTCGCGGAGGCGGTGGACGCCGGCACCCGGAGTCGGATCCGGTCGAATCCGGCGCCGACTCCCTCCCTCGTCAGCGTGCACCGGGCCGCGGAGAGCCCGTTCCGGTTCTACCTGAAGCGTCAGGCAAAGGCGGCCGAGGCGGTGGGGGTGGCGTTCCGGGAGATCCCGCTCGCCCCGGCCGACGGTCCGGCGGAGCTGGCGCGCCAGATGGAGGCGCTCGACCGAGACCCCTCGGTCCACGCCGTTCTTCTCGAGCACCCGTTGCCGCCGCCGTTCGACTTCCTCGACGCCATCTCGCGGCTTCGGCCCGAGAAGGACGTCGACGGGGTCGGGGCCCCCAACCTCGGACGGCTCATCGCCCAGCGGCCGATCCACGTCCCCGCGGTCGCCCAGGCCGCGATCGACATCGCGAAGCATTACCGGCTCCCGATCGACGGCGAGGAGGTCGCCGTGATCGGACGCTCGGAAACGGTGGGGCTGCCGCTGGCGATCTGCCTCGCCGGTCGAGGCGAGGGGATGAACGCGACGGTCACGCTCGCGCACAGTCGCACGCGCGACCTCGCGCGCGCGCTCTCGCGAGCGAAAACCATCTTTTCGTGCGTCGGCCGACCCGGGCTCTTGACCCGCTCGGTGGTGCCCGAGGGGGCGTCGATCATCGACGTCGGGCTCTCGAGCGTGCCGGACCCGAGCGCCAGAGGTGGGGCGCGCGCCGTCGGCGACGCGGACGTGGGGTCGCTCGACGGCTGGGCGGCCGCGCTCACGCCGGTGCCGGGCGGAGTCGGCCCCGTGACGGTCGCCGAGCTGATGTCGAGCGTCGTGCGGTCGCGAGACCTGCTGCATTCTGCGGGAGCGCGGGGATGAACCCTCCCCATCCCCCTATTCGCTCGAAGAAGCCTCCGCTGCACTGCCGGGATTGCCCCATGTGGTACGGTGCGGAGGACGACGGCTGGGGCCCGTGCTCGATCAAGCACCGGCGGGGCGACAAGCGCTACCTCACCTGGGGGGGACACGAATGCGACGAGGGCTACGTGCTCCCGACGTCCGCCCCGGTCCTGACGAGGGCCGATTCGTTGAGCGGGTTGCGCTCGACCTCGAGGGCATCCTCGGTGGGGTACACTTCGATCTCGAAGGCCGGCCACGGCAGGCGGCGGGCGGCGCGGCGGAGCACCTCCGGCGCGAGCTCGAGGCGACGTCGGGCCGGGTCGAGCCGATAGCTTCCCGCTTCGAGGTGCACCGTCCGGGCCACTCGACTCGCCCAGCGGGAGAAATCCCCGCGGCCGGTCGACTCGATGATGCCGAGGACGACCGTCCCGTCCGTCGTTCGGTCGGCGAACGCCGGCGCCGTGCGCTCCGCGCGGCGCAGAAGGCGTTGGCGCAGCTGAACTCCGTCCTTGAACCGGGATGAACAGTAGTGGACCGGCACCGAGAGTCGCGACTCCCGCACGACCCGCTCGGCGACCGATCGGCTCCCCCGAACCCCCCAGCCGTTCCGCGGGTCGACGCGGTACCCGCGCTCGTGCAACTGATCCTCGTTCGTTTCCGAGAACTCGAGCTCGTTCAGGTTGACGAAATCGACCCCGATCTCGTCCAGGGTTTGGAGCAGTCGCCGGAGCTCGGGCTCCTTTTCGGGGAGGACGGGGATCTCCACCCCACGTCGGACGCCCCAGTCCGGTGCCGCCTCGAGCACCGCGCGATAGGCGCCGCCGGCGGCCGAGAGCGGTCCCCAGAGGTAGTGCGGGATGTGGAGACGGAACTCGTCGAGACCCGCGTCGGCCAAGCGGCGCAGCTTCTCCGCGTTCGGTTCGTGGGTATAGAGGTGGATGTTGTGCTCGTGCCCGAACTCGCCCTTGAGGAGTCGAACGTAATGTTCGACGCGGTCGATAACGCCAAGCGGGTCGCCCCCGGTGATCCCCGTCCCGGCCGCCCCGATCGCCCGCGCCTCGTCGAGCACATCCGGGTCGGTCGTGACCCGTCGCTCGTTCGCGTAGATCCCGTCGAGCTGGTTGCGGGCGGGCGACACCGGGCAGTAGAAACAGCGAAAGCGGCACAGTCCCGTCACAAAGAGCACCATCTTGCGTCCCTCCTGGCACTGCGAGCACGCCGGGGAGAGCTCGCCCCGATAGCTGGAGGCCATCGGAAGCAGGTGGAGGCCGTTCGATTCCATGGGAGGCGAGGGACGTCCCCCTCTCGGTAAAAGGGTTACCGGAGCGCCCGCGCGTCGCGTGCGTGGCCTTCCGGTGGTGGCCGGACGCCACCAAGTGAGACCGAGGGACCGTCGGGGCTTAGGCTCAAATCCCTTGCCCGATTGGCCGCGGCCACTCAGGGAGGCACTCGGGCGATGGAGATGCAACCGGGCCAGATGGCGTACGACCGTGCGAGCACCGTTTTCTCCCCCGACGGACGCCTCTTCCAAGTCGAGTACGCGCTCCAAGCCATCCAGATGGGCGGCACCGCGGTCGCGGTGACGTACGACACCGGGGTCGTCTTCATGGCGTTCCGCAATCTTCCGGTGAGCTCGCTCGCCGATGCGGGGTCGGTCGAGAAGAGCTTCGCCATCGACAGCGGGCTCGGCTGCGTCACCGCCGGCCTGATCGCGGACTCTCGGGTCCTCGTCGAGTTCCTCCGAGTGGAGGCCCAGCGCCACCGCCTCACCTTCGGCGAGCCGGCGCCGTACACCCTCCTCGGCCACGCGCTCGGCACGCTGCTCCAACAGTTCACCCAGTTCGGCGGGACGCGACCGTTCGCGGTATCGCTCCTGCTCGGGGGGTTCGATGGCGACGCTCCGGGGCTCGTCGAGCTCGACCCGAGCGGCGCGACGATCGGCTGGAAGGCGTACGCGATCGGGCGCAACCGACGGGCCGTCGCCGATTTCCTCGAGGAGAAGGTCACGGACAAGCTCGACGAGGAAGCGGCGTTCAAGCTCGCGGTCCAGGCGGTCGCCGAAGGCTCCCCGACGCCGTTCCCCCCCGAAGCCTTGGACGCCGCGATCCTCCAGCCCGAGAGCGAGCTCCGCCGGCTCCCCGCTGCCGAAGTCGCTCGCCGGGTCCAGGGGTTGTCGTTCATCGGCACGCCCGAGCGCAAAGGCAACGGACGCTGAGCCCGGTCTCCGTCGGCGAGGCTAAGCTGCCGGGGCCGTTGGGCCCTCGATGCCTCGACCGCTCGTACTATCGCCCGACAGCGCCCGTGCTCTCGTCGAATACCACCACGGCGTCTTCGACCGCTTCGTGCGGAAGGTGCGACGCCTTCCGGGCCGTGCGGCCACGCGTCGCCGGGGGATCGGCCACGAATCGCTCTTCGATACCCTCGTCCACATCCTGAACGTCGAGGAGGTCTGGCTCATCTACATCGTCCGCGGGCGCAACACCGACCCAGAGTTGGGCGCCCTCTTCAACGACCCCACGCGCCATCCTACCGACTGGAAGACGTTCGACGCGTACTCGAAGCGCGTGTGGGACGGGGTCAACGCGACCACGAGGGGTCTCACCCCCCGGCGCCTGCGCGAGCACGTCTTCGCGTTCTGGATGCGCGGTCGGTACACGGTAGCGGACGGCTACCTCCAGGCGACGCTGGAGGAGGCCCACCACCTCGGGGAGATCATCGGGGCGCTCTGGCAGGACGACCTTCGTCCACCGGACATGACGTGGATCGATGTCCGCCGTCCCCCGAAGGTTCGACGCCCGGGACGAGCGTAAGCCGCTCTCGACGGCGAGGGCGTCGCCCTACGTCGGAGATCGACGCGCCCGACTCGCCGCCGAAGCGTCGGCGAAATCCTCGCGCAGGCGCATCCGCCGTCGGGTCCGGTGGTAGGTGATCGCGAACCGATGCGCCTCGTCGCGCACGCTGCGCAGGAGCAGCATCGGCGCGGCGTTCGGGTTGGGTTTGAGCGGCGTCGCTCGGTCCGCGAGGTAGACCTCCTCCTCGCGCTTCGCGAGCCCGATCGTGGGGATCTGGTCCACGAGGTTCAGGGCCGAGAGGGAGGCGAGCGCGGCGGAGAGCTGCCCGGCGCCGCCGTCGATCAGCAGGAGGTCCGGTAGGACCTCGGATTCGGCCACGCGCCGTAGATACCGACGCCGCACGACCTCCGCGATCATCGCGAAGTCGTTCATCCCGGGGACCGTCCGGATCCGGAATCGGCGGTACTCCGAGCGCTTCGCGAGGCCCCGCTCGAACACGACGACCGAGCCGACCGCCTCGGCGCCTTGGAAGATCGAGATGTCGATCCCCTCGATCCGGTTCGGGATCGTCGGAAGCTCGAGCAGGCTTTGCACCGCGAGCAGCACCTCCCGGGGGGCGGGCCGGGCGACGACCTGGTCGACCGTCGCCCGCGCGAGGCGTTCCGCGAGCCGACCCAGCGAGGCGAACCGTCCCGTGGGGCGGAACTGGACCTCGGTGCCCCGCATGCCGAAGAGCTCGTCCAGCGTCGAGTCGATCCCCGCGGGACGGGGCCCGACGATGTAGATGCGGTCCGGGAGCTCGATCCGCCCGCCGTAGTACTGCGTGAGGAACTGTCGCAGGATTTCGCCCGGGTCCGGGAGGTCGTCCGCGGGGATCGTCACGAGATGCGGCTCGGTCTGGCGAACCTCCCCGTCCTCGACGCGGAGGAGCCCGACCGCGACGCGCAGGGTCGAGGCATCCTGCGGGAACGCGAGCGCGACGACGTCCGCGCGCCCGCTGCCCCGGCCGAGGACGGACTGCCGCTGCGCGAGGGCGCCGAGTCCTCCGAGCGCATCCCGCAGGAGCGCCGCCCGCTCGAACTCCTCGTGCGCCGCGGCCTTCTTCATCTCCGCCTCGACCTCGGGGCGCACGAGCGACGCCTGGCCGCGGAGGATCGCCACGGCCCGGTCGATCCGCGAGCGGTAGGCGGCGGGGTCGATCGCACCGATGCACGGCGCGCTACAGACCTTGAGGTGGTAGTAGAGACAGGCTTCTTTCGGCAGCCGCACGCAGCGGCGCAGTTGGAACAGGTCGCCCAGCAGGCGCTCGACGCCCCGGGCCTCCCGGGCGCTGGTGTACGGTCCGAAGAGGAGCGTCCCCGCGCGGCGCCGGGGACGGCGGACGAGGAAGATCCGGGGGAACTCCTCGCCCGCGGTGACCGCGAGGTACGGGTAGCTCTTGTCGTCCTTCAGGAGGACGTTGTGCGGCGGTTGGTACTGCTTGACCAGGCTCGCCTCCAGGAGGAGCGCCTCCCGTTCGGTCGCGGTCGGCACGAACTCGACGCTCGCGCTCTGCGCGAGGATCGTCCCGTCCTTCTCGATCCTCGCCCGCAAATGGTCGAGGACGCGGCGACGCAAGCTCCGAGACTTGCCGACATAGACGACGTCGCCCCGGGCCGAGCGGAAGAGGTAGACCCCCGGCGCGTCCGGCCCCGTGCGGAACCCCTCGCCGCTCGCCGCCGCGAGGGTGCTCGCGGGAACGAACGCCGGCAGCTCGACCGGGCGGTCCTCGCTCATCGACGGGGCGCGCGCACCATCGGGATCGGTAGCGAGAGGACGGGTTTCAGGTATCGGCCGGTGTGCGAGGCCGGGGTCTGAGCGACCTGTTCGGGCGTCCCTGCGACGACGACGTGGCCGCCCGCGCCTCCGCCCTCGGGGCCGAGGTCGATCAACCAGTCGGCCGACTTGAGCACGTCGACGTTGTGCTCGATCACGACGACCGTGTTCCCGCCCGCCCGCAGGCGGAAGAGGACGGAGAGCAACCGTTCGACGTCCGCGAAGTGCAGTCCCGTCGTCGGCTCGTCGAGGAGGTAGAGCGTCTTCCCGGTCGGCGGTTTCGCGAGCTCGTAGGCGATCTTGATCCGTTGCGCCTCCCCGCCGGAGAGCGTGGTCGCGCTCTGGCCCAGCCGTACGTACCCCAGTCCGACCTCGGCGAGCAGCCGGAGTCGGGAATCGATCCGACGGTGGTGCTGGAAGAAGTCGAGGCCCTCGTCGACCGTCATCGCGAGGACGTCGGCGATCGTCTTCTCCTTGAACTTGACCTGGAGGGTCTCCTCGTTGAACCGCTTCCCTCCGCACTCCTCGCAGACGACGTAGACGTCGGGGAGGAAGTGCATCTCGTACCGGAGGACCCCGTCCCCCTCGCACGCCTCGCAGCGGCCGCCCGCGACGTTGAAGCTGAACCGCCCGGGAGCGAACCCGCGCGCCTTCGCCTCGGGAAGGCTCGCGTAGAGCTCCCGGATCGGCGTCATCACGCCGGTGTACGTCGCGGGGTTACTCCGCGGGGTCCGCCCGATCGGTGACTGGTCGATCAGGAGCACGCGGTCGATCTCGTCGATCCCCTCGATGTAGTCGTGCCGTCCCGGCGACTCCCGTCCGAGCCCGAGGTGGCGGCGCACCGCTTTGAAGAGGATCCCCTCGAGGATGGTCGACTTCCCACTCCCCGAGACCCCGGAGAGCGCGACGAACAATCCGAGGGGGATCCGGACGTCTTCGCCCTTCAGGTTGTGCTCGCGCGGTCCGTGGATCGTGAGGAACCGCCGGGCGGGGGGCGCCCGGGCCATCGGGACCTCGATCGCCCGCTGGCCCGAGAGGAACTGGGCCGTTAACGATCGGGGGGTGCCCGAGATCCGCGCGGGGACGCCGGAGTAGAGGATCTCTCCGCCATGAACGCCGGCGCCGGGTCCGAGGTCGACGAGCCAGTCCGACTCCCGCATCGTCATTTCGTCGTGCTCGACGACCAGGAGGGTGTTCCCGAGGTCGCGCAGCGTCTTCAGCGTGGCCAGGAGCCGGGCGTGGTCGCGGGGGTGGAGCCCGATCGACGGCTCGTCGAGGATGTAGAGCACGCCGACGAGTCCGGAGCCGATCTGGGTCGCGAGGGCGATGCGCTCGGCCTCACCTCCCGAGAGCGTACCCGAGCCGCGGTCGAGAGTGAGATAGGTGAGCCCGACGTTCTCGAGGAACCCGAGCCGGGCCCGGATCTCTTTCACCACCTGGCCCACGATCTGCTCCTCCCGCTCCCCGAGCGTGAGGCGGCGGAACATCGCGGACGCCTCGAGCACCGTCATCGCCGCGACCTGGGCGATCGACTTCCCTTCGACCGTGACCGCCAGGCTCGCCGGCTTCAATCGCTGTCCGTTGCACTTGCGGCACGGCGTGAACGTGAGAAACCCGAGGTAGTACTCTTTCGCGCCCTCGCTCTTCGTCGACTTCCAGCGGCGCTCGACGGCCGCGACGAGCCCCTCGCGCAGCCAGCCCGTGCCCCACCAGTGCCCGGGACCGCGGGTCGACCAGCCGAAGCTCTTGTCGGAGCCGTACATGAGCGCCTTCCAGGCCTTCTCCGAGAGCTCGCGCACCGGACGATTCGGGCGGTAGCCGAACATCTCGGCGAAGTCGGCGAGGCCGCGGGCGTCGGGCGTGAGGCCCCATACGCTGATCGCCTTCGCGAGCGGCTTCTCCTTGTCCGGAATGATCCGGTCGGGGTCGGCGTGGAGCGTCGCCCCGATGCCCAGGCACTCCGGGCATGCGCCGAACGGATTGTTGAACGAGAACATCCGAGGCGTGAGCTCCTCGATCGAGAACCCGCAGTCGGGGCAGGCACGGCGGCTCGAGAAGGTCTCCCGGACCCCTCCGGGTCGGCGGAGGATCACGAGTCCGTCCCCGAGGTCGCGCGCGAGGGAGATCGCCTCGGCAAGGCGGCTCTCCTCGCTCGCCGCGACCTCGAAGCTGTCGACGACGACCTCGATCGTGTGCTTCTTGTTCTTCTCGAGGCGCACCTCCGGTCCGGGGAGCCGCACCTCGACCCCATCGATGACGAACCGACGATACCCCGCCTTGCGCAGCCGGTCGATGACGTCCCGGTGCTCGCCCTTCATCGCGCGGACCACGGGGGCGAGGAGGTCGATCTTCTCACCCGCGGCGCGCGCGAGGACGGAGCCCGAGATCCGGTCGACCGATTGGGGCGCGATCTCCTGGCCGTCGTTGGGGCAGTGAGGGACTCCGATCCGCGCGTAGAGCAGCCGCAGGTAATCGTAGATCTCGGTCACCGTGCCGACGGTCGACCGCGGGTTGCGGCTTCCCGCGCGCTGCTCGATCGCGATCGCGGGAGAGAGCCCGTCGATCGAATCGACGTCGGGCTTGTCCATCTGGCCGAGGAACTGGCGGGCGTAGGCGGACAACGACTCGACGTACCGTCGCTGGCCCTCGGCGAAGATGGTGTCGAAGGCGAGGCTGGACTTGCCCGAGCCGGACAGCCCGGTGAACACGATCAT
>JBAUZT010000008.1:0-62867 GCA_049585415.1 Thermoplasmata archaeon | reverse complement strand
GATCGCCGGCGCGAGGACCGCGGCGCCCGACGCCATCGCCTCGAGGAGGGCGATGCTCGACGTGTCGCTCGTCGACGGGAGGACGAAGAGGTCGGACTGGGAGAGGAGCGACGGCTTTTCTTCTTCGGTGATCGGGCCGACGTACCGCACCCGCTCTGCGAGCTGGGGCTCGGCTGCGAGCCGCATCCGCACCGCGGCCTCCTCGGGTCCCTGGCCCCCGATGATCGCGGTGAAGTTGATCCTCGGGAGGGCCTCGGACAGGGCGTCCAAGAAACGGTGGACCCCCTTGTCGATCGTGAGACGCCCGAGGTACGTCACGAGCGGATCGTCGGGAAGGCCGCAGCGCGCGCGCCAATCCGGGACCCGGATCCCGGGCCGGAAGCGGTCGACATCGATCCCGTTCGGGACGACCTCGATCGGGTGACGGAACGGCTTGCTCGCCGTCGAGAGGAGGACGTCCCGGGCCGCGTAGGAGGGGGTGGTCGCCACGTCGCAACGCCAGTACGTCCCGAGATTGTACCACGCGGCGACGCGGAAGAACGTCGGGACGAGGAAGCGGGCGGGCACGCTCGACTGCATCTCCCGGATGTTCGTGTGGAACGTCCCGACGAGCGGGAGGTGGAACCGGCGCGAGGTGAGGAACCCCGCGCTCCCGATCCCGCCCGGGGAGTGGAGGTGCACGATGTCCGCGTCGCCCGCCCCGCGGTGTTCCCGGAGCAGGGCGAACGGGTTGAGCGGCCAACGGTACTGGGGATAGAGGGGCACCGGCAGCGAGCGGACGCGCGTGACCGGAATGCCGTCCATCTCGACCTCCTCCGTCGGGGCGCCGACGATCGGGTTCGGGGCGAAGACTCGCACGGAGTGGCCGAGACGCTGGAGCGACCGGGCGAGTCCCTCCGTGACGATCGCGACCCCGTCGCGCATCGGCACGTAAGAGTCGGTGAAGAAAACGACCCGCATCGGAGGATACCGGCCTCGGAATGGGGTCGTGCAGGGTCCTATGCTTTTGGGTCGGTCGGCAGGCGACCTCAGAGCACCGTCTGGAAGGCGCGCTCGAGCCGGCTCATCTCTCGCGTGTCGAGCGAGCGCCGGTCGAAAGAGACGAGGAGGGCAGAGGACGTTTGCTCGGCCTGTCCGACGAGCCAGTTCGCAAACTTGAGGGTCAGCTCGAGTCCGTACTCCCCCGCGAGGTACTCGAGCGCATCGACGTAGACGAGCGCGCCCCCCGGTGACTCGGTCGGCTCGCGAAGGTGGCCTCCGATCTCCCCGGGGGAGAGGCGACCGCCGCCGGCGAGCTCGGAGCCGTTGGGGACGATGTCGACGCGTCGCTCTTTCGATAGCCCGGGGAGTTCGGGAGGACGGAGGGAGACGAACGCGGCGCGAGGGAACTCGTGCACGTTGGCGCGCAGGATCTCGTAGGCGCGGGCGGGCTTCTCCTCGCGGACGAGCACGCTGCGTCCGGGGGAGAGGCGGATCCCGGACGGCACCGGGTTGCCGACGGTCGGCACCCAGGTTCGCGCTGGCTGGGGTGCGCGGAGGAGCGAGCCCCACGCGGGCCGACGGGGCGGTGCGAGGAGACTTCGCCGTTTGAGCTCGACCTCCTCGTCGAGGCGGGCCAATCGGCTCTCGACGAGGATGCGGAGCTCTTGCGCGGTGTGGCCGCGCGAAGTGTGCTGGAGGACCTCGCGCAGCCCGCTCTTGACCCCCTCCTCGTAGCCGGCCGCGTAGGTGCGGGCGTATTCCTCGTCCGCCGGCGGCTCCTCGTCGGTCGGGGGCGGAGCGCCGTTCCGTCGCTCGGGAGCGCTCACGCCGACGCCCGGTCGCTCTCCTTCGGTGCGGACGCCCGGGCCGCCGCCGTCGGTCCGCCCGGCGGTGTGATCGGGAGTTCCTCGGCGGGAGCGAACTTGTAGCCGTAGTGGATCACGCCGGCCCGTCCTTCCTCGCGGAGCTTGCGGAACGTCGCCCGCACCTTGAGGCCGATCCGGACATCTGCCGGATCGAGGTCGACGACCTGACCGGTCAGGGTCGGTCCCTCCACGGTCTTGACGAGGGCGAGGATGTAGGGGACCTGCATCTCGAACCCCTCCGCGGCGTCGTGGACGACGGTGTAGGAGAAGACCTCCCCCTCGCCCGAGAGTTGGAACGGCACCATCTTCCCGATCGATTCGCGGTGGTGCGCGCACGTCGGGCAGACCGACCGCGGCGGGAAGTACGCGGTCCCGCAATTCGTGCACTTGGAGCCGCCGAGGTTGTACCGGCGGGGCGTTTCGCGCCAGAAACGAGCGATCGACATCGGTCCTCCTACTCGGCCCTCTCGAGAAGGGTCACGACGCTCGTCGCTCCGGTGCCCCCGACGTCGTGGGCGAGCGCGAGCTTCGGGTCCGCGACCTGGCGGTCCTTCGCCTCCCCCTTGAGCTGACGGACAAGTTCCACGATCTGCGCGACGCCGACCGCGCCGAACGGCCGGCCCTGGGCCTTGAGTCCACCGGACATGTTGACCGGGAGCTCGCCTCCCGCGAGGAAGCGCCCGCTCTCAAAGTCGGGGCCCCCGCGACCTTTCTCCGAGAATCCGAGGTCCTCGAGGGCGACGAGCGCGCTGATCGTGTAGGCGTCGTTGATCTCGGCGATGTCGACGTCCGCCGGGGCGCGGCGAGCCTGGTCGAACGCGTGGCGGGCGGCGATCACCGTAGATTCGAGCGTGGTGACGTCGGCCCGGTGCTGGACGGCCATCGTGTCGCAGGCGACCTGGCTCGCGGCGATGCGGATCGGGGTGTCGGTGTGGTCGCGCGCCGTCTCGAGCGGCCCCAGGACGACCGCCGCCGCGCCGTCCGAGAGGGGCGCGCAGTCGAACACCCCGAGCGGGTCCGCGACGGGACCGGCCCCGATGACCTGCTCGAGCGAGAGCTTGTTGCGGAAGTGCGCGTTCGGATTCTTCGAACCCATCTCGTGCGCGTGGACCGCGACCCGCGCGAGCTGCTCGCGAGTGGTTCCGTACTGATGCATGTGCCGACGCGCGATGAGCGCCCAGAGCGACGGGAGTGTCGCGCCGAAGACGACCTCCCATTCGTGGTCCGCGGTGGCGCTCGTGATCCGGTTCCCGGTCTCGTCGGGCACGTCGGTGAGCTTCTCGGCACCCCCGACCACGACGTAGTCGTAGAGGCCGCTCGCGACCGCGAGGTACCCCTGGTGGAACGCGAGCGCCCCGGACGCCCCTCCGCCCTCGACGCGAACCGCGGGGAGATGCCGCCCCCCGAGCCCGGCGTAGTCGAGGATCAGGGGGCCGATGTGCTCCTGGTCGATGAGCGAGCCCGACGCCATGTTCCCGAGGAAGAGGGCGCCCAGGTCGGCGGAGGAGAGCTTCGCGCTGACGAGCGCCTGGAGGCCCGCCTCGATCCCGATCTCCCGAAACGAGCGGTCCCAGAGCTCGCCGAACTTCGTCATGCCCACGCCGAGGACGGCCACGTCGCGCACGGTCAGCTCTCTCCCATGTGGATCTTGCCGCGGTACTTCGCGTAGACACCGTAGGAGAGCTCCACGCCGCTGTCGAGGTACCATTGCACCGGCCGGCCGAACGACTTGTCGTACGTCGCGATCTCGTCGGTGATCGTGAAGTCGAACGCGTCCGAACCCGCGCCGGAGCCGTACCCGACCATGAGGACCCGGTCTCCCGCGGCGGCGTGGTCCAGGACGTTCGCGAGACCGAGGAGCGCGGCGGCGGAGTACGTGTTCCCGATGTACGGGGTCACAAGACCGTAGCGCATCTGCTGCTCCGTGAACCCGAGCTGCTTTCCCACGCGCTGGGGGAATTTCCCGTTCGGCTGGTGAAACACCACGTAGCGGTAGTCCTTGGGCTCGGTGCCGGACGCTTCCATGAGCCGATGCGCGCACTCCGTCTCGTGACGGAAGTACGCCGGCTCGCCGGTGAACCGGCCGGTGTGGCTCGGGTACCGCTGGCCCTCGCGACGCCAGAAATCGGGAGTGTCCGTCGTGTAGGAAAGCGTCCGCTCCACTCGGGCGATCACGTGCTCGCGCCCGATGACGAAGGCCGCTCCGCCCGCACTCGCCGAGTACTCGAGCGCGTCGCCCGGGGCTCCCTGGGACGTGTCGGTGCCGATCGCGACGCCGTAGCGAACCATCTGCGCACCCACCAGGCCCAGACACGTCTGGATCGCCGCCGTCCCGGCCTTGCACGCGAACTCGAAGTCCGCTGCGGTCAGGTTCGGAGTCGCTCCAACGGCCTGGGCGACGACGGTCGCGGTCGGTTTCACCGCGTACGGGTGCGATTCGGAACCGACGTAGAGTGCCCCGATCTGCTGAGGGTCAATCGCTCCCCGGATGAGCGCGACGCGCAGCGCCTCAGTGGAGATCGTGATCGTATCCTCGTCGGGGGCGGGGACGCTCTTCCGATGGACGTTGAGGCCTTGCCCCATGCTCTCGCCGTCCGCGCCCCACACGCGGCCGATCTCGGTCGGCGTGATCCGGTACCGGGGGACGTACGCTCCGTAGCTCACGATTCCTGCGTCCATTTGGTTCCCTTCTGTTCTACAGTTCCTCGAGGCGCTCGAGCACCGCCGGGGCGGCGAGCGAGGTCGTGAGGAGTGGAATGTTCTCGACCTCGGAGAGGCGCACGGCGAGCGGGTCGATGCGCCCGGGGTTCGCGAAGACGACGGCCGCGGGTTTGAGGGGATGGGCTCGGATGGCGACCATGGGAGAGCGCCCGTACTTAACGTTCGAGAAGATGAGGGCGCGCTGGGTGGTCCATCCGTACACCTCGACGAAACGCGTCGCGTCGATCGAGAGGATCGCCCGGGGCGCGTCGAGGACCGTGAATCCGTGGATGTCCCGATGGAGGTCGACCCGGCTGACCGCGCGCGCATCGAGCCGGTCCGCGAACGTGCGCAGCGGGATCGCGACCGCGAACTCTCGCATCCCGAGGATCCCGTCAGAATGCGGGTGAACGCCGAGGCGTTGACCGACCTTGCCCCCGTGGTCGGCGTCGACCGCGATCAACGCGTCGACGTATCGGCGAATGAACCCGGCGCCGGGGCTGACCCGCCGTTCGGATTCGTAATCGCTGATGACGGACGGAACGGTCTCCAAATGGCGGGCGAGATCGCGCTGGGAGATGCCGAAATCCTCCCTCCACTTGCGTAGTGTTCGGCCGGGATGGGGAGAGAGGACGACCTCTCCGGCCATCTTTTCGCGGATCTCGGCTTCCACGAAGCGGAGGGAGGCGGCGAGCGGTATAAATCGCTAACCTTCGTGTCGGTCATAGGGCTCGACAGCTGCCGATAACCTCGTCCTGATTTCGAGGGAGTGGACCGGGCGAGAATTTCCGGACGGGAGGCGTTCCCGCCCCTTTGAACTCGCGACCTCTACCTTGCCAAGGTAGCGATCTTCCGCTGATCTACCGGCCCACAACGCCCGCCGAGCGCTACCCGAGGATAAGGGTTGTCGGCTACCGTACAAACGCTTATGCCGCGGACCCGACTCGGTTGCCCGATGGCGGACGACAGCTCGGCCGGCGAGCCGCTCGACATGCTCGCGAAGAGCGCTCGCGACCTCCTCCGCCCCGAAGAGCTCGTCCGCGAAGCGACCCGCGACATCGTCAAGGACGAGATCCGCCGGCACCTGGAAAAGACCCTCAAGGAGGACCCGCAGCTCGAGGCGGACCTCCGCGAAGCCGTCCGCGACCTGCTCGCGGCGCGGGCCACCGAGTACGCGGCGCTCGTCCGCGTGGGCGCCGCCACGGCGCGCCTCGGTCTCCACGCCCTTCCGCCGGAAGTTCGGCGCGCGCTCACGAAGAACGTCGTCGACCTGCTGTCGAAAGAGCTCGGACAGATCGTCGAGAGGTCCCTCTGACCATGACGATGGCCCCGGACCAGGTCCGGATCTACGAGATCAAGCGCCTGGACGTCGAAGGGGCGATCGTGATCGACGGATTCCCGTCGGTGGGCCTCGTGAGTTCGATCGTCGCGAACTATCTCATCGATACGCTGGAAATGGAGCAGATCGGGATTGTCGAGTCGCCGGCGTTCCCCACGGTTTCGCTCATCCGGAACGGAGACCCCCAGCACCCGGTCCGGATCTACGCGGGTCGGCCCCCGGCGGACCGCGCGGGGCGCGGCGCGGACAAGATCGTCGCGTTCGTCTCCGAGTTCCACCCGGCGCCCACGATCATCCACCCGCTGGCCACGGCAATCCTCGACTGGGTCCAGGAACAGCGGTGCTCGCTCCTCGTCTCCCCCGAGGGTCTCGTCGTCGACGCGGCCCCCCGGGTCGGTAAGGGCGGGCGCGGTGCCCGCCTGAACGACGTGAAGGTCTACGGGGTCGCGAGCACTCGCAAGGCCCGAGAGCTGTACATCGAGCCCAACATGACCCCCTTCGCGGAAGGGGTCATCACGGGGATCGCGGGGGTCCTCTTGAACGAGGGCCGGCGGCGCGGGTTCGACGTGCTCACGTTCCTCGCCGAGGCCCAGTCGGACTACCCCGATGCGCGCGCCGCCGCGAAAGTGATCGAGACGATCAACCGGATCCTGTTGCGGACGCCGCTCGACCCCGTCCCCCTCTACGCCGAGGCCGAGCGGATCGAGCAGCAGCTCCTCTCGATCCAGCGCCACGCCGCCGAGCGCGGCCGCGCCGAGACGCCGACGCAGGGCTCGCAACCGATGTACCGCTAGTGCGGTCGCCGGGGATCCGCTCGAGGAGTTCCTCGAGGCCGCGGACGAGCTTCTCCGCGTCGTGACGGTCGTTGTAGAAGTAGAACGACGCCCGGACGTTCCCGGGCAGTCCGCGTCGCTCGTAGAACGAGTGGACACAGTGCATCCCCGAGCGGACCATGACGTCGTATCCTTCGTCGAGGAAGACCGCGGCGTCGTTCGGGTCGATCCCCTCGAGGGCGAACGCGAAGATGCTCGGGCGCTCGCGCGGGTCCGTCGGTCCGAGGAGGCGGAGCCGCGGCTCGCCGGCGAAGGCGCGGGTCACGCTCGAGTTGAGCTCTCGCTGACGCGACTCGACCTCGCCGAGCCCCACGCGTCCCAGGTACTCGAGGGCGGCGTGCGCGCCGATGACCCCGGCATAGTTCTGGAGCCCCGCCTCGAATCGATGCGGGGGCGGACGCAGCTCGTGGCTCGTGAGCGTGCTCCACTCCACCGTCTCCCCACCGAGGAGCAACGGCCGCAGCTCCGCGACCGGCCCCGGGGCCGCCGCGAGAACGCCGATGCCGGTCGGTCCGAGCATCTTGTGCGCCGAGATCGCATAGAAGTCGACGCCGATCGCATCCAGATCGACGGGCAGGTGGGGCGCCGCTTGACAGCCATCGAACAGCACGAGTGCGCCGCGGTCGTGCGCTCGCTCCGTGATCTCCCGTATCGGGAGCGTTCGGCCATCCAAGTTGGACGTGTGGAAGAAGCTCACCAGCCGGACCCCCTTTTCGAGCTCCGACTCGAGCGCGTCCCCATCGAAGCTCCCGTCCTCGGGCAGCGCGAGCGAGTCGAGCCGGATGCCGCGCTCGACGGCGAGACGCTGCCAGATGACGAGGTTCGAGTTGTGCTCCCGGTCGGTGACCAACACCCGGTCGCCCCGTTGGTACGTGAGCCCCTGACCGACGAGGTTGATCGCCTCGGTCGCGTTCCGCACAAAAACGACACCGCGCGGGTCGCGGCGACCCAGGAACCGCGCGAAACCGGTCCGAGCCCCTTCGTATCGACGGCTCACCTCCTCGGCGAACCGGTGGAGGCTCCGGCCCGCGCACCCCGGGAAGTCCCGGTAGTACTCCTCCATCGCCGAGATCACGGCGTCGGGGACGAGGGACATGCACGCGGAGTCGAGGTACGTCGGCGTGGGTCGGTCCGCGCGCGGTCGCAGAGCCCCGAAGTCGTGACGGTAGTCCTCGGAAGTCATGGCGGGTTCCGCTGCAGCCCGTCGGCGGAGGCGGCGAGGACGGCGGCGCCCAGGACCAGCGCGCGCTCGTCGGGAACGAACGTCGCGCTGTGCAGGGTCGCCGGGTGATCCGGGACCCCCACCCCGAGGTGGAGGAAGGTGCCGGGGACGCGCTCGAGGTATCTCGAAAAATCCTCGGCGCCCATGACGGGGTCCGCGACGGAAACGCAGTGCCTTTGACCGAACTCGATGCGGAGCGCCTCCGCGACGACGCGGGTCGCGTTCGGTTCGTTCACCAGGGTGGGGTACCCTCGATGGTACTCGATCCGGGCCCGAGCGCCGAGGCTCGAGGCGATCGCCCGAACGCGCCGATGCAACGCTTGGTCGATCAGGTCGCGGGTCGCGGGTCGGAACGTACGGACGGTCCCCTCGAGCACGACCTCCGACGGGAGGATGTTGTTGCGCGTTCCCCCATGGATCGAGCCGACGCTGACGACGACGGGGTCGAGGGGATTCCTCACCCGACTCACCAGCGCCTGAAGGCCGTTCACGATCTCACTCGCGACCACGATCGCATCCGGCCCCTGATGGGGAGAGGCCGCGTGACCCCCCTGGCCCATCACCGTAATCCGGAAGAAATCGGCCGCGGCCATGAACGGGCCCGCCTTCCAGCCGACGTTCCCGAGGGGGAGGTTCGGTTCGACGTGCTGCCCGACCACGAAGTCGACCTTGGGGTCGTCGAGGCACCCCCGTTCGATCATGGGCAGGGCACCGCCGCGCTGCCCCTCCTCTTCGGCCGGCTGGAAGAGCAGCTTGACGGGACCGATCGGACGTCGTCCCCCGCGCGTCATGATCGCCGCAGCCCCGAGGAGGCAGGCCATATGCACGTCGTGCCCGCACGCGTGCATGCGGCCCGGAAATCGGGAGGCGAAGGGCAGGTTCGTCTCCTCTGTCACGGGGAGACCATCCATGTCGGCCCGCAGCGCCACGACCGGGCGGTCGGAGGAGCCGGGGATTAACCCGACGACCCCGGTGAAACCGTTGTACGTCTGGTGAGGGATCCCGAGCTCCTGGAGGGCGGCTACGACCTTGTCACGGGTCCTTTTCTCTTCGTCCGAGAGCTCGGGTTCCGCATGGAACGCGACTCGCCACGACCGCATCGCCGGCAACGCTCGCCGGGCCTCGGGAATCCACGCGTCGGGAGGGCGCACCATTGGCCACGCAGTGGCCTAGCCAATATAATGCGCACGGAGACATGCGCGCGCTCGGGGGCGTTACGCCGCGATGGGGCCCATGCCCAAGAGACGCTCGAGCTGGCGAGTCGCCCGGAACGATGCGAACTCCGGCACCGAGCATTCCTCAGGGCGGGGCAGGCGGAATCGATTGAACCAGATGGAACGTATTCCGGCGGCTCGGGCCCCCACGATGTCGCTCGCCCAGACGTCCCCGACCATAACGGCTTGGTCCGGAGCGGCGCGGGCTCGCTCGAGGGCGGCCCGGAAGATTCCCGGGTCCGGTTTCGCGACGCCGACTTCTTCCGAGGTGACGAGAAGGTGGACCGCGCGTTGGAGCCCGAGGAAGTCGAGCTTCTCGGTTTGCTCGGCGACGGTGTTGTTCGTCACGACCGCGATCTGGGTCCGGCCCTCGATGCGCCGGAGGAACTCCGGGGCCCCGCTCACGGGGCGGCGAAGTTCCTGATAGAGGGAACGGTACTGCTGGGAGAGCGCGGAGCCCGCGGGGTCTTCGATCGGATGTCCGCACCAGAAGGCGAGGGAGACGAATCGCTCCGACCGCGCGCTCTCCTTGCTCCGACGTCCGAGAGCGACTTCCGCGAAATTGGCGCCGAGCAAACGGAGGTACTCCCGCGTTAGGTCGTCGACCGATCGACTGCGGAGGAACGGGTGTTCCCTCCGCATTCGGCCGAGCGCGGCGCGGCACGTCATTGAGTGGTCGAAGAGGGTGTCGTCCATGTCGAAGAGGACGACCTTCGGCCCCGTTGGGGCGACGGATCTCAGGGACTTTCGGCCGGCCATGCGCACGTCGAGAGAAACCCTCCTACCGAAGAAAAGCTCACGGGAGTTTCCTCCCGGGGTCCCCCGGCCGAGGCGTTCTTCCCGTCACGGCCGCTCGCCCGTTAGCGGGCTCCTCGGAGGTGAATAAAGTGTCCTTTTTATACAAGTGTTGATTTACTAATTCGGAACCACGGAAGGTCCACCCTCCCCTCGGGAGCCGCGGCCTTCGGAGCATCCACTATGTCGAAGATCATTGGAATCGACCTCGGAACGAGCAACTCGGCGGCCGCTATGCTGGAAGGCGGCCGACCCGCCATCATCCCGAGCGCGGAAGGGACGACGACCGGCGGAGGGAAGGCGTTCCCGTCGTACGTCGCGTTCACGAAGGACGGCCAGTTGATCGTCGGAGAGCCAGCGCGACGGCAGGCGATCTCGAACCCGGAAGGCACGGTCACCGCCTTCAAGCGAAAGATGGGGACCGATTACAAGTACAAGCTGCACGGCAAGGAGTACACCCCGCAGCAGCTCTCCGCCTACCTCCTCCAGAAGATCAAGCGCGACGCCGAGGCGTTCCTCGGGGAAAAGGTCGAGAAGGCGGTCATCACCGTTCCGGCGTACTTCAACGACAACCAGCGCCAGGCGACGAAGGACGCCGGCGCGATCGCCGGCCTCGACGTCGTTCGGATCATCAACGAGCCGACGGCCGCGTCGCTCGCCTACGGTCTCGACAAGGCTGGCAAGAACCAGAAGATCCTCGTCTTCGACCTTGGCGGGGGGACGCTCGATGTCACGATCATGGACTTCGGCGACGGGGTCTTTGAGGTGCTCTCGACCAGCGGGGACACCCAGCTCGGCGGCACGGACATGGACGCCGCGACCACCGAATGGATCGCCGGGGAGTTCCAGAAGGAATCCGGCGTGGACATTCGCAAGGACAAGATGGCGATGCAGCGGGTCCGCGACGCGGCGGAGAAGGCGAAGATCGAGCTCTCGTCGACCCTCGAGACCCAGGTCAATCTCCCCTTCCTCACGGCCACGAACGAGGGGCCGAAGCACCTCGCGCTGACGCTCAC
Organism: Thermoplasmata archaeon; assembly: GCA_049585415.1. Lineage (GTDB taxonomy): Archaea > Thermoplasmatota > Thermoplasmata > Lutacidiplasmatales > UBA184 > Lutacidiplasma. The sequence continues at coordinate 51,901 of JBAUZT010000008.1, read as the reverse complement.
CCGAGCGAAGCTCGAGGAGCTCGTCCGCCCGATCGTCGACCGGTGCAAGAAGCCCGTCGACCAGGCGATCGAGGACGCGAAGATCAAGAAAGAGGACATCGGACGGATCGTCTTGGTCGGGGGTCCGACACGGATGCCCCTCGTTCAGAAGTTCCTCGAGAGCGCCGTCGGCCGGCCGATCGAACGGGGCGTCGACCCGATGGAGTGTGTCGCGATGGGTGCGGCGATCCAGGGCGGCGTGCTCGCGGGCGAGGTGAAGGACGTCCTCCTGCTCGACGTGACGCCGCTCTCGCTCGGGCTCGAGACGATGGGCGGGGTGTTCACCCGGCTCATCGAGCGCAACACGACGATCCCCACCCACAAGAGCGAGACGTTCACGACCGCCTCCGACAACCAGTCGACCGTCGAGATCAAGGTCTTCCAGGGAGAACGTCCGATCGCGAGCGACAACGTCGCCCTCGGGAGTTTCCTCTTGACCGGGATCCCACCCGCGCCGCGGGGGATCCCCAAGATCGAGGTCAGTTTCGACATCGACGCGAACGGACTGCTCAACGTGTCGGCGAAGGACCTCGCTTCCGGGCGGAAGCAGGGGATCACGATCACCGCGTCCAACAAGCTCTCGAAGGACGACGTCGCGAAGATGGTGAAGCAGGCCGAGCAGTTCGCGGACGCCGATAAGGCCCGCGCCGAGCTGATCAACGCGAAGAACCAGGCAGAGTCGCTCGCCTACGAGGCGGAGCGCGTCCTCTCCGACGCGAAGGAGAAGGTCGACGCCGCGGACGCCCAATCGGTGCGCGAGAAGATCGCCGCCCTTCGGGCGACGATCGAGAAGAAGGAGGCGAGTCTATCGGACCTGAAGTCGCAGACCGAAGAGCTCACGAAGGCCCTCCACGCGGTCGCGCAGAAGCTGTACCAAGCGGCCTCGGCCGCCGCGGGGTCGACCACCTCGACCCCCCCGGAAGAGGGGGCGGCTCCCTCCGAGCCCACGCATGATGCGGGCCCGTCCGGTCCCGTCGACGCCGACTTCAAGGTCGTCGACAAGGACGCGGGCGACGAGCAGGGCCAGCCGTAGGCGCTCCGCGTCGACGGTCGCCTAGCGTCCCGGAAGGGGCCGGGGCCATCGTCGGCCCTTCGGCAGCCCCACGTACTCCACTTCGGGCCGGATGAGCCGGTTGTCCGCGGCCTGCTCGAGCGCGTGGGCCGTCCAGCCCGCGGTGCGCGCGACCGCGAAGGTCGGCGTGAACAGCTCCGGCGGTATGCCGATCCCCTCGAGCACCACCGCGCTGTAGTACTCGACGTTGGTGAAGAGCCGCGCGCCGGGTTTGGCCTTCCGGAGGGCGTCCAGCGCGCTCCGCTCCACCGACTCGGCGAGGGCGAGCCGGTGGGGGTCCGCGACGCTCCGCGCGATCTGATGGAGTACGAGCCCTCGCGGGTCGTCGGTCTTGTAGGCGCGATGCCCGAAACCGTAGAGGACCTCCTTTCGCGCGAGCCGCTCGGCAATCCAGGCGTCGGCGCGGTCGGCCGTCCGGATCGCGTCCAGCATCTCGGAGACGCGGCTGGGCGCGCCGCCGTGGAGCGGTCCCTTGAGGGTCCCGAGCGCGCCGGTGGCCGCGCTGATGAGGTCGGACTGGGTCGAGATCGTGACGCGGAGCGTGAACGTGGACGCGTTCATCCCGTGGTCCGCGAGAAGGTCGAGGTAGCCTTCGAGCGCGGAAACCCGCCGAGCGTCGGGCAGCTCGCCGAACAGCATCCACAGGAAATTCGCGGCGTGGTCGAGGTCGGCTCGGGGGGGTACGGGCGCCAAGCCCCGCGAACGGCGGACGTACCTCGCGAGAAGCACCGGAGCGCGAGCGATCAGGTCGTACCCCTGCTCCCGGGTCGGCGGGTAGCCGAACGCGCCGTTCCCGAGCGAAGAGAGGATCGTGCGCAGTGCCTCGAGCGGAGGCAGTCCCACGGGGATCGCATCGACCAGTCGTTCGACCGCGGGCGGTACGGCGCGACGCGCCGCGAGCTCTCGCCGGACCTCGGGCGACGGGTCGGCGGAGGGCGGTTCTCCGTACAGCAAGAGGTGGACGACGGACTCGTACGGCACTCCGGGCACGATGTCCCGGACGTCAAAGCCCCGGTAGACGAGGTCCCCCGTTTCTCCGCCGACCCAACTGATCGACGACCGGCCGATCACGACGTCGTCAAGCCCCTTCGAAATGCGCGCCGGGGTCGCCATCGACCGGCGCACATGGGGAGCGGTGCTTAGCCTCGACGCCGCCCGCCGGGAAAAGGCTATGACCCACGGTCGGTCGTTCTACCGATGGTCGACGGGCCGATCCCGCTGCTCGAGCGGGTGCTGCAGCAACGGGTGACGCTCGTGCTGAAGGACGCCCGACAGTTGACCGGAAAGCTCCTCGGACTCGACGAGCACATGAACCTCGTCCTGGACGACGCCGAGGAATCGACCGCCGAGGTCACGCGGCACCTGGGCCGGGTCGTCCTCCGTGGCTCCAACGTCGTCACCCTGCACGCCCCCCTGGGCACCACGTCCAAGACGGCCTGATCCCGTGCCCCGCTCGTCCGACGCCCCAGTTCGCGGCCGGCCGAGGCCGAAAGGCGAGACCCTTGCCGTGCTGAAGGTGCTCGCGCTCGCGGGCGCCGACCATACGCCGGTCGTCGTCACCTCGCGCGAGCTCGGCGAGCGGATCGGGGTCAGCCAGCAGGCGGCGGACCGGTATCTGGTCGCGCTCGAAAAGCGGGGCCTCGTTACGCGCTCGCTCGCCCAGCGCCGCCAGCGGCTCCTGCTCACGGGGGACGCCATGGCCCTCCTTCGCACCGAGTACCAGAGCTACCATCGGATCTTCGAGGGCCCCAACAAGATCAATTTCTCCGGCAAGGTCGCCTCCGGCCTCGGAGAGGGGCGCTACTACCTGAGCCAGCCCGGATACGTCGTGCAGTTCACCGAGCGGCTCGGCTACGCCCCGTATCCCGGCACGCTGAACGTCCGGGTCGGCGAGTCGGCGCTGCGCAAGGTCGCGCTTCTCGGGAACTGGACGGGCCTGCGCATCGACGGCTTCCAGGCGTCGGGGCGGACCTTCGGTGGGGCCACGTGCTTTCCGGGGTGGATGAACGGCCACCCGTGTCACCTGATCCACCCGGACCGCACGCACTATCAGGACGTCGTCGAGTTCGTCGCCGTGGATTGCCTTCGGGATGCCCTTCGGGTGAAGGACGACGACCCGGTCCAGCTCGACGTCGAGGAACCGTGACGCCCGTCTCGGTCGCCCGCGCAGTCGCGCACGACCGTCGTCCCGATCCGGCCGCGCCCGACGCCGCCCGGCGGTATGTGAATCAGTGGGTCGAGCCGGAGGCGATCGGAACGGAACGGCTCTCGGCGTTCGTTCTGATCCTGAAGACCCGCGGCTGCTATTGGGCGGATCAGAAAGGGTGCTCGATGTGCGGCTACGCGAAGGACACTCTCGGCCGTTCCGCCACACCCGAGGAGCTCGCGGAGCAGACCGCGCGCGCCCTCGCCCGGTACCGCGGCGAGCCGTACGTCAAGGTGTACACCTCGGGAAGCTTCCTCGACGACCGGGAGGTCGACCCGGAGAGCCGACGCCGTTTCGTCGCCGCCTTCTCGGGGAAGGCGCGCCGGCTCTTGTTCGAGACGCTCCCCGAGTTCGCGACGCCCGAGAACCTCGCGCCGCTCAAGGAGGCGTTCTCCGGGGAGATCGAGGTCGCGCTCGGGCTGGAGTCGACCGACCCGACCGTCCTCGGTCGGTACGTTCACAAGAACGCTCCCCCGAGCGAGTACCTCGCCGCCGCCGACCGAGTGCGCGGGCTCGGCCTTCGGGCGAAGGCGTATCTCTTGCTGAAACCCCCGTACCTCACGGAGCAGGAATCGGTCGACGACGTCGTCCGATCGGTCGAGGTCGCGTCCCCCCACTTCGACGCCCTCTCGGTCAACCCCGTGCACATCCAGAACGGCACGGTCGTCGAGTGGCTGTATCACCGGGGACGGTACCGCCCTCCCTGGCTTTGGAGCGTCGCCGACGTGCTCGCCCGAGGCGCGGAGAAAAGCGGTGCGACTCGGCTCGTCTCCTTTCCCACCGCGGGCGGCCTCGCCCGCGGTCCGCACAACTGCGGGACGTGCGACGCGCGCGTCCTCGCCGCGATTGAGGAGGCGTCCCTCGCTCAGGAGTTCGGCCCGCTCGGCGACCTCGACTGCGCCTGCCGTTCGGAGTGGACGGCGGTCCGCGGGCTCGAACCGCTCGGGGTGGAGGCATGACGGGCTGGGTTCCACGGCTCCCCGCCCATGCCCTCCCGGCGATCCATCAGTTCCTGCGGGCGCACGCGCTCTCCGACGGGGCCACCGGCGTCGTGATCGGTCTCTCGGGAGGGATCGATAGCGCCCTCACCGCCCGAATCGCCCGAGACGCCCTCGGGAAGGAGCACGTCCTCGGGGTCCTGATGCCGGACGCCCGGTTTCCGGCCGAGCTGCGCCACGAGACCGAGGAGTACGCGCGCTCCCTCGGGATCGAGTCGACCACGTTGCCGATCGACCCGGTCGAGCGAGCGTTTCGCGCGCTCCTTCCCGACGTCCGGGATCGCGTCACGCTGGGGAACGTCGCGGCCCGGGTCCGAATGACGATCTTGCACACCGTGGCCCGGGAGCGCCACCGCCGGGTGGCCGGGACCGGCAACAAGTCGGAGATCCTGCTCGGCTACTTCACCAAGTACGGCGACGGGGGCGTCGACCTCCTCCCGATCGGCGACCTCTACAAGACCGAGGTCGGCGAGGCCGCGGTCGAGCTCGCGCTGCCCGCCGCGATCCGCGAGCGCCCCCCGACCGCGGGACTCTGGGAGGGCCAGACCGACGAAGGGGAGCTCGGGATGCCGTACTCCGAGATCGACCAGATCCTCTACGGGCTCGAGCGACTCCGCTCGGAGGAGGAGATCGCGGAGGGGACCGGCATCGCCCCGGCGCGGGTCCGGGAGGTCGTCACCCGGGTCTCGACGTCCCGGCACAAGCGTCGACCGCCCCCGATCGCGAAGGTGGGCTTCCGCACGGTCGGTCTCGACTGGCGCGAGTGACGTCGCCTGCCGTCTACAACCTTTTACGCGACGAACGCTCGGTCGACCCCGTACTGCCCCAGACCCGTCCCATGGATCGAGCGACCTACCAACGACTTCTCGACACGCTCGCCACGTACGAGGACGTCCATCGGGTCGCCCACGCGGAGCACTTCGACGAGGAGCTCCTCTTCGTCATCCACACGCACCGCGTCACGCGCGATGCGACCCGACGATTCTACGTCGTCAAACGGCAGATCCCGCACCTCGCGGCCCAGTGGAAGCGGGGTCGCACGATGCTCGACATCGCGCGAGAGTGGAAGTTCCCGCCGGTGCTCCTCGGCCAACAGATGCTCGGGGAGCTCGGGATCCCGCGCAAGAAGGTCTGGGGCACGTTCCTCCATCCCGAGACCGCGCCGGACATGAGGATCCGTCGGGAGGTCGACGACCTGCTCGCCGCGGACATGATCTACTCCCCGCGCGGGATGGAGCTCCAGCGCGAGCGGGGCCGCAAGGGCGAGGAGCGAATGCAGCGCTGGCTCGACAAGCACGGGATCGGGTTCCGGACGGAGAAGGACCTCCGCGGCAAGTACGCGAAGACCCCGGATGCGCTCCTCGACGAGCCCATCATCTTCTACGGCCAGAAGATCATGTGGATCGAGTCCAAGGCGAACTTCGGCGACGACGTCGAGCTCCGCAAGAACCTCAAGCGACAGCTCGGGCCGTACACCGAACTGTTCGGAGAGGGCGCGGTCGTCTACTGGTACGGCTACGTGGACGGTGCCCAGTCCCCGGACGGGATCCTGCTCTGGGACGGCGAGACGTTCGAAGGGATCACCCCGATCGTACCAGCTCGTTCCGAGAAATCTCCCGCTGCGCACCACTCGAGAGATCCCGCTCGACGACCGCACCCGGGGTCGCCTCCTTCAGGCCCAGAATCAGCGCCCGGCGAGCCCGGCGCCGGTCCGCCTCCTTGAACTGGCGCGACATCGACCGCGCGAGCAGGTCGCAGTCCGCGCTGTGGCCCGCCCGTCGAAGCTCCTGGACCAGCGCGATCGCCTCCGGGGTGAGCTTCGGGTCGACGACGATCACGTACGTCTCGAGGGGCGGTTCGCCGTCGGGCCATCGTCCCGCGCCCTTGAGTAGGATCTCGAGCCGCTCCTCCCCGATCGCGAGGCCTGTCGCCGGCGTGGGAGGCCCCTCGAAGAGCTCGATCAGGTGGTCGTAACGACCCCCACCGAACAGCGCGCGTCCGCCGTCGGAGCGCGCGTACGCCTCGAACACAGTGGACGTGTAGTAGGCGAGACCGCGCACCACCGTCGGGTCGAACACGACCCGGTCACCGAGGCCGGCGCGCTCGAGGAGCGAAAAGAGCGCCGTCATCCGGGCCACTCCCGCTCGGGCGTTCTCGTCGAGCCCCTGCTGGACGAGACCGTCCAGGTAGGTTCCCAGCTCGCCGGGAGGCACCCCGGCCCCGACCGACCGGAACAGGTCGGAGAGCTGCTTGGCCTTCGCCACCGTGACGCCCACCGCCTCGAGCTCTCCTTCGAACTCGGCGGACGGAACATCGCGGAACCGGTCCACGGCGCGGAAGAACCGGGGCGACTCGGCGGCACCGAACAGGCGACCGACGCCTTCCGCGATCGCCCGGTCGTTGAGCCGGAACGCGTAGAGCCCTTCGGCGCCGACCTCATCGAGGAGAAGCGCGGCGGTCGCGAGGATGTCGACTTCGGCCTCCACGCCGGGTACCCCGAGGAGGTCCAGGTTGAACTGCAGGAACTCCCGAAGGCGTCCGGCCTGGGGCTCCTCGTATCGCCAGATCTTGGAGACGGTGAACCACTTCACCGGTAGCGGCTCCGACTTTGCGCGCTCGACGTACACCCGAGCGAGCGACGGGGTCGTCTCGGGGACGAGCGCGACGGGCCGGTCGCCCTTATCGTGGAACAGCCAGGTCTGAGCGGCGATCCCTTCCCCGCTCTTCGTCTGATACAATTCGAAGCTCTCCACGCACGGCGTCTCGAGCTCCGTGTACCCTGCGCGCCGCGCCGCGGCCCGCATCCGCCGGCGGAGCTCGGAGCGCGCCCCGGCATCGGGAGGCAGATAGTCGCGGAATCCGCGGAGGACCGAGGGCGGCACGGTCGTCCGACGAGGCTTCGGCTATTTACCTTATGCCGAGGGAGAATGACGAATCTCCGCCGACAACCCGGGGGTGGGCACGGGGTCGAGACTCGCCGGTGACGCGCCGTCGATCTCGGACTTGAGCCGACGGTAAGCGACGATCGTGCCGACGAAGTTCCGCTGGCGAAGCTCGTTCGAGATCGACCGGAGCTCGCGGACCGCCGGCTCGATGTCGAGCCCCGCCGCTCGCACCTCGACCATCCGGTCCCGGAGGCGTCGTAGGTCGGCCAAGAGGCGCGGTTCCAGGACGGTCCAGAGCGCGACGGCGGCACGCGCGAGCACGCGCTCCGCGTCCGCGCGACGTCCTTCGGCGAACAGCTTTCGCCCCTCCTCGAGGGGCCCCGCCGCCGGTGAGGCGTCGCCGCCGAGGTCGCGGATCGTCGCGACCATGAGCTCGCCTTCCGCCACCAGGATCCGGCCGACCTCCCACTGCTGCTGAAGTTTCCCGAGCTCGTCCCGCACGAGCGTCAGCCGGCGCTGCGCGCCCGCGAGGTCTCCCACGCCGATCGCCCGACGCACGGAGGTCAGTTCGACGTCCGCGCTCGACGTCGAGATCCGCTGCGCGAGCTCGTTGCGCCGCGCCAGCAGCGACTCGTACTCCTCGGCGATGCTGCTCGAGAGGTGGACGAACATCTCCCGAGCGAGGATCTCGAGGGAGTCGACGTCGGTCACGAGGGCCGCCGAGCTCGCGCGGGTACGGAAGTCCGCAAAATCGAGCGACAATCGGCGGCCGATGCGGAAGTACTCGTCGAGACGCCGCTGCACGTCCGGGAGTTCGTCCGTCTCCGCCGGGGCTTCGGGGAGGTCGATCTCGGGGTCCATCCGCTCGGCCACGCGCGAGGGCGTCGGGGGGGGTGCCGCGTCCTCGGGCAGCTCGGCGTTGCGGGAGGGGGGGCTCAGGAGACCGTGGACGGGTTCGGCCACCACGGTCGGAGGCTTATCGAGGGCGACGGTCGAGAGCAGTTCCCCGATCGTGCGGAGGTACGCCGGGTCGCGCTCGTCGCCTTTGCCCGCGGCTTCCACCACGGCGGGGAACAGCGCGACCGCGAGGTGACACCGGGGACAGGCCCGCGCTTCCCCCGGGATGTCGACGCCGCACGCAGGGCAGGTCGCCGTCGTCGTCTCCTCCGAAGGCAGACGTCGGGCGGAGCCCCTCCGGGCTCACGCCGGGGAGACCGCGTTCCGCGAGTGCCCGACGTATATACCGGGCACCCGCTCAAAAGGTCTCGGAAGTGGCCTTTCGCTCACGGCTCGGGCCCCCGGGGCGCTAGATGCCGTCGCGCCGAGGGGGTGGGGTGGTAGACCGCCCGGCCGAGCGTCGTCGCGAGCCGGATCCGGCCCGCGGCTTCGGGCGGCCAGCGACGGTGACATCGCGAACACCGATATCCCCGGTCCCGGCCCATCGAATGAGCGGAGACACGACAGCTCGCACATCGCGGCGGACGCGCGGGGCTCCACCGAGGAACGAGGGCCAAGAGCTCGAGCCCCTCGAGCCGGAACGCCGGGTCCTTCGCGCGACTACCCCACACCCGCAACCGGTCTCCGGGCCGCAGGGCTCGCGCGATTCGAGGCAGGGTCTTGGTCGGCTCGAAAGCGATGCACGTGACGAGAGATCCCTCCCGGTCCACCAGCGGGAAGCGAACGTGGCCCCCCGGGAGGTCCTCCGGCGCTCCGTCGACCGTCCCGACCACGACCGCCGACCGATACTCGGCGAGCTCGCGCACGGTCCGCCGGACGAGATGGTCGCCACTGCCCTGGTTCGTCCGGAACAGCATCCAACGGTCGACCGGTTCCGAAACGACGAGGCGTCGAGCGGCGAGCGGTGCCTCGGGGCGAGTCCCCCGGAGCCCGTAGAGGATGGGGCACGGGGTGTGGGGCGCGACGAGGAGACGTCGCGTATGCGGGTCGTCGCAGAGAAAGAGCTCGGGGTAACGGCGTCGGACGCTGCGCACGCTCTCCGCGTCCACGCGACGGCTCGATCCGGTGCGACCGGGAGCGCGATAGGCGATGAGCTCCCACGTCGGGTGAGTCTCCCGCCACGCGATCGCCGCGGCGGCTCCGACAAGTCCGCGTTCGCTACCGGTCGTTCGGACGGTTGCGCCGCAGCGGTCCAGCAACGCTCGCACCGTCATCACGTCGACGACCTCCCGGACCGCGTTCCAGTACAGCTCCGCGGGGAGAGGACCGTCGGTCGCTACGAGGGCCGGATCGGTTCCCTTCTCGCCGTTCCGAGACGCGGCGATCACGCGCGCCCAGGCGCGGTCGATCCACGGTCCTTTCACCGCGGCCGGGAGCCTTCCCCCTTGGCGGAACGACCAGACCGGATCGCCGGCGACCTCCCCCACCCGTCGACGTCGCCCTCGACCGACCCCGAATCGAGCGGAGAGCGCGGCGTTCCCCCGGGTCTTCCAGGGAATGTTCGGGTTCAGGCGGACGAGTCGAGGTTCGCCGATCAGGTCCACACCGGACGTACGGGCCTCGTCGAGGAGCTCCGTGAGGGCCCAGGTCGTGCAGCCGCCGAGCGGACTGTCCGTGTCGTCGATGCCGACCCAGATGGACGTCGCCCCCCGGGTGGGGAGGAACGAGGGCGAGATGAGCCGAACGGAGGGGGGCTAAGCGACGCCCGCGAGGAGCTTCTGGTAGGCGGCGAGGTTGGGCTCGAGGTCGATCTCCGAGCGGGCCGGTCCCTTCGCCTCGCCAAGGAGCTTCGCCTCGAGCCCGGCCTTCGCGACCTCTTTGGGCCGGTGCATCACACCGATCGGGATCTTCCCCTCCTCGGTAGTGTCGAGGTAGAGCCGGAACATCGTCTTACGGTCGGTCGGGTCGTACCCCGCGAGCTTGGAGATGTCGACGACCTTCTCGCGCCACAACTTGTACGTGTCGTTGTACGTGACGCACGGCGAGAGGTCCTCGACGAACGCGAATCCCCGGTTGTCGTGATTGAACCGGATCGCCTCCTCCAGCACGGCGGTCATCGTCTTCGGGTCCCCCGAGAACGTGCGCGCGATGAAGTTCGGAGCGGGGATCGAGAGCGCGCTGAGGATCGCATCGAACGGCGCCTCGACGTTCCCCTCGAAGCCGATCTGGCTCGTGGGAGACGGCTGACCCTTCGTCAGTCCGTACGTCTCGTTGTTCATGACGATGTAGAGGATCGAAACGTTCTTCTTGAACGCGTGCATGAAATGCCCCATCCCGATCGCGTAGCCGTCCCCGTCGCCCCCCGCGGCGACGACCGTGAGCGACGGGTTCGCGAGCTTCACGCCCACCGCCTGGGCGAGGAGGCGGCCGTGGAGCGCGTGGATCCCGTTGACCTCGAGGAAGTTGTGGATCGAGCCGGAGCAGCCGATCCCGCCGACCAGGACGAGGTCATGCGTCGGGATCTTCAAGTTCGCCGAGGCCTTCTTGACCGCGGCGAGCAGGCTGAAGTCGCCGCAGCCCGGGCACCAGATCGGCGGGACCGGTTTCGCGGACTGGACCATCTCAGCGCGCCTCCTTCACTTCGGCGATGATCTGGGGGGTTCGGAAGGAGAACCCGTCGTACTTCAGGATCGAACGCAGCTTCTGGTGATGCCAGGGGAGATGCTCCCGGACGAGGCGGGCGAACTGCCCGGTGTAGTTGTGCTCGACGATGTAGGCGACGTCGACCGAGTTCAAGAACGGGTCGAGCTCGTGTGCCGGCACGGGGAAGACGGTGCGGGCCTGCAGGTACCGGGTCCGGATCCCGCGCGCGGCGAGGATCGATTGCGTCTCGAGGATGGGCCCGGAGGTACTTCCGTACCCGATGAATCCGATCTTGGCCTTCGCGTCGCCGAACAGTCGGGAAGCGGGGAGCTCGTCCCGCGCCTGCACCATCTTGCCCATGCGCTTTTTCATCATGCGATTTCGATTCGTCGGATTCACCGAAACGTGGCCCCACTCGTCGTGCTCGTTTCCGGTCACTTCGGCCCATAGGCCCGGAGTCCCCGGAGCAGCGTACGGGCTGATCCCGTCGTCCGAGAACTTGTAGACCTTGTACTCGGTCATCGAGGCGACGTCGTCCGGCTTGACTCGCTTCCCGCGGTCCACGTGCAACGGGCTCAGGTCGAACCGGTCGCTCGTGGTGGTGTTCTGGCAGAGCGCTTGGTCGAGCAACAGGATGACGGGGAGTCGCCACTTCTCGGCGAGGTTCAGCGCGTCGACCGTGAGGGTGAAACAGTCCTCCGGGGACGACGGGGCGATGATGAACCGCGGGTACTCTCCGTGGCCCAAGTTGGCGAGGTGCGAGAGGTCCGACTGCTCGTGCCGCGTCGGCTGGCCCGTGCTCGGCCCGACCCGCTGGCAGTCGGCGACGACGATCGGAATCTCGGCGGTGCCGGCCTGACCGATTCCTTCGGTCATCAGCGAGAGACCCGGCCCGCTCGTGGAGGTCATCACCCGAGCTCCCGCGTACGCCGCGCCGATGATCATGTTCACGGCGGCGAGTTCGTCCTCCGCCTGCCGGACGACGCCCCCGAACGCGGGGAGGTAGCGCTGAAGGTACTCCATCACCTCGGTCGCCGGCGTGATGGGGTAACCGGCGAAGAATCGTCCCCCGCCGACGACGAATCCGAGCGCCACGGCCTGGTTCCCGGTGGTGAGGATCTGGTCGTGCGCGTCCCCCTCGACGACGGAGAACCGCCCGGCGACTCCGGGGGCCTCGAGCGCCGCCTTGCGCCCGATCTCGAGCGCCTTGAGGTTCTTCTCGAGCGCTTCTCCCCCTCGGCGCTTGAAGCGTTCCTCGATGACCTCGCGGGTCCGCGCGGGGTCGAATCCGAGGAGGACCGAGAGCGCACCGTAGGCGGCGGTGTTCTTGAAGATCGGTTGGCCGAGCGGCCCGCCGACCAGCGTGGCGAACGGGAACCCCGCGGAGTTCGGCAGGTCGATGTGGAAGCCGGTGGAATCGTAGACGACGAAACCGTGCGCCGCGAGCTCGGTCTTTCCCATCTCGACCGCCTCGTTGTCGAACGCGACCAGTACGTCGATCTCGGGTTTCATGGTCGAGATCGGGTCGCGCGAGGCGCGGACCGAAGCGTCGGCGTGCCCGCCCCGGATCCGCGAGAGGACGTTGCGGGAGGTGTAGACGTAGAGGCCGCACTTCCGGAAGTATCGGCCGAGGAGGTCCGAGACGGTCAGGGTCCCGTCCCCACCCTGTCCGCCGATCATGACGCTCAGGTCCGCGAGCTCGGGAGGAGGCCGGGCGCCGGCAGGCCCGGATTCGCCGGAGATCGTGGTCGTTCGTGCAGCAGGGGTGGTCATCGCTTCTCAGAAACCTGTCGGAAATCGACTTGTACGCTATTCGAGAACCGGGCCGTATTTAAGGGCTAACGCTCCGTTTCGAGACGAGAACACCAGCGCGTCACGTCTCGGGTACGTCGGGCCGGCTAAAGGTTATTCGTCCAGAACGGGTAGAACGAGCGATGGCCGAGCCGCCGCTGGTCGAGGATTACCATCGGGAGACCGTCGGCGAGCGCCACTTCGCCGACTCGATCATCTTCTGGGACGAGACCCTCCGTGACGGGGAACAGACTCCCGGGGTCCACTTCACACCGGAAGAGAAGCTTCGCATTGCCACCCTGCTCTCCGAGATCGGCGTCTCGGTGGTGAATGCCGGGATCCCCGTCGTGTCCGAGGAGGAGGCCAGTGCGGTCCGATTGGTCGCTTCTGCCGGGTTGAAGGCGAACATCCTCGCGGCGGCCCGCACCGTTCCCGCCGACATCGATGCGGTCATTCGAAGCGGAGTGACCCATATCGCGATCTTCGTCGCGGCAAGCAATGTGCACCTGAAGCACAAACTCAAGATGTCTCAAGAGCAGGTCCTCGCCGCCTCGGTGAAATCGGTCCGGCAGGCGAAGGACGCCGGTCTCCATGTCGCGTACGTGACCGAGGACACCGTGCGCGCGCCCTTCGATTTCGTCGAGCGGCTCTACCGTGAGGTACAGGACGCGGGCGCGGACCGTCTCGTCGTCGCGGACACGGTGGGGATCATGACCCCGCTCACGTTCCGCTGGTATCTCACGGAGTTCCAGCGTCGCGTCCGGCCGAAGGACCTCTCCGTGCACTGCCACGACGACTTCGGACTCGCGGTGGCGAACACGCTCACGGCGGTCGAGTGTGGGGCCCGCGCCCCGCACGTGTGCGTCAATGGACTCGGCGAGCGCGCCGGGAACGCCTCGCTCGAAGAGGTCGTCGTCGGACTCGAAGCGCTCTACGGGGTGAACACGGGCATCCATACCGAACGCCTGACCGAGCTTTCCCGCCTGGTGGAAGAACTCTCGGGAATTCCGGTCGCCGCCAACAAGGCGTTGGTGGGATACAACGCGTTCTCGCACGAGGCCGGGATCCACACCCACGGGATCCTCGCCCACACCCTGACCTACGAGCCGTTGCAACCGGAGCGGGTGGGCGCACGGCGACAGATGATCCTCGGAAAGCACACCGGAAAAGCGGCGATCGTGGAGAAGCTCAAGGAACGCGGGCTGACCGCCCCGGACCCATTGCTCCTCGAGCTTCTCCAACTGATCAAAACCGAGACCGAATCCCGTTCGAAGGACGACCTGGGGCGGTTCCTCCGGGAGTACCGACAGCTTTTCGAGCGCCCGGGGCTGTCGGATGACGAGTTCTGGACGATGGTCGACGCGGTCGGGATCGGGGTGGTCCGAGCATGAGCGCCTCGAACGGGCACGGCCAGACGCTCGCCGAGAAGGTCCTCGCCCGCGCATCGGGGGCCGAACGGGTGGTTCCGGGCGAGATCATCGAGGGCAACGTGGACCTCGCTATGATGCACGAGCAGGGCGCGCAGACGGTCGCGCCGTTCCATCAGATGGGGGCCGACAAGGTTTGGGACCCCGACCGCGTGGTGATCGCGATCGACCACTGGGTCCCCGCGTCCACCGAGGGCGCGGCGGTCCTCCACCGCATCCTTCGAAAATTCGCGGCCGAGACGAACCTGCCGCACTTCTACGATGTCGGACGCCACGGCATCTGCCACCAGATCCTCGCCGAGAACGGTTGGGTCGTGCCCGGGGACCTGGCGGTCGGCACGGATTCCCACACGAACATGCTCGGGGCGATGGGCGCGGTGGCGACCGGTATCGGCCCGACCGAAATGGCTGCGGTACTCGCCCTCGGACGTCTCTGGCTCAAGGTGCCCACCACGATCCAGATCCGGGTCCACGGGGAGTTCGGAAAGGGCGTGACGGCGAAGGACCTCGTGCTCCGAATCCTCGGCGAGATCAAGACGACCGGAGCGACCTACAAGGCGGTGGAGTACTCGGGACCCGCGATCGAGGCGCTCTCGATGCCCGAGCGCTTCACGATCTGCAACATGACCACGGAGATGGGCGCGAAGTGCGGGATGGTCGCGCCGGATGAGAAGACCTACGAGTACCTCGCGAAGATCGCGAAGCATCCGATGCACCCGCTCTCCCCCGACTCGGACGCGCAGTACGAACGCGTGATCGACATCGACCTGGACGGGATGCCGCCGATGGTGGCATGCCCGTACTCTCCGGACAACGTGCGCCCGCTCCCCGATGTGTCCCGGGAACACGTCAAGGTCGACCAGGTGTTCCTCGGCTCGTGCACGAACGCCCGGATCGAGGACCTGCGGGAAGGGGCCGCCCTCATGAAGGGCCACCAGGTCGCGAAGGGAGTCCGGTTCATCGTCTCTCCCGCGTCGACCCAGATCTACGACCAATGCCTCAAGGAGGGGATCATCCAGACGTTCACCGACGCGGGAGCGGTGTTCACGAATTCGAGTTGCTCCGCCTGCTTCGGCGGGAACATGGGGATCCTGGCACCGGACGAGGTCTGCGCGTCGTCCTCGAACCGGAACTTCCCCGGCCGGATGGGAGCGAAGGAAGCCCGGATCTATCTCTTGTCTCCCGCCGCGACCGTCGCCGCGGCGATCCGCGGAGAGGTCACGGACCACCGCGACATGCTCTAGGAAGGAACCCGCATGAAGGACGTCATCGAGGGTCGGGTCTGGACGCTCGGGCGCGACGTCGACACCGACGGGATCATCTCGGGAAAGTATCTCACGATCATCGACCCCGAGGAGCTCAAGAAACACGTCTTCGAGATCGCGCTGCCCGAGTTCGCGAAGGAGGCACGGCCCGGCGACATTCTCGTCGCGGACGAGAACTTCGGGTCGGGGTCGAGCCGGGAGCACGCCCCTCAGGCGATGCGCGCCATCGGAGTGGGCGCGGTGGTCGCCGATTCGTTCGCGCGCATCTTCTTCCGGAACGCGATCAACCTGGGATTGCCCACGGTCGAGGCGAAGGGGGTCCGGGCGATCTTCCATAAGGGCGATACCGCGCGCATCGAGATGCGCGAGGGCCGGATCACGAACGTGACCACCGGCGCGTCCGTCTCGTTCCCTCCGCTCCCCCCGCATCTGTTGAAGCTCCTCGACGCGGGGGGCCTCGTCGAGCAGGTCCGCCTCGAGCTCGTCGCTCGTAAGGCCGCGGGTACCGCTGCCCCATGAAGGACGCGGGGTACGAGGTCGCGGTCTTCGCCGGCGACGGTACCGGACCCGAGGTCATCCGAGAGGGCATCAAGATCCTCAACGTGCTCGCCGAGGGCGGTGCCGCTCCCTGGAAGATCCACGAGTACCCCGGCGGTGGGCAGTACTTTCTGAAGTCCGGAAGGGAATGGGACCCCGAGGGCGAAGCGGCCGCGCGTCGCGCGGACGCGATCCTCCTCGGAGCGGTCGGTTGGCCCGGCGCCACGCTCCCGAACGGCGACATCGCCGGGCGAGCCCTCGTCCTAGGGGTGCGGGAATCCCTCGACCTCTTCGCGAACGTTCGACCGTGCCGCCTCTATCCGGGGGTGAAGCACCGGATCAGCGGCGAGTATCGGGAGGTCTGGTCTCCGAAGAACGTCGACATGGTCTTCGTCCGGGAGAACACGGAGGACCTCTACACGCCGGCCCGCGGGCGGCTCAAGCGCGGCGGAGAGACCGAGGTGGCCATCGACACGCGGGTCATCACTCGCAAAGGCTCGGAGCGCGTGATCCGCTACGCGTTCGAGCTCGCGCGCGCGCGGCAGCGCGGAGCGCCCGCGGACGGGGTCCGGCGGGTCACGTGCGTCGATAAGGCGAACGTCATGGAGGGCTGCCGCTTCTTCCGCGAAACGTTCGACCGGGTCGCGGCGGAGTACTCCGAGATCGAGCGCGACTACGCCTACGTCGATGCGTTCACTCAGTGGCTCGTCCGGAACCCGGAACGGTACAACGTCGTCGTCGCCACGAACATGATGGGCGATATCATCACCGACCTCGCCTCCGTGCTGCAGGGCGGGATGGGGTTCGCCTCCGGTGGAAACATCGGCGCCGAGCACGCGATGTTCGAGCCAGTGCATGGCAGCGCCCCCAAGTACGCGGGGAAGAACCAGGTGAACCCGTTCGCGACGTTCTTCGCGATCGAGCAGATGCTCCGATGGCTCGGCGACCGGAACGCGGACTCCCGGCTCCTCGCCTCCGCGGACCGGCTCGAACGCGCCGTCGCCGCCGTCCTTCGAGCGGGCCAGGCCCAGACGTACGACCAGGGCGGCACCGTGACGACGAGCGGCGCGGGCGACCTGCTCTCCGAGGCGTTGCGGTCGGAGGCGCAATGAGCGGACGCTCGGTCGCCCTCGTCGGGGGGGCCACGACCCCGTTCGGGGTGCGCCCCACGACGTGGGCCGAGATGGCGCAGGAGGCCGGGGTTGCGCTCTTCCGGGCGATCCCCGAGCTTCGGGCCGAGGAGGTCGATTCGCTCTTCGTGGGTGCCGCCGAGCCCGAGCGTTTCGCCTTCCAATCCCACGTCGCTCCGCTCGCCGCGGAGCAAATGGGGCTCAAACCGCGTCGTATCCTCCAGCGCACCGAGCTCGCGTGCGCCTCGGGCCAGGCCGCGATCCGGTCCGCCTACGCCGCGATTAGCGCTGGACTCTCCGACATCGCCGTCGCGGTGGGGGTGGAGAAGATGAATCTCCCGTCGATGGCGGAGGCGAACAGCTCGATGGGCTGTGTGATGGACCGCCCGTGGGATGGCCCGCACGGCGCGACCGCTCCCCCGTTCTTCGCGATGGTGGCGCAGCGGCACATGCTCGAGTACGGGACCACCGAGGAACAGTTGGCGGCGGTCTCGGAGAAGAACCACCGATTCGCGAACTCGAACCCCCACGCCCAGTTTCACGAGAAGAAATTCTCCCGGGACAAGCTCCTCCGCCTCCCGATCGTGGCCCCGCCGCTGCGACTCGGGGACTGTTCGTCGATGACCGACGGGGCCGCGGCCGTGCTCCTCGTGGCGGAGGAGTTCGCCGGTAAGTACACCGATGCCCCCGCGTGGGTCCGGGGAACGGGACAGTATTCGGATTTCCACAACCTCGCGAACGCGGGCTCCTTGACCGACTGGGTCGGCATGAAGCACGCGGTGCGGGAGGCCCTGCGAGGAGCGAAGATCGATTCGAGCGACCTGGACCTCGCCGAGGTCCACGACTGCTTCACGATCTCCGAGATCGTCGAATACGAAGCGCTGGGACTCTGCGCCCCCGGCGAGGGCGGGAAGTTCGCGGCCGACGGACGCGGCGACCTCGGCGGCGACCTCGTCGTGAACCCACGAGGTGGGCTCCTCGGGTGTGGCCATCCGCTCGGAGCGACCGGGATCGCTCAGGCGGTCGAGGTCTACCAGCAGTTCGCGAAGGAGGTGCCGGCGGTCCGGCAGACCCCGGACCCCGAGTGGGCAATGGTCCACAACCTCTCGGGAAGCGCGAACGTGCATTCGGTGATGATCTACCAGGCCGGAGGCCCGTCGTGAGCGCGGACGCGAAGCCCCGGCGCGCGCTCCCCGTCCCCGCCACGGCCCCAGCGGAGGCGACCTCCAGGCCCTCTCCGAAACCGCCAAAGCCCGCGTCCGAGGAGAAGCGCCCGTTCCTCCTCGACTTTTTCCCGCTGGAAGGGCCGGAGTCGACCCGACTGTCCCGTTTCTACGACCGCCTGCGTGAAGGGCGGCTCTCCACTGTCCGCTGTCCGAAGGACCACGAGCTTCTCTGGCCACCGCGGACCGCATGCCCGAAATGCCACTCGGAGGAGCTCGTCTGGGTGGACCTCCCGGAACGGGGGCGCATCTACGCCTTCAGCGCGGTGCTCGGGGGCGCACCCCTCGGAATGGAGGGCGACGTGCCGTTCGCCGTCGGGCTCGTCGACCTCGACGGCGTCCCGCTGCGACTCTTCGGACGGATCGTGGGTAGGACCTGGCAAGAACTGCAGATCGGAGAGACCGTCCGGGTGGAGTCGTTCGAAATCGCCGACCGCCGTGTGTTCTACCGGTTCCGCGCCGGCGACTGACGGCAGGGAACGGGTCCCTCCGGACCCCTATCGAAATCGCGTTTTCTGACGGCCGGGAGCCCCGCGCAAGGAGCCTATTTATACCCGCCCCAGGTCTCGCGGCCCGCCGGTTCGGGGAGAGCCGCGAGGATGGAGTCGTCGAAATTCGATTGGTGGCGCCGTCACGGGTGGACGGTCGCGATTCTCCTCAGCGCGTTCGCGATGGCGTTCGCCATCCGGACGATCTGGACCTACCCGATCATCCAGCAGTTCGGCCCGCTGTACAGCTACGCGGGCGGGTCGGACTCGTACTACCACTCTCGCGTCGCGACGTACATCATCCAGAACCATCAGAACCTGGTCTTCGACCCGCTGCTGCACTACCCGGTCGGCGCGTACAATCCCCGGGAGCCGCTCTTCGACTGGATGAACGCGATCCTGGGGATCATCTTCGCCCCGTTCTTCGGCGGCAACGCCGTCACGGCCGGCGCATGGTTCTTGGACTTCCAGGCGCCGTTCTGGGCCGCGCTCGGCGTCTTCCCGGTCTACCTCATCGGACGGGAGGTCAGCGGCAAGCGGATGGGCTTGATCGCCGCGCTCATCTTTCCGTTCCTGAGCGCGAACATCGATTCGTCGATCTTCGGCTACGCGAACTATCTCTCGTTCTACACGTTCTTCATCCTCATCACGGTCTACGCGTACATCCGGACGGTCAAGGCCGTCGGGAGTCGCCGCTGGGTCGAGAACTATCGGGACCCGAAGCAGTACCTTCCGGCGTTACGCGCGTTCCTCCGGACCGAGCGCACGGCGGTCAAGTGGGCGGTCTTCACCGGCGTCTCGCTCGGGGCGCTCGCCCTGGCCTGGCAAGGGTACACCTACGCTGTCGTGGTGATCGGCGTCACCGTCCTGGTCGCGGTGATCATCGAGCGGATCCGGCGGGTCGATTCGTTCGGCCTCTACGTCGTCACCTGGATCGTCGGGCTCATCGGGTTCCCGATGGCGATGCCCTACTACCTCGTCCAGCACCAGTTCTCGGCGTGGTTCGACCTGCCGCTGCTGCTGTACTTCGGGGTGCTGCTGTTGTTGCTCCCGTTCATGCTCTTGAGGGACTGGCCGTGGATCTTCTCGATCCCGACCCTCGTTCTCGAGGTCGTCGCTGCCGGTGTGTTCCTACTCGTCGTCGAGCCGACCTACTTCACCGATATCGTGACGGGGCAGGGCTACTTCGCGAAGACCCTGATCTACTCGACCGTCGCCGAAGCGCAGGCCCCCTCGATCGACGCTCTCGTCGTCGGCTACGGCGTCGTCACGTTCTTCCTCGCGTTCGCCGGGGTCGCGATCTTCGGCTACGTTCTTGCCAAAGGCAAATTCAAGCGCCACCACATCGTCTTCCTCGTCTTCGCGATCCTCTCGATCTACCTTCCGATCTCGGCCGCGAAGTTCTTCCTGCTCGGTTCCCCCGCGTTCGCGCTCCTGTCGGCCGAACCGATCCGAAGGGCGCTCGACGTCGGCAACTATCCCGAACTGCGTCGCACGGTCGCCTCGCTCTCGGACCGCCGTAGCCAGGCCACCGCGTTCCGCAAGGCGTTCAAACCGCGGCACGTGCTCGTGATGCTGCTCGTCCTCGTGATCATCCTCCCCAACGTCTGGATATCGATCGACGCCGGCATTCCCGGGAACACGAAGACGGGGTACTCCGACCAGGTCTACGCTACCCTCCCGTCGTGGCTCGAAGGGAACAGCAGCACCGCGTCGAACTACTTCGGCGCCGCGGGTTCGGCGATCGACACCTCGAACCAGTACGATAGCGCGGGGTACAACTGGCTCGCCCAACAGGATACGAATACTCCTATCGCGCAACGTCCCGCCGTCGTCAGTTGGTGGGACTACGGGTTCCAGACGATCGACCAGGGGCAACATCCGTCGGTCGCCGACAACTTCCAGAACGGGATCGACCCCGCGGGGCAGTTCCTCCTCTCCCAGAACGAGTCGAGCGCGATCGCGATCCTCATCACGACGCTCCTGCAGGCCGAGCAGAAGGCGACGGGCAACAACTACCTGCCTTCCGCGCTCAACGGGATCCTCGCGGCGGGTGATGTCAACCTCACCCAGCTCCACAACCTCATGGTCAACGAGAGCGGCGACGTCGCGCTCGTGGTCCACAATCCCGGCCGCTACCTGCCCGTCAATCCGAACACGCTGACGGTCGACAACGCGATGTACATGGCCGTATCCTACCTCATCTCGACCTCGAACACCCCCAACGGGATCAGCGCCATCTACAACGCCGTTCAGGCGTATACCGGCTGGTCGGTCCGCTACGACCTCACGGACAGCCGCCTCATCCCGTTCAGTGGCTCGAACACGGGGATCTTCTACGCGCCCGCGGACCTCACCGGACGGGTCATCAACTCCGCCGGGCTCCCGACGACGTTCTTCAATGTCACCGTGCTCGGCTCGGACGGGAACTACTACGCCCTGGGACAGGTCCCCGCGGACGTCTCCCCGGTCAATTACTACGTGAACTATTTTGCGCCGTTCTACAACTCGATGATCTACCGGACATACTTCGGGTACAACGGTACCGACATCGGGTTGGCGAACGGGATCCCCGGCCTCCTCGGGGATGCCGGTAACTCCCCGATCATGCCGGGGTGGATGCTCCAGCACTTCGAGGTCGTCTACAAGACCGCGTACTATTGCGGGAAGAACAACGTCTCCTACAACGACAACCCCGGCTGCTACGTCGCGGTGAACCAGCCCGAAGCGGTGTCGCTCGCCCGGACGCACGGAGTGGCGAACACCACCGCCGGCCTCTACTTCAACGGCGGCGAATCGATGCTCGAGTACTATCCCGGCGAGACCCTGCTCGGGGACGTCCAGCTCCCCGGAGGAAAGCCGGTCGGCGGGGCGCGCGTGACCGTCTTCGACCAGTGGGGGATCCCTCACGAGTCCATCCTTACCTCGTCCGACGGCTCGTTCTCCGTGGTCCTCCCTCCCGGGAACGACACGCTGAACATCACCACCGGCGCCGTCCAAGGCTTGATGCAGCAGGGGGCCACGCTGCTCCAGGAGACCAACATCACGGTCCCGAACGCGATCGGTCTCTCGCTGAGTGCGCCGTCGGCCCAGAGGACATTCACGCTGCAACCGTCCTCGGCGTTCGGCTTCGTCTACTACAACGCGGCGAACAGCACCGCCTTCATCCCGGCGAAGGACCCGCTGGTGCCGGGAGCCCAGATCGTCCTCTGGGGGTCGGGCAACGTCTCGAAGTTCACGACGACGACCGACTCGAGCGGGTCGTTCCAGCTCGCGAACCTGCCGCCGGGGATCTACAACTACAATCTGATCTATGGAGGATACAACTACACCCTACCGCCGTTGACGCTCAAGTCATCCCCGGCGCCGGCGACGAACGCCACCGCGTCCCTCCAACCCGGTTCCGTCACGGGCACGATCTACGCGTCGAGCGGTGCGCCCCAGGCCGGGGCGCTCGTCACCTTCTCCGGGAGCGCGGGCCTCGTGCGGACCAACACGTCGAACGCGACCGGTGTTTACCGCATCTCGGGGTACGCCCCCGGGAACTACACGCTTGCGGCGAGCCTTCCCGGCACCGACGAACGCTCGGTGGGCGTGCGGATTCCGTATATCTCCCCGCCGGGAAACTGGAGCCAGAACCTCACGCTCGCGGCGACCGCGTCGGTCTCGGTCACGGTCAGCGCGAACGGGGCCCCGGCGGCGAACGTTCCCGTGCAATTCGTCCCGATCGCGTCGTACGAGAACCTCACGAACTCGCCGATCGCCGACCTCGCGTCCGCGTCGGGCAACTCCACGACCGCGCTCACGTCGGCGAACGGGATGGTCCACCTCGCGTTACCGCTCGGCAATTACTCAGTCACGGCGCTCGGCTTCGTGGGGACGAGCCTCTATGCGGGGATTGGTGAGGTCGCATCCTCCTCGCTGACCACGAATTCGCTCTCCCTCACGTTGAGCTCGGCCGTTCGCCTCTCGGGCTCGGTGGCGTCGGTCGGGAGCACGGTCAACGGTACCCGAACCGCGGTCATCGCCTACGCCGCGGACGGCAGTCCCGCGTTCTCCTGGGCCGTCGACGGGTCCTATTCGTTCCTCCTGCCGGCCGGGAGCTACAGCGTGCTCGCGCTCGAGGGTACGAGTTCCTCGGCCACGACCCTCTATGCGGCGCTCGGCTCGGCCACGATC
This sequence comes from Thermoplasmata archaeon, assembly GCA_049585415.1. Taxonomy (GTDB): domain Archaea; phylum Thermoplasmatota; class Thermoplasmata; order Lutacidiplasmatales; family UBA184; genus Lutacidiplasma. The sequence continues at coordinate 29,121 of JBAUZT010000008.1, read as the reverse complement.
TCCACCCCCACGACGCTCAACCTCCAGCCGTCGGTCGCCGTCCCCGTGCGGTTCTCTATCGGGACGGTGCTCGCGAGCAATGCGCTCTATCCGGCGGGCGGCGCCCGCGTCATGATCGCTGCGGGGAGCAGCTCGGGGCCGACCGTGACGACGATCGCGACCGTGAACGGGAGCGTCGTCGCCTACGTTCCGACGGCGCTTCCCTCCCCGGCGACCGGCTACTGTCTGGGGGCGGGCTCGAACGGATTCGCCTCGACCTCGATGTGCGGAATCTCCCCCAACGGACTCGGGGCGATGACCCGTCTCCCGCTTTCGCTCCTCTCCGTGCCCGTGACCATCGTCGTGACCGGGGTCCCGCCCGGGAAGACCATCACGCTCAACCTCACGAAGGAGAGCCCGACCGGCGTCGACCTCACGCTGACCGGAGGACCGACCTGGACCATGTCGCTGCCGCCCGGGGTCTACGGGTTCACCGGGTGGGCACCGACCGGGAACCAGAGCGTCCTCTACCTTCCCTCGGCGTTCACTAACGCGACGATCCCGTTCGGGGCATCGAGCGCGAAGGTCACCCTCGCCTTCGTGTCGCAAACGAAATCTTCGGGAACGATCGTGCTGCCGAGCGGGGCGGTCCTCGGCAACGCCACGGTCACGCTCTCCTCGCCGGCGTTCCAGACCGAGGTGAATGGCACCACCTACACCTCGGGGTTCTTCCTACCGGTGGGCAGCTACTCGGTGTACGGCACGGTAGCGGTCGCCGGCAGCCCCTATAGCGCCCTCCAGACGGGTACGGTGAGCTCCGGGGGAACGATCTCACCGACCGTCTCGCTCACCACGGCCGGATACAACGTCTCCGGGAAGCTCGTCGAGGCCCATGGGCAGACCCTTTCGGCGAATGCCACGGTCTCGCTGACGGCCACGGGTGGGGCCACGGCGGTCGTCCCGGTCGATCAGGGGGCGTTCCTCGCGGTCCTCCCCGGATCCCAGAGCTACTCCGTCGCGGTCTCGCTGACCACGGTCACCCAGGGACCCGCCGGGCCGTACTACCAGTCCTGGGTCGCGAGTCCGGGGTCGACCTGCCCGGTCGCGACGAGTTCGACCTCGTGTACCGTGACGATGGTCGGCACGGCCCAGCTCGTCTGGCTGAACGGCACGCTCTCCGCGCCGAAGGTCCCGGGGCTCATCCCCGGCACGGTCCGTTTGTACGGGCCGTCCACCGGCCCGGCGACCACGCTCGTGAGCGCGACGAATGGCACCTTCGCCGTCCAGCTCCTTCCCGGTCAGTACTCGCTCTATGCCTCGGGAGGCGGAGGAAGTGAGCCGCTCGCGGCGTTCACTTCGGTCGCGGTCTCTCTCGACTTGCCGAGCACGGTGCCGGTCGTCCTGTCGCCCACTTGGGCGGTGACGGTCGCGGTCACGTCGCCGAGCGACGCCCCGCTCGCCGGGCTCATCAACGTGACGATCACGAACGCGTTCGGCTACCAGGTCGCCTACAACAACGTCGTCCCGTCGACCCCGTTCGTCGTCGCGCTCCCGGTCGGCACGTACACCGTCAGCGCGACCTCCTTCGGGTCGCCGAGCGGACTCCCCGCGAACGCTTCGGCCACGACGACCGTTACGGTGGTGAAGGGGAACGTCGGTGCGAACCTCCCGCTCGCCTACGTCTACGTCTACCGCACCGCGGCGACGGTCGTTGGCACCGGCCACGCAACGGTCACGTCGCCCGGGACCGCGAACTTCGCCTTCTCGGTCCGCAACACCGGGAATGCGCCGGTGACGATCCACCCCGTCGGCAGCCCGTCGTACTGGGGATTCAACTTCTCGTTCTCGAACGTGACGATCCCCGCCGGGGCCAGCGCGCCGGTCCTTTCCGGCGAGGTCCAGGTCTACGTTCCCGTGAACACGCCCGTCGCGCATCCGAACGTGGTGATCAGCTTCGAACTCCCCAACGGGACGGCCGTCGGGAACTTCACTCCCACGGTCTCGGTCGTCGCGTTCTACGGCCTCGGCGTGGGGTTGACGACGACCTCCGCCGCCCAGGTCGGGGTGGCGCACGTTTTGGTGCCCTTCTACGTCGTCAATACCGGGAACATCGGGGAGTCCGTGCTGCTCACCGTGCCCGACGCCTCCCAGATCGAGAGCCAAGGGTGGACCGTTTCGCTCCGCAGCCTCTCCGCGCCCCTCACGACGCCGATCGTCTCGGTGGGCGCGTTCACCAATGCGACGTACTTCGTGAACCTCACCGCGACCGGGACCGTGTTCGTGCCCATCGGGTCGGTCATGGTGCAGGGCTCGGTTACGAACGTCAGCGGGGGGATCCAGGCGAACGCCGTGCTCCCGATACCTACGAGCGTGAGCGTGCGCCCGGGCACGACAAACGGGACATCCCCGGTGACGGTCACGGGACCCTCGGTCGGGGCTCCGCCGTCGAACCTCCCCGACTGGGTCGTTCCGCTCCTCTCGTTCGTTCCGGCACTCGCCCTCGTGGTCGGCGTGATCACCTACCGCTGGTGGCGCACCCGGAGGTGGACGCGTCGATGAAGCGGTTCGGCGTCGCCGTGATCGCGCTCGTCCTTCTCGCGGGATCGCTCGTCGCGTCGGGACCGCTCGGCGTCGCCGCGGGCCACCCGGTTCCGGCGTCGACTCCGGTGACGGGGAACATCACCGGAGCGACCGTCCTCGCCTACAGCGGCGCCGCGTACTACACGATCAACGCGACGGGGGGCCCCGCGTTCGCGGCGAACGGCACGCAGGTGGGCAACCTGACGTACTACGCGTCCGTCACCGGCGCGAACATCACCGGGGTCTCGATCGAACCGTCGGAGGGCGGCTTGACCAACCACGCCGCGCTGAAACCCCAGCTCTCGGTCGGGACGATCACCGAGACGCTCACGATCACCGTGGAGATCGCCTCCGTCTACCAGACCGCGAACGTCTCGACCAATCTCACCTACACCGTGAACGTCGTGCAGCCGTACGTGCTCACGCTCGACCTCATCTCGACCGCCTCCGTCACGATCCTCGGCTTCACGCTAATCGTCGACCTCGACGGGACCCCGGTGGGAACGATCAGCGTGCCGAGCTTGACCGCGAAGCAGTCGTACACCGCGACGTTCTCGTACGCGACCCTGGGACTCGGTTCGGGCTACCACACGTTCACCGTCTCGCTCCCCAACGAGCACGGGCTCGTGACGTTCGCCGGGGGAAGTTCGACGTACAGCGACACCTTCTACGTTCCCGGCTCGCCGCCGAACTACACGCTCTGGTATCTCGCCGGTGCGATCGCGTTCTTCGGGGCCATCTTTATATTTCTCACCCGGGTGGCCGCGCGCCGGCGGAATCCGTCGCGCAGGTAGGGGGACATGAGGGGCGCGGAACAGCTTCGGGCGGACCTGCGATGCACCTCGTGCGGTCGCGCCGTCCCCGCGAAGGGCGCGACCCAGTTCCCGTGCCCGAGCTGTGGTGAGGTGACGATCGGCCGGTGCGCCCGTTGCCGGGACCAGAGCGTTCCGTACCACTGCCCCAAGTGCGGCTTCGACGGGCCGTGAGGTCGCGATGGGTCAGGTCGCCGTGCTCTTCCGCCTGATGCCCCACGGCGTCGATACCGACCTTAAGGCGGTCGCGCAACGGGCCCGCTCCGCCCTTCCCGCGGGCGTGACGGTCCGCGGCATGCAGGTCAAGGACATCGCCTACGGGCTCCGCTCGCTCCTCATCTCGGTCGTCATGGACGACACGGGCGGAATCCTCGACTCGACCGAACAGGCGCTCGCGAAGGTCCCCGAGGTCGAATCCGTCGAGGTGATGGAGGAAGGGTTGCTCTAGCGCTCCCTTCCGCCCCGGACCTTGGACCTCTTCACCCACATCCTCGTCGCCTATCTCGTCACCTTCGGGATCGTCGGGTTCCAGCCGTCGTATCTCGCCGCGGGGGCGCTCGCGGGCGGTCTCCCCGACGCGGACGCCCTGTTCTTCCCGATCTCCCGCCGTTTCCCCGTGCTGCAGCACCACGGGATCACCCACTCGCTCACCGGCGTGACGATCGTCGCGGTCGCGGGGGCGTTCATCGCCCCGCTCCTCGCCCCGGGGTCGGTCGTGATCTACTTCCTGGTCCTCGAGGTCGGCGGCTGCTGCCACATCCTCCAGGATGGGTTCACGAACTTCGCGGTCCCGCCGCTCCTCCCATTCTCGAAGAAGCAGTTGCACCTCGACGCGGACCGCGCGATCAACTTCTTCACCCTGATCTTCTCGGTCGCGTCGTTCTACCTGTTGCTGGGCGTCGAGCGGAACCACGTGCCGTTCGCCTGGTATCTCTTCACCGTCTACGCGCTGATGGTCTTCTTCGGCGCCTACTTTGCGATCCGGCTCGCGGGCCGCATCCAGGTCCAGCGGCGCATGAACTCGACTTCCGAATTTGTGATCCATTCGCCGCCGAGGAATGCGTAGCATCTGTACTATCGCCCTCAGCGCCGCGAGAAGTGGCTTCGGGAGAGGTGGATCGTTTACCGTAGTTTTGAGAGCGGCGGATCGACCCAACTAGCTATATACCCGGACCACATGTCGCATCTGAATGCGTCCCGCTCACTGGCTCTTCGAGTTCCGGAACTGTCGAGGATACCGCTACCTCTACCTCGTCCAGAAGGCGCGCACGCCCAAGGGACCTCGGAACGTCCGTCAGATCTACCTCGGCACCGCCGATTCCGTCTTCCGACGACTGAACCGCCCTTCCCCTCCCCTCAAGAGCTTCCCGTTTGGCCTCTCGGCGGCGTTGCTGAAGGCCGCGGAAGAGACCGGCCTCTTGGCCTCGCTCCAGCGCCGCCTCTCCCCCGAGGCCATGACGGCGGCCGCCCATCTCATCACGCTCCAGATCCTCGGCCGCGCCGAGAAGCCACTCAGCCGGGAGGGGATGGACCGGTGGTATCCCACCAGTGGCCTGCCGCTCCTCTTCCCCGCTCCTCGGAGCACCAACGGCGACAACCTTCGCCGGGCGCTCCGCGTTCTCTTCGACACCGGTCGGAGGACCACGGCGGAGGAGCCGATCCTGACCCGAGCCCGGGTTCATGCGATCGAGGAGGATGTCTTTCGCACCCTCCTCCAGCGGGGACTCCACCCCCGCTACCTGATCTTCGACGGAACGAACTTCTTCGCCTATCATCGCGGCGACCGCTGGTTCGCCCGAGGGCGCAGCAAGCAGAAACGGTTCGACCTCAACCTCGTGGGTCTGGGACTGGCTACCGTCGAGACGATCCCCATTCTCAGCGAGACCTATCCCGGGAATCTCCCGGACACGAAGGCGTTCGCCCTCGCCTTCGATGCGCTGCTCAAGCGCCTCGAACACCTCGAGGTGAAGACGGAGGAGCTCACGCTCGTCTTCGACCGGGGGAACAACAGCACCGCCAACTTCGACGAGGTGGTGGGACTCCTCCACGTGATCGCCGCGCTGGACCGCCAGCAGGCGTCCCGCCTGCTCGCCACCCCGCTGAGCGAGTTCCACGAAGTGGTTCGGGTCGTTCGGAAGGGGAAGGAGGAGACGATCCTCGGGCACTCGACCCCCTGGGAGGGGTTCGACCGAGCGTGGCGCGCCCTCGTGGTCTACCGCGCCTCGACAGCGAAGGAGCAAGAGAAGCGGTGGGAGCGCACCCGAAAGGAGGTGCTCGCCACCGTGGCGGGCTGGCAGGCCCGCCTCGCCTCCGGGACCTCGAAGGGGCGTCTTCCGAAGAGCTGGATGCGCGACCTGGTGGACCTGATCCCACGCGACTACCAGGGGATGTTCGACTATCGACTGGAGAAGCGGGACGGGAAAGACTGGCCGGTCTGCGCGGTGGTGGAGAAGGCCGAGGCTCGTCTGCGGGCCTCCTTCGGCAAGACGGCGCTGATCACGGACCTCTCGGAGAAGGAGCTGCCGGATCGGGAGTTCGTCGAGGGATGGCGAACGCGCTGGGAGGTCGAGGAGGACTTCCGGTGGTTGAAGGACCGCTACGTGATGAGCGTCAAGCCGATCTGGGTGTGGCACCCGGCGGCGGTTCCGGGCCACATCTTCCTCTGCGTGATGGGCCTGATGCTGCTCCGCTACCAGCAGTGGAAGATCCGCGACCTCGGGCTGTCGATGGAAGAGATGGTGGAGCGACTGCGGTCGATCCGCCTCGCGGTGGTCGCGAAGGAAACGGGTCCGCAGCTGGTCCTCGAGCAGATGAGCCGCGACGAGGCGGAGTTGGTGAATCGTCTCGGGCTACTGGACCTGGTCCCGAGAACAAAGTCGGCCGCGACGTAGGGGAAATCCCCTCGTACAGTGCTACACGATTTCACGCCGAGGAATCGCCCTCGTCATTCGGAAGTCGAGTCCGGGCACGGGAGGGCTCACCGCCACACGTGCCGTGCCACCGTTCTTGAGGCAGATGTCCGTTCCGCCCCCCGAGGAGGCACTTCCAGGGGGCTGGGTCCCGCCGTGCTGGATGGTATGTATTGCGATCGCGCAAACGTTCGGCAGCAGGTTCGATCAAACGGGCCGGCCGGACTTTGCGTGATTAACGAGGGGGGACGGTGACTGCCTCCCGGCCGTGAACTCCGGGGCTATCTTAGAAGGAGGCCTCCCTTCGCGGTCCGGTTCCACCGGCGGGGGCAAGGCACGACACCTGTCACAGCTCTGGTGGAAAGAATCGGTGGCATCGGGCCGCCCGCGAGGGGCGTCCCGATGCCGGGAATTGGTTTGATGCCTATGCTGATGCCTATGCTTAGACTCCGAAGCCCTTCCAGGTGATGCTGAACGTCGAGCTCGTGCCGTAGTAGTTCGACAGTCCGCCGGTCTTTTGGTCAAGCCCTGGATTGTACTGGTTGACCTCGTACATGGTGGCTTCACTGCCCTGGTGTCCGATTCCAGTCGTGAGCGACCCGATGGTCGTGTCGCACGCGAGGAACTTCAGCCCCGTGTAGTGGGCCAGGGGGGTGACCCCTGAGTAACCGAAGCCCGAAGGGGCCTCAGAGATGCACTCCGCATCCGCATCCGCCGGCGTGTATCCGAGATCCCATCCGCCACCAATCGCATAGAAGCTGACGCCGTGGTCGACATCGAAGAGTTCGAGCGTGTAGACACCGGGAACGCCGTTAACTTCTTCCGCGGGGTTGTAGAGGACGTAGGCCGAGATGAATGCACCAGCGCTGGAGCTCGCGACAATCTGGATGTCGTTGTAGGGGTAGAACTCCCACCAAGTGTAGTACGCCGGGGTTGCTCCAGGTCCAGAACAATAGTTAAGCGACCCGGCCTGCTCGACCGATCCGGAAGTCCATCCATCAATGCCGATCCACTGCACCTCGTAGGCCCCGCCCGACGGCGTGGCCGAGCCGCAGATCGCCGTCGGGACAGACCACTCAGAGAACACCTCGGTGACTGTGCCTGCGGTGTTTGCCACATCCACGTAGCCGGCCCAGTTGCCGGAGGTCGCGGAGTGGATCGTTCCCTTCCCCTGGGTCGTTACGAGTCCCCCCGAGGGATGGATCAGCGCCGTCAGCGCCGCTGTGTTGGGTAGTTCCGCCGCCTTCGCCTCGATCTTCGCCGTCGTAGCGGCGTGTGGTGATGCCGAGAGCACGGCTGCGCCGATACCCCAGGCGAAGACCACCACAACCGCCAACACGAGCGGAGCCATTACACTCCGTCGACGCTGGGTCTGCATGGCGGCGTATAACCGGTTCATGTATATAGAAAGAGGAGTCGCGCCTTTTTCGTTGATTGCGGTTTTTACGCGTCCTCAGTAGAGTACCGAAATCTATCGCCGAGTACTTTCGCTCTATGAGAGGTCTTCCCCACTCGGCAGAAGCCTTCCGACGATGCGGTCGTCCGAAAAACGGGGGGTAAATGAGACCCAATAATCGACCGAATCAGACAACTTTATCGGCTGGCACAAGCGGCCAATGTGGCGACAAGGCACGGCTACCGTAGACTCAGAAGCTAACGGTGGCAGCGGTGGCGTCCCGGGACTGGCGATCGACGGGCTGGCCGCCGCAGTCGGCGGCAACGCCGGGACCCCCGGTGCGCCGGCGGAGCCGGAGGCGGTGCAGAGGGAGGATGCCTGCGTGCGAGTGGGAGCTCGGCCAAGGCGTTGGTCACCGGGTTGTTGTTCGGCGACTGCAGCTCCTATGGCGGTCTGGGGGGCAACGGTGCTCCCGGCGCGCTGGGATCGCAAGTCGGTCCCGGCGGCTACAGCGGTGACGTCGGCGGAGGGGGCTCATGGGGCGGCGCAAAGGCGTAGCTCCCAAGAACGGGGCCGACGGCCATATTGGCGCGGATGGCACACCGGGTGGCGCCAGCGGGACGGGTCAGATCGGGAACGCGGGAGCGGTTGGTGGGTCGGGGGTGGCGCGGCCGGCGGCGCTCTCTACACTTCGGCCCGTTCGATGGGTTTCCTTCGACAGGCCCGGCAAGCAACCGTCGCCGCCGGAAACCCATCGAGCCCACCGGCTGGCGGAGTCAACCCTCCCACGCCGGTACGTCCGGACCGGGTCTGCCGCCTATCGGCGGGCGCCGTCATCCCTCGCTCGCCGTTCCCTAGGCCACGTAGACCGCGATCGAGCGATTGCGGGCCGTCACCGGCGAACGGCCGCGGAGGGGTAGCCATTTAGCTTTCTGGCGCCCCGACAGTCTGCGGATTCTCGCTCAGGGCGACGACGCCCCTTTCGGGCTCGCAGGATCTCCCGCCGCAGTAGAACGATTGAACGCAAGGCGCGAGAGATTCCCCCTCCCTACGTTCGCTTCAGGTCTGGGCGGGAGCGGGCCCCCTCTCACATTCGAGGGGCACTCAGAACCCGCGGCGGGCGGTCGCCCGCGCAATCGGTGACAGCGCACACGGTCCGCTGTCGGCCGGGTCTTAACGCGAGCAGTCCCGGCTGTAGAAAGGGTTGAGGGCCTCGGCCTACGGGTCGTACTGGTTCAGATAGAGCGCCTTTCCGGCGGTCCCTCCGTACTCGCTTGCACCGTAAGCTCCGACAGTTCCGGAGATTCCGGTCGTCCCATTAGTGCCCCCCGTCGCGGGATGACTCCCCGCTCCGTTGTCACCGCCCGCTCCGCCGGTTCCTCCCACGCCGGGAGTCCCTCCGGACCCCGGAGCGCCGGCACATGCCTCGCTGGCCAGGCAGTTGTTGACGCCTCCGTTCCCCGCCACGACATTGTTCTGGCCGAAGATGATGCCGGTCTCGGAGAGCGGAACGGTCGTGTTGTAGATCGCTCCGGCATAGCCGTTACCACCGTTGCCTCCGACGCCCGCGGCCCCACCAGTGCCCCCGGGTCCGCCGTTTCCTCCGTTCCCGGCGTTCCCGCCTTTGCCGCCCGAGCCCACGGTGCCGGTGCTCGAAGAGCCGCCGGATCCGCCGCTGCCTCCATTGGCGCCCCGGTTTCCAGTACCGCCGTTACCGCCCGTGCCTCCATAGCCACCCGAGCCGCCCGGGCCACCGACCGCGGAGTTGGTGATGAATTCGTCGGTTGTGAGGGTCAGGGGTCCCGAACTGTAGAGCGCCCCGCCTTCCGCGGACCCCCCAAGTCCTCCCTTTCCCCCAGCGCCGCCGGTCCCACCGCCGCTGCCGTTCCCGCCGTGGCCGGACGCGCCGCCGGTTCCGCCGTTCCCTCCCGTGCCGCTGGAGCTGCCTCCACCGGAGCCCCCGTTCGAGCCCGTGCCGCCGTATCCGCCAGTGCCGCCGGTGTTACCGGGACCGCCCGCCCCGCCGATCCCTCCGGCGCCCGCGACCGCGTCGCTGGTCGTGAAGTCACAGGAGATGAAGGTCGCGGCCGCCGAGGCGTAGACGTCGCCCCCGTCGGCATTCCCGCCGGCTCCCCCGATCGCGCCGGCACCGCCAGTTCCGCCGACACTTCCGTTAACGCCGGCAGCCCCCGCGCCGCCGTTTCCCGCCAGTCCTCCCGCTCCCCCCGACACGCCGGTTCCGCCGGCGCCGCCGTACCCGCCGGGGCCACCCGTTCCACCGGAGCCGCCGGTCGAGCCGTATCCGCCCGTCCCGCCTCTACCTCCCGCACCTCCGGTCGCAGTATTTCCCGTGAAGTGGGTGGTGACGGCGGTTAGAGGCGCCGTGGTGTACACCGCACCGCCGAGCGCGTTTCCGCCAGCGCCCCCGGCAGCCCCGGGTCCACCGGCCGTGCCGGTGCCCCCTAGAGCTGAGGCCGTGCCGGCTCCACCGTTGCCTCCGGTGCCGCCTTTCTCCGCGGTAGACCCGCTACCGCTGCCACCGTAACCCCCGCCGCCGCCGTAGCCTCCCGGACCCCCGGTTCCGCCGGAGTATCCGTTCCCGCCGCCGCCACCGGTACCTCCGCTGCCCCCGGTCGCGGTACAGGTCCAGATCTCCGAACCCAGAATGTTCAGGGAGTGCGACGCGCCGGTCTCGTAGATGCACCCGCCCTCAGCGGCACCGCCGACTCCCGCAACGCCTCCCATCCCAGAGACGCCGGTTTCGCCGCCAGCGCCAGGAGTGGATCCGGGGGCTCCGACGGCGCCATTTCCCCCCGATCCGGAGTTTCCGCTCCCGCCGCTGCCGCCATAGCCGCCCTCCTCTCCACCGCCGCCTGTACCGCCGGCTCCGGGGGAAGCACCGGACCCGCCGGCGCCTCCGCCTCCTCCCTCCGCAACCGACGGCTCGAAGTCGTCGAAGTATGCGACCAGGTTGCCCGTGCTATAAATCGTGCCTCCGAATGCGACGCCCCCGGCTCCTCCCTTGCCTCCGATGCCACCGGGGCCGCCAGCGCTGGCCGGGGATCCGATGGATGCCGCCCCTGCCGTACCGCCGTTCCCGCCATTACCCGTGGAGGAGGGTGATGCGCCGTTGCCACCGTATCCACCTTCGTTGGACCCTGCGCCGGCGGCGCCGTTGCCTCCGGACCCTCCGGATCCACCCGATCCGCCGCGTCCGGCGTACGCGCCGCAGCTGTCGAAGGTGCTGTTGTTGACGTAGAGCCTCCCGGTGCTGAATAGGCAGCCGCCTTCGGCGATTCCCCCCGCGCCTCCAATGGTTCCCGCGCCGCCCACTCCCGCAGCGCCGGGGGCTCCTCCGGCTCCGGCCAAACCGCCCTTGCCCCCGCCACCGGTCGCGGGAGTTCCGCCGGTTCCACCGGTCCCTCCGTTGCCTCCGCTGCCACCGGTGCCGCCACCGCCGCCGTTTCCACCGGCCCCACCGGCGCCGGCCTCGGCATTACTGGACTCGATCGTGACTTTGAATAGACGGAGCAGACCGGCGCTGTAGATTGCGCCGCCCTCCGCTGCGCCGCCAGCCCCCGCCGCACAGCCCACGCCACCGGCAAGGCCCGTCGCACCGCCGCCGCCGGCCCCTCCGGCTCCTCCCGCGCTACTCGAAGAGGATGCCGCGCTCCCGCCGTTCCCTCCGGTGCCGCCGGCTCCGCCGGCGCCGCCCGTCTCGCCGGTCCCGCCGGCGCCCCCACTTCCGCCGTAGGCGTTGTTGTCGTACAACGTGTCGTTGGTCAACGTGACATTTCCGCTCGTGACGTCGACGGCTCCGCCCTGCCCGATGGAACCTGCCGTCCCCGGACTGCACGCGGAGCCCGCCGAGCCCTCGGAGCCGGCCCCGCCAGCTCCGCCGCTCTGCCCGCTCCCCGGGGTGCCGCTCGTCCCGGGGGACCCTGTGGGTCCGGCGCTACCCGTCCCGCCGTTCACCCCGGCGGAGCCGGCCACTGCCGGAACGTCCCCGCCCTCGAGGGTCGTACCATTGATCGTCAGAGTTCCTCCCGTCACCTTGAAGAAGCGGGTGGCGACCGTCGCGTCAAAGGTTACGACGTGACCGTCGGCATTGATCGTGACCGTCAAGGTCGATCCGACCGCGATGGATGACCCGAAGTCGACAGTGCAGGCGACCCCGTAATCGATGACGCCTCCCTTCTTGACGTCGCTCGCCAGTGCGCTCTCCGTGCAGGTCGTGATCGTCGTTGCCTTCGGCTTGGGAATCGGAGGACTTACGAGGACTACCGCGTGGCCCCCACCGCCCGTCCCCACGGCACTGGCCGTTGGAACATACGCGAGCGCCACGAGTGTCACCACAAACACGACCACAGCCGTCACGACGAGCGTTCGAGCGAAGGATTTCATAGACCCGGTCTCCCGTGCCGCCGGACGAGTTTTTACTATTAGGAGATGAGGAACCGTGTTCGGCGACCCCCGGCCCGTGCGCGAATGCGCACGAGTATGCACCGGCCGGAAGTCCCTCGCGCCTCGGCACAAGGAGTCACGCCCGGAACCGCAGGTCCCCCTCGCGCTCGGTCGTCGTCTCAGTTTTGCACAAAGAACGAGCCTTTCGACCTTGCGGAGAACTGGTGAGCCCTTCCCCCTCGTAGTCGTCCGGGATTGCTCGGGTTGGCGGGAGCGGATGGTCCTCTTAGAGTTGGAAGACCCCGGGCCTCGAAATCCCAGTGATCTCGATCTCCGAGAACTGGACGTCTCTACGTCTTGGGGTGCCCGGATAGGCTCTTGGGAGGACGGCTTCGAGCAACAGGCGAGCGACCAACGCCGGAGGTGATAGGACCTGGGGAGGCCTCAGAGGAGGCTGGGCGAAGCCCCTTCCGTCGCCACACGTCGTAGCGGGTCGGGCGTGACCGAGCGGTCGGAGGAGTCCGGGTCCAGAGAGTCCGTCATGGAACCATCCCCCGACTCGTCCTCGGTCGCGACCTCCTTCGGTTCCGGTCCGACCACGTCGTAGTACCCGCCCGACCGGGAAAAAGGAGAAGGCGGCTCCGATAGCGCCGGCCGGGGTTTCGGAGCGGGAACTGTGGCTAGAGCGGGGCGCGCGGCCGGCTCAAGAGGTGCGAAGCTCGGGCCACGAACTGAGGCCATCGCGACCGCCCCCGCCGGTGGCAGGCTTCCCACTCCAAGGGACGGTTCGGGCCGAACCCACTCGCGGGGGCGCGCCGTTAGCGGCGACTCCCAGGAGCGCTCTAGCGCCGCGTCGATCAGGCGGATCCACCCCGCGTGGACCGTGTCGAGGTGGTACGTACGGGCGCGCTCCAAGCATCGGTCGACCATGAGCGACGATGGGACTCCGCCATTCCATAGTTCGACGGCGCGACGGGTGAACTCTTCCGCAGTATGAACCAGCCAGCCGGTGCGGCCGTCCAACACGGATTCCCCGGGACCTTGCACCCCGTACGTGAGCACAGGGGTCCCGCAGGCCATCGATTCCAATGGGACGAGGCCGAACGGCTCCTCCGTGAACGGGAAGGCGGTGAACCGAGCGTTCGAGTACAGGTCCGAGAGTCGATCGTCCGAGACGTGCCCTAGCAGCCGTGCATGGGGATACCGGTGCAACTGGAGCGCCTTCAACACCCATCCGGCACTCTTCGTCCCGAACATGGTGACCGGAAGTCCGGTCTCCAAAAGCATCCGAAGGGCGGTCGAATCGGTCTCCTTCCCGACATACACGAGGATGAAGTCACGCGACGGACGCGTCGTAGTGCGACGGATCGTGGTCCGGTAGTACATCGGCATCACGCCCGCAACCGGAAGCCCCTTCGAGCTGAACCAGTCCGCCACGTGTTGCGTGGTCGTGTACCGCTCCCGCGCCCTTCGCCCCGCGTCGAGCAGGTGGTGGACGTCGAGCCGGCCCACGAACGGACTTGCGCACGTGAGTCCCACGCGCAAGGGGAAGCTCACACCCCGCCGCAGCTCATCGAAGGCCAAGCTCTGGGGCCGAGACTGGATGAGCCATACGTCCGCGTCGATCGCGGTAGACATCGAGAGATTGATCCGGATGCCGTCGGTTCCGACCAGCGCGCGCTCGATATCTCGGCGGTTCATCCCCCACAGCGCGTCGCGCGTCCACGAGCCGATGTAGGACGGGATCTCGTCCCTCGAGCGACGAATCGGGGGGAAGTGGGCGCCCCCGTCCGCTGCGTGTATGCCCCTGCGCTCCAGCTCGTCGCGGACCCCCGGCGCGATCTTGGGTGCGGCGAGAGTGACGTCGTACTTTGCGCTCAGTCGCTCGAGGATGGGAACGACGATCTCGAATTGGACGAAGTCCCGGTGAAGCAGAGGTTCCGTGACAATCGTTACGGACTCCATCAGTGCCCGCCTTCGCCACCTCGGTGAAACTGCGGGAGCGCGCGGGTCGGGCTCATGCTTCCACCAAGGGGGCGTTTGGATTAGCTGATAGCATATTAGACCCTCGGTTTACGCAGCCGCCGCGGACTTCTGTGAACCCGGGACTTCACCCTGCGGTCCGCTGCACCGTGCTTCGAGAGGGGCGGCGAACGGGCGTTTCGGCTGACGACCCGACCACCGCAGATTCTGGGCCGCACTTGTCCCATTTCTAGCTCACCATCGAGACGCCCCGGTCAACTTCGTGTGAATGGCTACGGTTCCGTCTCCTCAGAAGACAATGTGTGACTTCAGTGGGAAAAGGCGTCGCTAACTGAGTGATTAGGACACGGTGCGAGGTCGAATCCCGCGGCCGAGTCCGTGAACAGGGAGGGTGGACTTCGTTTTGGTCAGGGGCATCCTTTTTCTGGGCTTCAAGCTCCCCCGGAGGCGATCATGCCCGATGATGCGGTCGTCGTGTCGAAGACCCCGTTCCGGGTGACGTTTGCTGGCGGGGGCACCGACCTCCCCGCGTTCTACCAGAAGTTCGGACCCGGGGCCTGCGTCGCCGGATCCATCAATCGGGGGATCTTCGTCATGATCGTCGAGAACTTCGTCGCCTCCGAGATCCGGGTAAGCTACCGTATCACGGAGGACGCGAGACGCAGCATCGACGACATCTCGCACGGTTCCATCCGCGAGGCGATGAGACTCCTCCAGATCCCGAGCGGAATCCAGGTCATCACCGCGACGCAGATGCCCTCTCGGGGGACCGGAATCGGCTCGAGCAGTAGCTGTGCCGTGGGGGCATTGAACGCGCTCCATACCTGGCGGGGGGACCGCGTGGGCCCGAGGCAGCTCGCCCGGGAAGCCGTGAAGATCGAACGGGAGATCCTCAAGGAGCCCGGGGGGATCCAGGATCAGTACACGGCCGCGTACGGCGGTCTCAATCGCATCACGGTAGACCGGGATGGAACCGTGTCGGTCCAGAGCCTGGGGCTGGACCACGATGGGCTCGAATCTCTCAACAAGTCCCTGATGCTCTTTTTCACCGGGATCGAGCGGTCGTCGTCGGAGCTCCACTCGCGCCAAGCGGGCGGGGTCGAGGAACACTTGGACGAGTACCGTCGGATGCGGAACGTGGCGACGGAGATGGTACCCGCCCTCGAGAACCTCGACTACGCGGAGATCGGCGGGCTCGTGGACGAGAACTGGGAGCTCAAACGACGGCTCTCCGACGGGATCTCGAGCCCGACCATCGATCAGTGGTACGCCACGGCGAAGCAGAACGGGGCGCTCGGGGGCAAGCTCATGGGGGCCGGTGGGGGCGGGTTCCTGTTCTTCGTCGTCCCTCCCGAGCGTCAGCACGACGTCCAGCGCGCGCTCGAGGGTTTCGGTCTCCAACGAAAGTCGATGCGTCTCAACATCGAAGGCAGCTCCATCGTCTTCGAGGAGTGAGCCCGGCCGAGTCGGACGGGGTGCGGGCGGACGAGCGAACCGCCGACCCCCGGCGCGCAGGGTTTTAGCTCTCGCTCCGGTTCCGAACGGTCGTGAGCGAGCGGATCCCTTTCGAACGGTATCGAAATGGCCACTTCATCACTCTCCCCGTTCGAGCGGGCGGCATGGTCCCCACCCGATTCGGGCTCGACACGGGCATCGGAATCACCCTCCTGTCGAACGCATTCGCCCAGCGGCTGGGCGTGGCCCCGAACGGCGAAGTCTTCGTCGGCCGCCGGATGTCGGGGCAGGCGCTCACGGTCCCGCTCGCCCGCGTGCCGTCACTCGACGTCGGTCCCTCCTTTCACAAACCTGAATAGCGACCTTCGATACCCACTACGCTGAAGACCAACTCGCTACGAGTTTTCGGGACCCCGATCTTCTATCGGTGGAACCCACGCCGAGACCTGCTCGACCCCCCGATCAGCTTATAGCCGGGTAGTGTGTATGCACTCTACGTGAGCTTCGTCGCGCGCCGAAGGGTCGGCGATCGGGTCTATCTCGAAGAACGGGAATCCTATCGGGAGAATGGGAAGGTCAAGGTCCGCTTCCTTCGCTACTTGGGCGTGGAAGGAGAGGTGAAGGGCCGACCCGAGAAGGTACGACACCTCCTGGACCGACTCCAGCCCACCGGTTCCTCCCGAGCCGGGGATGTGTCTCTCCTCTGGGCCCTCGCTCAGGATCTTCGGATTCCCCAGACGATCGATCGAATCTGCCCCCACCGTTCCCGCGAGGGAGCGGCGACTCCCGGCGTTCTGCTCACCGTCTGGGCCATCAACCGGGTGGTCCACCCGGAGAGCGCGACCCAGCTCGAGCGGTGGACTCCCACCACCGACCTCCCTCGCCTCTCCGGGGTCCCCCCGGAGGCCTTCACCAAGGACGCCTTCCTCTTCGCGCTCGACAAGGTCTGTGACGAGGACCCGAACACCGCTCGCCTGGTGGACCGGACCGATGCCCTCGAGGAGGAGCTCTACCGCCACTGGCGCGCGACACATCCCCTGCCCCCCGGGGAGCGCGAGACCCTGGCCTACGACCTGACGAGCGTGCTCTTCTTCGGCGTGACCTGTCCTCTCGCCGAGCTCGGCTACAACGCTCAGGATGTGGAAGACCAACTCCAGGTGAACCTGGGCCTGCTCGTGAACCGGAGCGACACCATGCCGGTCAGTCACGCGCTCTTCGAGGGGAGTCGGCACGGGGTGGCCACGGTTCGGAACATGCTCGCCCGTCTCTCCCGACGACCCCTCGCCCCGGGAGAGACGGGTTCCCGGGGTACGCTGGTCTGGGACCGGGGGATGGTGTCGAAAGGCCACGTGGTCGCGGTGGAAGAGATGGGTTGGCAGCTCATCTGCGGACTGCCGAAGACGCTGAATGCCGTTCAGGAGGTCTTGGACTCCACCGAGGTCCCGGCGCGGCCGGAGACGCTGGTGCGACAGACGAAGGTCAGCACGATCTACGCGGTGGAAACCAAGCCGTCGCTCTACGGGAAGGAACGGCGGGTGGTGGTGTATCTCAATGGCGCCCGGGGGATGCGGGAGGCGGACCATAGGAATGGGGCGCTGGCGGAGGTCATCACCGCCCTGGGGAAGCTTGCGGAGCAGGGGGCTACGTGGTCGGAGGCGAAGCTGCACAAGGCCATCCGGGAGACCGTGGGACGGTGGACCCCCTACCTCGAGGTGCGAGTGAGACGGAAGGGGAAGGGACCGCGGGTGACGTGGAGCTACCATCAGCATGCGCTACGGGCGGCGGAGAGGCGGGACGGGAAGTTCGCGCTGCTGGTGACCGATCCAACGTTGTCAGTGAAGGAGGTGGTGGACACCTACCTCGAGAAGGACTTCATCGAGAAGGGGTTCCGGGCGATGAAGACGGACGAGGAGATGGAACCCGTGCGCCACTATCGGGAGCGGCGGGTGAGGGCCTACGAGTTCGTGCAGGTGCTCGCGCTGCGGTTGCGAGCGGCCCTGAGATGGTCGCTGAAGGAGGAGGCCGCGAAGGCGAAGGTGAACCCGTGGGAATACGAAGAGGACCTGTTGAAGACGTTGGGGCGCGTGGAGCGGGTCGAGGTGACGCTGGGAAGGGAGCGGCGGATCTGGTACCTGAACCTGCTGAAGGGGACCCGGGAGACCCTGAGCAAGATGGGCTACGGCAAGCTCTTCCAGGAGGAGGCGCATTCCGCCGCCGATGGGCCGGGAAGACCGGCGTGAGGTAGGCCGACCGAGGGGAAGTTCCCCGAAGCCGCTCGCGGAAGGAGATCGCTGGACCGAGATCCGAAGCCATCTCGAGGGGTGCGCGAAGGAGGAACTCATCGGACTTCTGATGCAGCACGCCCGGACGGACGGGGAACTGGAGCAGGAGCTTCTGGCCGCGGCGGCGAAGAGAAGCGGACAGCCCTTGCGCCTCGAGCCGTTCCTGGCCGCCTTCGACGAGGCGGCCGACTGGGACGACGAGTACGTGGGTCACGAGGAGTCGTTCGAGTACGTTTCCGGGGTGGAGAAGGTGGTGGATCGGTACGAGGGTCTGCTCAAGGACGGGCATGCCACGGCGGTGATGCGACTGACGGAGAAGGCGCTCGCGACGATGGAGAACAAGATGAGATCGGTGAACGACTCCTACGGGAACGTGAGCGGCGTCATGGAACGTCTGCAGAAGCTCCATCACGAGGCGTGTCAGAAGGCCGGTACGGATCCGGAGGCCCTGGCCCGCTGGGTCTTCGATTGGAAGCACCGGGCCGAATACGGGTTCCTGAGCGATGCCCCGAAGCCGTACGCGGACGTTCTCGGAAAGAAGGGACTCGCAATCTACGCCGCCCTCACCGTGCAGCCCAAGGAAAACTCGGGGTGCCCGTGCGGCCACCTCAAGGGCACCTACTGGTCAGGAGTCATCTGGCCGGATGACGAGTAGTGGGTATCCAAGTTCGCCATTCAGGTCGTAGACGGTCTTCGGCCATCAATAGGCCCAGGAGCGTACTTCCTCCGCTCAACCGACGCTGATGCAATCGCCGGTAGACCTCGACGACGGGCAGAAGGATAGGTCGCACAGATTCCCCAGGGTCGGGATGAATTCGACCCCGTAGCAGTCTCTCGCCGAAGAAAATGTGACCCCGGTATCTCCCCCAGTGAGGATTCGGGTAATATTGGCCGATGGGTGTGAGCTTCCTTGCCTTCCATCCGGTCTCCTCTTCCAATTTCCTGCGCGCGGCGGATCGAGGAGTCTCACGGGGTTCGATTCTTCCGCCGGGAAGTTCCAGCAAACGGAGGCCGGGGCTCGGGTGGAGATTCTGTAGCATCGGGATCTCGTGATCCTCAGTAAGCCCCACAACGACGGAGAACGAAGGCGATTTCAGAAGTGGGAAAAGCAGTTTTGACCCATCCGGCAGGACCCAGTGTTCCTCCAGGACCCGGAAGCGCCCGTGCTGGTAGACCACGCGGTGAGGCAACGGCTTCCATTTCCGCACAGCTGGGGGGACCGGCGCCCTTCAGATAAAGCTGGATGGGAAGCGTCGGATCATTGCCGGTCGGCCGGGTCGTGCATCAACCCACGGACACGAGAGCCGCCCACGCCGACTGAACCCGCCGAGACTGCCCGTCTCCGAACCGTCACGGAAAACCGCTTCCCGGGGATCCGAGGTCAGCGACGGGTGCGGTGGATACGGACCTCGTCCCCGGTCCAGTCGAAGCGCAGGCGGGTGCGCGGCTGCCAGCGCTTCCGGTGAGCCCATAGGGCTCCGGCGAGCAGCGGCAAGCCGATGGAGGCGTCCAAGTGCGCCATCGCACGGGTGGCGGTCGCCGAGATCTTCCCCCACGACTGCGCCTCGTCGAGCGTGCTGCCCGAGAGCCCGCCCCAGTGCGGCACGTCGGTCGTGATCTGGAGCGCGTAGTGGTGGCCCTCGCCCTCGCGGCCGAACGCGTAGTTCGCCATGACGATCCCGTCGTTGATCCAGTTCTTCGGAGTCCCGCCCCCGATGTAGATCACCGCGGTACGCGGAGATCGAGCAAGGATCTGGACGAGTTCGAAGTTGTCCCGCACTGCGTCGAGGATGAACCGGTCCGCGCGCTTACGGTTCGCCTGATAGTGGAGGGTGAGACCGATGCCGATCGAGCTGTCGATCAGTGCCGGGGAGAAGACCGGGACGCCGCGGTGCGCCGCCGTAGAGAGGAGCGAATTCCGGTCGGGGAACTTCGAACCGAGAAAACGGAGGAACTCGCGAGAGGACGCCGGCCGGCGTGGAAACTTCTCGGTGATCTTCCCGATGATCCGGTCGGTGTCCTCGAATTTGAGTTCGTCGACGTACGTGTCGTAGATCCGGTCGAGGTAGAGCCGGCGGAGCTCGACGTCGTCCGCGCTCGGGGTTCCGATCCAGTGCCGACCTCCGATCGATTGGTACAGGTCCTGGTAGAGCACCGCCCCCGTGGAGACCACCACGTCGACCACGCCCCAGTCGACGAGGTCCCGCAGCACCTTACGCAGCCCTGCGGCGATGAGCGGCCCCGACAGCCCGATGAGGATGGTCGGGCGCTTGCGGTCGCGAAGCGCGTTCTCCCAGACCTCGAGGCACTTCCCGAGGTTACGGGCCTGGATGGAGGTCGAGCGGAACTGCTCCAGCAGGTCGCCGAGTCCGGCTTCCCGTGTAACGTCCACCGGGACGACGGAACGTTTCAGCAGGGCGCGTCGGCGGGACTGGATCCGGCGGGCCACGGGCGCGCGACAGCCGAGCCCCCCCATAAGGGCTCTCGCGCCGCCTCGGCCGACTGGGAGGCTGTTAAATCCCCGAACGTCACCCCCAAGGGCGAGGACTCCGGGTGCCGCAGTTACCCACGCCCTACCTCCGGGCGATGCAGGCGCTTGCCCAGAAGTCGGGCCGGACGGTCGTCATTTCGGGGCCCCCCCTCAGCGGCAAGTCCGCCCTGCTCCAGGAAATGCGCGCCCTCGCCAAGGAACGAGGAGCCCGGATCGTCGAGCTGCGAGGGAGCTACCGGTCCCGTTCGGTCCCCTACGGGGCCCTCGACGGCCTCAACCCGGAGGTGAATGTTTCGCCCGCGCCCGTGGGAGGTCCGGACCGCGAGAACGGCGCCCCCGAGGCGGAGGACGCCGACCCCGGCGTGGACGCCCCGATGGGCGCGATCGCCTACCTACCGGATCGCCTGCCTCGGAGCCGTCGGAGTCGAGGCGAGCGAGCCCGGACCAGCTTTCTGGGCCAGCCCATCCGAGGCCGCTCCGCGAACGAAGGCGATCCCGAGGCGTATTGGCAGCAGTTGCTGACCGAGTTCCGGGGCACCGATGCCCACCCGGTCGTCATTCTCATCGAGGACGGAGCGCTCTTTGATCCCGAGAGCCGGGAGTTCGTCGTCGCGCTCTCGCGAAAGGCGAGGCTTCGGCCGCTCCTCATCGTCTGCGCCCTCGACACGACCGCCCCGGGATACGTGGGGTGGGAAGACGTGTTCCTCGGCCGCGGCGACGTTGACTGGGTCCGGATCCCCGACCCGCTGCCCGACGCCCGGGAGGCCCACCGCCTGAAGGGGATCTTCGACGACCTCCCGACGGTCACGCAGCGGGTGGTGGGGTACGTGGCGCTCCTGCGGGGGAACGTCGGAGAGGTGGTGCTCAGCCGGGTCGCCCGGTTGAACTACCCGCAGCTCGCGGAGGCCCTCCTCCCGGCGAGCGGCGTCGGCGTCGTGAAGATCCAGGACGGAAAGGTCACGATCCCCCACGTGGCGTGGATCGCGCTGATCGCCGACCTCATTCCCGATACGCAGCTGCGGGAGATGCACCTCGAGATCGCGAATGCCCTCACGGCGCTCTCCCCCGAACCGACGCTCGCTCGTCGGATCGAGGTCGCGCGGCATTATCTCGCCTGGTTCCCCGGACCGATGGCCCTACGGAACCTCCTCGAGGCGGGAGAGCTGAGCCTCCACCTCCTCTTGTTCGACTCCGCGGAGGAACTGCTCGCCGACGCGATCGCCTGCGTGGGCTCGATGCCACCGGCGGAGGGCGCCTCGATCGAACCCGAGCTCCGATTGCTCCACGCTCAGGCGCTGTTCTTCTCGGGGCGACTCGGCGAGGCGGAGACCGAGCTCCGCGAGGGGATCGCGACCGCCCTTCGGGGGCAGATCGCGGTCGAGGTGATCGCGGAGTGGATCGAGCCGCTCCTCCTCGCGATGCGCGTCGTCGGGCCGCTCGGAAGCCTCCGAATGACCCTCGCGGAGCTCGCCGACCGGTGCCACGACGCCCGCTGGACCGAGATCGAGATCCTGCTGCAATCGCTGATCGCCGAATTCGACTTCGAGCGGAACGAGCCCGAGCGGGCTCGAGAGGAGTCCCGGCGCGCGGCGGCCCTGGCCCAGGGACTCCCTCCGGGCCACCTCCAGGCGATCGCGCTCCTCGCGGTCGGCCTCGCCCGGATCGAGGGGACGCCGGAAGAACAGGAAGTGGCGAGCCGATTCCTTCAGGCGGCGCGAGTGCTGTTCGGTCGTACGCGACGGTGGGAACTCGACCACATGGCCGGCGACCTCGAGGCGCGCCTGCTCGAGGCGCGGGGCGAGGACCAGAAGGCGCTCGTCCAGCGGCAGCAGGCGGTCCCCGCGCTCCAGCGACAAAAGCTTCTCGCGGTCGAGATCTACCACCAGCTGGCGATCGCCTCGACGCTCCTCGACCGGCGCGTGACGACCGGGGTGGCGCCGGCGCTCGAGCGGGCCCGGGCGATCACCGAGACGCTCCATCTCGTCCCGCCGTCGCCGTGCCTGCTGCGGTTGTGGCTCCTCGAGGGACGGCAACAGGCGCTCAACGAGGAGACGACGTCCGCGCGCGACCGATGGGAGGCGATCATCGACGAGCCTGCGACCGAGGGGGTGCCTCGGTACCGGGCCGAAGCCTTCCTGCGACTCGCGTTGCTCGAGTTCTCCTCCGGACGCGCCGACATTGCCGCCGAACATCTTCGGCGACTCAACGAACCGGATCTGTTGCGGGCCCTGCCCGACGCGCTCCGGACGGGACTCTCGGACCTCGTCAAGGTCGCCTCCGAGAGCGAGCACGGTGGAGCCCCGCTCCCCGTCGAGACGTCACCGAAGCGTCGAGAGGGTCAGAAAGTTGAACGTCCCCGGCGCGAGCCCGTACGCAATCGTCAACGCTCCGACCACCAGTAGGATCGCCACCACGATCCGGTGCAGCTGCTCCGGCTCGACGCGCGCCCCGAGCCGGTTGCCCAGCCAGGCCGCCCAAGCGGCGGCGGTGATCAGCGCGAGCGCGCCGGCGATGAGGACGACCAGCCAGCCCCAGTCCGTGACGAACAGGATCTCCACGATCATCGTCGTGTCCCCCAATTCGAGCAGAAAGACCGTGAGGAGCGCCGCGGCGAACGCGGTGCGGGCGCTGGTCGCTCCCTCGGTCGCGGACTGCGGACCCCGGTACCATATCCAGAGCGCGTAGCCGATCAGGAACGACCCCGCGGCCGCTCGAACCAGCCCGATGCGGCCGGGACCGAGGAGCGCGACCAGCGTCGCTCCGACCGAGACGGCGATCGCGGTCGAGCCGACGAACGCGAGCGAAGCGCCGGCCCACGTCCCCACCGCGTGGTGGCGCGACGCGAGCGCCATCGTCGCGAAGTTCGTCCGGTCGACCAGCTCGAATCCGAGGACGACGCCGAAGACGATGAGGAATCCGCTGAGGAACCCGAGGTCCACGAAGGCCCTCCCGGCTCACGCGAGGTGGTGCAGGAAGTCGTCGACCCGGTGCTCGCAGAACGCGCACGTGAGCACCACCGGTGTCCGCTCGACGACCTCGAACTCACTCTCGACCGGCTCGACCTGGTTCGAGATGCAGTTGAGGTTGGGGCAGCGCAGGACGCCCACGATCCGCGGGGGCAGGTCGACCACGCGCTTCTCTCGCACCTTGTAGTCGCGGATGATCGAGATCGTCGCGGTGGGCGCGATGAGCGCGATCGCGTTCACCTTTCGCGGCGAGAGCTCCATGTTCTCGACCTTCACGATGTCCTTCCAGCCGAGCTTTCCGGAGCGCACGTGGAGCGCGACGCTCACGGTCGAGTCCTTGTCGAGCGTCTGGACCCCCATGATCTTCAGGACCTCGAGGGCGAGTCCGTCGCCGATGTGGTCGATGACCGTCCCGTTCTTGATCGGCGTGATCTTGAGCTCGCGCATCGCGTCGTCACGCCCCCTTCTTCGCTTTCGGCGAACCGAGGAGGGCGTCGAGGAGCGCCATCCGGACCGGAACGGCCAGGAACGCCTGTCGGAAGTACGCCGCGTGCGGGGTCGCGTCCACCTCCGGGGCGATCTCGCCGGCCCGCGGGAGAGGATGGAGGACGATGAGCCGGGGCTTCGCGGTCGCGAGGACGCCGTTGTCGATCCGATACGAGCCCGCGACCTTGAGATACTCTCCCTCGTCGGGGAACCGCTCCTTCTGAATCCGGGTCACGTAGAGGACGTCCGCGTCCCGCACCGCGCGGTGGAGCTGGTCCTCTTCCTGGATCTTCGCGCCCATGTGCTCGAGCTGGTCCCGGACCTCGTCCGGGAGGCGGAGGGTCGGCGGGGAGGAGAGGACGAGCTGTGCGCCGAACAGCGCGAGCGCATAGGCGAGAGAGTGGACCGTCCGGCCATACTTGAGGTCCCCGAGGAGCACGACGCGCAGGCCGGAGAGCGTCCCGAACGCCTCCTGCATCGTCGCGAGGTCGAGCAGCGTTTGGGTCGGGTGCTGTCCCGCGCCATCGCCGGCATTGATCACGGGGCGTTCGGACACGCGCCCCGCGAGGCGGGCCGACCCCTCGTTGGGGTGGCGGAGCACGATCGCGTCGGCGTACCCGCTCAGCATGTGGATCGTGTCCGAAAGGCTCTCGCCCTTGCGCACGGAGCTCACGGCTGGGTCTGCGATCGTGATGCAGTGACCTCCCAAGCGATGGACCGCCGACTCGAACGACAGCCGGGTGCGAGTGGACGGCTCGAAGAACGCCATCGCCACGATCTTGTCGGCGAGCGGATGAATGACCTTCTTCCCCTCGGCATAGGGGATCATCCGGCGGGCCGAAGTGAGAAGCGCCTCGATCTCGGGACGGGAGAGGTCACGGATCGAGATCACATCTCGGCCGTGGAGCGACATCCGGGGCGCGAGAGAGGTTCCTTGCATAAGAGCTTCTGATGCCGCGCGACCCGCATCCCCGGTGGACGGTCCGCTCGGGAAATCGCTAAGTCGACCTCCGGTTCGAGCCGGGGGTCGTGGCGTCTTCGTCCTGGTCGCCAGCGGCGATCGCCGGTTACCTGCTGATCGTCGTCTTCTGGGGATTCAACTACCTGTTCGTCAACCTCGGTCTCGAGTTCGCGAGCCCGCTGTGGCTCGCCGCGCTGCGGGCCGGTGTCGGCGCCCTCAGCACCCTCGCGATCGTCTCGGGCTTCGGAGGATGGGGCACGCTCGACCGCGCCGGAAAGCGGGACGCTCTCCTCCTCGGCATTCCGAACACCGCGCTCTTCTTCGGTCTCTGGTTCTGGGCCGCCCGAAGCGTTCTCCCGGGCATCGCGGCGGTGGTGGTCTACACTTTCCCGCTCTGGGTTGCACTCCTCTCTCGGCCGGTACTGGGCCAGGCCCTGACCGGGCGGCACTGGGCGTCGGTCGCCGTGGGATTCGTCGGGGTCGCACTGATCTCCGAGATCGGGCAGACGGGGTCCGCTGGGGTCGCTTGGTTGCCGATCGTCGCTCTACTGGTCGCGGCGATCTCCTGGGCCGTCGGGACCGTACTCTTCCAACGACGGTTCCGCCCGGTGCAGATGATGTCCGCCAATGCCTACCAGCTGATCGGTGGCGCGGTCGCGCTGCTCGTCGCGGTGGCCGTGCTGTCCCCGAACCCGCTGCCCCGACCGACCGTTGAGCTCGGCGAGACGATCGTATGGCTCGGCGTCCTCGGGACCGCGGTCGCGTACGCGTTCTGGGCGATGCTCCTCGGACGGATCCGGGCCGCGACGCTGAGTGCGTACGTGTTCCTCGTACCGGTGGTCGCGCTCGCGGCCTCCGCGGTGATCTTCGGCGAACGACTTTCGTGGACCCAACTGCTCGGAGTCGGTCTGGTCCTGATCAGCATCTACGGGATCGGTCGCGCGCAAGGAGCTTCGGCCGCTCCTTCGGTCGGAGGAGAACTACCGGCCATTCCCGCGGCGGGTGAGGAACCGTAGGCTCGTGGGCCATGCGGCGGTAGAGCCGTGACTCGACGGGATCTTCCATCGCGCCGCCGGGACCGGTCCCCCGGGGCGGTCTAGCTCTCCTTCCAATTCGGCGGCGGCGGTGGGGAGACGACGCCCGGGGGCGGCCCGCCGGCGGCCGGAGTACCGCCACCGGCCGCGGGAGCGGTCGTGCCGGCGGGGGGTGTCCAACCCGCGGGCGCCGCCGTCGTCTTCTTTCGACCGCGCAGGAGCAGCACGGCCACGACGATCGCGAGCAGGATCACCAGGGCGAGGAGCACCCAGAAGAGGAGGACGCCGCCCGGAGTCATCGAGGCGTTCGACGTGAAGGCGACCGTGACTCCGGCTCCCGGCCCCGACACGAGTTGCGTGCCGGACCCCGGAACCAGCGAGTAGCCGGACACCCCCGCGACGGAGTACGCGTAGCTCCCGTTGGCGACGTCGAACGTGATCGTGGTCGTCGAGGAGCCCAACGTGGACCCGCCGAACGTGACGCTCCAAGCGGTCCCGGAAGGGAGACCCGACTCCGTGAACGTCACGTCGTAGAGGACCGCAGTGAAGGCGACCGTCACGGCCGGCTGGGTCGCGTGCACCGAGAACGAACCGCTGTGCGGCGCGACCACGTACCCGGCGACGGGAGACACGGTGTAGTTGTAGGTCCCGTTGCCGAGGGCGAGGGTGATGGTCGGACCGGTGCCGGAGTAGACCTGGCCACCTACCGTGACATTCCAGTGGGTTCCCGGGGCGAGACCGGATTCCGTGAACGTCGTCGTGTAGGTCGCCTGGGTGAAGACAATCGCCACACTTTGTGCCTTTCCGTTCGTCGTTACCGTGCCGTGGCTGGGCGAGGGGACCCAACCGGCCGGGGCGTAGATCGAGTAGTCGTAGGAGGCGTACGCGACCGCCGGGGCGTACCCGTACGCGGTGGTTCCGGTGGTGTTGTCTCCTTCATCGACGTCGAATTGGACCCCCCAATACGTTCCCGAGGGAAGTCCGGTCTCATCGAACGCCACCGAGAGGTTGTCCTCAACGAACTCGTGCGTGAGGGGATAGTGGTCCTGGTACGACCCGCTGATGGGCAACGGGTGATCGACGATCCCGTCCGCTCCCGCGATGTTCTGGTTAGGCCCACTTTCGAGGTCGGGGGTCGTATCGTTGCTCCAGTAGTTCCCGCCGGTGGGGTATCCGGCGTCGAACGCGATGGCCGCGGGGGTTCCGCCCGTGGGGTCGAACCTCCAGCCGCCCCCATCAATGAAATTGTTCCACCAAACTTTGGCCCCATCGAGGGCGTTCGCGGTCACGAGGAAGTCGTACGTGTCGTGGTAGAAGGTGTTCTCTTGGATGTTGCTGAAGGTCGCCTCGTCCAGCTCGAAACCATACTCGGAATACGAAACGTTGCTCTGCTCCACGGGCACGTCGAGCGTGATTGAGAGGTCGATCCCGAAGGTGCTCGCCCCAGAGATACTGAGGTCCTCGAACACCGTGTCGGCGTCCAATTGCGCGAGCACGCCCTCGGGAGTGGCGTTGGTCGCATCCCCGTAGTAGAAGCTGTTGGAGTCCCCCTCCACGTAGAGTCCCAAGCCGCAGTGGAGCGCGGTAAGGAACCAGACGGCGCCTTCCGTACCGGAATCCTCCACCAGTCCGTCCGAGTCGAAGGACGCGGTGTCTCCATCGAGGAAGAAGGCACTCGAATCCTCGACATAGTATCCTACCCCGTCATTGAACGACGCGTCCCCTGCGACGTCGACCCCTTCATCGAGGGCGAAAGCGAAGCCGTAGGCCGAATCGTCGGACGCGTTGGAGTCGAGAACCTCGAGCCCCTGGGAACCCTCGTCGAAGATCCCATTGGCCTCGTGCTGGTCGACGCCATTCTTGAGAACCGTGGTCGCGGTATACTCTACAAACGTCCCGTTTCCGCCCGAGGCCGTGGCGAGGTTCGCAGTGATGTTGGTAGCGTCCACTCCGGAGCTGTGCTCGATCGACAACCCGTTCCAGCCGTTGTCGTTCGCGTAGCCGCCCGTGAGGCTCGCTGTGGTGAGGTTCCAAAGGTCGATTCCCGTGACCCCCGAGCTGTTCGCCTGAAGGTCGGAGAACGTATCGTCCCCGCCCAGGTCCACGAAGAGCCCCGTGTTCCCGGCCTCGAAGAACTGGCAACCTTCGACGGAGACGTCGGTCGAAGTGACGATCTCGGCTCCGTCGTGAACGGCGAAGCTGAAATTGGAATCGTAAACATAGTCGTAATCACCCGACGCGAGGATGAGGCCGGTCCCGGAATCCTCGCCGGTCATCCCGTAGAAGGACGAGAAGGAGCAGGTGCTGCAGACGATCGCGTCCGTCGTGGCGTAGGAGAACGTGTCGTCATTCGCGTCGATGCCCGAGTCGTATAGCGCTCCGAGACCAGCGCCCGCGCTGTGCTCGCCCTGGTCGTCGTCCAGGTAGACCCCGGTGTCGAGGACCGCTGCGAACGCGTCCGACCCGGCGGTGTCCGCGATGCTGTTGTCGATGGTGACGGTGCGGGAAAGTTGAACGCCGAACCCGACATGGCTCGCGTTCGAGTAATCGTTACGGAGCGTCACAAGGGAGCTCTCGGCGACCGTGAAACCGGAGTCCGTGGCGGCGCCTGCGGTAGTGTCCGTGACGGTGACATTCGTGGAGTTGATGACCTCGATTCCTATCGCCTCTCCCGTGATGATCAGATCGGTCACCGAGACGTTGGCCGACGAATTGACCTGGAATCCGAATTCCAGACCCGTGGCGGTGATCGTGTTGCCTCCCCCCTGGAACGAACTCCCGTTCCGCTCGTCGATGATCGCCCCGGTGAGCGGCGCCGTGAGCGTGTAGATGTCCCCGGTAATGGTGATCGAAGCGGAAGCACCGGCAAGGGCCCCGTCCGGGAGGA
Source organism: Thermoplasmata archaeon (assembly GCA_049585415.1). GTDB lineage: Archaea > Thermoplasmatota > Thermoplasmata > Lutacidiplasmatales > UBA184 > Lutacidiplasma. The sequence goes on along the minus strand of JBAUZT010000008.1, from coordinate 496 downwards.
TCGTCGTGTACTGCGAAACGAGCGGATGGATGTGGGTTAGCGGTCCCAGAAAGCTCTCCTCGAGGGAGCCCTGCTCGGGGGCCGACGTAGCCACCCCGACCGCCGAGGCGTCCGAGAGGAGGGGTGCGCCGGGAGGAGGGCTCGCCCGAGGAGCCGCCGGCGCCCCCGCCGCGGTTGACGCGACCAAGAAGCTCACTGTCAGAATTCCGGCAATGGCGATGGCTGCGACGAGCGTCAGCGGCTTCATAGAGGTTTAACGGGAAATCCCCTCTATAAATTAGTTGTCCGGGACGCAGCCCAGGCGAATTTGGCCCGCGGCGGAATTGGGTGCCAACTGGCGGTCCGGGGCCATCGACGGGGACCGGTACTTGTCCCGTACCCCTGTAGATTTGTACAACCACGTGGGTTGGACCTGCCCGGGTGGCTGAGGGGGGTTTGGGGGGAAACCGAACCCCCAAGAGGACGAACGACATCCGCCCGACTCGGGGTGGGTGGA
>JBAUZT010000007.1:0-25311 GCA_049585415.1 Thermoplasmata archaeon | reverse complement strand
GGGTCCCGAGACTCCGAGCTGATCTCCTACTTGGATGGCCTCCCGGGCCGCAAGCACGTCGTGCTCGAGGCATGCAATGTCTGGGAACACTTCTACGACGCCGTAGCGTCCACGGACGCCGAAGTGACCCTGGCCCACCCCTACCGCGTGCGACTGATTGCCGAGGCGAGCTTGAAATCCGATAAGGTGGATTCCCAGAGCCTGGCGGAACTCCTCCGTCTCCGTGGAATCCCCATGGCCTACGCTCCCGACCCCGAGATCCGTGCTCTCCGTCAACTGGTGAGAGACCGAGCGTTCTACAAGCGCGAGGAGTCGGGGATCAAGAGCCACATCTACTCCGCCCTCCTGCGAAAGGGAATCGAATACGACGATGGACTCCTCGGGCAGAAGCGGAAGCGGGAGGAGCTGCGCTCCTACCAGCTCCCCGAGGTCGACCGGGGCCTGGACGTCCTCAACCGATTCGACGAGCTCACCAAGACCCTCGACGAGGAGATCCATCAAGCGTTCCTGAAGTCGAAGGAGGCCCAACTCCTCGAGACGATCCCCGGCATTGGAGAGTTCACGGCGATCGCTCTGGTCGCCGAGTTGTGCCCCATCGACCGGTTCCCGAACGTCGAGAAGCTCTGCTCGTATGCCGGACTGGTCCCGACCAACCACCAGTCCGGGGAGTCCTCCTACCAGGGCCACCTCAAGACGGACTCGAATCACCTCGTGAAGTGGCTCCTGGTCGAGGCCTCGTGGTCCCACCGTCAGTGGGCGGACAAGGGCAGTGATGTCACGAAAGTGGCAAAGCGGGTCGCCCGACGCGGTGGCAAGCAGAAGGGGAATGTCGCCGGGGCCCACAAGCTGCTGAAGATCGTCTACGCGGTCCTCAAACGAGGGACTCCTTACACTCCTGACCGACCGAGCTTCGGAGTGGGTGCTGCGGAGTCGTAAGACGGCCGCGTGCGTTTGAGTGGGGTCAGTCGATCGGGGGCGGGCGGCTGCGAGCGTCATCGTGCGCAGAAGGCGCGAATAAGTGGATGCAGAGCCCGCACACGCTCAATCGGGGAACCATGTGATCTGCGGAGAACCGCCGCGGGCGGAAGTCACATAAGTGCACCCACTTCCACCGTATGACGCCCAGAGAGTTCGAATCCTCGCTGGGTCTGTGACCTACCGAGCCGGGGGTTGCGCGGACCGGCGACGTACGAGTTGGGCCGCGTATCTCGCCAGGAAGTGGCCCCGCGCGGACCACGCACCGGGGGAGTGAGCATCGGCGAACTCGGTCCTCGCGAAGATGAAGTGCGGTTCGAGGACCGCGGTCACCTCCTCGAGCGAGGGGCGATGGGGAGGGCCATACTCTCGGGTCTCTTCCCGAGCGATCCAGATCAGTAGGAGCGTCCCTCCCGGGCGGATCACCCGCGCGACTTCGGCGGCGTACCGTACTCGGTCGGGCAGAGGGATCGTGTGAAAGCAGCCGCTATCGAGAGCTCCCGCAAACCTGGACGACGGAAACGGCATCGACAGAGCGCTTCCCACGCGGAACCTGGCGGAGGACTTTCGTCGGCGGCCACGGCGTTCGGCGGCCGCAATCGCCACCGGGGCGAGATCCAGTCCGGTGACGCTGAATCCTTCACTCGAGAGCCAGAGCGAGTTCGATCCGGCTCCACATCCTATATCGAGGATCGGACCGGGAGGTCGAATCCATCGGGACTTCACGGCTCGGGCAAGCCACGGAGAGGCGCGGGTGGAGTACCACGGCAATTGGGTGTACGGGGTCTTCTCATACATCCGCACCCACGAGAGGGCCTCCTCCGCGGCGGCGTCGGAGCTCCCCCGCAGGGGGCGCTCGGTCCGACGGGGTGACCCTCTCACGATGGCACGAGAACGGAGTCGGCCTGTAAGGAGTGCGACCCCCAGGATTCCGCCGGCCCCGGGGGGGACTCTCTCCTGGGGGCCGGGATAGCCCACCGGATCGCGTCCCACCTTCCGCGGGACTACTCGCGGCCTCCCGGTCACGGCGGCGGAGGCGGTGGCGGCGGCGGTGGGGGAGGCGGGGGTGGCGGCCAGGCTCCCGGCGGAGGCGGCGGGGGGCCGCCACCCGATGGCTTACGGAACTTGACGACATAGATCGCGCCGCCGATCGCGACCGCCGCGATCGCGGCCCCGATCAGGCCCCACAGGAGCAGCGGCGAGAGACCGGACGAACTGCTGCCGCCCCCGCCGGGACCTCCCGGAGCCGAGGAGGAGATAGTCACGACCGAGGCGCCCGCGGCGGTGTGGCTAGTCAGCGTCGCCGTGACGCCCACGGTCGTCACCCCGGCGCCCGAGCCGGCGGTGAACGTTACCGCACTCCCGGTCGTCGCGCTCAACGTTCCGAGGCTGTTGTTGGTCGTCCATGCGAACGTCGTGCCAGCCGGGCACGCTCCCCCCGAACACGCGGGCGTCGCCGTGAGCGTGACGGAGCCTCCGGGGGCGATGGTCTTGGTGCTCGGCGAAACCGCCACCGAGCTGAGCGTTGGGGTCGGGGCGACTGGAGTGGTAAGGGAGATCACCGTGACGGTCCCTGCTTCGTAATCCGCCACATAGATGGTGGATCCCGAGGCGTTCATCGTCAAGCCCTGGGGGGACAGCCCGACGGGGATCGTGGTCAGTAGGGTGTTGCTGGTCCCGTTGATGACGGCCACATCGTTGTTGACCATATCGGTGACATAGATGTCGCCGTTCGCAGGGTCGTAGAGGTCGACGTTACCGGCGCCTCCCCCCGGCTCGATGCTAATGTTATTGATGATCGTGTTCGTTTCGGTGTTCACGACCGCGGTCCCGTTGAAGAGGTCCGTGACGTACATGTAGTGACTCGCGGGGTCGTAGGTGATTCCGTCCGTGGGAGTTCCCGTGGCGATGGTCGAAACGATGGTCCCGTTGGCCGCACCCACGACGAAAATCTCGCTCGTGTATCCCGTGCCGCCACAGCTCACGTAGAGGTCGCCGTTCCCGGGGTCGTACGCGATCGCTTCGGGGTTGCTGGTCAGGGGAGTACTGAAGTTCTGGTCGTTCGAGATATTGTATCCGACCAGCACCTCTCCGCCCGTCGTGATGCCCCCCGCGTAGAGCTCCCCGTTCGCGCTATCGAAACCTAGGGCGTAGGGAGTCAGTCCCCCGTCGTCGGTCACGTAGGCCCCCGTCGACCCACTGTAGACGCCCAGGGCCGGGGGCGGCGACACTCCGAACTGCGATCCGGTGGCGTACACGTAACCGTTGGTCGGGTCGTAAAGTACGTTAATGGCACTGTAGGCGCCCGGCACGGCGGGCGTGACCGTGTTACTGTCCGCGTTGATGCCGAACAGGGGCGGGGGAAGCGGTACGTCGATAACGCTGGTCGCCCACACCTTCGAATTCGTCGCGTCGAAGGTCACGTCCCAGGGCATCGTAGTCAACAGAATGGTCCCGGTCGCGAGATTGGTGGCGGCATCGATGATGGTGACGTTGACAGAACCGCCCGCGGGCACGTAGACGTCGTTGGTTCCCGCATCGTACACGATGGACATGGGGGTCGAGCCAACGGCGATGAACGTACCAACGGCCTGGGTCTTGGCGTCGATCGGGGCGACGAGCTCGTTGTCGGCATCCGTGACGTAGACCGTGCTGGTCGTCGGGTCGAACGTGCACGCGTCCAGCGCCGGCAGGTCCGTGAAGGGCTCCACGGAGATGTTGGCGTCATAGGTGTCCGTGCTCGCGTTCAAGACCGTCACGTTCCCGGAGGCTCCGTCAGCAACGAACATGTCCTGGTCGAACGGGGCGTAGCAGACCGCGGCGGGCTGATTGAACGTCGTCGTGAGGTTGAACGTCTGGAGCAGCGTCGTACCGGCGTTGTTGAGGACACTGATGTTCGATGAGCCGGAGTTCGCGACAAAGACCCGCCCGTTCGCAGAGTCGACCGCGATCCCGTCGGGATCGTTGCCCACCGCGAGCTGGCCGACGACGGAGTTCGTCGCGGGGGCGATGACCTGGACCGTGTTCGCACTGCCGGCCGCGACGAAGACATCGCCGCCCACGGGGTCGTAGGCGATGGCGTCGGGGGTGGCGGCGACCGGGATCAGGGTCACGTTCGATTGGGTCACGGGGTTCCAGACGAGGACGGTGTTGTCCCCGGAGTTGGCGATGTAGAGATCACCGTTGTTCGTGTCGAGCGCGATCGCCGCGGGATCGGAGGAAGCGTAGTCGTACGTTCCCGTCGGGAAATTCGCCACGGCCAGGTCCCGGGACGTATTGAGTTCCGTGAGGTTGTTGGAATTTTCATCGGCGACATAGACGTTGCCGTTCGACGGGTCATAGACGGCCGCGTCCGGGTCGATGGCCAGATTCCCTTGGTAATTCCCTCGGATGTACGAGTTGTTGTCGAGCACGATCGTTCCGTTGACCACCCCGGTGTAGTATACGGCCGGGGTGGAGGCGAAGGGGGTCGTCACGGACGAAACTCGGGGCTGAGCGACTCCACCGTGGGTGGACGATGGGGCGAGAAACGCAACGCCCGTGATCGCGACGGTGACCATAACCCCGGTCACTGCCAGCGCGAGCGCGATTTGCCACCGGACTCTATGACTCCTCATGTACTCCTCTTCGGCAGCCCTCTCCGTAGTCCCTGCCGAATCCGCTTCACGGACCCCCTCATCATAAACCTTAGCAAATCTGCCGAATCCTGCCGGGCGAAGAATCCCGCGATCATGAACCGCCGGATTACGTTCGGCCCGTTCACCGAGTTCGTGGCCGCCGGACTGCCCGTGCCATTTTCCGCTCCTGGGCAGAGCGACGGGTTTGGCACGGGCCCCCGACGTCGTCCCGAGTGCCCCCGTGAGCGAGGGTAGTTAGAATGGGCGGATCTCCACGGCCTCCCCCCGCCGATAATCCCCGTGACGTTCGTCGAGGACCACGAATCCGGCCGCCTCGGTAAGAGAAGAGAGCCGGGACGACCCGTGCCGTTCTCCAAGGAACACCCAGGGGCCCCGTCGCCGACGGTGGAGTCGCACTCGGACCACCTCCCGCACGCCGCGAGAATGTCGGATCCCTCGGACGAGGCGGGCCGCATAGGGCGCCGGGGTTGAGTTCGAGACTCCGCCGCGAGCCCGCAGGTAGGGCTCGACGACGCTGACGAACGCCGCGAAGGCCGCGACCGGCGGCCCGGGAAGAACGAAGACGGGCCGGTGGCGCACGACCGCCACACCCGTGGCCGACCCGGGACGAAGTCGTAGCCGCGAAGCGAGCCATCGGACCCCCCCTAACCCATCGACCGCCCGAGGGACGAGGTCGCGGGGCCCCTCGCTGCTGCCTCCGGTCGTGATGACCACATCGCACGTCGCGATGCCCCGGCGCACCACCCGACGGATCGACCCTTCGCGATCGCGGACCGAACCGAGATCCGTCGTCGGGACTCCGAGCTCGCTTAGCATGCGGAGGACCAGCGGCCGGGTAGTGTCGAGGACGCCTACCGTTCTCGCCGAGGTTCCTGCGGGAACGAGTTCATCGCCCGTACTCAAGACTCCCACCAAGGGACGACGGACGACCCGCAGAACCGTGATCTCGTTCGCGACGAACGCCGCGATGTGCCAGGGTCGGATCGGGGTCCCCGCAAGAATGATACGTTGTCCCGGCCGGAAGTCCTCGCCACGCCGCGCAATGTCTCGCCCCGGGAGGGGCCGATTATGGATCCCGATCTGGTTCCCGGCCCGCCGACAATCCTCGGAGCGGACGATCGAGTTCGCCCCGACTGGCATGGGCGCGCCGGTAAGCACCTCCACCGCGGTCCCCCGGCGGACCGGGGGAATCTGTCGCACGTCATCCCCCGGATTCGACCGCCCGACTACGCGGAGCAGGAACGGTGCAAGGGGCGGCTGCCGCATCGGGGCGCTGGAAAACACGGCGTAGCCGTCCATCGTCGACTGGTCGTGCGGAGGGAGAGTGCGTCGCGCCCGAATCTCGTTCGCGGGGATTCGGCCAAGGCACGATCCGATGGGAACCTTCTCCGACCCGGCACGATCACGGCCGGCTTCCCGGCCGAGTCGTGCCAGCACGGTATCGACGGCCGTTGAGCGGCGGCCGCTCGGGTGGTCGGTACGGGCGGCCATGAGGAGGTGTCATCAAGGGGCGCCGGTCTAAACGCTTTCACGACCGAAAGCAAAGGGGCGCAAGGTCGGCGACCGCCCACGGTTGTCGTACTGGCCGGCGGTCGTTCGGAACGGTTCCGCGGGGACAAGCTCGCGACCCGGATCGACGGCGAGACCGCGCTGGAGCGGGTGATCTCTCGAGTCGCGCCTGTCGCTTCCGAAGTGCTCATCTCCACATCGACCCGTTCACGCTCGAGGGAGCTCGATCGATTTCATCCCGGAACTGTGCGGTACTTGCTGGACTCTCCCCGCCGTCATGGGACCGGGCCGGGAGGTGCAATGGCCGGGGCGCTCGGCGCGATTTCGCGCGGTCCCATCTTGTTCGTCCCCGGCGACATGCCTTGGCTCGAAACTCGCGCCCTCGAGCGTTTGGTGGATCGGGCGGAGAAAAGCGACGTGGACGTGGCCGCGCCGGTCTGGGGGAGCGGCGAGACCGAACACTTGGTCCAGTGGCACCGGGACGGGGGAACTGTTCGCCATCTCGGCGGCGACGGGCTCCCCCCGGTCCCCGGTCGCCGCGCCTCCGAGTTCCTTCGGGCGGTCCCTCGAACCCTGCTGGTGCCCATCGGAATACTCTCCGACCGGCCGACGAGTTTTTCCCACCTGACCTTCGCGAGGGATCTCTCCGGCCCCTCCCCGAGGGGGAAGGTGGGCCGATCTCGACGTTCGACGCTCGTCCTCGGCCCGCCGAAGCGCCGGTACCGTGAAGGACATGCCTATCGAGCGTCTCGCGATCTCGCGAGAGCCGCTCGGGCCTTTGCCGCGGAGGCGCGCTGGTACTCCGACGCGGGCTTTCCCATTCTCGCGTGGCACGCGCTGGACGACGCCATCCGAAGCTCCGAAGACGCACCGTCGGTGCGCATCGCCCGCGACCGACTTCGCACCACGTTCCCGCGACGCCCCGGCGCGCCGGCAACGGTTAATCGTCCTGCCCGAGTTCGGTCCCATCGATGACGGGTTGCACGGGATGCGCGGGGCCGCTCCCCCCCGCCGACTCGCGACCGACCGTCCGGTTCGAGGCCTCGGTCTTCCACATCGCGTGTGCCCCTTCCGCCCTCCTGGAGAGTGCGACGGAGGAGTACCGGGCGATCGTACGGAAGGGCGTCCGGTACTTCGTCGAGAAGTACTCCGGTCCGTCCCCCGAAGGGTCGGACGTTGGGGCCCGATTCCTCGAACTCGGCCACTCCTTGGAGGCCGAGCAGGCCCGGCGCTCCTCGGGGTGATGGCGCCCCATCGCCGCGGGGTCGTCATTAGCTCCGGTCCCTTCGCTCTTGGACGATGATCGCCCCGGGGGGCGCGCCGACGGAACGGATCCGGCTGACCGAGGTCCGCGCCGACGCGACCGTAGAGCGGGAGGACGAGGCGGCAGCCGAAGAGCCGCTCGAGATCCGTGTCGAACCCCGGGAAGCCACGGAGAACGACCGGTACCGGATCGCCGTTACGATGCGGACCCCGGGGGCCGACTTCGAGCTCGCGGCGGGGTTCCTCTTCTCGGAGGGGCTGCTTCGGGGGGCGGACGACGTGACACGGATCGCCTACTGCACCGACCCCGGCGAGCTCCAGCAGTTCAACATCGTGAACGTCAGTCTCGCTCCGGGCGTTCCGTTCGACCGGGAACGTTTCCGCCGCAACGTCTACACGACCTCGAGCTGCGGGGTCTGCGGGAAAGCGGCGATCGAGCAGGTTCGGGCCGTCGTGGGCCGGCGACCGACCGGGAACTTCCGGATCTCTCCCGAGGTGCTCGGCTCGCTGCCGGGGCGGATCTCCTCCGCGCAACGAGTGTTCGGCCGGACCGGAGGCCTCCACGCGGCGGCGCTCTTTCGGCCCGACGGGGAGCTGCTCCTGCTCCGCGAGGACGTCGGTCGCCACAACGCGGTCGACAAGCTCGTGGGCGCCCGCCTCCTCGCGCACGCTCTCCCCGACAGCAACACGGTGCTCCTCGTGACGGGCCGGGCCGGCTTCGAGCTCGTTCAGAAGGCGGCGGTCGCGGGGATCCCGTTCCTCGCGGCGATCGGCGCGCCGAGCACCCTCGCGATCTCGCTCGCTCAGGAGGAGGGGATGACGCTCGCGGGATTCGTCCGGCCCGGGAGGTTCAACCTCTACTGTGGCGTGGATCGCGTCGTGACGTGAGCTCCGGGATCACTCGGCGAGCGGCACATAGTCCGGTCGCTGCCACTTCTTCGCGACCTGGACACCGACCTGCGCGACGCCGTGGAATCGCCGGGGATCGTTCGGGGTGAGCGGGGACCCCCGTCCCGTCCCGGTCGACGGGAGCTTCTCGAGGGCGACCGGGAGCTCCTTGTAGGCGCCGGTCTGGGTCGTCGGGTCGCGGGCGTCCGACGTGAGGCGGTTCACCGAGTTCTCCCCCTTCTCGGTGATCCCGACGAACATCACCTTCCCCTCGACCCGGTCGGTGACGACGACCCGCATCCGGATCGCGCCGCTCTTCGAGCGGATCCGTACGAGGTCTCCTTCCGAGAGCCCTCGCTCGCGCGCGAGGTCGGGGGAGACCTCGAGGTACATCTCCGGCATCTTCGCCATGATCCCGGCGTCGCGACTCGTGAGGTTTCCCCAGTGGAACTGCTCGAGGACGCGTCCGTTGTTGAGGTAGAGGTCGTACTCCGCGTCGGAGGCGAGCGGCGGGATCCACTTCGGTGGGTGGAAGTGGGCCTTGCCATCGGGGAAGGCGAAACGGTCGGCGTAGAGGTAGGGCGAGTCGGTCCCGTCGGCGCTGACGGGCCACTGTTGGCTTGCGTATCCCTCGAGCCGGTCGTAGCGGACGCCCGCGAATCGCGGAACCATCGCGCTCGCCTCGGCCATCACGTCGGCCGGTCGCGCGTAGTTCCAGTGCGCGCCGAGCGCGTTCGCGAGCGCTTGCACGATCTCGAACTCGGGTCGACTGTCGCCGAGCGGTGGGAGGGCGCGGTGAAAGCGCTGGATCCGTCGCTCGGTGTTCACCATCGACCCCTCCCGCTCGAGCGTTACGGCCGCGGGGAGGACGACGTGGGCGAGTTGGCTCGTCGCCGTGGGGACGACCTCGCAGACGACGAGGAGGTCGAGCTTCTGGAGCGCCGAGCGGACCTGCGACTCGTGCGCGTCGGCGAGCACCTTGTCCTCGCCGAAGATCACCATCGCCCGGAGGGAGCCTCGGAGCGCGGCGTCCACCATCTCGGTGCTCGTGAGGCCCTTCTTCGTCGGCAGACGGACCGACCACGCCTTCTCGTACCGCGCGACCACCTCGGGGTCGTCCCACTTCTCGTAGGCGCCGAGGAACGACGGCAGCGCGCCGAAGTCGCTCACGCCCTGCACGTTGCAGTGGCCACGGAGTGGGTATCCGCCCGTTCCCGGGCGGCCAAAGTTGCCGGTCAGGAGGAGGAGGTCGCAGATCGCGGTCGACGTCTCCGTCCCCGGCTGGTGCTGGGTGACCCCCATCGCCCAGAGGATGCAGACGCTCTTCGCGTCGTGGACCATGGTCGCGAGACGGACGAACTCATCCTTCGCGACCCCGGTCACCGTCTCCCCGTAGTCGAGCGTGAACGGGGCGAGCGACTCCCGGTACGCTTCGAAATTCGTGGTGCGCTGCTCGATGAACGACCGGGCCTCCCAACCCTGGTCGAGGAGGTACCGGGCGACCGTGTTCAGCACGACGAGGTCGGTGCCGGGGCGCGGGCGGACGAAGAGGTCGGCGCGCTCGGCCATCATCGTGCGACGGAGGTCGAGGACGACCAGCTTCTGCCCCCGCAACTTGTGCGCGCGTTTGATCTTCCCGGCGAGGACGGGGTGCGATTTCGCGGTGTTCGAGCCGACCGTCATCACGAGGTCGGCGTTCTCGATCTCCCGGAACCCTCCCGCGTCCGCCCCGATCCCGACGGTCCGGCTGAGCCCGGTCGACGCGGGGGCCTGGCAGTAGCGGGCGCAGTTGTCGACGTTGTGCGTGCCGATCACGGTTCGCGCGAGCTTCTGGACGAGCCACGCCTCCTCGTTGCTCCCCGTGCAGTTCGCGAGGAATCCGATCGCGTCGGGTCCCGCGGAGTCCCGGATCGCGCGGAGCCGCTCCGCGATGAATCGGATCGCCTCCTCCCAGCTCGCGGGACGGAAGTGGTCGCCGTCTCGGAGGAGCGGGGTCGTCAGGCGGTCCGGACTGTTGACAAAGTCCCAGCCGAACTTCCCCTTGATGCACGTCGCCATACCGTTCGCCGGAGACTCCGGCCGCGGCTGGATCTGGAGGATCTTCCGTCCCCGTGTCCAAACGTCGAACGAGCAGCCGACCCCGCAGAACGTGCAGACGGTCTTGGTCTTGGTCACGAAGGACGGTCGGGTGCGCGCCTCGATCTCGCTCGCGTGGAGCACCGGCCGGAACCCCATCGCCGGTTCGAACCCTTTGATGAAACGGGTCAACGACTCCTTGGTCGAATCGCGGAGATTCGTGAACAGCCCCGCCTCGCCGAGGATCGACTTCGGCATCAGGGCGTCCACGGGGCAGACCGAGACGCACGTGCCACAGGAGACGCACGACGACTGGTCGATCGGCGCGTTACGGTCCCAGACGACGCGCGGCGGGTCGAGCTTCCAGTCGACGGTGATCACCTCGTTGACGACGACGTCCTGGCACGCCTCGACGCAGCGGCCGCAGAGGATGCAGTGGCTCGGGTCGTAGACGTAGAACGGGTTCGAGGCGTCCTTCGGATACGGCTTCGGGCGGAACTCCTGGTTCGAGACCTTCTCTCGCAGCACCGTGTCGTGGAGGACGCAGTTGCCGTTCTTGTCGCAGATGGTGCAGACCAGTTCGTGGTGCTGGAGGACGCGGTCGAGCGCCGTACGTCGCGCCTCCCGGGCCCGCGGGGAGTCGACCGAGACGCGCTGCCCCGCGGAGACCGCAGTCGCGCACGCGCGGACGAGCTTCCCGTCGAGCTCGACGAGGCAGGTGTCGCACGTCTCCACCGCCCCCAGGGACGGGTGGTAGCAGACCTGCGGGAGCACGACCCCGCTGCGGTTCAGGAGATCGAGGATCGTGCGGGCGCCGTCCGGCGCGAGCGATCGACCGTCGACCTGGACGGGCTCCATAGCGCGCCCCCGAGGCGCACGGGCCGACGACTCAATACGGTTCCGGCGAAGCGATTACGCAGTATTCGCGGGCGCTACGGCGATCTCGAAAGGCACCGCGCGAGCTCAGCTAAAGAGGAGCGGGATCCAGACGTTGTGCACGGTCACCGTCACGTGCCCGTGATGGGGATGCGCGGTCCGGCCGTGCGCGGACGGAACGTCGTAGGTGTACGATCCCGGCTTTGCATACACGACGATCAGCCCGTGGATCGAGTGATACGTCGCTCCGTTGATCACGACCGTGAAGTGGACCCCGCTCGGTAGCCCGAACTCCTCGAACACGATCGCGTGCACCGCGGAGCTCGGGGTCGGAAGTGGCAGGGAATCCCCGCCACTGACGATCAGTCCCTGGTCGTTGTAGGGGAGGGAGCCGTTCCAGTTCGCGTAGGCGTTCCCTCCTTCAAAGGGGGCCTGCACGATGCTGCCGGTCAGTGCAAAGCCGTTGACCATCCGGACGTGGAAGGCGGGCTCGAGGGCGATGTTCCAGCTGTTCGTCCACGTCGCCGCGACCGAGGCGAAGTTGGTGTACCCGAAGTCGTTGATGAAGACGTAGGCAAGGTACGGGTTCTGCGGCGGGCTGTACGTGGTGATCGGCGTGTCGAAGCGATTGTTGTAGATCGTGTTGCCCGAGCTGAAGACGCCCAAGCTCCCGATGGTCGGAGGGCCGGTGTAGGTCGTGTTGAACGCCAGGACGGGGTAGAAGTCGTACCCCTTTGCGTCGCGATGGCTCGTCAGGAACTCGTTGCCGAAGACGGTGTTCTGTTCCTGGGTTCCGTTCCCGTTCGGGTTCACGATCACCATCGAGCTTCCCTCACTGTAGAAGTGGTCGTAGGCGACGAGGGTGTGGGTGTCATTCGAGAGGAAGAGCGACGCCATCAGAAAGCCCGTCTGCGTGATCGGGAACCAGCCGCTGATGTGGGCGGCCCCGACGATCGAGATGTTCGACGAATCGTAGATCTCGATCGGTAGGTTGTTCGTGGCGGGAACGTTCAACCCATAGTACGACTGGAGGACTTCGACCGCCTCCGGGGACTGCCGGATGTAGAGGCTCGGAAGGCTCTGGAGGACGACGTGCGCGGTGACGCCGCTCAGGAGCACGCCCGGGTAGAGCGGCTGCGTGAAGGTGTCGTAGGCCGAATAGAGGGAACTGATCGGTTGATACTGGGAGTAGGTGACGACGTAGGGTTTGTTCGTCGTGCCCGTTCCGGATTGGGCGATGCTCGCGACCGCCGAGTTACCGAAGGCGATGATCGGTACGTACAGTCCCTCCGACGCGTTCCACGTCAGGCTCACGAAGTTCACTCCGGCCGTGTGGAGTGCGGCGAAGTCCGGGGTGTAATCATTCGCCATCCCCTCGACCGTGTACCGGAAGTCGGGGCCCGTCGGGAGCCAGAACGAGCTCACGGGAGCCGAGGCCAGGTCCCAAGCGGCGAGGTTGTCGTTGAACTCCACTCCTCCGATCTTCGGGGAGACCCAGATGAGCGTCGAGTCGGGGGAGGCGACTACCGTGAACTCCTTGATCGCTGTGCCGGGAGCGCTCGCGTTCCAGAGGCCGTAGATGTACTCGGGCCCGTTCGTCAGGTACGCGAGACCCCGGCTCGCGCTCGAGGCCGTGTAGTGGGCGTCGACCCCCTCCATGCTCTCCCCGGTGTCCTCCGTCGTGGTGAACGCCGCCGGCACCGCGGAGTAGCCGCCGGTCGTCGAGTTGAGGTATCGGAGTTGCGCGTTCCCCTCGAGCGAGCGGGTGATGCCGGAGAACCCGTCGCTGCCGCCGCAGATCGCCATCTCGGCATCGTTCGGCAACCCGAGGTTCGACGACTGGTTCCCGCTGATCAGGAACGAGGCCGGTGGCGCCGTGTACCCCGCCGGCTGGCCGGCGGTGGAGTTGAAGATGATCCAGTCGAACGACCCGTCCTGGATCGAGCGGCCCAGGTTCGTCGTGCCGAGGGTGATGTCGTGCGCGGAGACGAGCGAGTAGTTGAAGTAGAGCGCGTTCCGCCCGTCCACGTTGGTCGCATTGAGGTAGAAGTTGATCGTGAACGGGGGTCGGAGGATGAACGCGGGCGGGGAGGACGGAACGGCGTGGACGTACGTCCCGGTGAACAGGAAGCCCCCCGGCGAATTCTCATAGATATCGTTCTGGTTGAGCTCGAACGGGGATCCCGTGAAATTCCACGCATCGGTCGCAAGCTGCATCTGGTCGCCCTGGACCGAGTAGAAGATGACGTTCTGAGCCCAGATCTGGTAGACCGACTGGCCGAAGAGCGTCACGTTGTTGAGAATCGCGTTCAGCTGGAGCGTGATGCTGCTCGAAGCGTTGGTCATGATCGGTAGGAGGGAAATGTTGTTGATCGTCACCGCCCCATCGAGCGAGGTCGTGCGGTACCAGTAGGGGACATATTGGCCCTCGGAATTCGTCCGCAGACCGAGGTCGTTCACTCCGATCGAGGTCGGGCCGGTGCTGACCTGTCCGGTCGCGAGATTAGAGGGTACGATGGCGGAGCCTTCCTTCACCGAGGAGTACGCGAGGTTGGGGAGCAGTCGGTCCCCGGGAGCGCCGGGAGAATCGGTTTGGGCGAGCCGCTGCGCGAGCTCCGAGAGACCGGGGGTGGGAACGTGGGCCGGGATGGCCGCGGGAATCAGCGCCGGGGCAGGGGTCGACGACGCTCCAGCCACCGCGGTCGACGCGGCGCCCATGGTGGGTGCGGTGCCGATGCCGGTGAGCGCCAAGGAGATCACGAGAACCGCAACGAGGGCCGCCAGGACCACTCGGCCCAAGCGACCGAAGGGAGTGTCGGGTATACCGGCGCGAGAGGATGCCGTCATCGCCAGGGCCATCCGAGTTCGGGGGAGGCGGCTGATGTATATCACGGCCCGGCCGGGCGTGCCCGGTTTCGTCGCCATCCTCCTACGCCGGGGGCCTCGCCAACGACTCCAGATGGCGGTCGAACCACCCCGGAAACGAGTGATTTTGGACCATCACGGAACTGTCGATGCCCGCGATCCCCGGAATCCCACAGACGAACTGTTCGAGTTCCTCGAGATGCGCAGTGGAGGGAGGAAGGACGACGAGGAATTCGGCATTCTCGCCGAGCTGCGGGCCCACGTCCGCGGTCGGGAATTCGAGGGTGAGGGGGTACTTGGCGCGCACTTGCCGAACGACGTTCGGAAGTCGGGTCCCCGGGGTCACGTTGACCAGCAGTGAGACGACTGGAGACGTCACCGCGTGAAAATCGAACATCGGGACGAACCAGACCGCCCAGCCGTCGACCAGGTCGGCGTACCGCCGCGTCATCGTTCGGGTCGAGATCCCCACGCGCCGCGCCGTCTCCCCGAGGGCCGCCGTCGGGTGCTCGCGCAACGCACGAACGATCCGGATGTCGAGAGGAGTAAGCTGTCGTCGCGGTTCCGGAAGCCGCCACGGGACCGGCGGTTCCACCTCCTCGACCCCCGCGAGCCCTCGAATGAGAGTGACGGTCCGGTTGAGCGATGCCAGGTCCGGCGTCACCAGACCGAGCGTGATCCACTCCCCGAGCAGTTCCAGCCCGGAGACGGCCCCGTCGATCAGCGCGAGACGGGGGAAGAGTTCGCGCTTGACCCGGGGGTGCTTCACGCGCACCGACACCCACGCCCCCTGCCAGCCGAAGAGCGCGGGGTTCAGCCAGACATCGTACCGGGTGAGGAATCCGCTCTCCTTCCACGCCTTCAATCGCGCCGCGACACGGGGCCGTCCGATCCGTAATCGTCGCGCGATGCGGGTGGCGTTCAACCGCGGATCGATCCCGGCGAGGTTGGGGGCTCCCCCTCGCGACATCTCCCGAAGGATGTCCAGGTCCAGTGTCTCCGGTCGCAGCGCACGATCCGGCACGGCGACGGCCGACAAACCCCGTTCCGCATGAGGGTTCCGTTTTTTGCGTTTCGCGGTACAATATCGGCCACCGGTATCCGTCCGTTGGCCGCTCCCGGAGTGGTACCGGACGAGGGGCTTGACCACCTCCGACGCCCTGTCCCTCTCGATGACCGATGCCGAGGTCCCTGCGAACGTGGTCGTCTCGTCGACCCATTCTCCCGCGGAGGTCGCCCGGCGCGGGACGATCATCCTCGTCCTCCTCGCGGCCGCCGCGCTGATGGTCAACTACGTCGAGACGATGCTCGTCCCGGCGCTGCCCACACTGGTGGTGTTCTTCGACGGGGTCCCCTACACGACCATCGCCTGGGTCGTTTCGGCCTACCTGCTGGTGGGCGTCTCCACCACCCCGTTGTTCGCGAAGCTCGGGGACCTCTACGGCAAGAAGCGGATGCTCATCGTCGTGTTGGGGATCTACACCGTCGCGGTGGCGATCACCGGTTTCACCCCCTCGATCGCGGCTTTGTTCGGTCTTTCCCGATTCAACGCCGTTTACCTCCTGATCGCCGTGCGCGGCCTCCAGGGGGTCGGGCTCGCGATGTTCCCCCTCGCGTTCGCGATGGTCGGCGAGGAACTCCCCCCCGCGAAAGTCGGTCAAGCCCAGGGCCTGATCGCGGCAATGTTCGCCATCGGCGCGGCCCTCGGACTCTTCGGGGGCGCGTGGGTGATCCAGACGTACGGATGGCAGGACGCCTACCACCTCGTGATCCCGTTCGCGATCGCCATCCTCGCCCTGACGATCGTGGCCCTCCCGGAGTCGCGGCACCGTATGCAAGCGCGCCTCGACGTGCCCGGGGCGGCGTTCCTCGGCAGCGCCCTCGCCCTCGTACTGGTCGGGCTCTCTCAGGGCCCGTCGTGGGGATGGGGGCAGCTCGCGGCGATCCGGTTCGCGAGCGTGCCGCTCGGGGTGCCCGAGCTGTTCGCCCTCTCCGGGCTCTTCGCGGTGCTCTTCTACCTCCGGGAGCGGACCGCGAAAGACCCGATGATCCGCCTCGAGCGGTTCCGCGAGCGCAACCTGGCGATCGCGTACGTCGGCGCGCTCCTCGTCGGGGTCAGCCTCTTCCTCGGCTTCGTCGGGATCACGATCCTGGTCGAGACGCCGATCGTCGGTCTCGGTCGTACCGTCTTCGAGTTCGGGGTCCTCAGTCTGCCCACCACGATGTCGATGCTCGTCGCGGCCCCGTTCATCGGTCGGGGAATCACCCGGTTCGGCCCGAAGCCGGTCATGATGCTGGGCTCGGCGCTCGCGACCGTCGGGTTCGTGCTGATGCTCACCTTCGACCGAAGTTACACCGAGGTCCTGCTCACGCCGATCCCGACGTTCGTGGGCCTCGTGACGATGATCATCTCGGTCACCAACATCGTCGTCCTCTCCTCGCGGAAGGGCGAGACCGGCATCCAGACGGGGATGGCCGAGATGTTCCAGGACCTCGGGGCGAGCATCGGCCCAGTCCTGGTCGCGACGATCCTCGCGAGCTTCACCGGGGTCTTCGCGACCGGAGTCGTCGGCCCGGCCGGACCGGTGACGGTCGTCCTCCCGACGCTCACCGCCTTCCACGGGCTCTTTGCCGTGGGCGCACTGCTCGCGTTGAGCGTCGGCGTGATGGCGGCGTTCCTCCGCAACTACTCGTTCACGGCCGCTGGGGAGCGGTCCGATGCCCCGTCCCCGGTTCCTGTCTCCGTCGCGGAGGCGGTCGCTCCGACGGTGGTCGTGACCGCGGGGCGCGCGGAGGACGGCGAGCCCTCGACCGCGGGACTCTAGAGCGCGAGGCCACCGGCGAGCGGACGCCCTATCGGCCCGGATTCGCAGGGATCCATCGGTCGAGGACGGTGGCGACCGACGCAAGGTCCCCGAGGCGGACCGTTACGCCGTGCGCGAGCGGGCCTGCGGCCAGGCCCTTCTCGCACCGGATCCGGGCGCTCTTCCATGCCGCGGGACCGCTCCCGTCGACCTGGAGGATGACGTCGAACGCGCTTCGAGCGCCCGGCAACGCCTCGCTCCAGAGCACGACGATGCACGCCCCGGCGTCGACGATCGCGCCGACCATCGGGGCCACGGCGTCAGAGGTGTAGAGACCCCCGAGCCGTTGGGCGTTCGCGAGGACGAGGATGGCGGGTTCGTCGCCCGAGAACGTCGAGACGATCCGCTGCTGGGAGTGCTCCGGAAGTCGAAGGAATTGGAAGATCCGGCGGACGGACTCGCGCGGCTCGTCCGCGTGCAGCATCACCGCGGCCGCCGCTTCGGCCCTCCGGGCGTCCGTCTCGTCCTGCTGGAGTTGGCGGGGAAGGAGCACGTGCAACCGGTCGGCCGGGATCGCCTTCGTCTGGATCGGGTCGTCCGGCTCGAGCTCTTCGCCTTCGAGACGGACGTCGGTCCAGTACGCGCGCGCCGAGTACGGTTCGAGCAGGGCCATTGCGACCCACTTCAGCAGGAGCCGGTCCGTCCCCGCGACGAATACCGAGGTCGCCTCGTGGAGCTCTCCCGGAAAGACCCCGGAAACGGTGAATCCGGCCATCAGGTACAGAAACGATGGGGCCCCCACCGATATGAACCCCTACGTGCGAGGGGACCGGGAGGCGGGGCGGCACGACCCCCCTTCATAGGAAGTAGCGGATCGCAAGGACAACCGGTGGCTCGCCACCGTAGCGGCGCAGGACCTTCGGTGGGCGCAGAGGGCCTGGCACGCTCGCGGGGCGTAGGCGCCCGGCGGTCTATTCGCCCGAGCGCGCGCGCGTGAACCACCACTGGTTGCCCCACGCGTCCTTCACCCCGCCCCGCCGATCTCCGTCGGGCGCGTCCTCCGGGGCTCGGACGCTGGACGCCCCCGCCTTCAAGGCGCGCTGGTAGGCCGCGTCGGCGTCGGTGACGTAGAGGTGGATCATCGCCGGGACCGTCGGATGGCCCTCGGGCACATCGCCGATCATCACCAATCCGTCGGCGATCTGGACCTCCGAGTGGACCACCCGTCCGCTCGGATCCTTCTCCTCGAACGAGAGACGGCCGCCGAGGGCCTTCTCGAGGAACTGGGCCAACCCCGACGCGTCCTTCACGACGAGGTAGGGGGCGAGCTTGGGGGTCCGGGTCGGTTGCATGGCCGTCGAAGTCGCTGGGGCCAAAAAGCGTGGCGACTCATTCCGATCCCTCGGCTCGTTCTGGGCTGATACCTCGCACCCCCAGAGAGCCGGTGGAGGCCGCACCAAGGCCACCCCGTGTTTCGCGGACTCCCCGGGAGTGCTTAACAAGGCGAACGGGAATTCCGATGCTGTGACGGAGTCGCACCGGCGCCTCGCGGCCATCATGTTCACCGATATGGTGGGATACTCCGCCCTCGTCCAGGCGGACGAGGGCGCGGCGCTCGAGGTCCTCCAGCGGCACAACCGGGTGCTGCGACCCCTCTTCGCGCAGTTCGACGGGCGCGAAGTGAAGACGGTGGGCGACGCCTTCCTGGTCGAGTTCGGCAGCGCGCTCGACGCGGTACGTTGCGCGCTCGAGATCCAGCGATCCCTTCACGAGTACAACGCCTCCGCCCCCAAGGAGTGGAAGATCCAGATCCGCATCGGAGTCCATGTCGGCGACGTCGTCCAATCGGGGGAGGATGTACTGGGCGACGCGGTGAACATCGCCTCGAGAATCCAGGCGCTCGCCGAGCCCGGCGGAGTCTGCCTGACCCAGCAGGTCGTCGACCAAGTACAGAACAAGATCTCGGTTCCGTTCGTCCGGCTGCCGGCCGCCCCACTCAAGAACATCCGCCTCCCCGTGACCGTCTATCGAGTGGTGCCTTCCTGGGAGGTGTCGGGTGGAGCTCCCCCGCTCGCGGTCCACTCCGGAGGTCGACAACTTGCCGTCCTTCCCCTCGCGAACATCAGTCCCGACGCGGCGGACGGCTACTTCGCCGATGGCCTCACCGAGGAGTTGATCTCCACTCTCTCCCAGGTGCGCGGGCTGAGTGTGATCGCGCGGACCTCCGTCATGCCGTACAAGACGGCGCCGAAGTCGGTCGCCCAGGTCGGGGTCGAGCTCGGGGTCGACTCCGTGCTCGAGGGGAGCGTGCGCAAAGCGGGCAATCGAATCCGGATCACTCTCCAGCTGATCGACGTCGCCACGCAGCGCCACATGTGGGCGAGCTCCTACAATCGGGACCTCGACGACGTGTTCGCGGTGCAGACCGACATCGCCGAGCGGACGGCCGAGGCGCTGCGACTGGAGCTGGCCCCCGGCGAGGCGGCGGGGGAAAAGCGACCACCGACCGCCAACCTGGCGGCCTACGACTTTTACCTTCGAGGTCTCGTGGCTTCGATCGAACACTCCGGGTTGGACGAAGCCGTCCACTGCTTCGAGCAAGCGACGCGGCTCGACCCGGGGTTCGCAGAGGCCTACGCGATGTGGGCCAACGCGTACGTCTCGGCGGCCGGAGAGACCGTTCCGATGCGCGAAGTGATCCCTCGGGCGCGCGAACTGGCGCTGCGAGCGATCCAGATCGACCCAAATTCTTCCGAGGCCCACGCGGCGCTGGCCAACGTGGTGTTTCAGTACGACAACGACTGGGCGCGCGCCGAATCGGAGTTCAAGAAGGCGATCTCGCTGAATCCGAACAATGTCGTGGCCTACCGGTTCTATGCCACCATGTGCCTCGCGCTCGGCCGGTTCGACGAAGCGAAGGAGCTCACTCGCCGGGCGATCCAACTCGACCCGGGAGGCCATGCTCAGGGGTTGCTCTCGTGGATCGAGATCGAATCCGGGAATTTCGATGAGGGAATCCGTACCGCCGAGGCCATCCGGGACAAGGAGCCCACCGAGTTGGGACCGCACGTCTACCTCGGAATCTACCTCCTGGCCCTCGGCCGACGGGCCGAGGCCGAGCGCGAGGCGGACGCCGCGGTGACCGACGTGGGGGATGCGGAGCGATTCGACCACTCCCTGCTCACCGCGATGCTCGGCCGGCCCGAGGAGGCCCGCGGGATCGCCGCGGAGGTGGAACGGGGCGAGGCGAAGTCCTACACGTCGGCGACGCACCTCGCGATGCTCTACTCGGTGCTCGGCGAGAAGTCGAAGGCGCTCGACCTCCTGGAGAAGGATTACCGTGACGGCGACCGGGTCCTCTGGCTCTGGCACCGCGGCCTCTACTTCGACCCGATCCGGGACGAGCCGAGGTTCCTCGCGTTGCTTCGGCAGTACGGACTACCGAGCGACGAGCTGCGTCGGCCCCGGTTAGGGGGAAAAGATCCGGGAGCCCCCGGACACGCTCGGCGCCGGACCCACACCACCCGGGGCTGAGCCCCGATGCCGGGGTACTCGGGCACTCCCCTCTCGAAGAAGCTCGGAGCCCGCGCGGGGGCCCGCGCGTACCTGATTCGCGTTCCCGCGGAAGTGGAGCACGAGTTGAACGTGGCCCTCGCGCCCGGGCTACGGCCGGGGGGTCGAGGGCCGGTCGATTTCGCGATGATCTTCGCCCGGTCGCCCCGGCAACTCGGGGCGGACCTCTCTCGGGTCGGCCCGCGATTGGCCCCGGCGGGCATGGTCTGGCTCTGCTGGCCGAAGAAGAGCTCGGGGGTGGAGATCGACTTCGACGAACACGGGGTGCGGGGGGCGGGCCTGGGGGCCGGCTTCGTGGATGTGAAAGTGTGCGCCGTGACCGAGACGTGGTCGGGCCTGAAGTTCGTCCGACGGCGGAAGGACCGGGCCTAACGGTCCGCGTCGAAGAGCTTCTCGGTGTGGATCCGCTCGCTGAACTTCCGAAAGCCCAACCGTTGGTTCAACGACCACATCGGCTGGTTGACCGAGTCGTTCGAGGTGGTGATGCGAGCGTAGCCGCTCCTCCGGGCGTATTCGATGAGCATCAGCTTGAGCGTCTCGGCTACCTGGCGGCCGCGGTACTCGGGGCGCGTCGCCGTGTACCATTGGCGGAGCATTCCGGGTTCGGCGGGCTCTCGCCCCGCCGAACTGACTCCCACGTACCGGGTCCCCTCCTTCGCGAGCATCCACGCCTCGGGAAGGTAGTTCGGTCCACTGAACTGGAGACGACGGTACTCCTCGAAGGAGGGCGGAGTGAACGCGCCCACGCGCGGCACGTCCGCTCCCGTGACATTTCCGAGTTCGTAGATGCCTCGCTGGACCTCCTCCCGAGTCTCTCCCTCCCGCGTCAACGTCGTGAGGTGGAGGCCTTCGCGGGAGAGCTTCGCCACGAGCTCCGGGAGGCGCGAAGTCTCCGCGTGGGCCAGGTCCAGTACCGAGATCCACGAGCGACGGCGCTCCACGAAGCCGCGGTGGGTCAGGAAGGCGAGGTCCGACGGGCGCTCCGAGTGTACGGAGCAGCGGAGGCCGGTCGCCCCCCTCCGTTGGGCGACGGCGAGCGCGGTCGCGTAGAGCGCCGAGCCGATGCCGTGGTGGACATGCTCCGGGTGGACGTCGGCGAAGGCCCACGGCCGAGCCGGGTCATCCTGGAACGGGTTGCGCACGAGTCCTCCCGCCGCGACCACCTTCCCCGAGCTTCGCTCCTCGACCGAAAACCACGGGAGGGGATCCGGATGCGCAATGGCCAACTCCCATTCGCCCCGGAACGTGCTCGCGGCGATCGGGTCCTCGGGGAAGATCGCGGTCCGCAGGACCGCGTACGGCTCGATGTCGCTCTCGCGAAACTCTCGGACGATGTAACGAGCGGGGTCCATGGTGGAAGGCGGGCCGACCGCGCCCCGCCCTAAAACCCCGTGGACTCGAGACCCCGGGGACCCCCAACGGAGGCTATCTGCCCGGCGGCGTACTCCCGGCTCTCGGGCATGCCGTCCTCCAGTGGACCGGGTCGAAAGCCGAAGCGGCTCTACGTGCGACTCGTGCGGTTCGGAGCCGACGGGCTCCCAGAACGGGGCGTCCCTCGGGCGTTGCGGGAGTTCGTGGAGGAGTTCGACCGGGTGGGACGCCTCGTCGGGCACGGACCGCTCACGAGACCCCCGGGGGACTTCCTCGTCTTTCGAGCGACCGACCGGGCCGAGGCGGAGCGCGTGCTGCGCACCGACCCCCTGAAATCGATCGCCGATACGGCCTACGAGATCCTGGAGTGGAACCCCTTGCTCGCCGGGACGGGAGTGAGCCTCGAGCCGCCTCCCGCCCGCGGCTCGGGCCGGCTCACCTTCCTCCAGCGGGTCCCGGTGATCGTCCGTGACCAGGCCCTCGCGATCGCCTGGTATCGGGATGTGCTCGGACTCTCGGTGGTGCGGGAGGACCCGGAGACCCACTACGTCGAGCTGGCGCTTGGTCCCGGGGCCGCGGCGATCTCCCTGATCGCGCCCCGGCCCGAGTGGGGGGAACCGTACTACTCGGAGACGAAAGCGCGGACGGGCATCCGAACCGGCATCGTCTTCCAAACCGACAGCGTCGAGGCGCTCGAGCTGCGCCTGCGGCACGCCGGTGCCCGCATCACCCAGAGCCCGGAGGTCCAGCCGTGGGGCGAGCGGGTGATCGTCTTCTCCGACCCGGACGGCAACGAGTTCTCGGCGTTCGACCGACGAGCGGAGCGGAAGCTCCCCAAGCGCTCGATGCGCTCGGGATAGTGGGCGCCGGTCAGCTCGGCCGAGGGATCCGTCGGACCTCGAGCTGGCTGATCAACAGGCGCACGTGCTCCTTCGCGATCGCGTCGACCCGGACGAAGGTGACGCCCTCGCCCGGGATGCCGTAGAGCACGGTCGCGCCGGTCGGCATCGATTCGACGAGCGCCAGGGACCCCAGGTCCTCCTCGCCGTCGACCTCGATCAACCCGCCGCCGTCGGCGATGATCGCGCGGACGGCGATCCGCAGCTGCTCGGTCAGGAAGCCGGCGGGGTTGGCCACTTTGAGGAGCCGCCGGGCCGCGAGCGAGCGGAACAGTTCGGGCGAGACCGGTTCCTGCCGGCGCGTCTTGTAGTCGACGATCCCGACGAGCGGCGGATGGCCGAGCTCGATCGCGTGGGCGGTCACCCGGTCGCCGCACGTGGCGAAGACCCCGAGCGAACGGATCCGTCGGTCCGCCTCGTCCCCGGAGTAGACCGGCCCGTATCGTTCGGCGAGCTTGGGGCGGAGGGAGTCGGGGACCGCCCAGGCGCGCTCGTCACTTGACCCGGAGCGCGTAGCGTCCCGCGGCATGGATCCCCATCTTTCGGGCGATCTCGGATTTCTCGGGGTCGATGACGATCAGATACCCCTGCCACTCGCGCGAGACCTCCCCGCCGCAGCGGGGACACTTCGCCTGGTCGGTGATCGTGTTGCAGTTCTTGCACGCCTTGAGGTTGATCATCTACGTCCCCGTGGCGGCCGGCGTTTTCGCCTCCGCCTTCGCGGGGGCGGGCTTGGCGGCGACCCGCTTTCCGGCCGGGGGACCGGATCGCTTGCCGCCCTTCTCCTCCGACTTCTTGTGGACTTCCTGGATCCACTCGAGGCGGCCGAGCGCGGGCTGGCGCATCGTGAGCCCGATGCGGCTGTCCCGGGGCGAGATCTCGGAGAGCGAGAGGGAGACGACCCGCGCGCGGACGCGGTAGCCGACCTTCAGGTCCCGCTTGGTCTCGACGCCGACGAGCCGTTGGTTGTGTTCGTCGATGTTCACGCGATCGTCCATGATCTGGGAAACGTGCAGGAGCCCATCGAGCGGTCCGAACCGAACGAAGGCGCCGAACTTACGGATCTCCACGACCGAGCCCTCCACGACCTCCTGGATCTCCGGCCGGAAGAGGAGCGCTTGGTACTCAACCTCCTGGTACACTCCGCCGTCGCCGTGGATGATGTGACCCTCCCCGAGGGGCTTCACGTCGCGGATTGTGACCGCGAGGTTCTGGCCGTCGACCAGCTTCCCTTCGAACTGCTGCTGGGCGAGCTCGGTCAGGACGTTCGAGAGCTCCGGCCCGAGGCGCTCGGGCGGGATGCGAACGACGTCGCGACGGTGGTCTAGGTAGTACATGCGCCGCGCGCGAGCGGGGGGGTCTATAAGATTCTTGGGGTGGGGATGGCTTTGTAACATAACCTCCCTCGGCTGGGGGGTTTCGTTTCAGCTCCGAGGTTTGGTTACAAAGCCGGTGGGGATGGCTTTGCCCGAAAACTCTGCGCCGCACAGAAACCGGCTCGCCTGCACAAAAACTACTCTCGGCAAAGACAGGAATGGGCTTGCCTGCGGACAGAAACACCAGGCCATTCAGAAATCTCCCATCGACATCGATCCTGCAAGCGAGGCCGGTCCTTCGGATGTCCCGAGACGAAACTGCGCGACGGCTCTAGCCTTCGTCACTGGGGCCATCCATAAAAGAGTGGAGAATCTGCCGGAGTCGCCCGCAGTATCGGACGCGAATCCTAGGTTGTCGGATTCAATCAGCCGGTCTCCAGCGCGAGTTGCGAATCTCAACCTTGAGACTCTATCCAGCGCACGCAGATCCTTCGGATTGGCAACTGTAAGCCGCAGTGAAAGTAACTTGTTCGCCCACGGTTTCATTGGACTGAGAGTACCCATAGTCCAGTACAAACTCATAACCTGCCGTCTCGTCCGAGGTGTACGAGAACATTCCTGCAGTCCCGCTCTGCGAGCAGACAATCTGCTCGGCGTAGTTCTGCCCAGGGAAAACGAACCCCGGACACTCAGGAGGTGGACCCGTGCATGTCAACCTCTGAAAGCCGAATAGCGTTAATGGGGACCATACAGAGAAGTTGGCCGCTCGACCGGAGTCAACCTTCCATTCCACACTCACGAGAGTGCAGTTGGGGAAAGTCAAGTCCCTACCTTGAACCGTGTTGTTGAGGTTGTAGGGCCCCATCACCCCGCCGATGGGAGGCGGGTGAGTCGCACTACCAAGCATCAGAGGATATGATACGACGAGTGCAGCGAGCAAAATGCCAACCGCAAGAGAAACTAAAGGTCGTCCGGAGCCCCCAGCACCTTTACCGGAGGAGCGGATTACTGAGTGGCGTGGAAGAGAAGAGGAGTTCATCATTTGGCCATCTTCACTTCCTTAACCGCCGAGGAGGTACATAGTCATTTATAAGCCACAACCGATACTCGTCTCGTCTTCCGATAACTGATTCCAGTACCGGGGTTTACAAGATAGCTTGTCCCTGACGTGAGCCGTCCTCGGCGTCCTTCGACCTCCTTCCTCTCGAGGATTTCCGGTTTGTTGCTTGTGTATTATCTGTCATTGGTGCCTGTTAGC
>JBAUZT010000006.1:0-12538 GCA_049585415.1 Thermoplasmata archaeon | reverse complement strand
GGCTATAAGCTGATCGGGGGGTCGAGCAGGTCTCGGCGTGGGTTCCACCGATAGAAGATCGGGGTCCCGAAAACTCGTAGCGAGTTGGTCTTCAGCGTAGTGGGTATCGAAGGTCGCTATTCAGGTCTACGAAAGATGGGGTTACTGATCGACGTATAACCTCCGGGGCAACCTGCCCGTGCAGGAGCGATCATCCGAGCCATTATCCCGCAGACCGCGATGAGACGTAGGATGCCTGAGGGGGTCCCTCCGGGCCAGATCGTCACCCCACGGTGGCCCGTGCTCCACGCCGGGACCGTCCCCACGGAGCTGACCGCCTCGACGTGGAGTCTTTCCCTTCGCGGAGAGGTGGACGCTCCGCGAACACTCCCGTACGCAGAGTTGCTCGCGCTCCCGCAGACCGAGATCACGTGCGACATCCATTGCGTCACGTCGTGGTCGAAGCTCGGGATGCATTGGATAGGGGTCGCATTCTCGACTCTCGCGGCACTCGCCCAGCCGAAGACCAGCGCGCGCTTCGTCGTGATGGAATGCGAGCAGGGGTTCACGACCTCGCTCCCGATCGAGGCGCTCGGCGACTCGGACGTCCTCGTCGCCCATACGGTCGAGGGGCTAGCCCTTCCGGCCGAACACGGGGGGCCGGTGCGTATGTTAGTGCCCAAACGATACTTTTACAAGTCCGCGAAGTGGTTACGTGGATTGAAGTTCGTCTCGGCCGATGAGCCGGGATTCTGGGAGGTACGAGGGTACTCAAACATCGCGGACCCGTGGGCCGAGACCCGATACGATGTGGATGATGTGAAGGTCATCCACCGCATGCGAAAGGCCTACCTGTTTCGGCCATTCTCCCCGAAACCGGGCACGAGTTCCGACCCTCCGCCGCCTTAACAGAAATCCCATTTTTCTACGTATATACACGTATGGATACGGGCGGTATATCCGCACCCGTTTTCTGACGTGAAATCGAGCCGATTAAATACGCACGAATCCGGGCAGGATTCGGAGGTGTCACCCGCATGTACCTGCCCGCAGTCCCAGTCGTTCCGCACGAACAGCTCTAAGCTAGTTCTGGAGGGATCGTCCGTCCCTTAAGAAGATCTTCGATGAAGCCGGACCTCCGGGTGGGAGGTCGAGGTGATCTTCGATCAGTTGGCGTTAGTGCTCGCCTGATGTACAGCCTCGGCCATTTCTGTAACTATGGCGTCCTTCACCCAGCTCAGGTTCAAAGAATCGCAAAGTAGCAGAGCGGACTGGTAGTGACTGAGCCCACCCTTCCCGTCGGCGCTACCGAAGTAGGCGTCGGCCAGATAGCCGTGAGCGAAGGCTAGCGCCTCCGAGGGAGGCAGTCGGGACAGGATTTCTACGCTGCGTTCTCCGTGCCGGATTGAAGCGCGAATGTGCTCGAGGTCTGTAGAGTCGTCTGCCGCTCGCCGCTCGGTGAGGCAGAGCAGTGCTAGGGCGTGCCCGAGAACCAGATCGTTACCTAATCTCTCCGCGAGAGAACACGCTTGCCTTCCGTAAGTCAGAGCCTCAGCCAGGTGCCCTGACTGCACCGCGGTCGCTGTGAGTCCGTCCAGAGAGTATGCAAGTTGATTGAGATAGCCGAGGGACTCTGCCTCTGATCGAACAAGTTTCATTTCGGTTTCCGCGAGTTCTGATTGACCAACCCTAAGGTACGCCCTCGCCCTCACTAGCCTTAGGTTAAACGCGATGTCTGCGCGACCGGCCTGACGTGCCTCTGGTAGTGCGGCGTCGATGATTTTGAGGGCCACCTCTGGCCCACTCTCGAGTTCCTCTAGACGCGACCAAGCGGAGATGCTCTCGAGGGAAAGATCTGTGATTCGAAAGCGTCGAGCGAGTTCGAAAGCCTCTTGATACTTGGCCCTCGAGGGTTGTCCCTGCGCCTCGAGGAGTCGAGCCTCGGAGAGGACGAAGTAAACCTGAAGTCGACGGGTTATCGGCCCAATGCGTTCAGCAGTTTGGAACTCTCTGACCGCCTCGTCTACTTGATGCAGTCGAGTGAGGAGATCAACAATTGAAAGCAAGCTCTCGCATGTCACCTTTGGGTCTTCATTCGCCTCGGCAATTGCGCGTCGGATTGTGTTTACCGCCTCAGCGTAGTCTGAGTGGTGCCGTAGCAGAGACGCCTCACCTAGCAGGACCCGAACCTTTGAGGGACCCCGAGGGAGTGCTCGAGAAAGATGCCGCAAGGCCGCGCGCAGCGCTTCGGAGTAACCAAGCGCAAACAGCGACCTTTCCTGTTGGGTTAGTGCCTGAGAGGCCTCCTTCCAGGCTTCGCCCTCGACGAGATGAAGGAACCGTTCTCGAATGGCCTCTGGTCGGTGACTGCCAGTATAGAAATCCGCAAGCGCGAGGTGCGCCTCTCTCTCTTCTGTCGGACCCACTTTACGAAGTAGCGCGTTCCGGACCACCTGCAGGATCTCGAGCCGGCCCTGGAGCGTCTTTTGGAGGACGCCCATTCGGATAACCTCGGACAGCCGCTGTGCCGGGAGAGTTTTACTTCCGGAAACGAAGCCGATGGGCAGCGGCTCATTGGAAATCGCAATCGGTAGAAGCGCTCGAACCTCGTCCGGCGAGAGTCGGTCGACTACGCGGTTCGGAAGCGTCGTCGCGTCTGCGTCGAGGCCCGGGTTCGAGACCGCGAGCTGGAGAAGAAGAGGAGAGCCGAGTGTGGACTGAAAGACTGATTCGAATCGTTCCGCAAGTCCTCCCCGGCGATCTGTGAGCTCATGAGCGGATGACCGATCGAGTCCCCCTATGGTCAATCGACTTACTGTTACGGCGGACTCATCGAGCGAGAGTGACTCTTGGCCGACCAAGTAGAATTGAGAGCGTCGAGTTGATGTAAGGGAGGTTACGAAATCCGACAGAAATTGTCGCAGATTTGTGTCTGCCATCTGCAAGTCGTCGATCACGGCCGCAAACTCCCGATCTGCAAGGGCCCGGGAAGTAAGGTCCGCAACCTCCCGCGCAACGGGAGCCCTCGGCAGTTGGGAGTAGTATGCAAGCTGGGGGGCGCCGAGAAAGGAAAGCGCATGCGACAAAGCTGTCACAAACTGCCGCGGTGAACTGGCTGGTCGCACCGAGAACCAAAACGGAATTCGGTCCCGCTTTGCCCGGCGGATGTGGCGGCTGATGAGCGCAGTCTTTCCCATGCCGGGTGGGCCATCGACGATCATCACAGGGCCGCCCCCCCGCACGAAATCCGCCAGACGGTCTAGCTCCTCCCGTCTACCGATGAATGGGTTTGGGGGTGGGGGCAGAGCCCCCGCGAGCAGAGGAACGTGTTTGGTCTCCCTAACGAGCCGAGATCGCCCGCGGTCTGTAATGCGATAGACGAGCTGTTTTCGGAGGCCGTCTCGAACCGGCCCCCGGCGGGTGTTCAGTAATCCATCTCGGACCAGGGTTTCAAGGGGCCTGGACACTGAGCAAGGGTGGTATCCCAGGGCCTTCGCCAACTCTCGTTGGCTGATCCCATACGGCGACTCCTCCGGCGGGGCGTGCGTCTCGATGTAATCGAGAAGCTCGATTGGCAGGTAGCTCTGCCCCCCCATTGTAACCTCAAGAGCCTCACGTACTACTTAGATTTATTTTGTACAAAATAATGCCTGACGTTTATGTACCATGTTTCCCACAGGAGTATCACAGATGAGCGCGGACCAGGAAAGCGGCGCCTACCTCGGAGGCATCGGAACGATGCTCGAGGTGGCAGATGTATGCCCCGCCTGCGGGCAGGTCCACTCCGACCGCCAGTATGCGTTCCTGCACCGCGGCTCGGGACAATGCCCCGCCCTCGTCAGTGGAAGCTACTCTGTCGCCAGCCGACCGACCGCTGCGATCGAATCTCACCTGGTTCCCGATCTCCCGCGTGTCCGCGAGGCGGAGATACCGGTTTCCATCGGCTCCCTCCCCCGCCCTCCCCGCGGAGAGCCCACTGATCACCGGATTCGGACCCTGACGATCCCCTGGCTTGCCCCGCCCGATCTGGGAGGCGCGTTCTGATGTTGCGCACCGAGCGGACTCGCCTGATCCTGAGCCCGAGCCAGATCGACGCCCCCCACACGATGGCCCGGGACCTCCTGATCGCGATTGCTCCTCCTCCGAGGACCCACGTCTACGACCTTTCGGGCTGGCCCACCTGGCTCGCCCCCGTCTTCCGCTCGGGAGGTCACCGGGCGGCTTCCCGCCTCCGAGAATCCGAGAAGTAAGCATGCGCGCAGGTCCTCCTTAGCTCACGATGATAAGGCCCCCGCGGGGTACCCGGCCCCGTGGGGGTCGCCCTTTTTTTTTCTGCCCTATCCAACCGAAATAGCGCCCTTCCTCTACCCGAAGCTCCAACGCAAACAAGAGATACCCGCGCCTCGTGGAGGCGAGCGGATACTCATGGCCGAGGCGAAGTGCGCCGTATGCGGGGGCCCGATGGTAGCCGGCTTCGTGTCAACGACGAACGGGTCGGGTCTCTTCTGGGCTCATGATGCAGAGAGCACCCGCTTCCGGCCCAAGGGGCTCGAGGTCCTCGTCCCCACGGCATTCGGGGTGATGTCCTCCGCGAACCTGCCCGGGCAGCGCTGCCCGCACTGCCAGACGATCCTGGTGCAGCTCAAGCCCCGCCCATAGCGGCGGCCCGCTCGTCGCCGGCCACCGTTAGGGGGCGGATGAGCAGCGAGGGGACCAACACGCCGCCGCTGAGTACGGGATGGGAACCGGTGGCCACGATGTTCGATAGCAGCGAGGGGGTCCCCGCCGGGGCGAGGACGAGGCCCCCGATCGTGCCCCCTCGGATCGGCTCCGCGAGCTTTCCGTTCCGGATCCGGTAACCGATCCGGATCTCCCCTCCGAACGCCGTGGTGAGGCCGTCCGGAGAGGGCCATCCGATCTGCTGAGCCCAGATGCCGTCGCCGGCCGCTTCGATGAGTTCCTGATCCGAGCCTCCCTGGCCCGGCGGGATCGACAACGTCGTCGTGAAGGGCCCCGGGACTCGCGCGAACCGGTGGGCGGCGAAGTCGAACCCGTGGCGGAGTCCGCTTCCCGAGGACGGGTGGCTCAGCGCGCTGCCGTAGAGTGCGTCGTATAACAGTTCCGAGACCTTCCCGCCCTGGATCAGGTTTCGTCGGCGCTGAGGGGTCCCCTCATCGTCGACCGGAGAGGAGCCTGTAGCCCAGTCAATCGTTCCGTCGTCCACCAGGGTGAGATCACTCGGGCCCACCACGCTGCCGACGGCGGGGGAGAGTTCCCGAAGCTGACCGCGTCCCGAGAGCTTGAACCCCAGGGCCGCGGGAAGGATCGGCTCCAGAATACTGGGGGGTAGGACCACCGTAAGGTCCCCGCTGGGAGGGCTCTTGGCCCGTCGGGCGTCGGAGGCGTAACGGCCCCACTCCTCGGCCTGCCGCGGCAGGTCCTGGGGCTCGAGTCGGCGGCCCGAGAGGTTCACCCAGTACTCGCCGGGGGCCGTCCCTTCGGGCCCGCCGGACGACTTGACCGCGATCTCGGCCTCGATCGCCGTGTTCGCATAGGACGAGGCCAGCCCGGCAGAGTTGGCGATCGTCACCTCTGTCCGGTGCGCCTTGACCGAGCCAAAGCTGATCGCGACGTCCTTCTTGCCCTCGAACGCTGCGAAGAGCGTCGCGCAGTACTCCGTCAATGCGGCGGGGGCGTTCTCCCAGACCGAACGGTCGACGATCTCTGGACCAGGAGGTGTACCGTTGACCCCCGAGGGGAGAGTGACGTCCTTCGCGGGGAACTCGCTGTACTTGGAGACTCCTTCCGCGTCCCGGAGGACCGCCTCCACTCCCTTCGCTGAGGCATCCGTCGACGCCTGGAACCCAATCGCGGTCTTCCCCTCGCGCGGAAGAAGGAGGCGAATCCCGTACCCCTCGAGGACGATCGGGCCACGGACGAACTCGATCCCTCGGCCCCCGAAGTGGAGTTCGTGGGAGCGGCTGCGCTCCGCGTATACGTCCCAGGGGCCCTCGACCTTCTCCAGGCGCTCGGCCACGCGGAAGGCGGTGTCGGCGGTAACCCGCGAGGCGCTCATGCGGGCCCCACCACGGCGCGGGAAAGGAGGTAGGGTCCGCCGTCCCCGGTCGGAAGGTAGTCCCCGTGACCCTTGCCGCAAAATCCTGTCTCGATCCGCGTGGGGCCCTCGGACTTCCCAATCCCTCGAATGTCCCG
The DNA here is from genome assembly GCA_049585415.1 of Thermoplasmata archaeon. GTDB lineage: Archaea > Thermoplasmatota > Thermoplasmata > Lutacidiplasmatales > UBA184 > Lutacidiplasma. Next base: position 6,346 of record JBAUZT010000006.1, on the reverse strand, counting down.
AAGGAACGCCAGGACGCTCCCGGAGAGGGCCATCGAAGAGACGACGTCCGTGAGCTGGCCATGTTCGATCCGTCGGCCGCGACGAACCTTGAGTTGCATCTGGCCCCCCAGGGGGTCCTCCATGCCGCTCGTCCAGTGTTCGAGGACGACGCCGTCGCCGGCTTCCTTCACGAGCTCCTCGAACGACCAGTCCTGGGGTTCGACGTAGATGTTGGTCATCCTGACGTAAGGGCGACTCAAGAAATCGGACCGCCGGGTGTTGCCGGTCGCCGTGGCGTGCAGCGCCGCGGCGCTGTCCCGGTCGTGGAGCGCACCGACGAAGCGACCGTGGTCGATCAACATCGTCTTCTCGGCGGGATGTCCTTCATCATCGAACGGAACGGAACCCCACGCCCGGGGGATCGACCCATCGTCCGCGATCGTCAGCGATTCCGGCCCGAGCATCTGCCCGAGGAGGGGTTTCAGATAGGAGCGGTCGCGCACGAACTGGTCGGCCTCGGTCCCGTGCCCGAACGACTCGTGAGCGAACGTTCCGGTCGTGCCCTCATCCAGCAATACGCTCATCGACCCCGTCGGCGGCGCCTTGGCGTGCAGGAGTTCGATCGCGCTCTGGGCGATCGCGCGAGCGGAGGTCTCGTTCATCTCCTCGAGAAACTCCTGGCCGCCGATGCCCCCACTCGCCGTGTAATCGTATTCCGATAGGCCGTTCTCGACGGCGATCCCGACCAGCCCGGCGCGGACTCGGCACGACGTGTGATGACATCGGGCGCCCGCAGTGTTCAGGTAGAGCCGTTCATCGTCCCACCACACAACGCCGACTTGGGCGTTCTTGATGCCGGGGACCGCGATCGTCCACCCGAAGAGGTCTCGGGCGTACTCCATCTCCCGCTCGAGGCCCATGTCGCGCATCGGCCGACGGGGTACCTCGTCCGCGTTCCCCACGGTGGTGGCCGAGATACCGGGAGGCGGTCCGATCGACCCCGCGTTTTTCAGTTCCTGCTCGAGCCCCTCGACGGCGGCATCGAGGCTGGCCCGGTCGAAGTCGGAGGCGGCGGCCTCCACCCAACGCGTTCCCGCCCAGGCTCGTATCACGGCGCCGGCGAGGCGGGGGCTCGTGGTCGCCCGGTGGGACTTGGTATCGATGGTCACGGTTTCCCCGTGAGACCCCTCGGCCATCACCTCAGCAAACGACGTGTGGCGACCCACCCGCTTCAGAATCCGGTCGAGTTCCCCTTCGTGATCGTGCAGGCTGACCATCGACGGTGCCCAGACGGGCACCCCGCATAACCGTAGCTCACTTACCGTAAAGTGGCGGCAGACCACGGAGGTCCGGCGGTCCAGGGCGGCTCGGTCCCTCCGGGTTCTGTCACATTTCGGTTGGCGAGGAACCGTCCTGGAGGGGGGTCACGAATCAGTGGGCTACTCGCGACGGGGATCCGCATCCGTTGGCACCCGAGCACTCTTCAGACGGTGGAGCAGGGGACGGGCCTCTCTCGTTGCGATATTCCACACCTGGTCGGCGTCCACCCCGGCATAGTCATGGGTGAGGAGTTGTCGCACCTGCCCGACCCGGTCCCTCGGTAGTCGAGGATTCGACTTCCACACCGACGGCCCGAGCTTGTTCAGCGACTCGTACGCCTTTCGCAACTCGGACTCTACGAGCCGACGAGTGTCCGGGTCATGCTCGTCGAAATAGGTCTTCCTCCCTCGTTCGGCGCACCGCAAGGCGATTTGGAGGTGCTCGATCCCGAGCGAGAGATTTACCTCGTTTCGAGTGCGGTCCTCTCTCACAGCGGTATGGCCTCGGCCACGACGTTCGGTTGAATGAGCCAGGGAAGAGCCGCTTCCGTCACGACGTCCACGGAACGGCCCAGCGCCTTCCGGAGTGCAATTCCCAAGTCGATGGGACGGTAGCGGTTCCCGACCGGGTCCACGAGGAGGTCGATGTCGCTCGCTGGAGTGGCCTGCTTCCTAGCAACGGACCCGAAGACTCGAACGTTGGTCGCGCCGTACCTGCGTGCTAGGGAGATGATCACCGTGCGCTTCGGGCCGATTACCTCGGCGATCCCGAGACCCCCACCGTAGGTCGGGGTGCGGAGCTTAGGCACGTCGAAATAGGGGGACTTGCATCGCGAGCAGATTCGCACGAGCGTCCGCCGGGGAAACCACGAGTACCCGCACCGATAGCAGTGGGCCATCCCGTCAGCAGTCATGGTCGCCCGGGTAAGATTCACGTACCGATAAAAACTTACCTAGGCGCGCCCACCGATTTGTGACGCCCGTCAAGGAGGGCGACGGGACAACCGATTGGGGGACAGAGCCGTCCCTCCGGAACGCATATAGCGCCTCGGCGGTCGGCTTCCTCGTGCCGGCCAAACCACCGCCTCGGGACTTCGGTCTGGTGGGCTTCGATCACGTGGACGTTCGAGTCCGGGACCGCGACAAGGTCCGTCGATTTTTCGTCGAGCAGCTCGGAATGGACGTCATCGGGGAAGGATCGGATCACACGTACCTGCTGCTCGGCGACCAGGTGCTGGGTCTGCACGACACGAAGGAAGGAGAGACCCCCACGGGCCTCGACCACATCGCCATCCGCGTCAGCGAATGGACGGGGCTCCGCAACCGCGTCGCGCGGGCTCGGGTCACCATCACCGGGGAGAAGGAGCGGAACGAATCGCGCTCGCTCTTCCTGCGAGGCCCCGAAGGGCTTCGGCTCGAGCTGGTCTGGCGTCCGGATCCCGGCGTTCACTCCTGCGAACACCCGGCGCCGCCCGCGCCGGCCCCGGCCGAGGACGACGACGAGTAGGGCACCTACTTGGTGCGCACGCGCGCGCTCGCGCGCGCGGGGACAGGGACGGGAGTCAGCCAGGCGGCGTACTTCGGGTTCTCCCCACGGAACGCCTTTCTGAACTCGGCCATCACCGCAGCGGTGATCGGTCCGGGTGCGTGCGAGCCGATCGAGTAATGCCCGACATCCTTGATCGGGGCGATCTCTGCGTAGGTGCCGGTGAAGAACGCCTCGTCGGCGGTCAGAAGTTCGTTCATGGAGAGCAGCTTCTCGATCACCGGGTAACCGAGGTCGGTCGCGATCCGGATCACCGAGTCGCGCGTGATGCCCAGCAGGATGTCCGACTCGAGTCCCGGAGTATAGAGCCGTCCATTCCGAACCAGGAAGATGTTCTCCCCCGTCCCCTCCGCCACGTAGCCGTTCGAATCGAGCAAGATCGCTTCCTCGTAGCCGTCCAGGGTCGCGTCCGCCCCCGCGAGGTAGCTGTTGATGTAGTTCCCGGCGGCCTTCGCGAAGGAGGGGTTCGCGTCCGAGTGCGGTTTGCGGAAGGGGGAGATCTTGGCCCGGATCCCCTTCTCCGACCCGTCCCCGAGGTACTTTTTTGCCGGGATCGCCGCGATCGCGAGCGAAACCTTTCCTTTGAGGTTCTTCACACCCAACGCGGGCTCCCCGCGGTAGACGAGCGGCCGGATATACGACGGGAGGATCTCGTTGGCCGCCTGGGTGTCCAGGATCGCCTGCTCGATCTCCCGCGCGTCGTAGGGGATCTGCATGTGGTAGACCTTGGCCGATGCGACGAGGCGGGCGACATGCTCCTTGAGGCGGAAGATCGCGGGACCGTCGACGGTCTCGTACGCCCGGATCCCCTCGAACACGCCCACCCCGTAATGGAGCGTGTGGTTCAGCACGTGGACGTGGGCGTCGGCGAAGTCGACCAGACGACCGTCCATCCAGATCTTTCGCCCGTCTGCTGCCATCATCGTGGTGGTCTCCGAGAGAAGCCGAAGCCTTCCCTCAGTGATGGAACGGGTTCGCGGTTAAATCTCTACCCTTTCCGGACGCCGGTGTCCTATCGTGACATGGCTCGCGAGCGCTCCGGATGCAGTCGGGCATCATAGAGGTCGTGACTGTCCATCCAACTGCGGGCTCCAGAAGAGGGCCGGACTGGACGGGGCTTCGAGAGGGGCGGCTCGCAACCCTCCCGTCGAAATCAGCGCCTCTCCTCTCGGGGTTCGGGGCGGTGCGCTCGCAGTCTCCTTCGTGCGGTTCCCCACCAGGACTAACCGTCGTTTGCGACTACCTTCCCCAGAACAATTGCCGAGAAAGGGGCCGTCATCGTGCATTCCGACCCACACGGTTCGACCCGCGCCATCCACCATTTCCGGCCCGGAGAGATCGCGGGGGTGGAGGGGATCGCAACAATACATATTCATATGCATATGTATACATGCTCAGCCTCGCAATGCTAAACGCACTGGATCCACTCGATCGCATCCGGGCGTCTTCGCGCACCCCGGGTTCGTGTCTCATCGACCCCTTGGGGCCCCGAAGGTCGATTCCACCCCGCGGTTGTGGACGAATGTGCACCAATGCAAGATAGTTACGATTACACCATGCTCAACGTAAGCTAACGCCTATACCGGAGGCATAGGGACAGTCGAAGCCCGCCATGCTAGGACTCCAGAGCCCCCTTTGAGCTGAGGGGGAGGCGTTGAAAGGCCCCCAGTTGCTCGAAAAAGGGGGGGGTTAATGGTCCAAGAGGCTGAAGATCGGGTGCGCCTCCCCTCGATCCCCGTCAGCGGCTCCCTACGGCGGGCTGGGCGAGGAGGGTGTCGCATAACTGGAGTTATACGCCGCTCCGTCAGAGAACCCGTTAGCGGCTCCGCCGCCCGACAGGGCCCACCAACGATATTATCATCTTTAGAATCTTTAGTTACGTGTATGCGGTTACTAATTGTGTATTGAGCCTAAAGCCGTGGAAACGGGTCGGGGCGCCTGTCCTACTGGGGGATCAGGCTGAAAGTGGCTGTAACGGGCCTTTCCGACGTCCTCCGTCAGGAATAACACCGTTCCAATTCCTTTCTATAGATTCTAAGGTATTCATGTAACGAATATATCGATATTCAGACGTGGTATCACGTTATTCTGACCTTGAACGGAAGCCCACCCTTGGGAGGAGCGAACGAACGAGACGTAATCCACTCACCGCAGCCAGCCGCAGCGAGCGTGCCCCAGACAAGGGCTCTAAAGTCTCTCGAGGAGGACTTGTCGGTCAAGTACGGTCCGGCGGCCCGGACGGACTCGGCGGTTACAGGGAGGACCGTGATCCGCCGCCGGAGGCGGGCGAGAGCGGTTTCCCGGGCCTCTCGCTGAGTACGGCCCCCTTGCACGGCCAGGAGCCGAAGCTCGAAGAGGTTGATCTCGGTCGTGGCGAGCTCCTCGCCCCGGAGCCCTTTCAGTAATTCCTTCACGCGCGGGGAGTCGTGCAGGATCTCGAGGAGCACGGGGGTGTCGAGGGCCTTCATTTCGACCGACCCCCGGAGCCGCTCCGGAGACGAGCGAGACGTCGTAGGTCCTCAGCGGTACCGCGGACCCCCCAAGCGCCGCGGACCTCCTCGATCGTGCCCCGCTGGTCGAGGAGCCGGCCGAAGAGGTCGGTGAAGCTCTCCCCGCGGCGCTTCTCCCGAGCAAGGGCGTCATAGACCGCCCGTTGGATCGCGACATTCTTTGACGACATATGCATATTCATATGTTGTCATGGTATATAGAGTGCGAGAATACCGGGAAACCGCGCGTACTCGCACCCCCTCGAAGAAGGTGCCGCCGAGGAAGGTCGGAGGCACATCGAGCGGCTCACCCCGGGTCCGCGAACAAGATCCGGGAGTGGTCGAGGTCGTAGGTCACATCGTACGACCGGAGAAACGAGTCCCCGACGAGCGCATCGTGGATGATCTCCTGGAACATGACCCTCGGGTCATTCTGGCCGACGCTCGGCGCGGCGGCGATCGCGACGCGGCCCCGGACCGGGCTGAAGTAGCGGACGTACGGTTGGCCGGTCTCGTCCCGGCCCTCCCGCTTCGTCACGTTCGGGCGGTCCGGTCCGACTCCCAGCTCTTCCATGTAGCGTCGGTGCAGGATGAGGTCGCTCGAGCCGGTATCGACCTCGGCTCGGATCGTCGTTCCGCTCGGCAGCAATAGGTCGACGTAGAGTTCCACGGAGGGGCCCCTCCGCACCACAAAGAGCGGAGCTTCCACCGCGACCCCGGGGGGGTCCGGGTCGGGCTCGCCCCGCTCGATCCGGAGCGTCCGGGTCACGGAATTGATCGCGAACGGCCACGGCTCGAAGAACTGCGGGGCGAGGATGCCCTCGATCCCGGAATCGGGAGGAAAGAATCCCGAAAAATCCGCGAGGCCCACCACGACATTCTCTTTGTGACCTGAATGGCGAACTTGGATACCCACTACTCGTCATCCGGCCAGATGACTCCTGACCAGTAGGTGCCCTTGAGGTGGCCGCACGGGCACCCCGAGTTTTCCTTGGGCTGCACGGTGAGGGCG
>JBAUZT010000005.1:0-69040 GCA_049585415.1 Thermoplasmata archaeon | reverse complement strand
TCGGGCCGACCGTCCGCGCGCTCGCGCTCGTCGCGGCGGCGGAACGGGAGGCGGCCCGGCCGCCGAAGGCCCCGGGGGCGCTCGCGTCGTCCGCGCCGGACGAGTGAGCCCGTCGTCAGCGGAGGGGCGTGCCGTCGTCCTGTACGTCCTCTTCGAAGACGAGCGCGCCCAGGTAGTGGCAGTCGAGGCAGTGGTACATCTGGCCGGTGATCATCCCGGCGCTCAACTGGATCCGCGGGGAGCCGCACGTCGGGCAGCGCAGGATGCGGCGCCGCGGTTCACGACGCGTCGGACGTCGAGGCATCGTCGCCCTCCTCGTCGTCGTCCCCGTCGTCGTCGGGACGGGGGGCGGGTGAAGGCGTTTCCTCCTCCGGACCGTCGTCGTCGGGTTCGTCGTCCGGTCCGTCGGGCGACGGGAGCTCCGCGACCGGGACCGTCTCGCCGCTCGGGCCCTCGACCGCCGGCTCGAGGAGCACCGCGTCCCGGACCTCGTCCCCCTCGTCGAGGCGGATGACGCGGACCCCGAGGGTGTTGCGGGACTGGGAGCGGATCGTCGTCACCGCGACGCGGATCGTGATCCCGTTCTGGGTCGTCACGAGGAGCTCGGAGGTGTCCGTCGCCGGGAGCACGGCGACGACCGCACCGTTCCGTCCCCCGGTACGGATCGTCCGGACCCCTTTGGCCCCCCGCTTCGTCTCGCGGTAATCCTCGGTCGGGCTGCGCTTGCCGTACCCGGTGCTGGTGAGCGAGAGGAGGGTCGGGAACTTCGGGCTCACGGGCGCCATCGCGACGACGCGGTCGTCCTTCGCGTTCGAGAGACGGACGCCGATGACCCCGTAGGTCGCCCGTCCCATCGGGCGCACCTCCGCGAGCGGGAAGCGCACGAGCTGACCCGCGTGCGTCGCGAGCAGGAGCTCCGTCGACTCGTCCGTCACGAGCGCGACCCCGACGAGCTCGTCCCCCTCTTCCAGGTTGATCGCCTGGATCCCGCTCACGCGGATGTTCTGGAACTGGTCGAGGGTCGTCCGCTTGACGAGCCCGCGACGGGTCGCGAAGAACAGGGAGCCCGTAGAGGAGAGGTCGTGGATCGGGAGGAGGGTCTGGACATGTTCCCCGTCCTTGAGGCGGGGCAGGAGGTTGATGACCGCCTTCCCCTTCGAGTGACGGCTCCCCTCGGGGAGCTCGTATGCCGTCAGCTGGTAGACGCGCCCTTGGTTCGTGAAGAAGAGGACGTCGTCGTGGGTCCGGGTGACGAACGTGCGGATGACGTAGTCCTCCTCCTTCGTCTCCATCCGGATGAGGCCCCGTCCACCGCGACGCTGGCGGCGGTACTGGTCGAGCGGCAGCCGCTTGATGTAACCGTCCCGGGTGACGAGGACGACGACGTCGGTGTCGGGGATCAGGTCCTCGAGCGTCCGTTCGGTGAACGCGGGGACGATCCGGGTGCGCCGCGCGTCCCCGCAGCGGCTCTTGAGGTCCGTGAGCTCGTCGACGATCAGGTGGTCGAGCTTCTCCTTCGACGCGAGGATCTCGCGCAGCGACTTCGCGAGGGCCTCCTTCTCGTTCTTCTCCTGCTCGACCGCCTCGCGCTCGAGGGCCGTGAGCCGGGCGAGCCGCATGTCGAGGATCGCCTTCGCCTGCTCGCTCGAGAGGAGGAACTTTCCCATGAGGCTCGCCTCGGCGGAAGCGACGTCGCGCGATCGGCGGATGATCTTGATCACCTCGTCGATGTGGTCGATCGCTGTGAGGAATCCTTCGAGGAGGTGGAGCCGCTCTTCGGTCTTCCGCAGGTCGAACGTCGTCCGGCGGGTGAGGACGAGCCGGCGGTGGTCGAGGTGGATCTGGAGGAGCTCCTTGAGCGGCAGGACCTGGGGACGCCCGCCGACCAGGCAGAGGTTGATCACACCGAAGCTCGTCTCGAGCGGGGTGTGCTCGTAGAGACGGTTGAGCACGATCTCGGCGGGAGCGTCCCGGCGCAGCTCGAGGACCACGCTCGTGCCGTGGCGGTCCGACTCGTCCCGAAGGTCGGTGATCCCGTCGATCCGCTTGCTCTTCACGAGCTCCGCGATCAGTTCGAGGAGCGCGGTCTTGTTGACCTCGTACGGGATCTCGGTGATCACGATCTCGTCGCGCCCGTCCCGCTCGCGGATCTCGGCGGTCCCGCGGAGGTGGAGCGTGCCGCGGCCGGTGGCGTACGCCTCGCGGATCCCTTCCGCGGAGAGGTATCCGCCCGTCGGGAAGTCCGGACCGGGGACGACCTTCGAGAGCTCGTCGAGCCCGACGTCGGGGTTCGCGATCAAGAGCAGGAGCGCGTCCGCGACCTCGTTCAGGTTGTGCGGCGGCATGTTGGTCGCCATGCCGACCGCGATCCCGGCGGAGCCGTTCACCAGGAGGTTCGGGATCTTGGACGGAACGTCGAGCGGCTCCTTGAGCGTCCCGTCGAAGTTGTCGGTCCAGTCGACCGTCTCCTTCTCGATGTCGAGGAGGAGCTCCTCGGCGATCACGCTGAGCCGCGCCTCGGTGTACCGCATCGCCGCCGGGGAGTCGCCGTCGATCGAGCCGAAGTTCCCCTGGCCGTCAATGAGCGGGTAGCGGAGGCTGAACGGCTGGGCCATCCGCACGAGCGCGTCGTAGACCGCGAGGTCGCCGTGCGGATGGTACTTGCCGAGGACGTCGCCGACCGTGCGCGCCGACTTTCGGTAGGGCCGGTCGTGGGTCGCGCCGGACTCCCACATCGACCACAGGATGCGGCGCTGCACCGGTTTCAAGCCGTTGCGACCGTCGGGCAGGGCGCGCCCGACGATGACGCTCATCGCGTAGTCGAGGTACGACTGATGCATCTCGCGTTCGAGCGGCCGGTCGTGGAGCCGCTCGGGTTCGGGCGGCGGCGCCGCCTCCGGAGCTCCGCTCACTACGCCTCCGCCCGCACGCCGATCTGCTCGCCGACGAGGCGGTCCGCCTCGGCGAGGAAGCGGTCGCGCGCGTCGTGGGGGATCGTCGCCCCCGCCGCGATGCGGTGGCCCCCGCCTTCGCCGCCGACGGCGAGCGCGGCGATGCGGCAGACCGCGGAGAGGTCGAGCCCCCGGTCGATCAGTTCGAACGTGCCCCGGCCGCTCACCTTGGTCGGTCCGGGGGCGGCCGAGAAGACGAACACCGGGGAGCTCGCATCGAGGAGGTAGAGGATCGCCATCCCGGCCTGAGTTCCCGCGAGCGTGAGCTCCGGGCTCTCGAACCACTGCAAGTATCTCATCGAATTTACACCCTCGTCTTCGAGTCGCAAGAGGCCACGGAGGATGCCGTTCCTCCAGACCGCTTCCGCCTCCCGGCACCGCTGGGCCGCGGTCGGGTCGCCCAGGGCATAGGCGACCCCGACCCCGCTCGCCCGCGCGCGACCCGCGGCGCTCTGGAGGTTCGAGATCTCCTCCGCGTCGAGGCCCAGGGACGGGACGAACCAGCGCTCCTGGTCGAAGACCTTGAGCGCCTCGGGCGGAATGCGCCGTTGCGTCAGGATCTCGCGGAGCGCCGCGACGAGCGTTCGGGTCTCCTCCGGCTTCAGGCTCGACGGCGGACGCCCGGGGTCGATCCCGATCCGCTCGAGGAACTTTCCCACCGCCTCGGGCCGGCCCGAGAGTCCCCGGAGGTAGGGGTCGATGCTGCCGGTGATCGCCGAACCCATCGTGGGTCCGAAGAGCGCGACGCCGGCGCGTCGGATCACCTGGGAGCGGGCGATCGCCTCGTCCACGAGCCGCGCGTTCAGCCCCTGGAAACCGCCGACGTGCTGGCGATCCCCGATCGCCCCCGAAAGGCCCCACGGTGCGTTGTCCCAGTTGAGCGGGTCGAGAAAGACCGTGAAGAGCCAAGTGAGGGTCGCCGCGCACATCTCGATCATCCCGTCGACCCCCCAGTCGAGCGGGTCCACGAACGCGACGTGCTCCGGTAGCGGCGGCGGGTTCGGGGCGCCGGCGTACTTGTGGTGGTCGAGGACCACGACCGGATGGGGATGGGCGCCGTAGAGGTCGAGCCAGGTCGCTCCGGTATCGACGATGAGGACCGGGCTCGGAGTGCTCCGCAACAGTTCCTCCATCCGTTCCCGTTCGACGCCCGCGAGCGCGGTCGCTTGTGCGGGGTAGCCGAGCCGAGCGAGCGCGCGCAGCGCCGACGAAGCGCTCGCGATGCCGTCCGCGTCGTAATGGTAGATCACGCGCCAGCGGCGCGGGTGACTGAGCACGAGGGCGCGGGCCTTTTCGAACTCGGCGCGATACTTCGGGTCGGCGACGTAGCCGTCGGGGCCCGAGGGCATCACTCCACCTGGAGCGCGGCGCCCGCGGCAGAATAGCGCCAGCTCTCCGGAAGCTTGCGCCGTCGGCGGTAGTAGCGGGCGAGACGTCGGATCCGCGATTCCATCAGGCTCAGCCCGCGGCGATTGGAAAGGTCCTTCGGATGGGTTTGGAGGTGGCGCTGCAGGTGGACGACGCGCTTCAGGAGCGCCTGGAGGTCGTCCGGGATCTCGGGCTTCACTCCGTTCTCGCTGAGGAGCACGCCGAGCCGCTTGCCGGTGATCGCCCGGGAGAGCGGGATCGCGTAGGAGTCGCGCAGGGTCTGGCCGACGAGCGCTTGGCCCATCCCGCCCTTCGCGAGCTGGACGGCCTGGGCCGTGACCTCTTCGGAGGACGCGGTCACCCACTCCGGCTTCGTCAGTGGATAGGGCCGGTGCGAGCCCGCACGACCCTTGTGGCCGGAGTGGATCCTGGACATGGGGGCACGCCCACCCACGGGGTCTACTTAACGGTTCTACCGAGGGGAAATCGGGGTCGCCACCGGCGGTGGATTTCAGGCGATCCGCTCGCTCTTCTGGAGGTTGTCGACGAGGAACTGCTTCCCACCGGCCGTGATGCGGTAGTGCGCCTTGGGCGTCGTCCGGACCCCCTTGTTCGAGCTCGGATAGTTCCCGCCGGATTGCACCTCGACCATCCCGTTCCGGACGAGGAGCCCGAGCGCGAGCGGCACCTTCACGAGCTCCTGCTCGATGGCCCAGAACTTCCCCAGCATCCGTTCGAGGTCCGCGAGCGCGAGCGCCTGGTCGCGCGCTTGACCCTCGTGCATCGACTCCACACGATTCAGCTGCTGGAGGATCGCAACGAGCGTCGCCCGGACCGGGTCCGGCGGGGCGTCTCCGGTAGCCATGCTCGACTACTACGCGGCGTCCACCTACTTAAAGCACCCTTGGTTCCACCCGCCGGCAGAGCGGAATCACCTCGGTGGCGCTCGCTTTCGGAGATGCCGGTAGATTCGCAGGGCGTTCTCCGGGAACATGAACGAAAAACGCCAATCGCGGTAGGCGCGCGGTATCGGGAGCTGCGCCACCGCCCCCGGGCCGGCCCCGTGGCGGATCGCCGTCGACACGGCCTTCCGGAGGTTGAGCCAGTACCCGAGATTCCGCTCGAGCGACCGCCCGGTCCCGACCGGTCCGTGACCGGGGAGGAGGACGTCGGCGCGATGCCGCCGCATCTCGCGGAGGATCCGAATGAACTCGTCGGGGTATCCGTCCCCCACCGAAGGGTGGTAGCCGACCATTACGAGGTCCCCGGTGAAGACGATGCGCTCCTCGGGCAGGTAGGCGAAGACGTCGCTGGGGGAGTGACCACCCCCGTACGTGATCAGGTGGATCGAGCGGCGACGGCCTTGGAGGACGACCTCCTCACGGAACGTCAGCTCCGGGGGCACGATCCGAAGCGTGGGCGCGGCGGCGAGGGTCGACCGGTACCACGCGCGGACCTCGGGTCGGTCGACCGGCGGGACCGGGGAATCCGCCCTCGACATTCTCGCGAGCTCCTTCGGGAACTCCCGCCGGCAGGCGTCGAGCTGGAGCTGGCTCCGTTGGAGCACGGCGTCCCGGACCCGCCGCGAGGAGACGACGTGGCCTTCCGGGAACGACGCGTTCCCCCAGATGTGGTCGCCGTGATAGTGGCTGTTGACGATCCACGTCGGTTTATGACCCGTGGTCCGCTCGGCGACCCGAGCGAGCGCGGCCCCCGCGGCTGGGGTCAGCATGGTGTCGAAGACCACCGAGGCACCCCCGAGGTCGACGATCCCCGAGTTGCAGAGACCGGCACCGGTTGGAGTGGCGATCGCAGCATGGACCCCCGGCGCGAGCCGTTCGACGGTGAAATGTCGACTCCGGGTCGATCGCCCCACGCAGAGGGGGAAGTGCGAAGAGAGATAGCGGAGCGGGGGTCGCTAGACCCGGCCGACCTTTTCGAGCTCTTTCAGGAGGAGACGCTTCCCTTCGAGGGTGATCGCGAAACGCTCGCCGACGACCCGCCCGCGGTCCCAGGCGTACTCCGAGTCGGTGAGCACTCTCGCGAGCTGGTTCGCCATCAGGAGGCTGAGGGTGCGGCTCGCGTCCTCGATCGTCGCGGCGGGAAAGCCGACCTTCCCGAGGAGGTGGACGACCTCCTCCCGCTCGAGACCGTCGACCGATCCGTGCTCCTCTTCGACCCGGTTCAACAGTTTCAGCACCTCGAGCATCTCGAGGTGCATTTCGCGCGCTTGGCCTTCGGGCGTGTCGAGCACGCTCCGTCACCGTCCGTCCTCATTCTTGAGTCTATCCGTCCACCGGACGCCCACGGGACGGGCCCGGCGGTCTTTTAGGTCGGGTCGACCGGTACCTCTCGCACATGACCTGCACTTGCCGAAATCCCGCGCGTTGCCCGATCTGCAACACTCCCGTTCGGGTTCCGCTGTCGAACCTCGAGAACCAGGCGGGGGGGGCGATCCTCGTCGACCGGTTCGCGCGGCGGGATTCGTCGACGTCGCGCGAAGGGCTCCGTCGGCTCATCGAGGGCTGGGGGTCGTGCCCGGCGTGCGGGCACTCGATCCATTTCGAGCACTCTCGCTCGTGCGTCGCCGAGGCGCTCAGCAGCGCGGGCGTGCCGCTCGGAGAACGCGAGTCGATCCTCTCCAAGATCTCCTTCCCCGAAACCTGACGGGCCGAGGACGATGCCGGCGCCGGACGAGTTCTCCGTTACGCCGTACGAGGTCAAGGGAAAGATCGACTACGCTCGCCTCCGCGAGATGTTCGGGACGCAGGAACTCACCGCGGAGCTCCTCGCCAAGATCCATCACCTCGCGGGCGGAGAGCTCCACCCTCTGCTCTCGCGGGGGATCTACTACTCCCACCGCGACCTCGCGACCCTCCTCGACGACTACGCCCACGGGAAGCCGTTCTTCGTCTACTCGGGCCGCGGACCGTCCGGCCCGCTCCACACCTCGCACCTCGTGCAGTTCGACCTCTGCCTGTGGCTGCAGCGCCGCCTCGGGGTCCCGATGTACATCCAGATCACCGACGACGAGAAGTACTGGGCCCGGGGCGGGCTCACCCGCGAGGAGACCGCGCACTGGGGTCTCGAGAACCTCTACGACATCCTCGCGCTCGGCTTCGACCCCAAGCGGACGCATACGTTCTTCGACTCCCGCTCGATCGCCGCGCTCTACCCGCTCGCGATCCGGGTCGCCCGCAAGATCCCCTACTCGAACGTGAAGGCGGTCTTCGGCTTCGAACCGAGCACCAACATCGGGCTCGTCTTCTACACGGCGCTCCAGAGCGTCCCGTGCTTCTTCCCGTCGTGGGCAGAGAACCGGTCGGTCCCGTGCCTGATCCCGTGCGGGATCGACCAGGACCCGCACTTCCGATTGACGCGGGACATCGCGGAGGGCCTCGGCTACCCGAAGCCCTCGCTCCTACACTCCCAGATGGTCCCGGGGCTCCTCGGCGAGGGGTCGATGTCGACGAGCGGGAACCGCGCGGACGACGCGCTCTTCCTGAACGACGAGCCGTGGGTCGTCGAGCGGAAGCTCCGCGCCGCGTTCACCGGCGGACGGGCGACGGTCGAGGAGCAGCGGCGCCTCGGCGCGACCCCCGAGATCTGCTCGGTGTGGGCGCTCTGGAGGACCCGGTTCGCAGAGTCGGACGCGAAGTTCGCCGAGATCACGCGGACGTGCCGGTCGGGCGAGCTCCTCTGCGGGGACTGCAAGGGGCAGCTGATCGAGCGGGTCCAGCAGTTCTACGAACGCCACGCCGAGGCGCGGGAGAAGGTCAAGGACTGGGCCGAGTCGACGATCGTGACCGTGCCGCCCAAGCCGCTCTAGGGCGCGCCCGACGGGTTCACTGGATCTCGGGACGACCGACCCCGGGCGCCGGCCGCCGCATCGACGGGGCGGTCGGACGTCCGGGCAGGTCGACCGCGATGCCCCCCGCGACCGGGGTGCCCGCCCCCTCGACCGCGGTCAGGAGCTTCAGCATCGGACGGAAGAGCGAACGGGAGGCGCGCTCGGGGTCGAGGGTGTAGGCGCGGTCGTAGGCGGCGACCGCTTCCTCCTCCTCCCCGAGGGTCAGGAGGGAGAGCGCGAGCTCGAGCCAGCTCTTCGCCTCCCGGGTGCCCTCGCGCTCCCCGGTCTCCTCGACATGATCGTCGCCCGTCGGGCGGGAGAACGCGCGGCCCCCTCCCTCTCCGGGAGTACCGTCGCGCGAGAGGACGAGGGCGCGTTCGAACGCCGCCGCGGCGCCGGTCTCGTCCCCCGATTCGGCGAGGGCGACCCCGAGCCGGTGCCAGGCGACCATGTCGTCGGGCGTGAGCGCGACCGTCCGTCGGTAAGCGACGGCCGCGGTCCCCCACTCCTCGCGGAGCGACCGGGCGATCCCGAGATGGAACCACGCCTCGCTGTTCCGCGGGGCGAGGCCGACGGCGCGCGAGAGGGCCTCCTCGGCCTCTCGAGCCTGACCGAGGTGCGTGAGGCAGATCCCGTAGTACGCCCAGGCGCCCGCGTCGGTCGGCTGCTCCCGGACCACGTCCCGGAACGCCCGCTGCGCGAGGTCGTATTCCTGACGAAGAAAGTGGTGCACGCCGAGGTCGAAACGCTGGCTCACGGACCGCTACCGCGCGGAGGACGCCGGAACTCGCGGAAAAGCCTGCCGCCGCACGAGCACGCTCCCCCGAGGGGGTTCCCGTGCGTCGCCCTCACTCGGGAAGCGCGGCTTTATATTCGCCGCTCGGTCATGACCGAGCAGAGGAATCCCGAGAGCCCAGCCCGAATCGAGCGTCCCGCCCGTCCTGTTTTCGACGAGTGTTCGCACGAAGGGGGTCGCTCCTCGATTCCCCGACGCAGAACGCGAACCAAGAAGGCGACAAGAGATGGTGGACAAACCCCTGACCAAAGTGCGAGACCTAACGCCGAACTCGAAGCAAGTGAACGTCCTCGCGAAAGTACTGAGCGTGGGCGAACCCAAGGAGGTCATGGGCAAGTTCGGTGACCCCCGGAAGGTCTGCGAAGCCGTCGTCGGGGACGACACGGCCGTGATCACCCTGTCCCTCTGGAACGAGCAGATCGGCTCGATCGCGAAGGACGAGGTCATCCTCGTGGACAACGGGTACGTCTCCCTCGTCCGCGGACACATGCGACTCAACGTCGGCCGGTACGGGAACCTCTCGAAGTCGACCGAGGCGATCGCCGAGGTCAACCAGACGCTCGACATGAGCCAGCAGGAGTTCGAGAGCGAGCGACGCTCGTTCGGCGGCGGCGGCTTCCGTGACCGCGGCAGCGGTGGCTACGGCGGCGGCGGTGGCGGCCGGTACTCCGGTGGCGGCGGCAGCGGTGGCGGCGGCGGCGGTGGTGGCGGCGGTGGCGGCCGAGACCGCTCCGACAGCTACAAGCGCTACTAATCGCAGCGCGCGACCGTAGACCTCCCCCCAACCCATTCCCCCGCCCTACCGGGCGGGGGCGGCGGCCCCTTGGATTAAATAGAGCGGCCCGCTTCGCCGACCCGCCCATGGCCGAAGCGTCCCGGGAACTGAGCCTTTATGTGCAGTCCAAACGAGCGATCTCGACGTTCTATCGCCCCCCGACGACCGAGGGGAACGTGGCGGGCGCTCGCGCGACCAGCGCCTCCGCGGTGACGGGAGAAGGTTCGACCGACACCCGCGGGGAGGAGGGGCTCTACTTCCTCTCGGACGACCAGGCCCGCTGCGTCGCGCTGACGGAGGAGGTCGCGAGCCGCCGCGGCTATCACGTCAAGGTCGTCGACATCGAGAAGGTGGGACGGGTCGAGCGGCTCATCGCGGAGCACCTTCGGAACGTCCAGACGTTCCCGGTCCTCACCTCGCCGCGCGGGCCCCGGCTCGAGGGAGTGGAGATGTTCACGGAGGAGCGCCTCTCCGAGCTGATGCCGACCGAGCTCCGCCACCAGCGTGCGTTCAGCTACATCAAGGTCAAGGGCGGCGACCTCGACCGTATCCGCAACCTTTTGGAGACGTTCTCCGAGGTCAAGGAGCTCCACCTCCTCACGGGCGACTGGGACGTGCTCGCGGTGCTCGACTTCCCGTCTTCGGCGAACAAGCGGGCGGTCCTCGATTTCGTGACCGACCGCATCCGCGGGATCCCCGAGGTGCTCGACACCTCGACCGTCGTCCCCGAGTTCTCGGTGACGAAGTTCCCGATCGAGTAGACCCTCCGGGATTCCGGTCACGCCGGCGGAAAGTCGGGTCGCGTCATTCGATCCGGTCCGGCCCGCTCACGCCTAGTGGCGGCGCCCCCGGCGACGACGCCGGGGAACGACGGGGAGCTGGTGGGACTTCGCCCCCGGGACGGCCCCGGGTTCGGGCGAGCCGTAGAGCGGTTCCACGACGAGCGGGTGGTCCTCGAGCCAGGCGACCCCGTCCACGTACGCCGCGAACGCCTCGAGGCTCGTGAAGAGCGGGATGCCGAGCTCGACCGCCCGGCGCCGAAGGATGTACTCGTCCTCGAGCATCTGCTCGAACTTCTCCTGGGTGAGCGAGAGCGGCACGTTGAGGAGCAGGTCGACCTCGCCGCGGTCGAGCGCCTCGAGGACGTTCGGGTGCCGGTCCGGCTCGCTCACCTTGTGGAGGATCCGGACGCCGCGGACCCCACGCGCGGCAAGGAACGCCCCGGTGTCCTCGGTCGCCGAGACCCCGAGGCCCAGGGTGCGGAGATGCTGCGCCACGGGCAGGAGCTGTTCCTTGAGCGCAGGACCCCCGACCGAAAGGAACGCGGTACCGCGACGCGGGACCAGACGAACCCCGGTGGCGACGAGCGCCTTCACGAGGGCGTCCGAGAACGTCGGTCCGAAGCAGGCAACCTCGCCGGTCGACTGCATCTCGACGCCGAGGAGCGGGTCCGAGCCGGTAAGTTGGAGGAACGAGAACTGGGGAACCTTCACGCCCCATCGACCCGGCGGGAGCGGAGCGACCCCCTCGCGAGAGATCGGCTTCCCGAGCATCGCCCGCGCGGCCTCCCGGAGCAGCGGGACCCCGGTCGCCTTCGCGAGGAACGGGAGCGAACGGCTCGCGCGGAGGTTGAGCTCGATGATCTGGTACGCCTCGTCCTTGACCAGGAACTGAACGTTGAAGGGGCCCCGGATCTCGAGCGTGCGCGCGAGGCGGCCCGCCGCCTCGAGGAGCTTCGACTGGACCTCGGTGGAGGTATGGCGTGGCGGTAGGCAGAAGATCGCATCCCCCGAGTGGACCCCGGCCCGTTCGACGTGCTCCAAGATCCCGCCGACGAGGACCCGGTGGCCGTCGGAGATCCCGTCGAGCTCGACCTCGTCGGCCCCTTCGACGAACTTCGTGAGGACGACCGGGTGCTGCGGGGAGACCCGCGCCGCCTCGGAGAGGAACCGGGCGAGGTCGGCGCGGCCCGAGATGACCCGCATCGCCTGTCCGCTCAGGACGTAGGACGGACGGACGAGCACGGGGTAGCCGACCTCGTCCGCGAAGGCCCCCGCCTCGTCGACCGTCGTGAAGGCGCGCCAGGCCGGTTGCGGGATCTTGAGCTTCTCCAAGAGGCGCGCGAACTGGGCGCGGTCCTCCGCGGTGTCGATCGACTTCGAGGCCGTCCCGAGGATGGGGATCCCGCACATCTGGAGGAGGGGCGTGAGATTTTGCGCGAGCTGGCTGCCGACGCACGTGACGACGCCCGTGAACGACTCGAAATCGACCAGGTCGCGCACCCGCTCGAGCGTGATCTCCTCGAAGTAGAGCCGGTCGGAGCGGTCGTAGTCGGTGGAGACCGTCTCGGGGTTCGAGTTCAGGACGGAGACGCCCGGCACCCCCTCCGCCTTCAGCCCGTCGACGAGGTTCATCGTCGACCAGTCGAACTCGACGCTCGAGCCGATGCGGTAGGGCCCGGCCCCGACGACGAGGACCGAGCCCTTGGGCATCGGCCGTACGTCGTCCGCGTCGGCCCGGTAGGTGAGGTAGAGGTAGTTCGTCTTCGCGGGCCACTCGCCCGCGAGCGTGTCGATCATCCGCACCCGCGGGCGGATCCCGTCGGCGAGGCGGCGACGCCGGACCTCCTCCTCGTCGAGCCGCGCGGCGCGCCCGATCGCGCGGTCGGAGAGCCCGAGCTCCTTCGCGCGGCGCATCAGCGCCGGGGAAACGTTCCGCCCCTCGACCGCTTCGAGGGCCCGGTGCGCCACGTCGATCTCGCCGAGGCAGTCGACGAACCACCGGTCGATCCACGACCGCTGCGCGATCGTCTCGGTGTCGATGCCCGCGCGCAGGGCCTCGAGGACCCGGTGGAGGATCTCCGGGGTCGGCTGGGCGAGGTCGGCGAGGATCGCTTCGCGGTCCCGGATCTCCGCGGGCGGCAGTAGGTCCGCGCGGGGGTCGCCCATCCGGACGGCCTTCGAGATCGCCTCGGGGAAGGAGGCGCCGATCCCCATCACCTCGCCGACCGACTTCATCGCGGGACCGAGCCGACGGTCGGCGCGCTCGAACTTGTCGAGGTCCCAGCGGGGGAGCTTCACGACGACGTAGTCGAGCGCCGGCTCGAAGCACGCGGTCGTCACGCCCGTGACGCGGTTCTTGAGTTCGGGGAGGGTATACCCCAGCGCGAGCTTCGCCGCGACGTAGGCGAGCGGGTAGCCCGTCGCCTTGCTCGCGAGCGCGCTCGAACGCGAGAGGCGCGCGTTGATCTCGATCGCGTAGTACTCCTCGCTCACCGGGTCGAGACAGAACTGGATGTTGCACTCGCCGACGATCCCGACCGCGTCCGCGGCGCGGAGCGCCGCCTGTCGCAGCATCTGGTACTCGTGGTCGGTGAGCGTCTGGCTCGGCGCGACGACGATGTTGTCCCCGGTATGGACGCGCATGTTGAGGACGTTCTCCATGTTGCAGACGGTGAGCGTGTTCGCCTTCGCGTCGCGGACGACCTCGTACTCGAGCTGCTTGAACGTGCCGACGTACCGCTCGAGGAGGATCTGGCCGACGGGACTCGCGCGGAGGCCGCGGGCGGCGACCTCGCGGAGCTCCTCCGCGTCCCGCGCGACGCCGCCGCCCTTTCCCCCGAGGGTGTAGGCGACCCGGACCATCACGGGGTAGCCGAGCGTCGTCGCCGCTTCCACCGCCTCCTCGTAGCTGTACACCGCGCGGCTCGGCAGGGTCGGCACCCGCGCTCGGGCCATGATGCGGACGAACTTCGCGCGGTCCTCGGTCGCCTTGATCCCGAGCAGGGGCGTGCCGAGCACGCGGGTGCCGGACCGCTTGAGCGCCCCGGAATCCGAGAGCTGGACGCCGCAGTTGAGCGCGGTCTGGCCGCCGAACGAGAGGAGGATCCCCTCCGGGCGCTCCGCCTCGAGGATCGGGGCGACGAACTCGGGGACGAGGGGCTGGAAGTAGACCCGACCGCACTCGGGAGGGTCGGTCTGCAGGGTCGCGATGTTCGGGTTGACGACGATCGCGTAGACGCCCTCTTCCGAGAGCGCCTTCAAGCATTGGCTCCCCGAGTAGTCGAACTCCCCGGCTTCGCCGATCTTGAGGGCGCCGCTGCCGAGGAGCATCACCTTCGACGGGAGCGAGACGGTCATGCGCGCCGCTTCACCTTCCCCACGAACCGGTCGAAGACGAACCCGGCCTCCTGCGGCCCCGGGTGGCCCTCGGGGTGTCCCTGGAGCGCGAGGACGCGCCCGGGACCGTCGCGCACTCCTTCGAGCGTGCCGTCGTCGGGGTTCGTCGCCCAGACCTCGAGCCCGCTCTCCTTCATCGACGCGGGGTCGACCGCGTAGCCGTGGTTCTCGCTGACGATCAGCGCGCGTCCGTCCGCGAAGCAGATCGTCTTGTTCTGGCCCCGGTGGCCGTACTTCAGTTTGAAGGTCGTCGCGCCACGCGAGAGCGCGATCAGCTGCTGGCCGAGGCAGATCCCGAGCGTCGGGAGGGCACGGTTCGACGGTCGGCCGAGCTCTTCGATCGTCGCCGCGAGCTCGGCGGGATCTCCCGGACCGTTCCCGACCAGGAGTCCGGCGACGCGGCGGCCCTCCCACTTCGTCGGGACCTCGTGGTCGTACGGCAGGCGCAGCACCGAAACGCCGCGCACGAGGAGGTTTCGGAGGATGCTCGTCTTGATGCCGCAGTCGAGCACCGCGACGACGGCGCCCCCGCGTCGGACGAGGAGGGTCGGCTTGCGGGGCGCCACCTCGTCCATGAACTGCTCTTCCGCATACTGCGGCGCGGCGCGGATCGCCCGGCGGAGCTCGTCGTCGGTGGGTCGGTCGTCCGCCGACCCGACGTCGACCACCCCCCGAACGACGCCCTTCGAGCGAAGATGCTCCGTGAGCCGCCGGGTATCGACGCCCTGGACCCCGGGGACGCGTTCGGCCGATAACCAGTCGTCGAGCGCGCGCTCGCTCTCCCAGTGGTTCGGGGTGGTCGTGCCGCGCACGATGACCCCGCGGGGCTGGACCTCGGCGCTCTCGAGCGCCGGGAGACCGTCCGCGTCCCGGCCGTTCCTCGGAACGCCGTAGTTCCCGAGCAGGGGATAGGTGAACGTGAGGATCTGCCCGCGGAACGACGGGTCGGTGAGCGATTCGGGATACCCGACCATTCCGGTCGTGAAGACGACCTCCCCGACCCGCCGACCCTCGGCGCCGAGCCCGGCGCCGTCGAAACGAGTTCCGTCCTCGAGAAAGAGCGTCCCCCCGAGCGCGCTCTTCGCGGCGCGGGCCGGCACAGCCGTCAGGAACCCGAAGGGAAGGAGGAGGCGGTGCGTCCTTAACATTTGCCGTCGTCCGAGCGCACGCGCCACGGATTTTTCGATGCGCGACGCGCCGCGCGGACGAAGGAGGGCTGAAATTCCCCCGCCGAGTGGGCTCGGAAGTGCCGGGGCTACCGCGCCTGCGAGCGTCGTACGATTTCGTCGTCGTCGGTGGAGGACACGCCGGGCTCCAGGCCGGATACAAGGCGGCCCTCCTCGGATACTCCGCGGCGATCATCGATCGCGGGCCGAAGTACTCCCGGTCGTACTACGCGCCGAAGATGGACAACATCCCCGGCTTTCCGGCGGGGATCTCGGGGCACAAGCTCCTCGACGCGCAGGTCGCGGCGGTGCGGAGCTCGGAGGCGGTCGGCTACTTCACCCCGGCGCGCGCGGTCGCGGTCGAGCGCACCGAGACCGGTTACTCCGTCACGTTCGACTGGCTGAAGCAGACGCACGTCGCCCGGGGTCGAGCGCTCGTCCTCGCGCAAGGCGTCGTCGACCGGATCCCCGAGGTCGGGGGCAAGATCGACACGATCTTCCCGTGGGCGAACCAGGCGCTCGTCGATTTCTGCATCCTGTGCGACGGTCACGAGCTCACCGGGAAATCGGTCGCAGTCCTCGGCCACGACCCGTTCGCGGCGCGGACCGCGCTCGACGTCCTCCACTTCCGACCGACGTCGGTCGAGATGCTCACGCTCGGGCATCCGTTGCTCTCGGGCGCCCCCGAGGAGGAGCGCGCGACCCTCACGAAGGAGCTCCAGGAGCACGGGATCGGGCACACCGACCTCGAGGTCGTGGGGTTCGACGAGATCCGCGAGCAGCGATTCGGGGTGAAGTTCGCGGACGGTAGTCACCGCAGCTACGACCGCGGGTTCAGCGCCCTCGGCTGGTACGACATGCACCACGAATTCTCCACCGCGCTCGGCTGCCGGTTCGACGCGGA
Organism: Thermoplasmata archaeon; assembly: GCA_049585415.1. Classification (GTDB taxonomy): domain Archaea; phylum Thermoplasmatota; class Thermoplasmata; order Lutacidiplasmatales; family UBA184; genus Lutacidiplasma. The sequence goes on along the minus strand of JBAUZT010000005.1, from coordinate 53,052 downwards.
CGGCTACGTCGTGACGGACGAGGATTGTCGCGCGCTCCGCGCGACGGACGGCGCCCCGATCCCCGGACTCTACTGCGTCGGCGACCAGCGGAACGGCTGGAACCAGATCCCCGAGGCGTGGGCGACCGCCGAGCGGGCGGTCATCCACGCGCACGCGAGCTATCTCTGATCGGGCGCGCGGGTCACTCCGCCGGGGTGGGACGCGCCGCGCCGAGCACCCCGAGGTGCCGGCCGAGCTCGGGAAGGTCCTTCGCGACCGCGGACGCGCCGCCAGCGAGGAACCGCTCCTCGGTCATCGGTTCGGGTCCCCCTTCCGAGGGGTCCGGGAGCACACCGTAGAAGCGCACCCGGGCGCGCGTCGCGCACTCGGCATCGATCAGATGGTCCCCGACGAACAGGGCGCGTTCACTCGGGATCTCCATCTCCTTGAGGAGCAGTTGGAGCGCCTCGGGGGACGGCTTCGCCGGACCGGGGGCGCTCCGCGAACGCAGGTAAGGGAAGAACGACTCGAGCTCCGTCCGCTTCAGCGCGCCGCGGGCGAAGAACTCCGAGCTGCGCGTGAGGATTCCCAACCGGTACCCCCGCTCCGAGAGCGTCCGCAACAGTTCCGCGGCGCCCGAACGGGCGACCGTTCTCGGCAACGCCTCGGCTTCGATCGCATCGATCCGCTTCGGATACTCGGCCTCGAACCGGAAGAGGTTCCCCTCGGGGGCGCCGGATTCGGCGAGCTCCTGGCGCGCCGTCTCGACGATGCGGTGGATCGGGTCCTGAACGGAGAGGTGACCGGGGACGACGCCGTACTTTTCGGCGACGCGGATCACCTCCGCGCGCATCCGGCCGAAGTCGTGGTGCGAGAGTACGAGCGTGCCGTCCAGGTCGAAGACGACCCCGAGCAACGGCTCGAGGAAGTGCGGCTCGGCGTCTCGGGGCGGCATCTCCCGTTCACCTCGAAACGGCGCGTCGGGGCAGGTAAGGGTTTGCCTCCAAGAGCATCCGAGGGGTTACCGGGACGCGGGCCCCTGGTGGAAGGCGAGGCCGTACCACGTCGAGCGGTCCTTGTCAAAGGTCGTGCCACACTGGTAGCAGAAGAAGATCCGCGCCGGGGAGTCCTTCGGCTCGAACTCCATCGAGCTCCCGCAGATCGGACAGCAGAGTTTCGATTCGACCGGCGGAAGGCCGTGCCAGGTGTCGCGTCGCTGGTCGTAGACGACGCCGTGGTAGCCACAGAGGAACATCGGATACGGCACGGTGGGGCTCGTCGGGCCCGTCATCGAGCGGCCGCAGACCGGACAGTACATCCCGGGAAGGTACGCACGCGGAGCGCGAAGTATCTGCCGCTCGGTGCTCAACCCGCGGAGCGCGGCCGCTCGAGGGTCACGACCGACTCTCGGAGGACGAACGATCGGCGCTGTCCGCTGCGCCGGGCGCGCGCCACCTCTACGGAGACGATCCGATACCCGAGGGACGCGCCGATGCGCGCGGTCAGGAGGTCGCCGGGCACGTACGTGCCCGCGAGCAGCGAGTCCCCGACGACGAGCACGAACCGTCCCCCCGGGGCGAGCGCTTCCCGCACGCGCGTGAGCACCGGAACGAGGTCCGCGAAGTACCGGTGCACGACCGCGTGCACGTCCGCCCTACGGTAGGAACCTTTTCGCTCGACGTTTTCCCGGATCCGAGGGAGAATCTCCGCGAGCCAAGGATCCGGAGTGTGCACGACGCTCTGGTACGCGGTCGTCTCGGTGCGCGGGAGGTTGTCGCAGGCGACCTCGGCGCTGCGCAGCCGTGCGAGGTCCGCGTACGAATGCGCGTAGCCGAGCCAGGCGAGGTCGACCTTGTAGTTCATGACGTAGTCCATGCCGTTGACGTACGGCGGGCTCGTCACCGCGAGGTCGACCGAGCCCCGGGGCCACGCCACCGTTCGAGCGTCCCCTTCCACGACCCGAGCCCGCGGTCCCCAGGAGGCCCGCTCCTTTCGAAGGCCCTCGAGGTCGTCCGCCATCTCTTCGACCGCCGAGAGGTAACGTTCGAACGGTTCCGGGCCCTCCGGGTGCGGGCGACGATCGTAGCCGAGGCAGGGGGACCGATGGAGCCGGCTCGACGGGATCAGGATCCGCCCGAACGCGAGCCGTAGCGCGTCCTCGAGCGGGCCGTCCGCAGTAGGGAGTGCGTCACGCAACCGGCTCAGCTGGGAGAGCGCCTCGCGGTCGAACTGGCGGCGCGTTTCGCGGAGGAACGGCAGGGGGCCGTCCCGCCGCCGACGCGCCCGGTCGAGGAGCCGACGAGCGCCCGAGCGAAGTCTCCGGGGGGACAGCTCGAAGTGGGTCTTCACCCGGGCCGCGAGCACGGCCGGAGCGAGCAGCTCGCTCCCGAGCGCTTGCGCGCCGACCCGACGCGTTTCGACGAGGGTGGTGCCGCTACCGGCGAACGGGTCGAGCACCGTCGCGTCCGGGGGAAGGTCGGCGGCGACCAGCACTCCGTGGACGAACTCCGCCGAGTACCCTTGGACGTACGGCCACCATCGGTGGATGGGGAGCGTCTCGTTGGACCGGAACGTGATCGGTCCCCCGTAGCGGCCGAGCTCGAGTCCGTTCTCGCGGACGAACCGTTCCACGAACGCGCGCGGGTCGACGAAGTCGGTCCGCTCCTCGAGCCGCTCGAAATCACGCAGGACGTAGAGGCCCCGGCCCATCCGCAACACGTCGCCGCGCTCTTCGAGTCCGGTCAGCGCCCGTTCGACCCTCTCGGGGCGGTCGTCCAGTCGCGCCGCGAGCTGGCGCACCGTGGCGCCGACCGCGCCGGACTCCCCGAGCGCGACGCGCAGTCCCCCGGCAAGATCGTTTCGGGCCGTGAACGGCACGGCGCGGGTAGCTTCGCTCCACCTAAGAGCCTGCCACTCGGGCGGGGGGAGCGACGTGGGGCGCGCTGGGCTTCGGCCACCGATAGGCATAGAGCGCACGCCGGACCGAGGAGCGGACGCGGCGACGCTCCTTCTTGAGCGCTCGTCCCCACTCGGTCGAGCGGAGGTCGTCGTCGAGGCCGGCGAGGACGAGGTCGAGGTCGTGCAACCGTCCGAGCCGCGTTTGGAGACGGCGCGCCGGCGTCGGGAACGGTTCCCGAAGTGCCGGATTGAGGCGGCGGCGCACTTCCCCCAGGTGTCGGAGCCTACGGACCTGGATGCGCAGCTGGTGGAGACGATTCGAACTCGGTCGCTTGCGCGCCCGACGGTGGGCGGCCCGCACGTCCGAGCGTCGCCGCGTCTGTTCTCGCTCGAGGACCGCGCTCAGCTGGGGGCCGGCGTCGGCGCGAGGGACGAACTCGACGCTCTCCCGGAGCCCCTCGAACAGGTGCGCGTCCCGCTCGCTCCGCAAGTAGACCCGGAGCAACTCGCGCCCGGTGCGGGCATCGTCGCGAAGGCGCGCGCGCAACCGCGCGATCGCCCACGCGTCCCGGCGGGACGGGCGCGGTAGCGTCCCCCCCTCGATGAGCTCGATCATCACGTCCCGGTCGCGGACCCGACCGACCAACCGTGCGAGGCGCTTCAGTCGGAGGTCGAGCGGGGCGACCAGCGTCCGGTCGCGGCTCGTGAGCAACCGCTCCCAGATCCCGAGGGCGTGCCGGAGACGGCGCATCTCCCGGTGGAGCTGGTGGAGGCTCTCGGCGGAGGGATGGGAGTGGGCCACCACGTCGTCGACGGAGCCGGCGACCTCCGAGAGGAGTCGGTCGAGCTCGTTGGCCAGGGTCGACGGTCGGAGCCGTGTGCGTCCGCCCGCCGCGACCCCCATCGGCTCTCCCGGGTCCGGGACCCCCCGAGCTTAGTAAGTCCTCGGTTCGGGCGGTCTCGCACGCGCGCACTTCTATTAGGGCCGCCCCGTCTGGGGGGCCGTGGACCGCTCCCGATCGGTCGAAATCCACCGGCCGACCGAGTCGACGCGACCCCGGCCGGGTCGGTCGATCGGGGTGATCGACGTCGGGTCCAACACCGCGCGGTTCGTCGCCTTCGCGGCGTCGGGGTCGGGGAGCGTACGGGCGATCTACGAGACCAAGGAGTCGCCCCGGCTCGGGCTCGGCACCGGACCGGACGGTCGTTTGAGCGCCGCCGCGATCCAGCGAGGGATCGCCGCGGTCGAGCGGTTCGCGCTCTCGATCCGCTCCCTCGAGCTCTCCCGAACGATCGCGGTCGCGACGAGCGCGGTCCGGGACGCGCCGAACGGCGCCGAGTTCGTCCGCCAGGTCGAGCGCTCGACCGGCATCCTGTTACGGATCATTTCGGGTGCGGAGGAGGCTCGCTACGCGTACCTCGGGGTCGCCGGAGCGTGGGAGCTCGAGAACGACCTGGTCTGCGACCTCGGAGGGGGTTCGATGCAGATCGCGGAGGTCCGCGCGGGTCAGCTGCGGAACTCGGTCAGCGTCCCGCTCGGCGTGCTGCGACTCTCGCAGCGATTCCTCGACCACGACCCCCCGAAACGACGGGAGATCGACGAGCTTCGGGAGCACGTCCGGGACACCCTGGGCTCGGTCCTCGACGCGTTTGGTGGCCGGAAGTACCGGGTCTTCGGCGTCGGAGGAACCCTACGGTCCCTTGCGCGCGCCGCGATCGAGTTCCGGGACTATCCGATCGAGCGCGTCCACGGCTACCCGCTCTGGGATCACGACCTCGACGCGCTGGGCGAGCTCCTCGGCGAGATGCCGGCCGAGAAACGTCGCGCGATCCCCGGGATCGGCACGGACCGCGCGGACGTGGTCGTCGCGGGGATCGTCGTGCTCGGGGAGCTGATCCGCGCCACCGGCGCGGGCCGGATCGTGGTCGCCGGAACGGGGATCCGTGAAGGGCTCGCCCTCGAGGCGATCGGGGCCAAGCTGCCGGTGCCGGCGGAGCAGCTCGCGGAACGGTCCGCGGGGGCGGCCGCGGAGTCGTTCTCGTTCCACCTCGACCACGGGCGCGAGGTCGCGGATACCGCCCTCGGTCTCTTCGACGTGCTCGCGGCCGAGTACGAATGGGGACGGAGCGAAGGGCTCGCCCTCCGGGTGGCCGCGTGGATGCACGACAGCGGCGCCTCCATCGACCTCTGGCGACACGCCCACCATTCCGCCTACCTGATCCAGAACTACCCGATCTGGGGCCTCGACCAGCGGGAAGTGCTGCTCGCCTCGATGGCCGCGCGGATGCACGAGGGCGAGGGTCTCCCGTCCGCCTGGAAGAAGGGGTTCCTCCCGATCATCCGGGCCCCCGACCTCGAAACGGCCCGTCGGCTCGGGTCGGTGCTCGAGATCGCCGAGCTGACCTCCGCGGCGCGGCCTCGCTTCTCTCTCGGGGGCGGCGGTAAAACGCTCACGGTGGCCTTTTCCGCCCCGGCGGCTACGACCCTGCCCGCTCACTGGGAGGATAGGGTTCGCCGGTCGATGGAGCGCACGTTCGAGCGGCAGGTCCGTTTCCGTGATGCCTGAACTGCCGAGCCCGACCCACGGGTTCCCGGGACGCCTCTTCGTCTTCGAGGGGCTCGACGGCAGCGGAAAATCGACCCAGGCCGCGCTCCTCGGCAAGTGGCTCCAGGCCCAAGGGTATCGGGTCTTTTTCACCGAATGGAACTCGTCGGAGCTCACGTCGGCGACGATCCGCCGCGGCAAGAAGAAGAACCTCCTCACCCCGACGACGTTCTCGCTCCTCCACGCTACCGACTTCGCCGACCGGTTCGAGCGGAAGATCCTCCCACCGCTCCGCGCGGGGTACGTGGTCGTCTGCGACCGCTACGCCTACACCGCCTTCGTTCGGGACGCGGCCCGGGGGTGCGACCCCGCCTGGGTCCGGAACATCTACTCGTTCGCCCCGCGACCGGACTGCGTCTTCTACTTCCGCGTCCCGGTCTCCGTGACGCTCCAGCGGAAGATCGCCTCGCGTCTCAAGATCAACTACTACGAGGCCGGGATGGACCTCGGGCTCTCGGACGACCTGCACGACAGCTACGAGCGGTTCCAGACGCGCCTGAAGCAGGAGTACGAGCGGATGGCCCGAACGGACGAGTTCACGGTCATCGACTCGAGCCGGTCGGTCGAGTCGATCCAGGCACAACTGCGCGGCTTCGTCCGGCCGATCCTCCAGAACTTCCCCATGGCCGAGAGGCTGATGCATGACGGATAGGACGTACGGCACCCGTCTCCCCGGGCTCCCCGAGCATTCGCTCTCGGGGAAGCTGATCGTCATCGAGGGCGCGGACGGGTCCGGCCGGACGACCGAGGTGGCGCTCCTCCGTGAGTGGCTCGAGGTGGAGGGCCACGCGGTCGTCGACACCGGCCTCCGTCGCTCCGACCTGGTCGCCGGAGAGATCGACCAGGCGAAGCAGGGCCACACCCTCGGCACGACCACGATGGCGCTGCTCTACGCCGTGGATTTCGCCGACCAGCTCGAGAACAAGATCGTTCCCGCCCTCTCCGCCGGCAGCACGGTGCTCGCCGACCGGTACATCTACACGCTCATGGCGCGCGCGGTCGTCCGGGGGGCGTCGCGGGACTGGGCCCGCCAGCTGTACGGGTTCGCCTTGAAGCCGGACCTGGTGGTCTTCCTCGAGGCACGCCCCGAGATCCTGCTCCACCGCGCGATCGCGAAGTACGGGTCGCTCGACTACTGGGAGTCGGGGATGGACCTCTCGCTCTCCCGCGACCTCTTCGAGAGCTTCTTCGCCTACCAGGACCGCCTCTCGAAGGAGTTCGCCTGGGTCGGCGCCGAGTACGGATTCCACCGCGTCGACGCGAACCGGATGCCGGACAAAGTCCACGAGGACGTTCGCGGCCTGGTCGCGCCGCTCTACGCGGCTCCCCCGCGCCGCGCGCTCCTGTCGGCTCGACCGCCGGTCAGTCGCTCCCGACGGCCAGCTGCCTCCGCGTGAGCAGCCAGACCAGTCGTCCCGACCCCGGTCGAACGGACCGCGGGAACTCGACGCACGCGGCGCCCGCCTTCGTGAGCCGCGCGACCGCGACGCTCTCGGCCGCGAGGGCGAGGCCGAGGAATTCGGAAAGGGTCGGGTCATGCCCGACGAGCACGACCGTGCGGCCGGCGCCGGTCTCGTGCCGCAGCCGCGGCAGGATCGCCGCCGCGGTCGTCCCGAGGTCGAGCTCGGCCCAGAGCTGCGGCCGCACCGGGGGCTCGAGGGTCTCCCCGAGGATCTCGGCCGACCGGCGGGCGCGCACCGCGGGGCTCGACGCGACCCGGGTCACGTGCTCGACCTGACGGGCGAGTCCCCGAGCGGCCCGCCGGGTCTGTTGGACGCCCTTACGGCTCAAGGGTCGCAGCGCGTCGTCCGGCCAGCGGGCCGGGTCCCGGCGCTCCGCGGGACCGTGGCGGAAGAGCACGACGCGCGCGCTCGGAGTGGGTTCGGCCATGACCGACCGTTCAGCGGAAGTCCCCTCGAACCGCCGGGGCTCTAAGCCGTTCCGCTCGCCCGGCCCCGTGCGCGGTCGTTCACGAGGCGATCGGCTCGTCCGCGTCCGCGGGAGACTCCGAGAACGTCACCGGGATCGCGCGGTCGAGCACGACCTGCGCGATATCCTGCGCGTAGGCGACCGTCCGGCCGATGGACTCGAGGATCCGTGTCACGGCGGCGGCGGTCGCGGGAGGCATCGTGCCCCCACCGACCGCGGGGAGGAGCCGGTCGGAGAGCGCGCGGCCCGAGACGAGCAGCGCCTCGCCCATGTCGAGGAGGTCGTTCGCTGCCGCGTCGTCCCGCGCGTTGAGCACGCCCTCGAGATGGTCCATCGCCTGGTGGTGGAACTGCTGGAGGGACGTGAGCGCCGCGCCGCCCCGGGGCAGTTCGACGATCCGGCGGCCCGTCTCGCCGATGACCGTGGCGTGGTCGGCGATCCGCTCGAGGCTGCGGGCGATCGTCCAGGGACCGAGCAGCGTCACTCCGGTCGGGTCGAGCTGGAGACGCAGCGCCGCGAGCCGCTGGACGTACCAGGCCTCGCGGTCGATCTCGTCGTCCCGTCGCTCCCAGTAGTCGTCCTCGCCGAGGGGCAGCTCCGACCAGCTCTCGACCGCCTCGCGGTGAAAGGCGAGCACGATCCGCCCCATCCGCGTTAGGCGCTCGGGCAGCGGGACCGGGGTCTCGTACGCGAGGTCGCGGAGCCGGATCACCCCGCCCTCCTCGAAGACCACCTCGGGCTGTCGCGTGCGGCGGCAGAACGTGCGAACGACCTCGCGCGTGCCGATCGTCACCTCGGGTCGCTCGATCACGATGAACTCTCGGGCGCCGCCGAGGTACGCCCCGAGGAGCCGACGGAACAGATGTTCGGACGATTCTCGCGGGCCGACGGTCACGGTCGCTACCGAAGGGCGACCCAGGAGCACGCCCGAGAACGGTGGTGCAGCCCGAGAGGCGTTATCGTCCCCGCGCCGAAGTAGGCGACGGGGGGGACGGGTGTCGCTCGTGGCTCGCAAGGGGGTATCGGACGGGGTCGGTTCCCGCGCCCGGCGGGGTCGGGAGGGCGCCCGGCGCGACGCCGGTTCCTCCGGGAGGTTCTCTTCGCTCATCGAGTGAAAAAGGGCGCGAGCGACATATATAGAATTTCAATTTAGACTATACAAACTTCTATAGGTATGATAGATGACCGGTATTTCCCGAGGAACGCACCCCTGGGGTCGGGTTGAGGCGCACCCCGTCGGGTCCCTCCATCGTCAGTCCGGCCGCCCGACACTGCTCGAGCGTGCGGTTGAGGCCCGCGAGGGAGATCCGATGGCCGCGCCGCTCGAGCTCCTCGAGGAGCGGCCGTCTCCGTACGGGTCCCGAGGAGCCTCGGAGCACCGCAATCACCTCGTCCACCATCCCGGGAGGGATACCGGTCATTCCCGAATCCGATCGACTGAGGGAGCCGGAGGCTCTGGAACGATCCCGGGGAACGGCGCTAGAGTTTTCGCGCGGCCGCGAGCGCTTTGCGGTGTGCCGCTCGCGCGGCCGCGAGCGCCGCTTGGCGGGCCTTCCGTGCGGCGGTCACCGCCTCGCGGAACCCTCTGTGGATCCCGGCCCTCGCCTCCTCGAACGCCTTCCTTGCCTCGTCTCTCGCTTCGGATGCAGCGGACATGCGGGGGGGGTCAGGGGTGTTCTCTCGATTAAACTCCCGGTCACCGAGGGGTGGGTCCGGGCGCGGGGGAGAGGGATGGGCCGGGACGGGTTCGAACCGCCCGGCGGATCGAGTGTCGAGATGGTGGGACCGGAGCGACCGATGCCAGAGCGGGTTCCAACCGCAGCACGGGGAAACATTCCGCGCCGAGCTATCACGGCCCTGGCTTCGGAGGAGGTTTCCGCTTCCATTGCCACCATGCCACCGTGATCGAGCCGATGGCGCCTCCGATGCCGCCGACGCTCACCCCGATCGCGAGATAGAGGAGGTTGTTCGAGCTTGATGGTATAGCGCCGGAAGCAGGAGAGGATACCGTTAGCGATGTGTTGTCGATCGCCACCACGCCCAGGGAGTCACGCGCGAACGCGACGACGGTGAATGTGCCCACTGCCATTGGTGTGCAGCTCAAGGACGACCGATTCGCGCTAGCGCATCCGAGAGGCAATCCGGAGTACGAAAGGAGCAGTCCTCCGATGCCTCCGGTAGCCGCGAGCGAGAATTCGGCGGACTCACCGAGTTGAATGGCGGCCGGGGAGACGGTGAAGCGCGATATCGTGGGACCTTCGACCACCTCCACGTTCTCGGGGGGGCTCGTCCCCCGATCGCCGGCCGAATCCGTGACCGTTACCGACACGGTGAAAGAGCCGGTGCCGTTCGGTCGACAGACGAGGGCCCCGGTGTTCACCGAGGTACAACCCGTGGGGAGTCCCTGCCAAGCATAGAAATAGACACCCGTGCCCCCGGCCACGCTCACGAGAACGAGGAGGCTCTCACCGGTCTCAATGGTAGGAGTTGCGACGCTTGCCGAGATCTGACTTCCTTGGCTGGAAAGGACCTGGCCCACCGGAGTAAACCCTCCGAGGGCGCCTACCTCGAGCGGATAGACCGGCGGTACGACCGAAGCATAGCGAATGTCGAAGAAGGGTTGGCCGATGAGCCCGAAGCTGCCCGAAAGCGGATCGTACGCGAGGGACGAGAGCTCGATCCACGGGGCGACGCCAATCACGTCCGCGGTCTGTTCGACCGGCAGATAGAGGCTGAGACCGTAGGTGAGTTGGTCGGCTTCGTGGTAGAGAAGCTCGCGGCTGCTCAGAGTGCAGCTGGGCGGGGCACAGGTCGCGGAGGCGTTCGCGAGGCTGAGCAGCTCCCGGTAGGCGGTGCCTTGGCAGCTCTCGGTGACCTGGGGGTACGCTGCGGGCCCCGCACAAGCACTCTCGTACTTCGCCTGCAGCAGTCCCGGTGCGAAGGAGTTCGAGTAGCCCCAAGAGAGGTCCGGCTCGTAGAACGGATTGAGGTAATTGGACGGATCGAAGAAGTCGGGGGCCCAACCATCCGACTGGGTCGCGAAACCACTTTGACCGGGCGGGGCGGTATCGTTCAGGTAGATGGTAGGATAGAACGGCACCAGAACGGGCTCTGGGACGATGGCACCGCCCGAGAGGGTCTTCACGTTCGCCGCCCACGCCGCTAGGGGACCGCTCAAGGTCGGATTTCCTTGCTCGGAAGGCACCGGAAAAGTGCACGGCAGGGAGGCCGAACAGGCCGCGTTCACGATGCCGTCGGAGTCCGCGAGCGCCCACCACCATGCGGCTCCACCGACGACGTTCGGGTTGGAGCTTGGATTGGGCATCGGCCAACTAAGGTTCGTGGGGATGAAACCGGTCATGTAGGCCGGCAACGCTCCAGCGTACTGCAGGCAGAGCTGGATTCCGCCGACGATGCACGAGTCGGTCTCCGCTGTCTGCCAAGGGTACGCGTTGATCAGGAATTGACGGAGGTTGATGTCCTGGAGAAGGTCCGACGGCAACGTGGACGGAGCGCCCAGGATCATTGCGGCTTCGGTGGTGGAGTAGTTGAGGTTCATCCCCAGCGGCTCGACGCCAATCCCCGGGACGACGGCCGCCTGGATTTGGCCGCTCTCCAGCGCGTTGTCGAGGGCCGGGATCTCCGAGGCGTTGAGGTCCACTAGGTCGGCGCTTCCTGCGCGAACTGCGGCGAGGCCGACCGCCGATGAGACATTCGCATAGATGATGACCTTGGGAATGAACGTCGGGGGAGGGCCACCCAAGTCTCCGGGTGGCAAGCAACCGGCCAGTCGACCTCCTTCGCAGGTTGTGCCCCCCCAGTACGGGTTCGCCTCGAGAGTCACCGTTGTCGGGCCAGACCCTCCTTGAATCACCTGGGAAACATAGTACGGGCCGCTGCCGTTGAGAGCCCACTGAAGAGGAGAGTCGTACGCCGTGTTCGCGAGATACGTGATCGAGGCATCCCACGCGTTGTTGGGGGGTACACCGTTCAAATTACCGGCAGACCCCGGCGGAGCGCCGAGGCAAGTCATTCCGTTTTCCCATCCCGGCAAGCCGTATCCTGCCGCCGAGACCAAGTCACAGTTCACGACCGACGAGCCCCATGCCGTCGAAACGAAATCGAGGAAGTTCGGCCATTCGGACCCGGAGCCAGAGGTCAATAGGGTGACGCATCCGTTACCGTGAATGCCGTCTCGCATAGGGCTGGAAGGCGGACAAAAGGAGCTACTGTTCACCTCGATTGCGGAGAGGATGTTCGCCGGTGTGTTGTTGTACGGATAGTGAACCCCGCCGTCCCAGCTCTGGTTTGATGGATTCGACAAGGAGGAAGGTCCCGGAAGTAGAGACTGGCACAGGTCGTACCCTGCGCTGAAGACCTGGGTTCCCGTAAGAAAATTCGAAAGGAGGCAGTCCCGAGTGATCGAGAACGCTACGTCGTTGGGGTACACCGTCTCGTGACCTCCGGTCGTCGGATTGTAGAAGGTCGCGTTGGGGTTCAGTACGAACGTATAGTCTCCCTGAGCGTCTTCCAAGTAGTTCCCATAGAGGTCGAAGCACTGAACGGAGCCGGGTACGCACGTCGCGAGATCCGGGACGAGGTCTTGCGGGCTTGAGCCGTCGTGAGAAACGTTTCGGAAGAGCAGGCTCTGTACAACGTTCTGTAGTATTCCCCCATCGATGGAGTCGTAGACCAGTTGCGAATCCCACGTGCTGAAAGTCGACTGGTAATACACCGCCAACGAACCCGGGTGAGGGGAAGTGGGGATGGATGGGAGGGGGGTCACCGCCCCGGACGAGACGAAGACCGTGAACGTGAAGTTCGCCCAAACCGTTGCGCTGGTCCCGTTCACCTTGCCGAGACTGGGAGCAGAGAACGACAGGGCGTAGCTCCCGTTGGGAGTGGTCGGAGAGAAGGAGACCGTAACTCCATCGATTCCGCTAGAGTTCAGGATGGAGGAAGAGGGGGTAGCATATGGGCCGGCGTTGGCCGAGAGAAAGTAGTCCGGCGTTCCCAGCGACCAGTCCGGGTTGGACGGCCCCGAGGCGATCCAGTTCTCTACGGTTACCGCGCCTCCGGCTGGAATGGTCGCTGTCGCATTCACGTTCGTAGAGCTGTTCGCAACGATCGCTCCGGCGACTTCCGGGTAGTTTCCGAGAGCGTCCCCGGTCGCCGAAGAGACTTCGACGTGACGGAGGATCGCCCGAAGGTTGTCGTGCAGTAGGCCAGAGGAGTCGGTCGCCTGGGCATACACCAGGTATACTCCGGCCGAGGAGTACGTGTGCGATGTGGTTCCCGTCGAGGTGGTGCTGACACTTCCATCTCCCCACCACCATGTGTAACCCGTAGCCGTGAACCCGAACGGAAGGGCTGCCTGGAAAGGCGTGGGAGACCCGGCAAAGTTGGTCGTGTTGCTGGAGGTCACCGTGAGGTCGGGGGTTATCGCGGAGGCAACGGTCGCTGAATCGGCATTGTCACAACCGATCGAAGCCGAACCGCATCCCAGGAGCGGGGTGTTCTCAGGACCCTGTGGCCGGGTCAGCGCCGGGGCTGTGACGCCGAAGTTGAGAACCATCCCACCGAACACCAACGCTATGACCGCCAGCACCGCGACGGTTCGCCGATTCGAGCGCGGACGTCGACGCGTGCGATGCGGAACGGGTCCGCTCGCAGCACCGGCCCGCGTCCCTTCGGGGGCGATCAAATCCGGCGATCCCACCCGTTTCCTCGATAGCTGTGACGATACTTATACTGGATTCTGAAAGGAGACATAGCGACCCGATCCGTTCTGAAGACCCCTCAACTCGCCGTCATTTTTGGTGAGAGCGATGCGACCGCGACGATCGTGTGACTAAGGTTCGGAGGCTCGGAGCCGAGGGGCACCGAACCCTTGGCCATCGACGTTCGGGCCGTGGGCCGGGACGGATTCGAACCGTCGATCTCCGCGTTGTAAGCGCGACGTCATCACCGCTAGACTACCGGCCCCGGGTCGGGGTCAGGTCCCTTCCCCGTCATGGGGGTGTCGGTCGTCGCGTGCTCGCGGTGACGGACCCGCACAGCGAGCCCGTGGCTCAACTCGGTCATCAGTCGCCCCGGCAACGCGGCCTCCCCGACCCCGGCGAGCGCGCCGTTCCGGAGCAGCACTACGCTGTCGCCCACCCGGATCTCCCGGTTCGCAGACCGGACCCCCGGCGTGAAGAGGTCCCCCTCGAGGGAGAGCGCGGGGTCGACCTCGACCGCGAACGGGGGATGGGGCACGAGGCGTCGGGCGCCCGCGACCGTGAGATGGAAGAGCCCTCGCTCTTCGCGCAACGTCGCGAGGTCGGCCCGGCCATCCGTCAGTCGCTGGAACCACGGACGTCCGGCCAGCCGCACGGGAGGAACGAACAGGCGATCCGCCGCCGCCCGGCCGAATTGTACACTCGCGACCTCCCGGAGCTCTTCTCGAACGACCGCGAGGGGTCCGCCGGGGACCGCGGCCTCGCCGTCCAGCGCCGTAGCGAGCGCTCCCCGAAGCTCGCGGATCGCCTCGGGCGAGGTCGTTCGGTCGTCCGCGAGCGTCCACGCGACCGGGATCGTGGTCGGTAGCGCAGGTTGGAGGAACGAGTACTCCTCCGGATCGAGATGGACCACCACGGCCCGGTACTGACCGTTCGCGAGGAGGTGTCGAAGCCCGGCGAGGACGGCCTCGCGCTCCGGGCCCACCCAGTCTCCCGTTACCGGAATGTCGTAGTGTCGCGCCGGCGGGAGGTCCTCGAGCTCTCGCGGGACCAGGCCGATCGGAGAGCTCACCGATACGACGTGCAGTCGCTCCGTCGCGCGCATCCCCTCCCAGGCGGAGGCGAACCGACGGTGGGAGCGGGAGTGGCGGTACGGTTTGGTCCGGGAGCACGGGACGAGCAACAGCACGGTCTTCGACGCGGGAGGGCGATACCGCTCGAGGAGGCGCCGCCGGAACCTCGCCATCTCGGGCCGCCGTTGCGATTCGAGGATCACGTAGTCGTGCGAGCCGGTCCGGGTCACCGGGGTCCGTTCGTCGAGGAGCGAACCGAGGTCGTGGTCCGCGTAACGGAGCATCTCCGCGAGGGCGGGCTCCGCGGGCAGGCGCGCCTCCACGAGTTCCCGAAGGCGGTCCGCCCGCGCCGCGGCGCGTGTCTCGATGAGCGCCCGTCGATACGCGTGGACGGTATGGACCGCAAGGTCTCCGGTCCCACCGGAGGCGCACGCGGGGCAGGCGCACAGCGTCTCGGCGATGGCCGCCGCTCGGTCGAACGGACCGAACACCGGGTCGAGATACTCGCCTCGCGTCGCGGCGAACAACCCCTCGGTGGTATCGACGAGGTCCACGCCCAGGTAGACGAGAAGCGGCACCCGATGGGGGAGCGCGACGCGCGGTGCCCAGAGCACCGCGTTGCCTCCGTAGACCTCGCGGACGTCGCGCAACGACGTGATGAACGCCCGGCCGTCCGCCCACAGCGCTCGGGCATTCCCGAGCACGAGGAGCTCGGGCCGCATCGAGGGCGGGGTCGCGGCGGTCTCGGGCGAGAGCGGCGGGTGCACGACGGCGGCGCCGTCCCCGACGGGAACGGCCGCGCCGGGGGCCCCCATCACCTCGGGGGCGAGGATCGGGAAGTGTAGCTCGAGGCTCGCCCGGGTATCGAAGAGCGTCAAGTGGCGCGTTCCGGCGGGCGACGGCTCGCTGCGCAAGCCCAGCTCGGTCGTTTCGATCCCCGGAACCGGACTCGAGATCAATCCGGGAGTGGGGAACGCGAGCGGCCCCACTCGGGCCTTCCCGACCAGAGCGAGTCCGACCAGATGGTCGACCGTGCGAGCCACGGACGTTCGACCGTATCCTTCAGTCCGCCGCGCCGGACTGGGCGACCTTCTTCCGTGATCGACTCGACGCCGACGGCGGGAAGAACGCTTCCCATTTCACGAGCAGGGCCTCGCGTCGTTCCGCGCCGGCCTCGGAGCGGCCGCGCCGCCCGAACAAGGGGTCGTGCGTATCCCGCACTTCGCGGAGGAACTCCGCGGGGTTCTCGCTCGCCTTCTCGAATCCGTAGAGGATCAATTGGCGCAGGAAGCTCGACTGGCCCCGCCAGCCGATCCGTCGACGCACCGCCGGGTTGAGATGGCGCTTCGCGAGACGCCACACCTCGTTCGTCGTGCGGTGGTCGCGGGCCGAGAGGCCGATCATTACTTGGGGCATATGGGACCCGAATCGGGTGACCGGAGCCGTCTCTTTAGCTCGTTCGCCCCCGAGAACTAGGGAATACCGTGCACGATCCATACCGGGCCGAGGGGCAAGAATACGGCCAGCACGACCCCGACGAGGTAGATCGCCCCCAACAACGCGTGCCGGTAGAACGGCATCCGGGTCTCGGTCGGCCGGTGCACGAGGGCCCGGTCGCTCGCCGCCGCGAGGAGCGCCATGACGAGGAGTCCGACGAAGTAGGCGGGGGTGAGTCCGATCGCGAGGCCGAAGAGGGCGAGCAACGCGAGCGCGAGCGCGTGGAGTACGGGAACGAGTCGGGCCGAACGCTCGGGGCCGATGCGGACCGGCAGGGAGTAGAGCCCGAGCTCCCGGTCGCTCGCGAGGTCGCCGAGGCTGTGCACCGTCTCGAACGCGGTGCCCCAACAGAGGAGCCCGCCGACCGCGAGCAGCACGGGGAACGGTAGGGTCCCGCGGACCGCGATGTAGACCGCTGCGGGCGTGATCGCCTCGACCAGCCCGAGGAACGCGGTCGTGAACGAGGTGACGCGTTTCGTGTAGCTGTAACCGAAGATTAGCGCGAGGGCGACCGGCGCGAGGATGAACGCGAGGGGGTTCAGGAAGTAGGCCGCGACGATCAGGATCGCCGCGTTCGTAGCACAGAACGCGAGGGCGAACGCGGGGGAGGCTCGGCCCGCGGCGAGGAGACGGCCTTGCGTGCGCGGGTTCCTCGCATCGATCTCCCGGTCCGCCCAGCGATTGAAGCTGTGGCCCGCGTTCCGCGCCGCGACGAACGCGATCACGACGAGGACGACCGTCGGGAGCGACGGCCAACCGTTGGCCGCCAGGAAGAGGAAGGCGAGCGCGAACGGGAGATTGAGCCCGAGATTCTGGATCTCGAGGAACCGGCCGAGCTCGCGGGCGGGTGACCGGGGCGCCGAAGGGGCGGCGTTCACCGGGGCGGCCGGCCCCACAGTCGCGCGAGCGCCGGATCCTCCCGCATCGTCTGTTCCGCGGCACGGAGGGCCTCGGGGTCGGAGTGGATCTCCTCGGGCCACGGGCGCGGGAAGCCGTCCTCAGCTCGTTTGCGCGTGGCGTCGATCCCGACCTTCCCGCCCAGGTTCGGGACCGGGTTCGAGATCGAGAGCTGGTCGACCGGGCCCTGCGCGAGCTCGAGGTCGTGGGCCGGGTCCGCCTGGAGACCGACGCGGTACAACACCTCCGAGAGGTCGTGGACGTTCACGTCCTCATCCACGACGATGAGGTAGCGGACGAACATCATCTGACCGAGCCCCCACAGGGCATGCATCACCTTTCGCGGGTGGTCCGGGAAGGACTTGTGAATCGAAACGATCCCGACGTTGATGAACAGGCCCGGGACGGGAAGGTTCATGTCGACGAGCTCGGGCAGCACCATCCGGAGCACGGGCAGGAAGACCCGCTCGACCGCCTTTCCGAGGACCGCATCCTCGGTCGGGTGCTTCCCCGTGACGGTCGTGAGGTAGACGGGCGACGCGCGGTGGGTGATGCGCGTCACGTGGAACACGGGGAACGGCTCGGGAGCCGAGTAGTAACCGGTGTGGTCCCCGAACGGGCCCTCGACCTTCCGCTCCGTCGGGTCGACGTACCCTTCGAGCACGATCTCCGCCTGCGCGGGAACCTCGAGGTCGACCGTTTTCGCCGGCACGAGCTCGAGCGGCTCGGACCGAAGGAAGCTCGCGAAGACAAAGTTGGAAACGCCCTCGGGGACCGGCGCGAGCCCGGCGAAGATCGTCGCCGGGTCGATCCCGATCACGGCCGCGACGGGCATCTTTTCGCCGCGGGCGGCCCACTTGCGATAGTTGTTCGCGCCGACCCGGTGGGTCTGGACGTGCATCCCGAGCGTGTCGGGGCCGTACTGTTGGAGCCGGTAGATGCCGGTGTGCGGCTCCTTCGTTTCGGGGTCCGACGTGATGACGACCGGGAACGTGATCGTGCGGCCCCCGTCCTTCGGCCAGCATTTCAGCACCGGGATCCGGTCCAGGTTGACGGTCGTCTCCTCGACCTCCTGGCACGGACCCGAGCGCACGCGCTTCGGCGCGAGCGACCGGAGCGTCGAGAGCGTCTCGATCGTCCCCGAGAGGTCGCGCACCGCACCGAGGATGCCGGCCGGCGGACGGAGATGCACGAGGCGCCCGATCCGCAGGGCGACCGCCTCGACGTCCGGGGCGTCGAGCGCGAGCGCGATGCGCCGGGGCGAGCCGAGCAGGTTCGTCACGACGGGCATGGTCGCGCCCTGGACATTCTCGAAGAGGAGCGCCGGCCCGTCCGCTCGGAGCGTCCGCTGGGTGATCTCGGTGATCTCGAGGTCCCGGGAGACCGGTCGCGTGACCCGCGCGAGGTCGCCGCTCTCCTCGAGCCGGGAGAGGAACTCCCCGAGGTTCTGGAACGTCACGGCGGCGAGCGAGCCGCCCGCCGTATTTAACCCACCGAGCGCCCGAGGCTTGGGTTCATATGGGAACCCCCGCTTCGCCCGCCGGACGATGCAATCGATCACGCTCGAGTTTCGTTCCGAGGACCTCGAGCTCCTCGGGATCCTCCCGCCGGGACTCTTTGGCCGGTACGAGGAGATCGAGCTGCTCGAGACGTTGCGCCTCGAGCAGGGCTGGCGGCTGCAGCTGCTGCGGGTGCGACGGCGCGGACCGCTGCGGACCGCGAGCGAGCTCGAGCGCGAGTCCCGCCGGATCCGGTCGATGTATGGGCTCGAGAGCTTCGAGCTGGTCGAACGACGCCCGCGCACGCGCGACTACATCCTCCTCGTGCGGCAGCGGAATCCGGAGCGCCTCCGTCGTCTCCTCTCCCTCGCGGGCGGGGAGATCTCCCCGACCGCGCCGTTCCGCCTCAACGCCGAGAAGGTCGTCGCGTCGTTCCGGGGTGAGGAGCGCGCGCTCCGCCGCGTGCTGAAACGGCTCGACCGCGAGGAGTTCCCGTACAAGATCCTTCGAGCATCGGGCCGGCCGTTCGCGGCGGAGGGCGCGCCGGCCGTGTTGACCCCCCTCCAGGGGAAGCTCCTCGCGCGGGCGTGGGTGCTCGGCTACTTCGCGGTCCCCCGTCGGATCACCTTGAGCCGCCTCGCCCGGCAGACCGGCCGTAGCCCGCCCGGCCTGGGGAAGGTCCTCCGCCGGGCCGAAGGCCGGCTGGTCGCCCGCTGGCTGTCGACCGAAGGCGCCGTGACGGACGAGGGTGCCGCGCTCCCGACGTCCTCCCGGGAAGCAAACTAAAGTGAGTGCCCGGCTCCCGGCCGCCGTGGCGCGCGCGGCCCGCACGGTCGTCGTGGAAGCGATGGACGGGTCCTCGAGCACCCGGATCCCGGCCCGCGCGACCCCGGGCTCGGCGTGCTTCGACCTCGAGGCCGCGGAGGCGGTCGAGCTCGTCCGGGGTCGCGTCATGCTCGTCCGCACCGGCCTTCGGGTCCGGTGCCCTCCGGGGACGTTCCTCGAGGTCCGTCCGCGGAGCGGGCTCAGCTCTCGGGGCGTGCTGATGGTGAACGCGCCCGGCACGATCGACCGGGACTACTCGGGGGAAGTTCGCGTGCCGATGACGTACCTGTTCGACGGCAGCTACGCGGTCCATGCGGGGGACCGGATCGGCCAGGTCCGTCTCGTCGAGGACCTTCCGACGCGCCTCCGTGCCGGCAAGGTGCGCGCGGTCCCCGGCCGCTCGGGCGGTTTCGGGAGCACGGGTCGTTAGGCCCTTCACCCGAGGGTCTGTTGCACGGTCTTCGGGCGAGGAGGGGCAAGGCCTCGCCCCGCCAGCGCGTCCGCTTCCACCTGCTCGAGCATGCGGTGCATCCGTTTCTCTCGGGCGGACGACGCCCGGTTGAGGCCCTCATCGCGCGTCCCCTCGGCGACCAGCACGAGGACGCGGCCCGTGCGAGCGCGACCCGTTCTTCCTCGGCGCTGGATCGTGCGGATCACGTCGGGGATCGGTTCGTAGAAGACGACGAGGTCCGTCGCCGGAATGTCGAGGCCCTCTTCGGCGACCGAGGTCGCGACCAAGCAGTTCACGGTGCCCAACCGGAACGCGTCCAGGATCCGGACCTGCTCGCGCTGGTTCAGCCCGACGTCGTCCCCGTGGGTCGCCTGGCCCACGAAGCGCGCCGGGCGGACGCCGGGGTCGCCGAGCGATTCGAGCGCGGTGACCAGGCGGTCGACCGTGTCGCGGTACTGCCCGAAGACGATGACCCGAGCCGACGGCTTTCCCCGGAGCTCCCCCGCGACGATCTCCACGGTCTTCTGGATCTTCGGGTGCTCGAGCGTGAGGCTCGCCAACCGGCGTTGCACCTCCACCACATCCGGGTCCGATAGGAAGGCCCGCTGCGCCGGGGTCATCCGTTTTCCGGCGAGCGGAGTCTGGCGTTTCAAGAACTCCCGTAACGAGTCGACGCCCTGGCTCTCGATCAGTTCGAGCGCGTGCAGCGCCTTCATCGCCGTCGCCTGGGCGGTGACCGCCTTCCAGAGGTTCGGGGTCGAGCTGCCACTCGTGCGCTCGCCCTCGATCGCGCGGTGGAGAACGGCGCCGACGTCCAGGAGGGTTCGGCGGCCGACCTCGCCGGGCGGGACCAGGTCGAGCTGGCGCAGGGTATCCAGCGGCCGCTGGACGGCGGCCCGGAGCCGGATCGCGAGGTCTTGGACCTCCGCGGGCATCGCGATCGGAACCGTCTCGACCCCGATCCCGTGGATGTACGGCAGGACGTCCGGCGACCGGTCCGTGCGGTATTCGAACCGGTCGATTCCGAGGTGGTTCCACACCTCGCGGATCCGTGGGAGGCTGCCGCCGGGCGACGCCGTCATCGCGAGGACGCGGGAGTTCGGGCCGTCGCGGTTCGCCTGTCCGATCGCCACGTAAGGGTAGTCCCCGACGGCCCGGTGGGCTTCGTCGAACACGAGGAGAGAGAACGTCTCGAGGGGAAACGCTCCCTCGGCGAGGTCGTTCGCGATGACCTGGGGCGTCGCGACGACGACCTGCGGAGGTCGCAAGAGGTCGCCCCTCCGCTCGGGGGCGATCGCCCCGGTGAGCGTGAGCGGTTCCGGCGCGAAGAGGGAGGTCGAGACGCTCTTGGCGTGCTGGACCACGAGCGGTCGCGTCGGGGCGAGGAAGAGGATCGACTTCGTCGGTTCGCGGAGCAGGAACTCCGCGATGACGCGAAGGGCGATCGCCGTCTTGCCGAGCCCGGTGGGGAGCACGACGAGCGTGTTGTGGGCGACCGCGGTCGCGGCGATGCGTTCCTGGTAGACCCGGTCCTCGAGTACCCCCGGCCGGACCCTCGGATGCTCGACGGTCTCCATCGCCGGCCCGCTCGGGGCCGGGAGCGGGGAGGGCTTTATAAACGACCGTCTAGCGAAATCGATGCTGGCCCTCGGGATCACGCTGCTCCTCCTGCTCGGAGCGGTCGCGGTCCTGCTCTACCAGGGCGTGGCGATCGTTCTCGCGTACCAGCTGACCCGGTTCGGACCCGACGCCCCGGACCCCGCGACGACGTCGTTCGGGAAGGTGAGCGTCGTCATCGCCGCCCGGAACGAGGCCGACGACCTCGGCCCCACGCTGGACGCCCTGCTCGCGCAGGATTACCCCGACCTCGAGATCGTGGTCGTGGAGGGGGGTTCGACCGACGGCACGCGCGCGGTGATCGACGCGCGCGCGCCGCGAGTTCGTCGACTGGACGAGCCGCCGCTCCCTCCCGGCTGGGTCGGGAAGAGTTGGGCGTGCTGGACCGGCGCCCGCGCGACCGACGGGCCTTGGTTGCTGTTCCTCGACGCGGACGTGCGGACGCACCCCGCGGCCGTGCGGACGGTCCTGACGTGGGCGAACCGGGAGCGGCTCGACCTCGGGAGCGTGGGGGTCCAGGTCGAGATGGTCGGATTCTGGGAGCGGCTCATCCTCCCGATGTTCATCCAGCGAGTGCTGATGTCCTACCGGCCGCCGCACATGAAGCGGGCCCGTCCGCGGGCCCCGATGGCGAACGGACAGTTCTGGCTCACCCCGAGGAAGGCGTACGAGGCGACCGGGGGCCACGCCGCCGTTCGGGAACGATTGGTGGAGGACGTCGCGATCGCCCGCCGGTACCGCGATGCGGGGCTTCGCCTCCGGTTCGCGTGGACACCGGCGCTCGGTCGAACCCGGATGTATCGTGACCGGCACGAGATGTTCGAGGGGCTCCTCAAAAATTCGCACGGCGTCGAATTCTCCGCCGCACGCCAGACGGGTAACATCGCAATCATGGTGGGATTCTTTCTCTTGCCCCTCGGTCTTCTGCCCCTCGGGGTCGCGGTCGGGAGCGGGCTCCTTGCGGGCGTCGGGGCGGTCCTCTACGTCGCGTTGTTCGGCAAACACGTCGCGTTCTCCCGCGCCGTCGGTGCGCCGGCGGTCTACGGTCTCCTCTATCCGGTCGCCGTCGCGTGGTACATCGTCCTGACGGCCACCTCGCTCGGCCGGGGGCTGCGCGACCGGCCCGTCACCTGGAAGGGCCGGTCGTACGCGCTCGACCGGTAGCCCCTCCGAACCGCTAAGTGGGCGTCCGGGCCTGACCGACCGAAGCATGTCGGCGGCGACCCCGTGCTCGTTCGAACTGTTCATCGGCGGACGCGAGACCCCGGGCACGAAGGGGACCCGCCGCGAGATCCTCGACCCCGCGACCAACTCGCCCGTGGCGATCACCGCGGTCGCCTCCCGCGACGACGCCCACGCGGCGATGGAAGCGGCCGACCGAGCGTTCCGGGAGTCCGGTTGGGCGGGCGACGACGGCGCGCGGCGGGGCCGCGCGCTGCAGAAGCTGGCCGGCCTCGTGGAAGCGCAGGCGGAATCGCTCGCGCGCCTCGAGACATTGAACGTCGGTAAGCCGCTCCGGGAGTCGCGTGGGGACCTCGGCTACGTGGTCCGCACCCTCGAGTACTTCGCGGGCCTCGCGGACAAGGTCGAGGGCGAAACGATCCCCGTCCCGGGTCCGCGGCTCGATTACACCCTTCGCGAGCCGCTCGGGGTCACGGTCCATATCGCTCCGTGGAACTACCCGCTCGTCCTTTCGGTCCGTTCGCTCGCGCCGGCGCTCGCTGCCGGCAATGCGGCGGTCCTGAAACCGGCCAGCTTGACGCCGCTCACCGCCCTCGCTTTCGCCCGGCTGGCGAAGGAGGCCGGGATCCCCGACGGGATCCTCAACGTCCTAAGCGGGAGCGGCGGGGAAGTCGGCGAAGCGCTCGTCGACGACCCCCGATGCCGTTCCGTCACGTTCACCGGGAGCGGCGAGGTCGGGGTTCGGATCGCGGAGCTCGCCGCGCGCCGCCTTGTTCCGGCCACGATGGAGCTGGGCGGAAAGGGTCCGGTGGTCGTCCTGGGCGATGCGGATGTCGATCGCGCCGCGAAATCGATCGGCTACGGGATCTTCGGGAACGCCGGTCAGATGTGCTGGGCAGCGTCCCGCCTGATCGTGCACGAGAGCCTCCGCGTCCCGCTCCTCGAGAAGGTTCGCGGGATCGCGGAAGCGCTCCGGCTCGGTCCGGGGCTCGAGGACGGCGTGGAGATGGGGCCGCTCGTCTCGAAGGAGCACGCCGAGCATGTTCTCGGGTTCGTGGACGACGCGCGCGCGAACGGCGGCACGGTCGTCACCGGCGGCTCGAAGGTGACCGAGGGCCGTCTCGGGGCAGGAAACTTCGTGCGCCCGACCATCCTCGCGGACCTGCCGGACTCGGCCAAGGCGGCCCGAGAGGAGGTCTTCGGCCCCGTCCTCTCCGTCGCGTCGTTCTCCGACGTCGACGAGGCGGTACGGATGGCGAACGACACTTCCTACGGACTGTTGGCGGCGCTCTGGACGCGCGACCTTTCGACCGCCCACACCCTCGCCCGCCGGATCGAGGCGGGCATGGTCGTCGTGAACGAGGCGCCGATGACGTTCCCCCAGTCCCCGTTCGCCGGCGTGAAGGGCAGCGGGCTCGGTTTCGAACAGGGACAGCGCGCGCTCGAGCCGTTCACGCGACGTAAGAACGTGCTCCTCAACCTCGGAACGGGCAAGAGAAAGGGCTAGCCCGCCCGCGGGACCCTCGGGGCCTCCCGGGTTCGTACGAAAGCAGAAAAGATACCCTCCGGGTCGTCGCCTCGACGTGCCGAACCTCGAGCCGCCTTCCTCCGTGACGTGGGGCTCGTGCAGCTTCTGCGGCGGCGCCTTCCCACCGGAGGCCAAGGTCTGCCCGATCTGCGGCGCCGACCGACCCGTACGGGCCGGCGAGATCGAGCGGGCGCCGAAGCGCGTGCGCCGCCGGATCGCGCTCACTTCGACGTTCCGTTCGTTGATCGTGATCGCGGTCGTCGTCCTGCTCGCCTACGCCCTCATCTCCGCCGCGCTCTCGGGGGCTCCGGTGGTAACGGACCCGCTCACGACCTCCGGGACGTACGTCCTCGGCCCCGGGAACTACACGGTCCTCTCGGGGAACATCACGGGCGGGGACTACATCCAGGGCAACTACAGCGCGGTGACCCCTCCCGGGATGAACATCGCGGTCGCGATCTACAACTCGAGTGAGTGGTCGTGGTTCACCAACGGCACGGGGAACCCGGGTACCCAGTGGAACAACACCCCGAACTGGGCGGGGCCGATCGTCTTCGCCGCGGAATACACCGACATGTACTACTTCGTGTTCTCGAACCCGCTGCCGGCGTCCAGCCACGTGACGATCGAGATCTACGTCTCGACCGAGTACGAGTCGGACGTCGCGGAGGACGGCGGAGTCTAGTGCCGCGACCGGAAACCGACTGTAGGAATTCCTGAGCGTCCGACGAAAGTACTTTCCCGGGGAAGGGGTTCACCCCTTCCTCGATGCTGCGCGTCCGTGACCTCCCGGCGGAGGAAGGAGAGTCGATCAACCGCCTGATGAACCGCACCCGGGACCCGACCGTCATGCGACGGGCTCAGGTGGTGCTGCACTCCAACCAAGGGTTCTCTCCGCCGAAGATCGCGGCCATGGTCTTCTGGAGCGAGGCGTGGGTCCGTCGGGTCATCAAGGACTTCGATCGAATAGGACGGGACGCCCTCTACCCGAATCGGGCGGGCGGCCGCCCACCCACCTTCACTCGGCCCATTCGCCAAGCCCTGGTGGACCTCGCGCTCTCCCCTCCGAAGGACCACGGGTACGCCTTCGGCCCGTGGACGCTCGAGCGGCTGCAGAGCTCGGCGGTGATGTTCGGGATCGTCGAGTCAATCTCGAAGGAGCGGTTGCGAGAGATCCTCCACGAGGAAGCGGTCTCCTTCCAGGCCGTGAAGACCTGGAAGCAGAGCAAGGACCCCAAGTTCCGAGAGAAAGTGAAGCGGCTGAGGGCCCTCATGAACCGCGAGCACAACCCTCCGATCGTGGTGGCGGTCGACGAGATGGGTCCGATCTCCCTCAAGCCGTACGGAGGTCGCACGTGGGCTCGGTCGGGGCACCCCGACCGAGTCCGTGCGACCTACAAGCGGACGATGGGAGTCCGCCACCTGATGGGGATGTACGACTACTTCCACAAGGTCCTGCGAGGGTATCTCTCGCCGAGGAAGAGCGGAACGAACTGGGTGAGGTTCCTGCGCTACGTGCGGCGGTGGTATCCCCCGGACGAACGGATCTTCCTGATCCAGGACAACCTCTCCACGCACACGACCCCGGAGGCGCTGAGAGAGGCCCGACGGCTGAAGATCTCCCTCGTGCCGATCCCGACGAACTCCTCGCACATGAACCCGATCGAGACCCACTTCCGCTCGATCCGTCAGATGGCCCTGACGGGGTCGGACTTCCGAGAGTGGCGGCCCTTGGGAGCCGCCATTCAGATGGCGATGCGCGAGCTCAACGCCAAACACTCAGCGCCCGTCCACAAGGTCAAACGATGTTTGTGGGTGCGGCACTAGTCGTTGCCCGCGGCGGGCGCTTCGTCCGCCGGGGGAGTGAACTCGATGCGGTGGAGGTACTCGGGGGGGACCCGGTCGACGAGGAAGACGGTCTTTCCGGCTTGCATGATCACGATCCCGTCCGCGCGGGCGCGGTGGGCATCGACCTCGAGGATCACCGGCTGGGGAGTCCGTACCGAGCCCGCGGAGTGCGCGTCGCGCGCGGTCTTCGAAAGGTGGACCTTCTTCCGGTCCGACGGCTTCAGACCGACCTCGAGGACGATCGCGGACTCCTCCTCGGTGACCGGATAGAACAGCTGGTCCGGGATGTTCTCGGTCGGCAGGTCGAGCTCGACCTCGATCGTGTGGGCGTACGTCGCGCGGATCCGGTCGTCCCGGACCTCGTACCGTCCCTTCGGGTCGGTCTCGGCGATCGCGACCAGGTGCTGGGTGCGGAGCCAGTGATAGGGGGGATGCTTCTGGGAGATCGCGCGGACAATCTGCGGCAGGGAGATCCACCCCCGCTCGTCCACCGTGAGCTGGTAGCGGTCCGGGAAGTGGCGGAGGATCCCCGTGAGGATCCGGCCGAGGTGGTCGAGCTCGCGGTCGTTCATGAGGAACCGACCGGGCTGCCCGCAGACCGGGCACGTCTCCGCGCGGAAGTACCCGTGTTGGGCGCACTCCTTCAGCATCGCGTGGGCGCCCTCGCTACGCCTTGACCTTGTCCGCCTTCTTCTCGAAGTCGGTCAGGAGGTCGCCGTAGAGGTCGGCGAGGTCCTTCAAGACCCGCTTCAGGACCTGCTGGGGCTTCTCTCCCTTGGTCTTCACGACGAGCGTCGGCCGCTCGAGATACGGATGGCCGAGATAGTACCGCGCCTCGACGACCTTCTCTTCCTTCTGGAGCGCTTCGACCAGCGGGATCAGGAGCGTCTCTTCGCCCCGCGGAAGCTCCACGCGCAACAGCTCGTTGGATTTCTCGACGACGCGTAGCTCCATCGAAGGCTCCGGGGGTCGGGCCACCTTCGCTCGGTTCTTAAGGGTGGCGGGAGCGAACGCTCGCCGGCGGTCGGGCGGCCCGACGCCCATTTAACTCTCGCCACCTCCGGGGAGGCGACCCGTATGCGATTCCTGGTCGTCGGCGGTGGAGCGCGAGAGCACGCGATCGCCGCGACGCTCGAACGCGCGGGCGCGGAGATCCTCGCCGCGAGCACGAACGCGAACCCCGGGATCGACCGGATCGCGGTCGCCGCGCTCCGCGTGGACCCGAACGACGGGCCCCGGGTCGTCGCGTTCGCTCGCCAGGAGCGCGCGGCGGTCGCGGTCATCGGCCCGGAGGCGCCGCTCGCCGCGGGAGTCGCCGATGCGCTGCGGGCCGCCGAGATCCCGACCGTCGGCCCCTCGAGGGACGGCGCCCGGCTCGAGACGTCCAAGCTCTACACCCGAGAATTCCTCGCTCGGCACGGGATCGACGCCTCGCCGAAGGTCATCGGTGCCGCGACGGTCGACGAGGTCGATCGAGCGGTCGCCGAGATCGGCGGAGCGTTCGTCGTGAAGCCGGATGGCCTCACCGCGGGCAAGGGCGTCTGGGTGCAGGGCGCCGATTTCGCGGAACCGAAGGAGGGAGCGACGTACGCGAAATCGCTCCTCCTGCAGGGCGGACAGGTCCTGATCGAGGAGAAGCTCGAGGGCGAGGAGTTCAGCCAGATGGCGTTCGTCACCGACAGCGGAATCTACCCGATGCCCGCGGTCCAGGATTTTAAGCGGGCGCTCGAGGGCGACCGCGGCCGGAACACCGGCGGGATGGGCTCGTACTCCCAGCGCGACCACCTCCTGCCGTTCCTCCCCAAGGCGGACCGGGACGCCGCGGTCGACATCCTCAAGCGCACCGCCGAGGGACTGCGGGCGGACGGAGTCTCGTACCGCGGGATCCTCTACGGGGGATTCATGCTCACGGCGCGGGGCCCGCGCCTCGTCGAGTACAACGCCCGGCTCGGGGACCCGGAAGGGATCAACGCGCTCACGCTGTACGAGGAGGGGAACTTCGCGGAGTTCCTCCACGGCGTCGCGACGGGACGGGTCGACCCGAACCTCGTGCGCTTCCGACTCCGGTCGACCGTCGTCAAGTACCTCGTACCTCCGGGCTACGGGGACCGACCGAAACCGGGCGGGATGCTCGAGCTCGACACCACCGCGATCGAGGACGAGGGGGTGCACGTCTTCTACGGCTCGGTCGAGGCCGCGGGCCCCGGCGCGGTGCGTCTCGGCTCCTCTCGCGGGGTTGCGCTGGTCGGCGAGGCGAGCGCGATCCACGAAGCGGGTACGCGGGTCGAGGCCGCGCTCCGGCACGTCCGCGGGGAGTACTACGTGCGTCACGACATCGGGACGAAGGAGGACCTCTCGCGGCGCGTCGAGCATGTGCGCCAGCTCGTGTCACCGGGAGCGAAATCGTCGCCGCTCCCCCTGAGCGTCGCTCCGGCGGCCTCGCCCCCCTCGAGCGCGGGCACCGCCGACCAGTTGATCGGCTGATCCGGCCGCCCATCCTTAAATACGGTCCTCCCGGTGATATCGGCCTCCATGTTCTGTCCCCATTGCAAGCGCCTCATGCGTCCGGACCGCGCCGCCGGGGTCTGGAAGTGCTCCTCGTGCGGCCGGAAGGTGCCGCTCGGCCGAGGCGTCGAGGTCGGCCGCTCGACGCCGGAAGGGCGGGAGATGGCCGTTGTCGACACGAAGACGGTGACGCTCCCGACCGCCGACGAGCTCTGCGCGAAGTGCGGCAACTCGAAGGCCTATTGGGTGCTGCGCCAGACGCGCGGCTCTGACGAGCCCGAGACCCGGATCTTCGAGTGCACGAAGTGCGGATACAAGTGGCGTGAGTATCAGTGACCGCGCCCGAGATCGCCTCGATCTCCCGCGTCTTCGCTCCGGAGGCGGTCGGCACGACGGTGCGGGTCCGGGGATGGGTCCGGAACTCCCGCTCGTCGGGAGGGATCCTCTTCCTCCTCCTCCGGGACCGCTCGGGGACGGTCCAGGTCACCGGCAAGAAGGACACGCTCGGCGCCGAGGCGTTCGATGCGGCCGAGCACGTCCAGGTCGAGGGAGCGATCGAGGTCGAGGGCACGGTGGCGAACGACCCGAGGGCGCCGGGCGGCCGCGAAGTGAGGGCGAGCACGATCACGATCCACGACGCCGGACTTCCGTTCCCGATCTTCCAGGAACAGACCGAGGAGTTCCGCCTCGATAAACGGCACCTCGTGATCCGTTCGCCGGAGCACGTCGCGACGTTCCGGATCAAGGCCGAGGTACTCCGGGCGACGCGGGAGTTCCTCACGACCGAGGACGTCCTCGAAGTGACCCCGCCCGTGCTCACCGGGAACCCCGCCGAAGGCGGCGCCGAGGCGTTCCAGATCGACTACTTCGGACGTCCGGGGTACCTCTCCCAGACCGCCCAGCTCTACCTCGAGGCGATGCTCGCCCCGCACGAACGGGTCTACTCGCTCACGCCGTCGTTCCGTGCGGAGAAGTCGCGGACGCCCCGGCACATCACCGAGTTCCAGCACCTCGAGGTCGAGCTCGCGTGGTGCGACCTCGAGGGCCTCATGGATTTCATCGAGCGGATGGTCGTCCAGATCTGCCACTCCGTCGCCGAGCGACGCCCCACGGAGCTCCGGACGCTCGGTCGAGCCCCCGAGGAGATGCTCCGGATCCAAGCGCCGTTCCCCCGACTCTCGTACGCGGACGCCATCGCGAAGCTCGCCGCACAGGGGCTCCCGGTCCGGTGGGGCAGCGACCTCGCTACGGCCGAGGAGCGGGTGCTGACCCTCGAGGAGCGACTCCCGATCTTCGTCACCCGCTATCCCCGGGAACTGAAGGCGTTCTACATGGAGCGCACGCCCGCCGACCCGCGGACGGTCGAAGCGGCCGACCTGCTCGCGCCGGAAGGGTACGGCGAGATCGTCGGCGCGTCGTGCCGCGAGACGAACCTCCCGCGATTGCGCGAGCGGATCGAGGAGATCGGCGCGAACCCCGAAGAGTACGAGTGGTATCTCGACCTGCGACGTCACGGGAACATCCCGCACGCCGGCTTCGGCCTCGGGGTCGAACGGATCCTGCGCTGGATGCTCCGGCTCGAGCATATTCGCGACGCGACGCCATTTCCGCGCACTCCGTCGCGCCACACACCGTAGTCCGACGCGCCGGACGACCCGTCGAGGGGTAAGGTTCAATAGCGCGGGCGAGCGTGGCACCGGTACCGCACCTCACCGGAGTTCCTAGCTTGGCCGCGTTGCACGGGTCCGACCGGGGAGGAGAGCGACCGCCACCGCCGGCCGAGAAGCCCCTCCCCACCGCTCTCGTCGTCGAGCGGATCACCCACCAGGACGTCCCCGAGATCTGCTCGCTCTACCGACGGGTCTGGGAATCCCCTCCCGCGACGGGGCTCCCGACCGACCTCGTGAAATCCTGGCAGCCCACGCCGCTCGAGTTCACGAGCTGGATGGAGGGCGTCACCTACTTCGCCGCGCGCCGGGACGGGCGGCTCGTCGGAGTCATCGGCTGCGAGGTCGAGCGCGGCAACTGCCATCTGGTCAGCCTCGCGGTCGACCCGATGGCCCGGCGCCAGGGGATCGGGAGCGCGCTCGTGTCCGCCGGAGTCGAGTGGGCGCGCCACGCCAACGCGACCGAGGTCTGGGCGGACGGCCTCGCGCGTCTCACCGCGGTCTCCGCCCTGTTGAAGCACCTCGGGTTCAACGAGTGCGGGGTCCTCCACAAGCACGAGTGGAGCGAGGACGTCCGGCTCTTCGAGCGGATCCTCTAACGTCGACCGGTGGTCGAGCGGGCGGCGCGGCTCGGCGGCAGGCCGTGGGTCTGCTGGAGCGCCCGGAGGCGGCGCAGCCCCTCCTCGGGATGCCCGCGGAAGAATTCGCGCGCGCCGCGGGCGAGCTCGATCGCCTCGAGCTCGGTCGCGACCCCGTGGGCCCGCTCGTCGAGCAGGTAGTCGCCGTACTCGGAGATGTACCGGGGGAGTCCGGCCTTGAGCCGGTTGACGGCCTGCAGGCGGAGCGTGCGGATCTGCTGCTTCAGCGGGGCGAGCTTTCCCGCGCGCAGCTCGCTCTCGAGGTCCTCCTCGACCGTGGTCGGGTCCGACGGGGGGTCGACGCCGAGGGCCTGCATATCGCGGAGGAGCGCGACGACGCGTTCGAGCTCCTCGCGCGCCTGGTCGAGGTGCCGCTCTTTGAGGGCGACGACGCGGTCGACCTGCTGGAACGTCGAGAGCGCCTGCGCGATGTCCCCGGTCCGCGCGGCGTGGAGCGTGTCCTCGATCTGGTCGCGTTCGAGCCGGCTATCGACGGCGTACGCCTCGAGGCGGGTCAGTCGGGCGCGCGTGCGCTTCTGCCACTCCTCGAACCCGGCGACGATCCGCTTCTGGGCGATCCGTTCGATCCCGCGCACGGCCTCGGCCCACGGCTCGGGGTTCCACGACGTCCGAGCGGCCTCCTCGGCCCATTCGGGGAGCTTCGGGATCTGGACTCCGAGCGGCGCCGCGCCTTCCGCCCATTGGGCGACCCGGGCCAGGCGGCGCGCGAGTTCTGCGGCGAACGGGTTGGCGGGGGGCGTCGAGCTTCGGCGGGCCGGGGACTTCGTGCTCGGGCGCTCCCGCGGCAGAGGGATGTCCGAGGTCACGTCCGGGGCAACGGCCGGAGGTTCCGCCGTCTCCGCGGGCGGCGTCTCGTCCTTCGTCTCGGACGGCGGGTCGGAGGAGGGCGTCGGATGCGGGGCCGGGGTCGGCGCGGCCTCGGCGACGGGCGGAGCGGG
The DNA here is from genome assembly GCA_049585415.1 of Thermoplasmata archaeon. Taxonomy (GTDB): domain Archaea; phylum Thermoplasmatota; class Thermoplasmata; order Lutacidiplasmatales; family UBA184; genus Lutacidiplasma. The sequence continues at coordinate 21,733 of JBAUZT010000005.1, read as the reverse complement.
CTGGGGCGCCGGTTCGTCGAGCGGGGTGTGGCACGTCGGGCAGACGAAGGCGTACTCCGGGACCGGGGCGCCGCAGTGCGGGCAAACAGGGGAGGGGTCGGCCATCGGATCTTCCGAAAGGTATGCAGGGGGTGAGATTTGAACTCACGAACTCCTACGAGACCAGGACCTCAACCTGGCGCCTTTGACCAAGCTGGGCCACCCCTGCACGACCGGTCGCGCGTACGAGGCCCGAGCGATAACCTTTGCGAACGCGTCCGCCCACCGGTCCGTCCGAGGGACTCTCGCGCGCAAAAAGCCTTGTACGGAGGCGCGGTGGGACGCCGGCCCATGGCGGAAGAGAAGCGTCGGTCCTCCGCGGGGATGAGCGCCACGGTCTTCATCGGACTGAAGCCGACGATGACGTACGTCTTCCAGGTGGTCACCCAGCTCAATAGCGGCGCGGGCCCCGTCATCGTGAAGGCGCGCGGCAACGCGATCGCGAAAGCCGTCGACGTGGTCGAGGTCGTGCGACGTCGCTTCCTCGAAGGTCAGGTCGAGCTCGGCGCGATCGCGATCGGCACCGAGCGCCTCGTCAACCGCGACGGACGCGAGGCGAACGTGTCGTCGATCGCGATCCCCCTCACCCGGACGGGCCCCCTCCCGACGGGACCGGCGCCGGCGCCGGAGGGACCGGCGGGCTCCACCCCGGCACCGCCGGTAGCGTAGTCCGGACCACCCACGTGCCGGCGACGAGGTCGCCCCAGCGCTGACGCTCGGACGTCAGGAGGATGACGAGTACCGCGATCGCGCCGAGCAGTCCGATGCCCACGATGATGAACGTGAGCGCGCCGAGGAAATCCAGCACCCCCGGAGGCACCGGGCTCCCTACGCCCGGGGAGTACGTCCCGCTCCCGCTCGTCTTCAAGAGGAGTAGGAGGGCGATCGCGAACCCGACCCCCACGATCGACAGGGTGGGGAGCTTCGACGCGTTCCGGACGAGCGCGGCGGAGAACTTCGGCGCCTGCATCTCCCGGTTCCGCACCGAGAGCCCGAGGAGCCGTTTTCCGAGCGTGCCGCCCGCGAACGTTTCGGCGAGGACGAAGTAGAAGAACGCGAACGCGGCGAACCCGTAGATCGACGTGTTGAACGGAATGTTCCCGGCGACGGCATCGATCGACCCGGGGTTCGACTGGATCAGGTACCACCACAGGAGGACCGCGGGGGCGGTGACGGTCGCGAGGTCGATCGAGAACGCCGCCGTCCGCGCGCCGATCGACGCGAACCGCCGGGCTCCGAGCTCCCGGCCGAGCAGCACGAGCCACCGCGCCGTCAGGAAGGCGCGGAAACCTTCCCGCCCATCGACCGAACTCGAGCGGGCGACAGAGTCGAGGTTCGCCTGGTCGGCGACGACCCACCCCGGCACCGGCAGTCCCTGCCACGGACGGTCGGGAGCACCCTCGGGGACCCCGAGAAGGAGATGCGCCTGGGCCGCCGCCGCACGTCCGGCGTTTGCGGAGGCGAACACCGATTCGTCGAGGTGCCCGTCGACCCCCGCGAGGAACGAGCGCCCGAGCCGGCCGATCGGGGTCGGCGCGGGTTCGGCGAGCGGTGGGCCGACCGGAGCGTAACCGCGTCCGAGCACCCGGTGGACGAGCCAGGCCCCCGCGAACGCCAGCAACCCGGAAAGATAGACCAGGTCGAACACGCCCGCACCCCCGATCGCGTAGAGCCCCGGGGGCGTTCCGGCGACGTAGAGCGGGGGCTGGCGGAGCACATCGGCGCCGATCAACACCCCGAACGTTCCCGCCGCGAACGCGGCCGGCAGGGCGAACCCCTCCTCGCCCGGGAACACCCACTCCGCCACGACCGCCACCACCGCGCCGGCGCCGAGCGGAGGAAGGAGGTAGACGGGGAACAGCTCCTCGATCCCAACCCCGGGGATCGCGGTGGCGGCGGCGAACGTGGCGACCAGGACCCCCGAAGTGAGGCCGAGCAATGCCGCGACCCGCCCATACGCGGCGCGGTGGGCGCCCGTCGCGGAGAGACCGACCGCGGCGGGCACGGCGGTGGCGACGACGACCACGCTCGCGAGCTGAACCAGCGAGGAGTGGACCTCGACGACGATCAACAGCAGGGCTGTGGACTCCACGGCGAGCACGGCGAGGAAGAGGGGGACGCTCGACCGCCCGGGCGGGGCGAGTCGGGCCACGGCGAGCAGGGCGACGAGCATCGGGAACAGTGCCCCGGCAAGGCTGATCGCGAGCCAGTCGTTCGTGATCGGCGCGACCGGAAACAGCGCGAGGCTCGCGAGGAGGGCGCCCGGCAACAGCAACCAGAAGGTGCGGCGTCCGAACCCGATGCTCGCGGCGAACGGTCCGTGCTCCCAGGCGACCAGGTAGAGCAGCGCCCACAGGAGCGCGGGGAGGGAGAGCGCCGCGACATTGCCGGCGATGTCGTTCGCGAGCTGGACCGAATCGATCACAGGGAAGCGCCGGCGCCCGGCCGGGTGGCGGCTCCGTCAGCCGGCACGGAGTAAAGGGTTTTGTCGCCGACCCCCCTCCGTTCGCCATGGTTCCTCCCCGTACGGAGAAGGATTCCCTCGGCCCGCGGGAGGTGCCCGACGACGTCTACTGGGGGATCCAGACCCTCCGAGCGCGAGAGAACTTCCCCGTGAGCGGCCTCACCGAGTCGCCCCACCTGATCCGAGCGTACGCGCTCCTCAAGCTCGCGTGCGTGCGGGCGAACCTCGCGAAGGGCGGCCTCGACGAGCGTCGTGCCAAGGCGCTCGGGCAGGCCGCGGAGGAGATGGCCGCGGGCCGGTTCGACCGCGAGTTCGTCGTGGACGTCTTCCAGGCGGGTGCCGGGACGTCCTTCCACATGAACGTCAACGAGGTCCTCACCAACCGGGCGCTCGAGATCCTCGGGCGCCCCCGCGGGGACTACGCGGAGCTGAGCCCCAACGACCATGTGAACCGGGGGCAGTCGACGAACGACACCTTCCCTTCGGCGGCGCAGGTCGCGACGCTCCTCGCGCTGCGCGAGCTCGTGACGTCCCTCACGACGCTGACGGAGAGCCTCCGACGGAAGGGCGAGGAGTTCGCCCGGCTTCCCAAGGCGGGACGTACGCACTTGAAGGACGCGATGCCCGTGACGCTCGGCGCCGAGCTCCGGGCGTACGCGTCGGCGCTCGAGCATGTTCGCGAGACGCTCCCGCCGATCGAGCGGGGGCTCGCCGAGCTGCCGCTCGGGGGGAGCGCGGTCGGGAGCGGCGTCAACTCCGTCCCCGGCTTCCGCGCCGCCGCGGTCGCGGAGTACGCCCGACTGACCGGGCTCCCGCTCACCGCCGCTCGCGACCCGTTCGAGACGATGCAGAGCCGCTGGTCCCTGGGCGCGGCGTCCGCTTGGCTTCGAACGCTCGCCCTCGAGCTGGTCCGGCTCTCGGGCGACCTCAGGTTGCTCTCGAGCGGCCCCGCGACCGGGTTCGACGAGATCCGACTGCCCGAGATCCAGCCCGGGTCGTCGATCATGCCGGCGAAGGTGAATCCCTCCGCGGCCGAGTGCCTCACGATGGTCGCCTTCCATGTGATCGGCGCGGACGCCGCGACCGCGTACGCCGTCCAGGCCGGGCAGCTCGAGATCAACGTGATGATGCCCCTCGCGGCATACGAGGTCCTGTTCTCCAGCGAGATCCTGACGCGCTATCTCCCCGTCTTCGCCCGGAGCTGCGTCGACGGGATCGTCGCGAACCCGACGCGGCTCGAGAAGTACCTGGTCGAATCGCACGCGATCGCGACCGTCCTCACGCCGCGGCTCGGGTACCTCAAGGTCGCGGAACTCCTCCACGAGTCCGAACAGAGCGGTCGGCCGGTCAAGGAGCTGCTCGTCGAGCAGGGGCTCCTCACCCGAGTGGAGGTGGACGAACTGCTCGGCCCGAAGGCGCTCTTGAAGCTCGCCGACCCCGTGCCGTGAGCCCGAGGGGACGGGCGCACCGTTAAGACGGCCCCGTTCCGTCCGCCGACCGGACCTCCATGGCGACGATCGAAGAGGCGGCGGTCGCCCTCGGAAACCAGACGAGCGAGGAGTTCCGACGCGCGGCGGGTGTCCTCGGGAAGGTCGGGCTGACCCAGTACGAGGCCCGCGCCTACATCGCGCTGGTCGCGCGCGGCGTCGGCGACGCGGCGACCCTCGCCACCGCGGCCGGCATCCCGCGCACCAGCGCCTACAAGGTCCTGGAATCGCTCGCGGAGAAGGGGTACGCCCAACCGACGGGCGGCAAGCCGATCCTCTTCCGTCCCACGGCGCCGCTCGAGGTCGCCGACCAGCTCAAGGAGGCGATCCAGGAGGTCTTCGAGAAGCTCGCGGCGCTCCACCGGACGGTCGCCGAGCACGGCGAGCCCCAGCTCGTCTACCTGCTCTCGGGCCACGACAAGGTGGTCGCGAAGATCGGCGAGCTGCTCGACCAGTCGACCCAGACGTTCATCCTGACGACGCCCGGGGTCGCGGACGTCCGCGACGAGCTGATGAAGAAGATCCAGCACGCGGTCAAGCGCGGGGTCCGGGTCACGTTCGTCACCTCGCCTCGGCAGCGGATGCCCGAGGGGGTCGAGTACCTGGCGCGCGAGAACCTGCTCGCGACCGAGGTGCTCGCGGACGGCGCCCACGCGCTCCTCGCGGCCCCGGGGCTCGAGGCGTGCGGGTTCACCGACAACCCGATCCTCACGGCCCATCTGAAGCAGTTCCTCGAAGTGATCCTCGAGGCCGGCGCGGAGCGTCCGTCCTCCTAGGCGGCCCGGATGCCGACCGCCCCGCTGCGCCCGTCGCGAGGTCCGCGTCGATCGCCGGCGGACCGGGTTCGCGACCGGGTCCGCGCGACGGCCGGCGAACGATGGGCCCTCGGGATCCCCGACGGCTACCAGCGGATGGGGCGCGTGCTCCTGTTGCGGCTCCCCGCGCGCTATCGGCCGCTCGGCGACGTGATCGGGCGCGCCTGGCAGGAGGAGCTGGGGGTCGAGACCGTGATGAACCGACTCGGACCGGTCGAGGGAGAGTTCCGAGAACCCCGGGTCGAGCGATGGGTCGGGACCGAGACCGAGACGGAGGTCGTCGAGCACGGCGTGCGCTGGCGGTTCGACGCCGCGCGCGTGATGTTCGCCGCGGGCAACCAATCGGAACGCCGACGGGCCGGCGCGCTCGTCCGCCCGGGCGAGTCGGTGGTCGACCTGTTCGCCGGCATCGGGTACTTCACGATCCCGGCCGCCCGGAGCGGCCCCGCGACGCGGGTCGTGGCGGTGGAGAAGAACCCGATCGCGTACCGGTACCTCGAGGAGAACGTCCGGCGCAACGGGGTCGAGGACCGCGTCCGGTGCTTCCTCGGAGAGAACCGGTCGATCCCGCTCTCCCCGCACGGCGCGGACCGCGTGTTCCTCGGCTACCTGCCCGATGCGCTTCCCTGGCTCCCGCGAGCGGTCGAGCTCCTCCGGAACGAGGGGGGTTGGGTGCATGTCCACCTCGTCGTGGATGCGCGCGGATCCCGGCGAGAGGCCGCTCGCCAGCTCGAGGTCGCCGCGGCCGAGGTCGGCGCCACTGTCGTCGAGCCCCCCGGGGTGCGCGAGGTCAAACCGTATGGTCCCGGCCGCACGCACGTCGTGGTGGACGCCCGGCTGAAGCCGGCGGCCTAAGCGGACGGAGCGCTCGCCCGGGGCGCGAGCGCGCGGACCGCGTCGGGGAAGGCGTCGACGAACCGGTCGATGTCGCTGGCGGGGTTCGAGAACGACACTCGCACGAACCGCTGGCCGTGGGTCGGGGAGAGGTAGTTGCCGGCGCGGACGAAGACACCGTGCTTCACGAGGAGCTCCTCCTGGATCGCCTCCGGCGAGATGCCGAGCGCGGCGAGGTCGATCACCATCATGTTCGCCTGCGAGGGGTAGACCGGCAGCGTCGCCCCCGGCAGGCCCTCCACGACCGCGCGGATCCGGGCACCGTTCTCTCGGGTCTGGCGCCGCACGCCGCCGATCCACTCGGATTTGGTGCGCAAGGCAGCGAGCGCTCCGACCTGCGCGAGGATGTTGACACCGAGGTCGTTGGTGTTGAATCGGCCGATCTTTTTCACGAGCTCGGGCGGACCGAGGAACCCTCCGATCCGGAGCCCCGCGAGGCCGCAGTTCTTCGAGACCGACCAGATCGTGAGCGTCTCCTCGGGCGCGAACTCTCCGGCGAGGGTCGGATGGTCCGCGAAGTCCCGGTACGTGACGTCATTGAGCAGCCAGAGGTGGTGGTCGTGCGCGACCTCGGCGATTGCCCGCACCTCGTCGCGCGGGTACCCCGAACCGAGCGGGTTCAACGGGTCGATGAGCAGGATCATCCGGGTCTTCGGCCCGACCGCCTCGCGAACGCGGTCGGCGGTGAGCCGGAACGGCGGCGCGTAGATGTCGAGGTTCTGGGTCCGGGCGCCGGAGAGGTCGATGAACTTGTGGATGATGAGGTAGCTCGGGTCGGAGGCGACGACCTCGTCGCCCGGTCCGAGCAGCGCGCGCATGGTCATGTAGAGCGATTCGGTGCCGCCGGCGGTAAGGAACGGGACCGCGCCGGGAAGCGCCAGGTCGCGCGCGACGAGGTCGAGGAGCTCGGGGTCCCCGGGACCGTACGGGTACCCCTCGTAGCGTCGCTCGTGGATCGCGGCCTCGAGCGCGCCCCGGATCACCTCGGGCGGCACGAGGTGGTTCGTGTTCTGGCTCATCCACGCCACCGCGGCGCGGTGCGCGTGGGCGTATCGGAATGCGTCGAACGCCATGCCGACCCCCTTCCCAGCCAAGCGGTCCCGCGCCGACTTAACGGCTTCGCCGGGGCCCCGCGTCCGCGAGGAACGTCGTGACGATCCCCATCGACTGCGGGAACGCCTCGGCACGGGAGAACCCGGCCCCCCGGAGCGCGTCGAGGAACTTCGGGCGCGGGGGGAGCCGTCGGAGCGATTCGGGAAGGTAGCGGTACGGCCCCGCACTGTCGACCGCGGCCCCGAGCCACGGAACGACGTGGTCGAAGTACGCGTGGAAGATCGCGCCGAACGCGGGAGAGACCGGCTCGGTGATCTCGAGGACGAGGAGGACGCCGCCCGGACGGAGGACGCGATGCATCTCCGCGAGCGCCGCGTCGAGGTCGACCAGGTTCCGCGCCAGGAACGCGTTCGTGGCGAGGTCGAACGTCCCGTCGGGGAACGGGAGGCGCATCGCGGTCGCGCGGCCGTAGGAGATCCGTCCCGCCGGAGCGAGTCCGTCGGTGCGCCGACGGGCGACCGACAGCATCGCGGCCGTGAAGTCCACGCCGAAGACCCGCGCGCTCGGAAAATGCCGAGCGGCGAGCCGCGTCAGCTCGCCGGTGCCGCATCCCAGGTCGAGGATCCGCTCGACTGGTCCCGGGGAGCGGAACCGGTCGAGGTCCCAGAGGGCGCGAGGTCGCCACAGGAGGTCATTGCCCATGGACGCGACATGGTCGAACCACTCGTATCGCTGGGCGATGTGAGTGAACATCCGACGCACGTCCCGCTCGAACGTCGGGTCCCGGCGGTCGGGGTGCGGCGAGCCATCGTCGACCATCGCGATCGGGGCGGCGAGCGGTCCGGTCACCATAACCGTAGAGGCTAGTTCGACGCAGCGAGGGCCGTGTCCAAAGCCGCGACTCGTCCCCCCAGGTCCCCGCGGAGGCGCTCGAGCCCGGCCGCGCGCGCGCCGGCGAGCCGCTCTCGGGCGAGGGGAAGGTCCCCCCGGGAGAACGCGACGTGGGCGAGCCGGAAGAGCATCTCGCAGACCTCGGGCTCGGCGTTGAGAGCGCGCGCCTGCCGCAACGCGTCCTCGAAGTGCGCCTCGGCGGCGTCGTACTCCTTCTCGGCCTCCGCGAGGAGCCCCCGGGCGAGCGAGATCTGCTCGGGGGCGAGCCGATCGCCGAGCGGCAGGAGGAAGGCGGACGCCCGTTCGAGGGCCGGTCGCGCGGGCTCGGAGTGCCCGAGCTCCGCCTCCATGAGGGCGCGGTTGAGATAGCAGTAGCCGATCCAAATCGGCGAGCGGGAGCGTTCCGCGGCCTCGATCGCCTGGTCGAGGCCGGCGATCGCCTCTTCGCGACGTCCGGCGGAGTAGAGGAGCACGGCGCGGTTCATGAGCACCCGGGCGCGCGCTCCGAGGTCCTGTCCACTGCCGAACAGTTCCGCGGCCTGTTCGTAGAGCTCGAGCGCCTGGGAGAATCCGCGGTCGTCGCGCTGGAGCATCACGTTCGCCACGTCGACGAGCGCGTGACCGCGCTCGATCGACGTCCCCTCGTGGGAGGCGATGTCGAGCACGAGCCGCAACTGGGTCTCCGCCTCCGCGAGCTTGCCGAGGCGCCAGTTGACGACCCCGAGGACGCGGTTGGCCATCATGATCTCGCGGGGGGTGCCCTTCCGCTCGAGCCATCGGTACGCCTCGCGCGCGAGCGCCTCGGCGGAGGGGTACTCGCTCTGGTCCTGTCGGGTCTGGGCGAGGTTCAAGAGGGCCCGTCCGAGCTCGGCCTCGAGGTCCGGCCGGGTCCGCGCGAGTTGGACGGCTTCGGAGAGGACGACCTCGGAACGGCGGAGGTCTCCGAGCTCGTCCAGCGCGCGGCCGAGCTCGTTCAGGATCCGCAACTCGCGAGCCGAGTCGCGGTCGCCGCGACGCCGCTCGGCCTCAAGCGCCCGGTCGAGGTGCGCGACCGCGGTCTCGAACGCGAACGCCCGCATGGCGGTCTGCGCGGCGCGCAGGTTGTACTCGGACGCTTTGGGGTCGTCCCGACCGAGGTAGAACTGCCGCGCGAGCTCGAATTCGCTCGCGCGTCCGTGCTCCTCGAGCGAACGGCCGATGCGGCGATGCAGGATCCGGCGCCGGGTCTCGGTCAGCTTCGCGTAGACGCCGGCGCGCACCCCTTCGGTGACGAATTCGACGACCCCGTCGCCCTTTTCGCGCAGGAGGCCGAGCGCGACCAGGCGGTCCAGGCTCTCCGTCACCCGCTCCTCGCTCATCTCCGATATCGCGACCAGGTTCGAGAGGGCGAACTCCTTCCCGAGCAGTGCCGCATAGGTGAGGACCCGGGCCTCGACCTCGTTCAGTTCCTGAACGCGGCCGAGGAGGATCTCCCGAAGGCCCCCGCTACCGGAGAGCGGCGAGGGCCGGACGCCCGCCCCGGTGGAGGATCGGACGAGCTGCTCGACGAACAGGGGATTCCCCTCGGTCTGCGCGTGCCATCGCAGGACGTCCGCCGGGTCGGGCGGGAGACCGCGCCGGATCCAGCTCGCGAATTCCGCGACCTCGGCCGAGGAGAGGGGGCGCAGTGGCACGGTGCGCATCGTCGTCGACCGCGCGAGCGATTCGAGCATCTCGCGGACTCGGTCCGGGATCCGGCTCCCGACCGCGACGGTCGCGACGATCGCTATCGGCCGGTCGCCGATCTTCGGCGCCAATCGACCGAGGAACTCGATCGACGACCGGTCGGCGAAGTGGAGGTCGTCGATCGCGAGGAGCAGGGGGCCCTCGCCCGCGAGGTCGAGGAGGTACCGCGTGAGGTTTCCGTAGAGCTCCTCCCGGCTGGTCCCGATCCATTCGCCCGGGACGTCGAACGGAGTGCGGGGGGTCCCGTGTGCCTCCGGCTCGAGCGTCGTCACCCCCCGGTCGGAGAGCGGGGCGTCGGCAGCGTCCGGTCGGCCCGAGAACGGGGCGAGAAAGGTCGGCAACGCGGACGAGGGGTCGGTCGCCGCGGGGTCGGCCCGAGCCGGGGGCGCGACGGCGCGGACGAGGTCGCGCACGAGCGAGAACGGTTGCGGGATATCTTCGGGCAGTGCGCGGCCCTCGAGGACGGTGAATCGGCGGTGCCGGGCGCGAACGACGGCGGAGCGGAGGAAGTGGCTCTTTCCCGAACCGTCGTCGCCCGAGAGCAGCAGGCCCTCGCCCTTCCCCGAGGCGGCGTGCTCGAGCGTCCGGTCGATCTCGGCGACCGCGTCCGAGCGACCAAAGATCGGAGGGACCGAGGACGCCCTCGACGTCTCGGAGGCCGACACCAACGTTTTTGACGCGCCCCGGGTAGATAATCGATTGGTCGGCGTTCACGAGGTCCGGGGAGTGCCCTCGGGCTCGGTCGCGGGGGCCGGCTCTCCCGCGCTCTCCAGCTGACGCGCCAGCTCGGCGACGCCCGCGGCGAGGTTCGGGCGCAGCTCCGTCACTCCGAGTGTCGTCGCGGCGCGGAAGGCGTGGCGCGCCCCCTCGAGGTCGCGGGTCTTGAATCGCAAACGGGCGAGATAGAAGTACACCTCGGACTCGTCCGCCCGGAGCCGGAACCGTCGGCTGATCTCGATCGCCTTCTCGAACGCCCGTTCGGCGTCCTCCCACTGTCCCAGCTTCTCGGCGATCAGGCCCCGATTGACCTCGACCTGCTCGAGTCCGAGCTCGTCGGCGAGCCGTTCCAACAGTCGGCCGGCCTGTTCGTTGTCGCGCGCGGCCTCTTCGAGCTGCCCGAGCGCGAGGCGGAGCTCGACGCCCGAGAGCAGCGACCGCCCGACGGACCGAGGGTCGTGGGCCCGGTCGCCCATCTCCCGGGCCCGTTCGAGCTGGTCGAGCCCATCCTGAGGATGGCTCTCGCCGACGGCCACGCCGAGGTTGTGGTAGGCGCGCGAGAGCTCGACCCAGTCGCGAACCGGGGTGAGGCGCTCGATCGCCCGGTCGTACCAGTGGAGCGCCTCCGAGCGCACGTCGGGCCCCAAGAGCGCGAACGAGTTCCCGATATCGATCGACAACTCGCCGATGAGGCGCGGGTCCCGTCGCTCGCCGACCGCCTCGAGCGCGCGCATGCTCTCGTCGAGCGCCTCACGGTACGCGCCCCGGTGGAAGGCGACCCGGCCGAGCAGGCGGTACGTCTGGGCGCTTCCGAGCCGGTCGTCGACGGCCTCGAACATCTTCTGGGCATCGAGCGCGAGCCGGGTGGCGGTCTCGACGTCGAGGTTCTCTCGCGCGATCTCGGCGCGGGCGAGCAGCAGCCGTGCCCGGATCCGGGGCTGGTCGCTCCCGAGCAGTCCGAGCGCCTCCGTGAAGTATCGGTCCGCGGCGCCGAAGTTGCCGACGGAGTAGTACAGCTCTCCCAGGGCCTCGTCCACCTCCGCGAGGTCGTGGGGTTGGCTCGAGCGCACCGCTTCGAGGTCGACGCGGACCCGCTCGAGGTGCTCGGCGGCGGTCTCGGGGTCGTCCGCGCCCCGGGCCCGTTCGGCGGCCCTCCGGTTGTACGTCCGCGATTTTTCGGGGAGCTTCCCGAGAAAGAAGTGCCGCCCGAGCTCGGCGACGAGCTGGGGGGACGGCTCCGGATATTTTCGCTCCATCGCCTCCGCGATCTTCCGATGGAGGACCCGGAGGCGGCTCTCCGTCAAGGACCGATAGACCCGGGCGCGGAACTCTTCTTCCGCGAAACTGAACCGGTCGCCGCCGGTCCGTTCCCGGAGGATCCCGAGGTGGACGAGGTGCTCGAGCTGCTCCGCGAGCGGCTCCTCCCCGAGGCCCATCGCCGCGACCAGGAGGCCGAAGTCGAACTCGGAGCCGATCGAACTCGCGTAGGCGAGGATCCGGTGCTGCTCGGGGGTGAGGCGCTCGAACTCGGTCGCCTCGTCGGGGAGCCCGGCCCTCCCCTCCGGCGCTTCGGCCATCGGAACCGTTCTAGTCCGGGACATCGGTTAAAACTGTGGTTGGGCCCCCCGAGGGTTTCTCGCGTCCGAGTCGACGGCCGCCCCGTAAGGGTTATCTAACGAGGGCCGGGTCGATGACCACCGATGGCGGACGCGGAGCTTCCCCCCGGGGAACCGGAGTCGGCCCGGTTCCGCCAGATGTCGTTCACCCGCCAGGTTTCGTTCTGGGGGTTCGCTTCGCTCGTCGTCCTGGCGGTCGCGTTCTACGTCTGGTGGGGAGTCTCCTTCGGCGTGTGGATCGACAACGGAGTGTACGCCGTCGTCATCACCCTGCTGCTCTTCGGGCTCGCCGGCATGTGGCTCGTCCTTCCCAATCCGCCGGCCCCGGCGCCGCCCAGCACCTAGGCGAGAGTCCGCGGCCCTAGAGGGGTCGCGCCGCGACCGCCCAGCGGACGTTCTCCGCCTCGCCGCAGGCGATGCACTGAACGGCCTCGCCGGGCGCGACGGGAAGCGGTTCCTCCGGCGTCCCGAGAAGGGCGCCGTCCATCGCGGTCTCGATCCGATGGCCGCACTCTTCCGCGCCGCACCAACCGACCAGCCGGACGGTCGTCGAACCGGTGAGCTCGTCGAGGGAGCGAGCGACCGAGAACGAGGCGACGAACGCCTCGTGCGCCCGCTGTGCGAGCGCCCGGTCGAACTCCCGGAGACGTTCCGCGACCTCGTGTTCGAGTTGGTCGAGGCCGACCCGGCTCTTCCGACCGAGCCGGTCGACCGCGGTCGCCGACCGGGACTCCGCCTCCCGCCGGCCGACGTCCAGGCGGAGCGGGACCCCGGCCAGCTCCCAGTGATAGTACTTCGCCCCCGGGCGCTCGTCGCCATCGTCCAGGTGGACGCGGAGACCGTGACGACGAAGTCGTTCGGCGACCTCCGTCGCGGTCTGGACCGGGCCCTCGCCGGCGTCCGTCCCGAGGATTGGGATCACGACGACCTGGTAGGGGGCGACCGCGGTCGGGAACACCGCGCCTTTCGCATCGCCGTGGACGGCGACGATGGCGCCGAGGAGGCGCTCGGAGAGCCCGAACGTCGTCTGGTGAACGTACTGCTGGCTCCCGTCCGCCGCCTCGTACCGGATCTCGTACGGCCGGGAGAAGTTCTCCCGGTAGTGGTGGACGGTGCCGATCTGCAGGGTCCGCGCGTCCCCGACAGGGGTGTCGAACGCGATGGAGTAGAACGCCCCGGGGAACTTGTCCCAGTCCGGGCGTCGGATCGCGAGGTAGGGAAGGGCGAACGCCTCTGCCATCTTTCGGAACGCGCCGAGGTTCGACCGCACCCGGGCGTCCGCGTGCTCCTCGTTCGCCTGGCAGGTGTGCTCCTCGAAGAAGTGGATCTCCCGGATCCGCAGGAACGGTCGTGTCGTCTTCGTCTCATACCGGAACACGTTCACGATCTGGTAGACGTTGAGCGGAAGGTCGCGATGCGACCGCACCCAGAGCGCGAAGACGGGGTAGATCGCGGTCTCGCTGGTGGGGCGGAGCGCGAGGGGAATGTCGAGCGGCGAGAGCCCGCCCCGGGTGACCCAGTAGACCTGCGCGTCGAACCCCTTGATGTGCTCCTTCTCCTTCGCGAACTCGGTCTCGGGGATCAGCGCGGGGAACTCGACCGCCGCGGAGCCGGTCGCCTCGATCTCCCGGATCAGCACCGCATCCAGGTTCCGTCGCGCCCGGAACCCGTAGGGGGTCCAGACGTTCATCCCCTTCACCGGGTAGCGCTTGTCCGTGAGCCCGGCCCCCTCGACGACCGCGAGGTACCAGTCGATGAACGCGGCGCGCTTGTCGGGGAGCTCGGCCATCCGAGCGCCCAAGGGGGGTCGGGTACGTAAAAGGGTGGGCGGCGGACGCGCGCCCGCCCCCGCAGGGTATCTCGTCGTATACTCCACGACGAATCCATTATCGTCCCCACCGGCCATAGTGCGTGGGCCATGCGCCTCGTCGTCTGCATCGACCGCGACGACGACCTCGGTCGAAAGGCCTCGGTCTCGGGACCGGTCGTCGGTCGTGCCAGCGTGCTCGAGGCGGCAGTCAAGCTCGGCACGGTCGACCCCGAGGACTCCGACACGAACGCGCTGTTCGCGTCGGTGAGCCTGCTCGACGAGCTGCGCGGCGCCGGCGAAGAGTGCGAGGTCTGTATCCTCACCGGCTCGGGCAAGGTCGGCGTCCTCTCGGACCGCCGCGTCGCGGACCAGTTCGACGATGTGTTGGGGCGCACGGGCGCGAAGTCGGCCTACCTCGTCAGCGACGGCGCGGAGGACGAGTACCTGTTCCCGATCCTGGCCTCCCGCGTGAAGGTCGACGGCGTCCGTCGGGTCTACGTTCGGCAGAACGCGAGCATCGAGTCGACGTACTACACCGTGGTCCGGGCGCTCAAAGACCCGAAACTTCGGGCGAAGACCGTCCTCCCGTTCGCCCTCGTCCTGCTCATCCTCGGGGTCGCGGCGGCGAGCGGGGTCATCCTCTGGGGCGTCATCGGCCTCGCGATCGTCCTCGGGGTCTATCTGATCTTCTGGACGTTCGACATCGACGAGGCGATCATCGATTCGGTCCGGGGGGCGTCGACCGACATCCGCCAGGGGTCGGTGGCGTTCGGCTTCGGGCTTTTCTCGATCGCGCTCGTCGGGGTCGGCTTTCTTTCCGGGTACAATAGCTACGTGAACGGCTCCGGTGGGACCCTCGACCGCGTCCTTTTCTTCCTCACGGCGGCGCTCCTTTGGTGGCTCATCGGCGCGGTCGTCTGGGAGACGGGACGCGCGATCCGGCGGATGCTCTCGCGGGGACGCTTCCCCCGATCCTTCGCGGTCGCGACGACCTCGATCGTCGGGATCGGGTTCGTCAGCTTCGGGATCGTGCTGCTCGTGCGGTACCTTCAGGGGATCAGCGGAGTAGCGACCCTCCCGATCCTCTTCGTGCTGTTGTTCGGCGGGTTCGGCCTTGTGGTCGGGGCCGGCGTCCTCCAGCAGTACTTCAAGATGCTCGCGGCCCGGGCGGTCCCCGAACCGGCGTCATCAAGCTGAGCGCCGAACGCCCTACTCGATCGCGACCCACTTCGCGACCCGTTCGAGGTCCTCTCGCGGCACGTCCAGGCCGCACCATTCGTGGAGCGAGGCCCGGACCCGGTCGATCCCCGGGCCGCCGCGCTCGGCCGCCCGTTGGGCGAGGGCGGCGATATCCTCCCAGTAGTTCCACGGAAAGACGACCCACACCCAGGCGTCCGCGGGGATCGCTTCGCCGAAGTACGTCGGGACGTACTTCGAATGCGCGATGTGCAGGAGCGTCGCGCTCTCGACGCGGTCCGGTCCCTCGGCGCGGACGTGGGCCATCGCGAGGGAGAGGCTCTCTCCGGTGTCGGTGATGTCGTCCACGACGAGCACGGTGTGGCCGTTCACGGGGCCGCTCAGCCCTTCCGTGACCTCCGCGGCCCCGGTGGGCACCGCGGTCACGCCCCAGTGCTGCGCGCGGAGCGAGATCATCCGCTTCACCCCGAGGCGGTCGGCCACCAGGCGCGCGGGGACCCAGCCCCCGCGCGTGAGCCCGACGATCGTCCCCGGGACCTTCGCCTTCTCTCGGATCTGGGCGGCGAGCCGGTCGGCCCAGCCGTCGACGTCCGCCCAGGTGGCGAGACGGCAGCGCGGCAGCTCCGCCATCGACCGATGTTGCCCCGAGCCGACCTACGGGTAGATCCCGCGGATCTTGATCGCGTCGACGACCCGCTGGATCGCGAGGACGTAGGCGGCCGTCCGGTTGTGGATGTGCCGGTCGGTCGCGATCTTGTGTACGTCGCTGTAGGAGCGGACCATGACGCGCTCGAGACGGGTGTTGACCTCGTCGAGGGCCCAGTAGTATCCCTGGATGTCCTGCGCCCACTCGAAGTAGCTGACCGTGACGCCCCCCGCGTTCGCGAGGACGTCCGGGAGCACGGTGATCTTCTTCTCGAAGAGGACCTTGTCCGCCTCGGGGAGGGTCGGGCCGTTCGCCGCCTCGGCGACGATCTTCGCTTGGATCTTGTCGGCGTTCTTCTTCGTGATCTGGTTCTCGAGCGCGGCGGGGATCAGGACGTCGGCCTTCGTCTCGAGGATCTCCTCGTTCGAGACCGACTTCGCGCCGGGGAAGCCGACGACCGAACCGGTCTTCTTCTTGTGCTCCTCGACCGCGTGCGGGTTGAACCCGTCCGCCTTGTAGATTCCGCCCTTCGAGTCGGAAACGGCGACGATCTTCGCGCCCTGCTCGTCCGCGAGGATGTTCGCGGCGACACTGCCCGCGTTCCCGAATCCCTGGACCGCGACCGTGCCGCCCCGGACCTTCACGCCGAGGTCCTTCGCGGCCTCGCGGATGACGTAGGCGCAGCCGCGTCCCGTCGCTTCGCCCCGCCCTTCGCTGCCGCCCAGGCTGATCGGCTTTCCCGTGACGACGCCCGGGACCGAGTAGCCCTTCAGCATCGAGTACGTGTCCATGATCCACGCCATCGTCTGGCTGTCGGTGTAGACGTCGGGCGCGGGAATGTCCATCTCGGGACCGATGATCAGGGCGATCTCGCTCGCGTAGCGGCGGGTCAACCGTTCGAGCTCGCCCTGGGACATGTGCTTCGGGTCGCAGACGACGCCGCCCTTCGCTCCGCCGTAGGGGATGTTGACGACCGCGCACTTCCACGTCATCCACGCGGCGAGCGCGCGGACCTCGTCCAGCGTCACCTGCGGGTGGTAGCGGATCCCGCCCTTCGTGGGACCGCGGGCCATGTTGTACTGGACGCGGTAGCCGGTGTAGACCCGGTAGGAGCCGTCATCCATCCGCACCGGGAAGTTGACCGTCAGCTCGCGTTTCGGATGCTTCAGGACCTCTCGAACGCCTTGGTCGAGGCCGATCAGGTCCGCGACGATGTCGACTTGCTGCTTCGCCGTTTCGAACGGATTAATGGTGGAGGTGTTCGCCATATCTCTTCCCCTCGCGGGTACCGCGGAACCCGGTGGCCCCTACTTGAGCGTAGCGAGAACCCTGCGACAGTTCAACACGGGATTCCGGAGGGCGAAAAGAGGCCCCCGCTCACCGGGACGCGGCCCCGAACGGCTGCCAACCGGCCGCCGGCATGGGCGCGCGGATACCGCGCGATTCGAGCCAGGCCCCGCGGCCCCGCTCGACCCGCCCGACGGGCGTAAGGCGCCCGCCGCTCCGCCGGACCGCCTGTTCGGCGCGGGCCCAATCCTTCCGCGCGATCGCGGCGAACAGTTCGTAGTCGCCTCCGAAGAACGCGAGCGCACGGAGTGCGGCCCGCGACCGGGCGGCCGTGCGCGCACCGCGGATCAGAGGGAGCCGCTCCTCCTCGATGACGAGGCGCACCCCGCTCGCCCGGGCGATGAGGTGAGCGGAGTCGGCGATCCCGTCCGAGGTGTCGATGAGCGAGTGCGCGAACGGCGCGAGCGCGATCCCTTCCCGGACCCGCGGACGTACCTCGAGCATCTCGAGTCGGGCTCGGCGGGCCGTCGCCCCTCCCGCGCGAATTCGGAACGCCGCCAATCCGCCTCGGCCGACGTCGCCGGTGACCGCGAGGAGGTCTCCCGGACGCGCCCCGGTCCGGGGCGCGAGGTGGGCCGCGTCGCCCCAGCCGAGCACGGTGCTGATCACGGCCCGCACTCGCCCGGGTTTCGTGTCCCCGCCGACGACGTGGGCGCCGAACTTCGCGCCCATCCGCTCGGCGCCGCGGAGCACCGACTCGGCCCACCCCTGGTCGCTCCCGACGGGCAGCACGAGCGCGAGCAGAATCGCATCGGGGGTCGCGCCCTTCGCGGCGACATCGGACAGGCTGACCCCCGCTGCGGCGGCCCCGACCTTCTCCGGCGGGGAGTCCGGGAGGAAGTGCGAGCCCTCGACGAGGGTATCGGTGGAGATCACCGCGACGTGCCGGGGGAGCGGTCGAAGGGCCGCCGCATCGTCACCGATCGGGAGGAGGCCCGTGCGGCCCGCGGGGAGGTTCCGCGAGAGCCACCGGTGAAAATCGCGTTCCCGGACGACGTGGCGCTTCGACCGGGTCCGACCCGTCATCGCCGGCTCACTTGTACGGGAGGAACTCCTTGCCGAGGAGCTCGCGACCGAGGATGATCCGCATGATGTTGAGCCCGCCCTCCGCGCCGACGAGGTAGGACATGATCCCGCGGAGGCCGAGCTCGAGCCCGACCTCCTTGGTGTACCCCGCGGCCCCGAACCACATCATGACGCGCTTCACGCACTCGAACGCGATCGGGGGGGCGGTGAGCTTGACGCTCGCGACCGCCCGGTCGACTTCCGAGCGGTGGGAATCGTCCCCTTTCAGCGTGTAGGTGTCGAGCAGCCAGGCGGCGCGACGACATTGCCACTTGACCGCCTCGACCTGGGTCCACAGGTCGACCAGCTCGAATTGGATGCCTTCGAACTTTCCGAGCGGCTGACCGAACGCCTGCCGCTCCCGGATGTACGCCATTCCGGTCTCGAGCGCCCGCTCGGCCGCGCCGATGCACGCCGCGCTGACGAACGTGCGCGCGATGGAGAACCCCTCCATCGCACACTCGAACCCCTTCCCCTCCCGTCCGAGGAGGTACTTCGCCGGTACGCGGACATCGGCGTAGGTGAGTCCCCCGGTCGAGATCCCCATCCGGCCCATGTTCTCGAACTTCTGGGTGGTGACGCCCTCGGAACGGGCGGGAACGTAGAGGAAGTTGAACCCCCCAGCGGCGTTCTTCGAGAGCGTGAGATGCCCGCCGCCGAGGCGCTTTGCCTCCTCGACGCCCGAGACGAACGACTTTTCGCCCCGCAGGATGAAGGCGTCGCCGTCCTTCCGGGAGGAGGTCCGCAGGTTCGCGAGGTCGCTGCCCCCGGTCGGCTCGGTCGTGGCGATGCCGAGGAACGTCTCCCCCCGGCACACCGGGGGAAGGATCTCCCGCTTCGCCTCGTCGGTGCCGTGCCGGCTGAGGAGGTAGCCCCAGCCCGCCTCGAGCAGGAAGAAGACGGCCGTCGCCATCGAGAAGTCGCCCCGGCCGATTTCCTCCGCGGCGATCTCGGTGAGCACCGCCGAGGCGCCCATCCCGCCCCAGTCGGTCGGGACCGGCATGGCGAGCAGGCCGAGCTCGGCCATTGCTCGCAGCACGTCGTCCGGTATGCGCCCTTCCGCGTCGATCTGTCGCTCGTGGGTCCGGAGCACCTTGTCGCCGAAACGTCGGACCGCGGCCTGGAACGCCTGCTCTTCGTCGCCGAGTTGAAAGTCCATCGATGGCCGGGCGCCGACGCGCTCCCGCGGATAAAGCGTATCCCGGCCCGGCCCAGTCGCGGGGAACGCCTTTATTCCGGCCGCCGCTCGCCGGGCCCGAGGGGACGAGTTGGCGCGGGTCCGGGTCGCGGTCAACGGCTACGGGACGATCGGCAAGCGCGTCGCCGATGCGGTCGCGAAGCAGCCGGATATGGAGCTCGTCGGGGTCGCGAAGACCCGACCGGACTTCGAGGCCCGCCGCGCCACCGAGAAGGGATACTCCATCTACCTCGCGGGCGGGGGCAGCCGCGCCGACTTCGACGCGGCCGGGCTCAAGGTCGCCGGGGTCGTTCAGGACCTTATCCGGAGCGCGGACGTGGTCGTGGACGCCACCCCCGAAAAGGTCGGGAGGGAGAATCGCGCGCTCTACGACGCGGCGAAGGTCCGCGCGATCTTCCAGGGCGGCGAGAAGGCGGACGTGGCCGACGCGTCGTTCAACGCGCTGGGGAACTACGCGGCGGCTCGCGGCAAGCGACGGCTGCGCGTGGTTTCGTGCAACACGACCGGGATCTCGCGCGCGGTCTCGGTGATCCTGCCGCGTTGGGGGGTCGACCGGTGGGACGTTACGCTCGTGCGGAGAGCGGCCGACCCTACCGAGTCGGAGAAGGGTCCGATCAATGGCATCCTGCCGACGTTCCAGTTGCCCTCGCACCATGGCCCGGACGTGAAGACGATCTTCCCCGGCCTCCCGATCGACACGGCCGCCGTGGTCGTTCCCACGACCCTCATGCATGTCCACGTCAACCGGGTCCGCCTCCAGCGCGCCCCCAAGGACCGGGAGGAGTTCCTCGCGGCGTTCCGCAAGACCCCGCGCTTTCGGGTGTTCGCTCCCTGGGAGCACGTGGATGGGACTCCGCAGGTGATGGAGTTCGCTCGCGGGCGGGGGATCGAGTACGGCGACATGTTCGAGAACGTTCTCTGGCAGGACGGAGTGGGCCTCGAAGGATTGGACGCTTTCTTCTTCCAGGGGATCCACCAGGAGTCGGTGACCGTGCCGGAGAACATCGACGCCATCCGCGCGATGTTCGACCTCGCACCGGACGGGCTTTCCTCGATCGCGATCACCGACCGCGCGCTCGGGCTGGTCGGGCGATAGCCCGCGCCGAATCCCCACCGGCTTAGCCCAGCAATCAGTTTCCGCGCAGGAGTTTCTTTGTAAGATCAGGGGTCCCTCCAATCGTCTTGCTCTAGAACCTGTCCGCCGCCCGAGGTCGGACAGCCGACGGACCTGAAGGTAAGCTACCCTCACCCGCAGATTGGGAAGTAGTTGTAGGACATCCAACACCAGTTGTAGTCGGAGGTCAGCCACGCAACGGCCAGATAAGTTTGTGAACCACCGCCGTTGAACCCAGTACCCGTTGGCCATTCAACTGCCAGGTTTGTAGGCCCGTTGGGCCCCGAGTTCCACTGCTGAAGCCATTCCTGCCCGAACCAGTCATCGTTGATGACTGTGGAAATGTAAACTATGTTTGGAGTAGTCGTCGAACCCAAGTAGCCGTACTCGAAATCAACCAGGTTCCCCAGATACGCGATCTGGGAAGAGAATGAAGGACCCCCCTCGTGGTTGAAATCAGTAGAGGCGGTTCCGTAGGCCTCGACAATGTAGGGCGAGTAGACTGGAGTGAAATCGATGTCGTCGACCGCGTCGGTCCAAAACCCGTGGGTGGTGTCGTCGTTGATTTCAATCTCCCCGTCACTGCCATACACATAGACATCCATCTCGACGATGCTCCCAACAGCAACAGTGGGATCGCCAGGATATGGCATAGGTGGAGGTTCGTTGTCGTAATTGATGTTAGGTTCAAAATCCTCATACCATAATCCGTAGTCGCAGCTGTTCGCGAACCCCAAGCACTCCATGGAGCTAGGGCGGCTTGCATCATACGTATAGCCGGTTTGGAGAAGTGCGTCGGTTTGGGAGCCCATAAGGCCAACCCAAACGGCAGCCACCGAATCCGCGCATGGCTGTCCAACCGGCACGGCGCTTTGTTGAGAACACTCTGTGCCCATCGACCGCGTTTCAGTAAACGCATCCGTCCGGTCCAGAGTGTCCAAACTTCCGCCGTTCAGGTCTTCGAACACCATGCCGGCTTGAGCGTCATTATAGGCCGTCCCTAAGGTGCCATATCTGGAATGGGGCTGAGAATAAGTTGAGAGAAACGGCCCGCCGAGTCTTCCATCCAAAACGTTGAGTGAAAGATACTCTTGATGGTCGAGTTCGTTCGAACCCTGCCACGACCCCCAAGTGATGGTCAGGTTGGCGAACTGAACCCCGGTCTGAGTATTGCCTTGCAAACCTAGGCTAAGATTCTGGAGGCCCCAATGTTGAACCAAGTCTGCGAACTGCAAGTTTGAGCACATCGCGTTATAAAGTCCCGCGGCCTCTGCGGCCGCATACTCCAGGTTTGTCGTCGGGTCAGCCCGCGCGAGTCCACCGATTGTGCTCTGTGCGGCGTTTGAGAAAACTCCATTCGAACACGAGAGTCCAGGCTCATTCGAGAGAACTGAGGCATGGCTTGAACTTGCCGCAGGCTGGCTTGGGGATACGATCAAGATGAGAAGAATGACCGCGACGGCGAGAGGTGTCCTGATAACTGAAAACGCGACAAGAGCGCTCAACTGCGGTTCATCCTCGACCCGAATCCAGTACCGGGGTTTACAAGATAGCTTGTCCCTGACGTGAGCCGTCCTCGGCGTCCTTCGACCTCCTTCCTCTCGAGGATTTCCGGTTTGTTGCTTGTGTATTATCTGTCATTGGTGCCTGTTAGC
>JBAUZT010000004.1:0-22351 GCA_049585415.1 Thermoplasmata archaeon | reverse complement strand
AGGAGGGGGAGCGTGGAAACACCGGTCAATAATTGGAGTACATCCAAATGCCACGCTTCGAGCCCTCGCTTGCTTTTCTTTCTCGCCTGAGCGCCTTTGCTTGGACCAACTTCTCAAGCGGGTCGGTCACGTTCTTCGACTCGACGTTGTGGCCTTGAGCCCGGACTGCCTCGGTCACGTCAGCAAGCGACTTGGATTTCGAAAAGTACCCCTCTGACAGTAAGGATTCAACCCAAGCCCGAGGTCCGTCGCGAGACGGCAACACCACAGTCTTCAGCGAGGGTGGGCGAGACCCCGGCTTAGGTCCGTCGCGTGTGGGGAGTTCGGCGGCTGCGCCCGCGAGAAGACGGTCAAGAACTCTCCCGAAGGCGATGCCTCGGAGTTCTGGATCGCTGATTCCCGCTGTTACCGACTGAGCGGTTTCCACCGCCGCACGAAGCTGATCGGGGGTCGGGGCCGTACTCATTGGCGCGCCCCGTTACCGAAACCATTCTCAACCCGTGCGATTCCACTATTCGTCAGGGCCCACCTGTTTCGGGCTTTCATTCCGGCTTGCCGATTCCCGATCTCTCGGAAGTACCCCTTCTTAACATTCTGATAGGGCGAGTCGCACCTGTTAGCCGGCGCGGCTTCCTTCGCCTGGCAATAAAAGTCCTCGATTTCGTCAAGGTCGAACGAATCCCCACCCGAGAAGATTTCGAGGTAGTACCCCGCTGCGAGAGTCTTGTCGCTGTCGGACTTTGGAGCCTTTCCGAGAAGGAACTCTCGAGGAGACGGCTTCACCGCCGCCTTTTGAGGCGAGGTGTTTTCGCCCAAGCGCCGTTCGAGAGCGCGTACCCTCGTTTCAAGCTCGACAGCCCACGCTTCGAGCGATTGGCTCATTGCTTTACCTCGCTGGATCCCTTGAGCTTCTCTTCGACGAAGGACATTCCGAGCGTGGTTACCTTGTACGACTTTCGCGCCTGCCTGCTCGTCCCCGCCTTCTTGACCTGTAGCATTAGGGCAGGGTCAGCATCAGCAAGCCGAGCAACCGCCACCGTAACATTGGCAACCCCCTTTCCGTGGTGCTTCAGAATCTTGTTAAGGGATTGACCCATAACCATAGACTCACCTTGATACTTCGTTACGAAGTACGCGGCTAGCAGTGCCCACTCCGACTGAGTGGAGGGGGTCCACTTCTCAACGAGAGAAGAGAAGCTAGAAGCCTCCGAGACATCCTGATTTCCCCCCGTCCCCCGCGAATCGGTGGTCGATGTCGATATAGAGTGAGATCGTGGGACGAGGCCCGTGCCGAACTCTGCTTCTACCAGCAGAGCCACGGCACGGTCCTTCAGCGTAGGGTCGAGGCCCTTCACGCTCTCGTCAATGCGTCGCAACCTCTCCAAAGCAAGTTCCGTGCGCTTGTTCAAGCCAGTTGGTTCGGCAGTGGTAATTTCGACTTCCTCTTGCTTCTTTGACGTCATATTCTATCGGACGGAGCCTCCGACCCAAGTGGTAAACTAAACCCCATATATAATATGTGGCCATGCTCTAACTTGAACATGTCTGGTGTTCCCACCGTGGGGACGCACTCGCGGCGGTAAGCTAAGGGCGATAGCCCGCCATCTGCTTCGTGGCGCTGACCCGCTGTGGCTCACGCTCGACCGTACATACGGGCGAGTTCTTTCCCCTCGGATCTCGCGGTGCGAAGGACGCCGTCGGGTTCCTCTTCAGGAATGGCTTCGAGGCGACAATCCGTCTCCCACGGAAGTAGTCGTCCCGCAGGTGTATATGGGCGCGCCGACTGCGCGACCGCAAGATGAGTCTCTCTTCGGGGGAACTTTCGAGGGCTCGCCCTGTAGTTGAGGTGCGCCCTCCCGGCCCGTTCCTCAAGTGGGCGGGCGGGAAAGGCCAACTTCTCGGCCAGATGGCGCCCCACTTTCCGAAGGAGTATCGCACCTACTTCGAGCCGTTCCTCGGAGGTGGGGCGGTCTTCTTCCACCTCCAGCCCGAGAAGGCTCTCCTCGCCGACCTGAATCCCGACCTCGTGAACGCATTCCAAGTCGTCCGAGACCACCCCGCCGCCCTCATGGAGGCGCTCGACCATCACGCCGAGCTTCGCATGAGCGAGGAGTACTTCTACGAGGTCCGAAGGCAAGAGGTCTCGGCCCTGTCGTCCGTTGAGCGGGCGGCGCGGACGATCTTCCTGAACAAGACCTGCTTCAACGGCCTGTATCGCGTCAACTCAAGGGGTGGGTTCAACGTTCCTTGGGGCGGTTACCCGAACCCGACCCTTTACGACCGAGTGAACCTCCTCTCGTCTAGCGCGCACCTCCAAGGCAAGATCGTTCTCCTCGCCGACTATCGGAAAGCCTGCGGCCGAGCGAGGAAGGGCGATCTTGTCTACTTCGACCCGCCGTATCATCCGCTCAGTGAGACGTCGGGCTTCACGAGTTACACAAAGGAGGACTTCGGGGACTGTGACCAGACGGCTCTCGCTCAGACATTCCGACGACTCGACAAGCGGGGGTGCCTCGTGATGCTGTCGAATTCTCCGACACCTCTTGTTCGGTCACTGTACGAGGGATTCCGCATCGAAGTCCTCAAGGCGAAGCGAGCAATCAATAGCAAGGGAACGGGACGCGGGGCAATCGACGAACTCCTCGTGATGAACTACTGAATCGTGCCGACCAAGCATGATCTCTGGGAGACCCTCATTGAGAAGCTCAGCCTCGACCTCTTGCGACCCGTCAACTACCTCACGGCGAGCGAAATCAAGATCACGATTCACGAAGAACCGCGCCTCATGGCCTCGATGGACTCGCAGAAGTCGGTCCCCGAGTTCTTGCGTAAGAACGAGCTCTTTCTCCTCCCCGTTTCCCGAAGTCGGTATGCCCTCGTCCGGGGCAAAGGATACCACGAACTGGAGGACCCTGGCGAGCCCGTCCCGTTCGAGGTCCGCCTACCGATTGATCTGACCAGCCTCGCCTACGGTAGGGGGGAATCGCGCTACCTCCTCCATGCGTATCACGCGGGCCTTCTAAGCCAGTTCTCGGGAGTCCCCCGGATGTACCCCACGGTCTCGGGAAAGATGGCGACGGGGACGTTTCGGTTTCACGTCGGCGGTTCTCCCGAGCTTGAAGTGACAAAAGCGGGGATGGAGGTCGACCTCGGATTCGAGGGCCCCGAGGATCTCCTCCTCTTCGAGGGTAAGGCGGTCGCGCGAGACACATTCCTCGTCCGTCAATTGTACTACCCATTCCGAACGTTCCGTGAAGTCACCCCAAAGCGAGTCCGGTCGTTCTTTTTCGTAGCCGAGCCTGACGAGGGAACCTACTCCTTGTGGGAGTATGGGTGGGCCGACGACGAGATCGCCGACTACGAGGCGATTCGATTTCGGTGCGCTCGACGGTTCAAGCTCACCGAGGCGCGCGCGCCAACCGACGCGCTTGCCGCCGTCTCCCCCGACCCCTGGCTCTCGAAGGTTCCTCAAGCCGACGACCTCGACAAAGTTGCCGAGTTCCCGTTCCGCATCCAGGCGGGAGTCTCGTCAACGGAGGAATGGGCGCGTCTCAAAGGAATCGCTCCGCGTCAGGGACAATACTATCGCGAGGCGGCCGAGGCGCTCGGACTCGTCCGATACGAGGGGCGAAAACTCGAACTCACAGAGGACGGGCGTCGGTTCGTCGGGATGCCACCCCAACAACGCAATGACTTCCTCGCGCTTCGAATCCTTCGGAACCCGATCATGAACGCGGTCTTCCATGCCATTCTCGAACGGAAGACTGGCGGGCTCGGGGACTCCGAGGTTGCCGAACTCATTCGCCGCGACTCGCATCTCGCAGGCTCGACCCCGCTCCGACGGGCCAAGACTGTCCGCTCGTATTTCGCATGGCTTGCCAAAACGACGGGGACCGTCGTTGTCGAGGGCCAACGCATCTACAGTAGAGAGGCGTGGGAACGAAGATAGGCCCAGTCCAGCGAACGACGGTTTGTCCGATATTCGGAAGGGGGTTGGGATAGTTACGGGCCCCCGTAGTATAGCGCATCCCGGGAGGGGGGACTGTGCAAGATTCGGTGAATCGGTACTACCCTCGGTCGATGGTGGGCCAAGGTGATTTCGAACTCGGCAACTGAAGTTCCCACGCATCTGCAGGTGATTCGGCAATCAAGCATGCCTCCGCTGGGTCAAGGAACCCCCGGGGTGTGTCCTAACTGCTCGGTTCGAGCGCGCAAGGGTCTCCAGGGATCGTGCGTTGAAGGGAGATAGCTCGGAGGAGCTGCGCGCCCGAGCGAACCAGATGGTTCCCGAAACCTCGAGGTGGAGGAGATCGGGCTGTTGGCGCTCCCTGCGGAGCTCCGCGACCGGGACACCACGGACCATTCGGGAACCTGGTCGCGGGATATTCCGCCGAGCCACCGCTGCCGGAGTAAGTCCCGGCGTGCTGAACGAGAGGGGAGGGGAGTCAATGCGACCGGAGAGCGGGCTTCCGCGCAATCACCACGTCCATCGCCTTTCGATGCAGAACGCCGCTTGCGTCGGAAATGAACTCCACCTGCCCCGACTCCAAGATCTGCCAATCCCAGTAATAGCCGAGCAGCTCGCCCGACCGGAACGGAGACGCAAATGGATTCGTCGTCTGGCGTGGGATGTAGGGTTTCGGCACGTCGGCGTTCATTGCGTTGATTCCCCCCGGCGCGGTGCTCGCTTTGAAGTGTTCAAATCGGGAAGCCCGAATTTGACGAGGAAGGTTATTCAGGGCACCCGAGCAAAACACCACGCCCACTCGATGGCTCAGCCGGTGGGTCCGTAGGTCGCCGACCAGAAATCGAGCGTTGACCCCGAGCCGGGACGCCCGGCGCTCCGCCTTCCGGATTCCCACACTCGAGATATCCACACCCACGACCCGGTAGCCTCTCCGGGCGAAGTAGATCGAGTCTCGGCCCTCGCCGGAACCCAGGTCGACCAACGTACGGCGCGGGCGCGGAAGGGAGCGGGCTATGCGAACGACATCACGTGCCAGTTGGGTTGGCTTGCTTCCCCAGTACAAACCAGGCCGAGAGTAACGTTCATCGTAGATCGGCTCGCTCACAGCTAGCGATCCTCCCGACGAGCGGCGCAACCGGCTCGAGCTGACGAGCGAGACCGCCGTTACATAAGAACTCGACGGGATCAATCCGGGGTTCAGACCTTAGCGCCAACTGCTGGAGTGCTGAACTCACGGCCTCTGCTCTTGTCGCTGTACGACCCGGGTATCGGCGAGTCTTTCCGGAGCACCGGATCATGGGACCGGACTCAGGGGTTGGGGCACGCCACCCGGGAGGGAGCGGTTCATCTATCGACGAGTCCCTCCCTTGGCTGTCCCCGAGCGAAGTATCGGTCACCAGCAATCCTCCGGCGGCCGCCCGGGCTAGGTTCCGAAGGTCTCATGAGAGGCCACCATTCTCGAAGGTCGAGTCCTCCGATGCCCGCAAAGAAGTCGCCCGCGCGGATGCCCGAGGCAACTTTTCACAGCGTGGCCCTCGTCGTCGCCGACCGCGTGAGATCGGTCACGTGGTACACCCAGAAATTCGGCCTTGACATTATTGAGCAGGGGACCGGGGACGACGCACATTGGGTCGTCGTCGGTCGGAAAGGACAGAAGGGGGGCGTTCATCTCTGCGATATTCCCACCTTCGATCCCGCCTTCCCCGTCGAGCCCGGAGAGTCGGGCATCCAGTTCGATTTGCCGGGAGATTTCAGGAAATCGTGCGCCATGCTGAAGGCAAACGGCGTGAAGTTCAGCACCCCGCCCACCAAGCGACCCTGGGGGTGGTACGCGAAGATCGTCGATCCCGATGGGAACGAGATTCGTCTCAACCCGATGTAGGGTACGGGCTTTGGTTGACACGACCGTGCGCGCGGATTTCTCCGTAGCTGCGTCCAAGATTCATGGCCGAGGGGTTCTGACCAAGAAGGCGTTCCTCCAGGACGACCTCGTCCTGGAGATTGACGACTCAGACCCCGTACTGGATCGAGGCAAACTGACCCCGGAAGAGGAGATCTTCATCGACGTGTTTGTCGCGGTCGATGGGACGCTCAAGACCACGTGGATGAAATCGCCCGAGAAATTCATCAACCATTCGTGCGAGCCCAATAGCTACGTTCGAACTGACATGCGAACGGGTGTCCGGCGGACCTGGGCACTCAAGGACCTCCAGGCCGGGGACGAACTCACCTGGGACTATGCGTTGAACATTTGGGAGGAGTGGGTCGGTCCCGTGCCCTGCCACTGCGGTGCTAAGAATTGTCGAAGAATCATTCGAGGGAACTACTTCACTCTCCCCCGAGAGGTTCAACGAAGGTATCTGCCCTTCCTCGACGAGCCATTCCAGAGACGATTCACTGAGAAAATTCGATCGCTCAATCTCGCGGCGGAACGCGACTCTGCGTGAATGTCCGGGGTGGCGGGAGGGCGCGAGCCGCCCGGTTCCGGTCGATCCGGCCGACCTCGGGGAACCGTGCGGCGGAGCTTGGGCTTGTCCGCGGCGTGCGATAACCGAGCCGTTCGATCACACCCTGACGGTCTCTGTCACGATCAGACTCGCTGGAAGAGGGGGTGGGGTTCGGTCACGACGCATGCGGGTCATCGAGTCTGCCCAGTCGACGTCCGGCGACGATCATATGAGCCGCATCTGGGACATCTTCCCCCGGCACTGCTCCTCGGACTCCAGGAAGACCCACAGGACGGGCACACACAGAGGGAATCGACCCGTTCCGGAACGTTTTCGTCCCCGGCCGAGTGTCCTGACTTCGGGCCAGGCGCTTGGCTTCGCAGCCGGATCGAATGTGATCAACCCGACATTCGCCTTCGTGAGTTCCTCGTAAGGCGGGGTCGCACGCGTTCCCGCCGTCGCTCGACATCGCACTCGAGGCCTCGGACACGGGTATCAAGCCCGCCATTCGGTCCCTCCAATCGATCCCCCTCCTCGTGGACGCTGATCCGCCGGAATCTTGGCACGCTCGCGCGCGCGTGAGAGAGCGCGCGTCGTCTTGGCGCCGTCCGCCGCCCGCCGTTCGTCGGGGGTGGCGCGTCCGACCGTTCCTTGAGTGAAGGACCGAAGTGTCCCATTCGGTCTCAGAGAGGGGCCCTACTCCGGCGCTTGGATGACCACTTTCGCTCCGTTCAACGGTGCAACGAATCGCCACCCCTTTCCGATCCAAGCCTCTGCCGCGGTCACGTCCACGACTTTCTGCTGGCCGGGAGCCGCCGGTGCGTCCGCGTCCGCGGACACCTCCTTGGCCCGGTGGAGCGCCCCGAGCACAACCTCGGAGTCGAGGGGACCGAGCTTGGCGACTTCACCCTCGTCAAGACCCGCCGTCTCCAAGATGACCCGGTAGACCTCCTCGTTCGAGGTCTTGGGTGCCTGAAGCACCGATAGAAAGGGAAGCGTCCGCTCATATGCCACTCGCATCGCGTTGATGGTCTCATCGGTGAGCCGCTTGCCGAGCGTGTACCGGTTCTGAACCGAGCCTAGGTCGTGACCCATCCAGAACTCTCGTACGTCCCGGGTGACCGTACCGTGCTGCTCTCCGAGAAGGCAGGCCGTCGCAAATCGGGCGCGAAGCACGTACGGTCGGAATGCGAGTCCCGAGCGGTGGATCCCCTCACGGAGATCCAGCGTGATGCTCTTCGTCGAGACGAAGTTCCCTGCCGGCTTGGGACCGACTCCGTTCCGCCCAACTCCGGAGCCCAACGACGCAACAACCGGGGCGTTGGAGGTCAGGGTCTCGCCGCGGACGACCCTCTCGTGAAAACATGCGAGCAGGGCTTCTGCGAGTTCCGGCCCTCCGAACGTCAGGTAGCCCTTGCCGATCTTGTCCCGGGTCGACCGAACCCGGATGACGAACGGGACCCGCTGGAACGCGAGATGGCCGAGGTCCAGCTCCGGGAGGTCGCCCAGCTTGAGCCCGTCGGCGGCGTCGATGGATCCGAGGACGCCGGGCCGGACCCCGCTCTGGGCCATCAGAAGGGCGCAGACTCGTCCCCGGGCCGAGAGAACCCCCAGCAGGCGGCGCAAGTCCTCCGCAGAGGGCACGCGCTCGTTCTCGATGGTGACTCCGTCCCGCCCTCCTACCTTTGGCAAGCGATTGAACTCGACCCCGTTGTGATCGAGCCAGGAACGGAGAGCGAACAGCACCTTCCGGATGTAGGCTGGGCTTCGACCTCGTTCCTGTTGGGCGACGGCGTAATCGGATAGGAGTCGTCGGACCGACTCAGGTCGAGTGCGGGCTCGGCGAACCAGCTCGCCGGGAGAGACCCCAGAGACGTCAGAGAATAACCCCAGCCGGCGCACGTAGCCGTCGGCGGTGAGCTTGGAGCGCAGGGAGAGTTCGCGGTTCCAGCGGACCACCTCCTTGGACCCGCGAATGCGCGAGTGATCTCCCCGCCCTTCACGGAAGGTGAACTCGGTCACGAGTCCCCCTAAGCCTCCGGATGGCTTAATTGTTTTGACGGGCCCGCCGGGATTCGAACCCGGGTTTGAGGCTCCGGAGGCCTCCGTGATGTCCAAGCTATACTACGGGCCCAGTACCGACATCCTGGCGTGAGCGACGGGCCCAATTAATAGCGCTCACGCATTTTCTGACCCCGCAGCTCGGGGTCAACTCGCTTCCTCGACTCGCTTTAGCACTCGGAGCGCGGTGAGCGTGATCCACTTGCTCGGCTGGCCCGGCGGTTCGAGCTGGAGCGGCCGCACCTTCTTCACGTGCAGATGAAGGAGCGATGCCGGCGCGTCGGGATTCGCCCGGTCGATGATCCAAGAACCGTCGCGCCGCCGCTTCTTCCCCAAGATCTTCAGCGCGGGCCGGAGCCGGCGGTCACGTGCGTAGCCTAACTTCGTGAGGAGGTCTAGTCCGACGAGAGTGTCGTAGAAGTAATGGTTCGGATAGTGAAACCGGAACCAGGGGGCGTAGCGGGGACCTTCTTGGGACAACCTTCGCTGGAGGTAGAACTCCGCGCCTCGAGCGATGGACTCGTTCATCCGGTTCGAGCGCTTCGATCTCGGGAGCGCGGCCAGCGCCGCCAGGGGTTCCCACCGCTCCAGTGTTCCCGAGGTGCCTTGGCTGCAGTTCCAACCCCCGTCGGGCCGCTGGTCCTCGAGGATCCAATCGTATAACCTCCTCACCCGAGGGTCGTCCCCGTAACCGATTCGAGTGAGCGTCCGGGCCGCGTTCCCGACGGCGCACATCTCCTCATGGTAGAGGTTGATCATCGAGCTGAGCCCGAGCTTGTACTCGAAGAGTCGGTCTGCGGCCTTCCGGATCCGGGGGTCTGCCGAGGTGAGACCGAGGTCGGCGAGGACGATGGCGCTCCAGATCGTGGACGAGAATTCCGGAAACCACAGGAAGTAGAGGTACTCCTTGACGGTCCGCGGCTCGCGCGGTTCCCAGAACCCGTTCGGTCCCTGCCGTTCCAGGATTTCGCTGGCCCAGCCGGCTCGAGGGATGCGGGCGCGGGCCGCTCGCACTTCGGGATCGTCGTCCCTTCGGTCGAGCAGGTCGGTCAGCGTGTAGTAGCGGACCGAGGGCTGGTTCTCCTCGAGCAGCCAATCGATCACGTGCGGGTCGGTCATCGGGAACTTTGCACCGGTCACGTGACTCGGCGGGTCGGACCTCCCGGATGGGGCGCGAGAGGCTGGGCTGGGAATCAAGTTAACCCCTCGGACCGCGGAGTGATTCCGTAAATACTACCGACGAGAGTCGGGGACCATGTCGACGTCCGAAGTGAGGCCCGCGACCCGGGCGAAGGTTGCGAGGTCCGTGTTCAAGAACAATCTCCGCGTGAAGAAAGGCGACCGCGTCATCGTCGAAGCGTGGACCCACACCCTCCCGTGGGCCGTGAGCTTCGCGCGCGAGGCGCGACGGCTCGGCGCCCACCCGATCGTCCCCTACGAGGACGAGGCCGCGTACTGGGATGCGGTCGAGAAGGACCAGAACGGAGTGGTCGGCGAGGTCAGCGACCACGAGTGGGCAGCCTTGGGGAAGACCGACGTCTACATTCACTTCTGGGGACCGGGCGACCGGCTACGGCTCAGTTCGCTACCCGCAAAGCAGCGGGGCAGTCTCTTCCAGTTTAACGAACAATGGTACAAAAACGCCTCGAAGGCGGGACTTCGTGGCGCCCGGATGGAACTCGGTCGCGTATACCCCTCGCTCGCGCGGGCGTACGGGGTCGACCCGGCGAAGTGGACCGACCAACTCATCCGCGGAACGATGGTCAACCCCGATGCGCTCGCACGGACCGCCGCGCCGATCGCGAAGGCCCTCGCCCGGGGTAAGCGCGTGCGGATCCGGGACGACCAGGGCACGGACCTGACTTTGGGCCTCGCCCGACGGACTCCCGCGATCAATATCGGCCGGCTGAGCTCGGCCGACATAAAGCGACCGTTCGGGATGCTGACCACGCTCCCCGCCGGCGGCATGCGCGTGGCTGTGGACGAGACGGTCGCCGACGGTACCTTCGTGGGCAATCGGACCAACTACTACGAAAGCGGGAGGGCCACCGGAGGCGTGTTCCGGTTCCGGAAGGGCAAGTTGACCGACTACGAATTCGCCCGAGGCCAGGAGCTCTTCGACGCCGACTACAAGGCCGGAGGGAAGGGCCGAGACCAACCGGGAATGCTCGGATTCGGGCTCAACCCGGGACTCCACGACACTCCGCAGCTCGAGGACAACGAGCTCGGGGCCGTGATGGTCTCCGTCGGAGGCAATCGATTCAGCGGCGGCAAGAACCCGTCGCCGTTCTTCGGTTGGGTCATCAACGCGGGAGCGACCCTCGAGGTCGACGGACGCGAGGTGCGGCCGGGCCGCTGAACGGATCCCTACGCGTTACGGCGCCTTCGTCGGCTTAGCCTTCGCCGGGGGAGGTGTCTTCGACTCCGAGTAGCCGCACCGGCCGCAGGACCGACGGTCCGAGTGTTCGGCCAGGAAGATCCCAGGCCCGCACTTCGGGCAGGACTTGTGGCTGCGCGCGAGGGTGTCGCCCTGGACGGTGTAGAGCCCGACGCGGGCCTTCGCCATCGAGGATCATCCCTCTTTGGCGGCGGATTCGTCCTTCGGGGCCTTCGCCGTCTTGGGTTTGTGCTCTCCCTTGTGATGCTCGGCCTTTTCGCCCGCCGGGTGCTCCGGTTTCGTCTCCGCCTTTTCCTCGGGCTTGTGCTCCGCCTTGTGCTCGCCCTTCGACTCGGACTTGTGCTCTGCCTTGTGTTCGGGTTTGTGCTCGGGCTTAGGCTCGGGCTTGTGCTCCGCCTTCGGCTCGCTCTTCGGAGTGGGGGCCTCTTCTTTCGGCGCCTCGGGCTTCGGGGTCACCGGCGCTTCCGCGGGCTTCGCCTCGGGGGCCGGAGCGGCGGGCGTCGCGCCGGCGGCCTCCTTCTCCTTGAGGCCGTTGCGAACGAGGATGTGCCCGCGCGTGATCGATTTCGCGGCGTCCGCGGTTTCGTAGACCAGGGCCTCCCCACGAGTCGTGGCCGTACCGTATCGGGCGCCCATCCTCTCGATGATGACCCGGTCCTTGGGCGCCTTGACGAGTTTCGAGAGCTCTCCTCGGACCTCGTCGCGGCTCGGCGTGGCCGCGGTCGCGTGGGACACCTCGAAGTGGTACTCGTGCCGCTTCAAGAGCGGGTTCGCTCGCTCGTCCAGGATCCTGATCTCCACTAGCGATGCTCCTGCCCTCGATCCGGTGAACGCGCGGTGTTCGTCCTCCTCCGCGCAGCGCCGCAGCGGGCGAAGGAGGGCCCCTCAGCCGGGGTACCGTATATAACGGTGGCCCCGGCGGCGCTCCGCGTCGGCGTGCGGAACCGCCCGACGCTTAGTGCGTCACCGTTTGCGCTTGCCAGGGAGCGTCCTCGCTGCCATGGGGGCTCAGGTTGTGGTTCGCCAGTGCCTGAGCGTTCGGAAATCGGCGGCCACAGAGCATGCAGAGGACCCCGCTCGTGTGCGCCTCGGGATTCTGCTCCACGCTCCGGGTCGGGTCGTCGTCCTTGTGAGCGACCGCTACGTGCTCCAGCAAATCCGGTAGCGAGCCGCACACCGCTCCGCAGGTCGTGCATGTCTCTCCCATTGTTTCCACCACCCTTGGGGTAGGAATTTCTGGGTCCCCATCGGGTAAGTAGCTATGTCCATGCTAGACCTTCGACCTCGGCGATTGCCGGCGTCGAAGTGGGGAGAATCCCTCGATTGTCGAACTCCCCGGACCTCGTTTCGACTCGGGGGAAAGGGTTGGTCGTGTCGGTCCGCCGCTCCCGCACCGCCTAAGCGGACGAGGCGAGGGCCGAGACCGCCCGTTGCGTCGGTCCGACCAGGTACAGCACTCCCGCCAGCAAGGCGAAGATGCCGCCGATCAGTGCGGCCACATTGGACCCGAGGCCCAACACGGCCCACCCGACGACCGCGAGGATCACTAGCATGACCCCGCTCGCGAACGCTCGGTCCTTCCACGCGTGCTCCCCCATGTGGGCGAACAACAGGACGAGAGCGCCCACGACGAACAGGACGATCGCCTCGCTCAGCGCGCCGGCGCTTGCCAGCGTGTGTCCGACGACCAGGTCCGCGACGCCGAAGGCCAGCGCGACCAGACCGCCGACGAGGATCAGAAGCCCTCCGACCAGGCCGAAGAGGTGTCCTATCGTGCGCTCAGTTGTATTTTCCATCAGTCTCTCACCTCCTTTTTCCGTAGCTCCGCCCGCAGAACCCCGACGATCCAGTGGGGGGCGCGGACAGGTGGGTTCCGCTCCCTCGTCACCCTACATGAACCCTTGTCCCGCGTCCGGACCTAGGAGAGGAAATGTCCGGCGATTGTCGCTGTTTCTCGGCGGAGTGCACCACGATTGTCGAATCGCTCGAGAGGGCGTCCCGGACCGGAGTATGCCGGACTATAGCGAGACATTAAGCGTAGATACGCGACTCCCTTGCGGGCCTGCGGGGGCTGCGCGCGGTGCCGTTATCGCTCTGTATCAACACGCAGACGCCGCTCGTGCAGTTTCTCCGTCCGGCCGAAGGTCATCTGCTCGATGCGGCGGAGCGGGACGGCACCGACCTTTCGACCCTCCAGGAGGGAGTCGACTACCGATTCTCCCCCGGCGGGGTGACCCGGATGGTGTACCCGCTGGTCCGACGGCTCCTCAAGGACAACGTGCTGAGCGAGGCGCACTGGGTCGCCCTCAACCCCCACGCGCCCCCAACCGTGCACGTGGGCGCGATGACCCTGCACAACCTCTCGATCGACGCCGAGCGAATGGCCGGGTACGGTAAGGTGAAGGAGGCGATCTGGGGCCGGATCCACGAGATCGACGCTGCCGAAAAGCACGACGATCTGTTCTGGACGGAAGCGTTCTCGGAGTACTCCTATTACAATCGTCTCACGGCGGAGACGATCCAGCGCCTCGATCAGGAACACGATTTCGACGCGTTCTACGTTCACGACTTCCAGCAGATGCCGGTGGGCCACATGCTGGGGACCATGAAGCCGAAGATCTTCCGCTGGCACATCCCGTTCGACTCCACCGTCATCCCCGAGCAGTGGCGGGCGCTGCTCACCACCTATCTCGACAGCTACGACGTGATTGTCGTGAGCGCGGAACGGTACGCCGATTCGCTCGCGGCGCTCGGCACGAAAACCAAGGTGCTGCGGCTGTATCCGTACGTCGACCCGGACGACTACACCTCACCCGACCGCGCGGCGGTCGCGGCCGTGGTGGAGCGGTTCGGGGTCGCCCCGTCGGACGAGGTGGCGCTGCTGGTCGGGCGGATGGACCCGATCAAGGGCCAGGACCTCGCGATCCAGGCGTTCGCGACCCTCGCGGAGAAGTACCCCCGTCTCAAGCTCCTCATCGTGGGCAACGGGAGCTTCTCGGGTTCGAGCTCGGGGCTCGGACTCTCGAAATCCGCCCAATGGCGTGCGCAGCTCGAGGAGCTGGTGAGGACCTCCGGACTCGAAGGACGCGTCGTCTTCACGGGGCACGTCGGGCAGCGGGAGCTCGATTGCCTGTACGAGCGGTGCCGGTTCACGATCCTTCCCTCGGTCCGGGAGGGGTTCGGCCTCGTCGCCGTCGAGAGCTGGATTCACGGCAAGCCCGCGATCGTGACCGTCCGCGCAGGGGTCGCTGAGCTGGTCCGCGACGGAGTGAATGGGCTGCTCTTCGACCCGGACAAACCCGGCATGCTCGCCAAGCAGATGAGGCGCCTTCTCGATGACCATTCGGGACGACTGCGGGCCCGACTGGCCCGTAACGGACGTACCGCCTCCCGGAAGTGCTCGCTCGAGGCGGCCGAGAAGGCCGAACGCGAGATGCTCACCGAAGTGGCGGCGGCCTAGATGGTCGGGGCCAGTGCCGTATGGAGCCTCGTGGCTCCGTACGTTCCCGTGGTCGTCATCATCGTGCTGACGGCCTTCATCGCCTGGATCGCGAGCCTGGTCGTGGGGAGCCTGACGCGCCAGACGACCCCACCGATGCGCGCGGCGGCGCGACGGCTCGGGATCCTCGTCGTCGTCCTGATCGGCGGCACGCTCGCGCTCCAGGCCCTCGGCGTGAACACCGATGTGCTCCTGCTCGTGATCGCGTTGCTCGGGGTCACGATCCTCGTCGCGCTGCGCGAGCCGCTGGGAAACTACGGCGCGAAGTACTTCTCGGACATCTACACGCCGTTCAAGGTCGGCGACACGATCTCCGTGAAGGGGGTCTCGGGAAAGGTCATCGAGATCAACGCGATGACGACCGTACTGCTCTCGGAGAACGACCAACTGATCTCCGTTCCGAACGTCTCGATGATCCGGGACGTCGTCGTGAACACCTCGCCCCAGGCATGGAAAGAGGTCACCGTCCCGGTCTCCATCAGCGGCAACGTCGACCTCCCGACCTTCGAGAGCGAGCTGTTGAAATCCCTCGCGAAGATCCGGACCCGCCTAGACCCGAGATTCCCGCCGGTGCTCGCGACCAAGGCCCGGACGGCCCAGTCCACCGACCTCATGCTGACGGTGATGATCCGACGCCCCGAGGACCGGGACTCGATCGCCGCCGAGGTGAACAAGCGCCTCAGCGAGGTGCTGCAGCGATCGCGCGGAGCGGCTCCCGCCGGTGCCGGCCGTTAGCGCCGGGCGCCATTGCGGCGGTGAGGGGCCCGACCACGAACTCGAGGACGCCCGTGGCGGACGGAGCACGGCAGAGGTAGTCCGCGGCCCCGCGCACTTCCGGTACCGCGTTCGCCACGGCTCCCGAGAGGACCGCGCCGCGGAGGAGGTCCAAGTCGTTCTCCGCGTCGCCGATCGCCGCGTATCCCGCTCCGGGGATCCGCAGTTGTCGAAGCGCCCTTCGGGTCCCCGAGGCCTTGGTCACGCCGTGGGGCAGTACCATCACGTGCCCGACGTTCGCCACGAGGTCGACCGGGAGACCGGCCACCGCCCTTCGGAGGCGAGGTCGCATCTCCCGGGGCACCGACGCGACGACTTCCCCGAACTCGACCGGGAGACTCACGTCCGCCTCGAGTCGGTCCCGGACCCTCGCCCCCGTCCGACGACCGATGACGACCGGGGTCGTTCCGAGCGGCGCTTCGATGAGCGCCCCGTTCTCCGCGACGATCCCATCGAACTCCCCGAACTCGTGGGAGTACTCTCGGAGCTCACGATACCGCCGTCCCGAGACGAGGAGCGTTTTGAGCCCGAGCTCCCGCGCCCCCCGGACGGCCGCGCGGGCGGCCGCGGACGGTCGCTCCCCGGGAGTGAGGAGCGTGCGGTCGAGGTCCGTGGCGAAGAGCCGGAGCCGGGACGCGGACCGAGGGAAACGGCTATGGCGCGGTCGTCTGTCGTGCGGTCGGGCTCGAGGCGGCATGAGGAAGAAATTCGAGGCTCCCACGACTAGTTACGGGTTTCTTCGGGCAGTATTGGGCCGGTTACTCACGCGTACCTGCCGGGGGAAGGGGATCGGAGACTCTCTCGCGATCACGTCTCGTCGCTGACGATGGTCGCCTCCGTTTCGCCGGCCGACTCGCGCCCCGACCCCCACGACCCTCCGCCGTCCCTGCACGACTACGGGCTGATCGGGAACGAGAAGACCGGGGCGCTGGTCTCGCGGTTCGGCTCGATCGATTGGGCCTGCCTGCCGAGATTCGACAGCCCGAGCGTCTTCGCCCGCCTGCTCGACCGCTCGCGGGGGGGATACCTCCAGATCGCGCCGACGGACCGTTTCGTCTCGCATCAGCAGTACGTGACCGGGACCAACGTCCTCGCGACGATCTTCGAGATCCGGCGCGGCGTCTCGCTGACCCTCACGGACTTCATGCCGATGGGACCTCCCAATACCCCGATCGGAGGCGACCCGCGCATTGTCCGTCGCCTCACGGCGCGCGGGGCGCCGATCGAGGTCCTGCTCGGAGCCGACCCGCGATTCGATTATGCCCGCGGGATGCCGGAGTGGGAGCTCGACGGTTCCCGCGCGATAGCGAAGGCCGGGAAGGCCCAGCTCTCGTTCGCCTCGCCGTTCGATTGGCGCGCCGACGGCCCCGGCATCTCCGCCACGGGACGCGTCGAGCCCGGCTCGCCCCTCTTCCTCCAGGTCCGGTGGGGAGAACCCCCACCCGCCGACCCGACGCCCGCGACCCTCCTCTCCGTGACCGATGCGTACTGGCGGGGATGGGTCTCCCCTCCCGACGCCCCCCTCCGACGCGTCGCGGCCCGCTGGCACCCTTGGGTGGAGCGGTCGGAGCTCGTCCTGAAGCTGCTATCGTACGCCGACTCTGGCGTATTCGTCGCCGCCCCGACGACCTCGCTTCCCGAATGGCCGGGCGGGCCACGGAACTGGGATTACCGGTACGTCTGGATCCGGGACGCCGCGTTCACCGCGCAGGTCTTCCTGCTCCTCGGCCACCTCAACGAAGCTCGGGCGTACGTCGGCTGGGCGTTCGAACGGGCGGCGGGGCTTCAGGAGGATGAGGAACTGCGGACGATCTATACCGTGGACGGCGGCACCCCGCCGAGCGAGACAATCCTCCCCCACCTCGAGGGGTACATGGGTTCCACGCCGGTTCGGTTCGGCAACGCCGCCGCCGACCAGCGCCAGCTGGACATCTACGGCGAGATCCTGGACTCCGCGTGGATGCTCCAGAACCTCGACCCCGCGTTCGTCCGCGACCGCTGGGGGACGATCGAACGGGTCGCGCAGAGGGTCACGAAGCTGTGGTCTATGCCGGACAGCGGCATGTGGGAGGCCCGCTCCCCTCCGGCGCACCACGTCCATTCGAAGCTGATGTGCTGGGTCGCGCTCGACCGCGCGATCCAGTTGGCCCGAGCGTTCGGCCACGTCGAGGCGATCGACCGGTGGACCCGCGTCGCGGAGGAGATCCGGGCCGCGATCCTCTCTCGCGGGTTCGACGATCAGGTTGGCGCGTTCGTGCAGGCGTTCGGCAAGAGCAATCTCGATGCGAGCGCGCTCCGCATCGGGCTCGACGGGTTCCTCCCGCCGAACGACCCGCGGGTCCTCGGAACGATCGCGGCGATCGAACGGAAGCTCACGAAGGGACCGTTCGTCTCCCGGTACGAGGGGGATGACGGGGTCGACGGCCCGGAGGGGTCGTTCCTGCTCTGCTCGTTCTGGCTCGTGGAGTCCCTCGCGAAGAGCGGACAGATGGAGAAGGCGCAGGCCCACTGGCGCGCCCTCCTCGATGTCGCCGGACCGCTGCTCCTGTTCTCGGAGGAGTTCGACCCCGAGTCGAACCGGCCGCTCGGGAACTACCCGCAGGCGTTCACGCACATCGGGGTGCTGCGGGCCGCGTTCGCGCTCGGACTGATGTCCCCCGAAGGATAGTTCCCGCGCGCTCGCCCCGAAGCTATAACTAGCGGCTGGCCGCCTCGGCCCGCGACGGTCCATGACGACCTCCGAAGACGCCGCCGAGGTCGCTCGCCTCGACACCGAATACCAGGCCGCGGTCGAGCGGAACGATGCGGCGACGATGGACCGGATCCTCGCCGACGACTTCGTCCTGATCGTCGGCACGGGCAAGAGGTACACGAAGTCCGACTTGCTCGAGGAGGCGCGGGAGCAGCGGGTCGTCTACGAGCGACAGGACGACGCCGAACGGACGGTAAGGATCTGGGGCGATACCGCGGTCGTCACCGCGCTCCTGACCGCGAAGGGCACCGAGGGCTCGAAACCGGTCGGATACCGGGTCTGGTTCAGCGACACCTACGTTCGTTTCCCCGAAGGATGGCGCTACGTGCTCGCCCAGTCCGGGGTACGACTGCCGCTCGAGCCCTAGACCTTCTGGTCACCCTCCGGGAACGCGCTTCGGAAGCTTATTGGTCTCCGGGCCCTCGCGCGGGGACGACGGGAGTCGCATGACCGTTCCTCGACGGACCCTTGGTCGTAACGGCCCGTCGGTCTCGGCGCTCGGGCTCGGTTGCATGGGGATGAGCCAGAGCTACGGAACGGGGGACGAGGCGGAGTCGCTCGCGACGATCGATCGCGCGCTCGAGCTCGGCGTGAACTTCCTCGATACGGCCGACGTCTACGGTCCGCACACGAACGAGTCGCTCGTCGGGAAGGCGATCCGGGGACGTCGGGACCGAGTGTTCCTGGCGACCAAGTTCGGGCTCGTCGACGACGCCACCACCGGTACTCGTACCGTCAACGGGAGCCCCGAGTATGTTCGCCGGGCGGCCGAGGCGAGCCTGAAACGCCTCGGCGTCGACACGATCGACCTCTACTACCTTCACCGGGTCGATCCCCGGACCCCGATCGAGGATACCGTCCGCGCGATGGCGCGCCTCGTCGAGGACGGCAAGGTCCGGTACCTGGGGCTCTCGGAGGTCAGCCCGGCCACGCTCCAGCGTGCCCATCGCGTCCACCCGATCACGGCGGTGCAGAGCGAGTACTCGCTCTGGACGAGGGACCCCGAGGACGGGATCCTCGCGACGTGCCGCGAGCTCGGCGTCGGGTTCGTACCGTTCAGCCCGCTCGGCCGGGGATTCTTCTCCGGAAAGCTGCGGAGCGTCTCCGGTCTTGACGAGGACGACTTCCGTCGGACCCTCCCGAGGTTCCAGCCGGAGAATTTCGAGAGGAATCTCGCCTTGATCGACGCCCTGGACTCCCTCTCCCGGTCCAAGGGATGCGCTCCGGCCCAGCTCGCGCTCGCTTGGGTCCTCGCGCAGGACGACCACATCGTCCCGATCCCCGGCTCGAAGCGACGGAGCCACCTCGAGGAGAACCTCGCGGCCGCGAACCTCGGGCTCTCCGCGGAGGAGCTTCGGCTGATCGACGCCGCGGTGCCGAAGGGGGCCGCGTCGGGCGCCCGGTACGGCGAGACGGCGATGGCGTCCGTGAACCGCTAGCGCTCGTAGCGCTCGCTACGCCGTCGC
The DNA here is from genome assembly GCA_049585415.1 of Thermoplasmata archaeon. Taxonomy (GTDB): domain Archaea; phylum Thermoplasmatota; class Thermoplasmata; order Lutacidiplasmatales; family UBA184; genus Lutacidiplasma. Next base: position 2,987 of record JBAUZT010000004.1, on the reverse strand, counting down.
GCTCAGCTCCTGTTGGGTCAGGCAGTGGACCGACCCGAGGCCCCAGATCAGGTCGCCGCTGTGGAGGCCGACGACCGTCCGTCCGGGGAACTGATGCTCGAGGATGGCGAGCGCGAGCCGGTCGGCGGGGTCGTTGAACGTGGGGACGAGCACGACCCCGTTCGCGATGTAGAAATTGAGGTAGCTCGCCGGGACCCGCTGCCCCGAGTACGCGAGCGGCCGCGGCATCGGCAGCTCGACGACCTCGAACGGCTGCCCCTCGGCATCCCGTGCGTCGTGCAGCCGGGTGAGATTCTCCTCGAGAATGCGATGGTTGGGGTCGTCCGGGTCCGCCTCGCGTGCCGCCACGATCGTCCGGGGGCCCACGAATCGGGCCACGTCGTCCACGTGTCCGTGCGTGTCGTCGCCGACGATCCCGCGCCCGAGCCACACGACCCGGTCGACTCCGAGGTACTCGGAGAAGACCCGCTCGAGCGCCTCCTGGTCGAGGCCGGGATTCCGGGCCTGCACGTCGGAGAGGAGGCACTCCTCGGTCGCGAGGAGGGTGCCGGCGCCGTTCACGTCGATCGCCCCGCCCTCGAGCACGACCCGCTGCTCCCCGAAGACCGGCCGCCAGGCGGGGAGCCCGAGCTCCCGCGCGACGCGCGAGGGCAGGCGGTCGTCTCGCTCCCAGTCGTCATACTTCGCCCACGCGTTGAATTTCCAATCCGTGACCGCCACCGCCGGCGGCGCACCGTTCGCACCGGGGGTCCGAACGAAGATCGGTCCCGAGTCCCGTACCCACGAACGGTCCGTCGGCCACCGGAAGAATCGAACGGTCGCCGGGTCCACCCCTCCGCTCTCGATCAACGCGCGCGCCCGAGCTTCCGCGGACGCGCTCCCGACCACGATGCGCACCGGCTCGTGGGGCGCGAGATGCCGCACGATCTCCGCGAACGCGAACGGGATCGCGTCGAATCGACCGGGCCAGTCGTCCGGGCGATGCGGCCAGGCGATCCACGTCCCTGCGTGGGCCGACCACTCCGCCGGCATCCGGTAGCCGTTGGAGCGCGGCGTGCCCCGCGGAGCGCGGCGCGCGGTCACGGGGCGTCGAGGAAGCGATGGGTGATCGGCCCGTAGGCGTCGATGCGCCGGTCCCTCAGGAAGGGCCAATGGCGACGAACGACCTCGACCTCTCGAGGATCGACCTCGACCACGAGGAGCTCCTCACGGTCGTGGGGCGCCTTCGCGATCACGCGGCCGAACGGGTCCGCGACGAACGACCCGCCCCAGAACTCGATGCCCGGCCCGTCCGCGCGGTTCCCCCGGACCTCCCCGTGTTCGTGGCCCACCCGGTTCGGGACCGCGACGTACATTCCGTTCGCGATCGCGTGGGCCCGCTGCATCGTCTCCCACGCGTCGTGCTGGGCCTTCCCGAACTCCTCCTTCTCGGCGGGGTGCCACCCAATCGCGGTAGGATAGAAGACGAGCTCCGCTCCCGAGAGCGCTTCGATCCGCGCCGCCTCGGGGTACCACTGGTCCCAACAGATCAGGGCTCCCGTGCGGCCCTGGGGGAGCTCGAACGTCGGGAACCCGAGGTCCCCGGGAGCGAAGTAGAACTTCTCGTAGTACAGGGGGTCGTCCGGAATGTGCATCTTGCGGTACCGTCCGACGATCGTCCCGTCCGGTCCGAGCACGACTGTCGTATTGTGGTAAACGCCCGCGGATCGTCGTTCGAAGACCGGCGCGAAGATCGATATCCGGTGCTCCTTCGCGAGGAGCGCGAGCCGGTCGACTGTCGGTCCCGGGATCGGCTCGGCCTCGTCGAACAGTGCGTGGTCTTCACGTTGACAGAAGTACTGCGTGCGGAACAGTTCCGGTAGGCAGACGACAGCCGCGCCTTTCGAGGCGGCCTCGGCGGTCCGGTCCACGGCCTTCGCGAGGTTCGCGTCGGGCTCCGGCCCGCAAGCCATCTGCACGAGGCCGATCCGATACTTCTTCCGGGCGCTCATCTGAGGGAACGGACGGGTCGGGTCCAGGATGACCCGGCCGCGCTCTCGTGACGCGGGAATCTGGCCCCGCGCTAATGAGGTTTGGGAATCTGCCCATGGTACCCGAGCGAGGGGCAATGCCCATCGACCCTAAGATCGAGATCGATCTCTCCCACGGAGAACGGCCCCTCGAGAGTTGGCCGGCGGAGATGCTGCTCGCCGAGGGTTCCAAGGCCCCCCCCGGATGGCTGGTGCTCACGTCCCATCGGTGTCTTTTCCTTCGAAGGGTGGGGCGGTTCGGAGGGGGAAAAGTGGAGAAGTCGCCGACGTTCGCGATCGCTCTCGCGGAGCTCCACTCCGTCTCCCCACGCCAGTTCTCGATGGCGATCGGCTACGGGGACCACTACTTCGTTCCCGGGCTCGAACTCGACGGAACCGAGTTTCGGCTCCCTCGCGACGTGCCCTCCGCGCCCGTAGTGGCGGCGATTCTCGCGGTTCGAGGATCTCGGGACGCGTCGCCCGCGTGACCGATCGGGGTTCAGAAGAGTTCCCCGGCCCGACGCCGCAGCCGCACCGCCAGCCAAATCCTCGCACCGATGACCGCCCCGGCGCAAGAGAGAATCGCGAGCAGGAGTTCGAGCGGAGTGAGCCCGAGCCGGGGAGCGATGAGGAGGAGCACGATGATGAGCACGAGAACGCTGAGGTCCAGTACCCCAAGGATCACGAGGACTCGGCCCAGCTGCCGCCGAGCCCGGGGGCCCGCTGCCGCAACGGAGGGAGTTTCCGCGGCTGACACAATTCGAGCGAGCCCGGGGGAAGATTAATCCGCGGTGGCTCGGAGCGACGGGCCGGACTCACTCCTTTTGGGTGTGCTCTTAGGTCGCCAGGTTCCTGAGTTTCGCGCCTGTTACGTAACTTCCGCTCGCTGATCGCCCTTTCCCCGTCAGCGGAGGCTTGGCCGGTCGAGAGGAAAGCTCATGTACGGAGTTACGTAATTACGTAAGTGATTGACGTGAC
>JBAUZT010000003.1:0-55110 GCA_049585415.1 Thermoplasmata archaeon | reverse complement strand
CGCCGCTCTCAAAACTACGGTAAACGATCCACCTCTCCCGAAGCCACTTCTCGCGGCGCTGAGGGCGATAGTACAGATGCTACGCATTCCTCGGCGGCGAATGGATCACAAATTCGGAAGTCGAGCGCAGCCCTCGACGCGTCCATGGGCACCTAGTGAATCGGATCCACCAACTGAGGCGACAGCAGTCGGCGCGAGGAGTCCTCCAGATCCCGCCCTCTGCGGTTCTCACTTTGGTTCCCTGGGTGCCCTGCGGCTGCCCGAAAAGGGTGCATCGCCCCGACGCGATCTCCCCGAAAAAGCGTGCTTATGCCCAGCGGAGGGGACGCAACCGACAAGAAGCCGTTTACGGTAACAGACGGGCGTGAAGAGCGCCCTCGATCGACCGCCGGCTCGGCTCGGACCGCGTTTTCCCATCTGGGCTAAACTCACGCTGCTTTGGGGCGGAGCGCTCGTCGTCGTCGTGTTGGCGGAAAGCCTGTTGAGTCATCTGGCGGCCTCGGGGCTCGTGCTCTGGCTCGTGCTGCCTATCAGTGCCACGATCATTATCTTCGTGCTCACTTACGAACAGTTGCGAAACCCATCGGGTCAGTTCTCCTTGTCCAACCATCTCTCGGCGAGTGGATATGCCATCGACGGCACGGTCGACGAGCGTCGGCCCGCAGACCCTGAGGAACTGGCTGCACGACGCGACCTCGGCAGAGGGATCATCACCCGCCGAGAGTACGAACGCATCATCGCGTATCGACACTACGTCCACGGGGAGATGACCCACGCCCAGTACGATGCTCAAGTAGCGAGCTTATCGGACAGGGAACCGACGAAACGCGCCGTTTCCCGCCCCTAGCCCCGGGCTGTTGAAGTCTTGGGCGCAGGGACATTTTCGCACGCGGTGGATTTTTCACGCAGGGCACTCTCGTCGTCATCGGAAGGGACGAGTGTTTCGAGTGCCTGAGCTCGATGACAGGACCTCGAGCACACTCTGCGGGGTCACCGCGGATCGCGTTCCGAAAGGGATTCGCCCCGTCGGGGCGCTCAGCGTTGTCGTCGCGGTCATAGGCGCGAAGCGAGCGCGCAGGGCTCGCGGCGAGCGGTGCGAGCGAGACGCGAGCCGACGTCCCCATTATGCTCGCCGAGCGAAGTGAGGGAACGTTCGCGCGGGACGTGTAGGTGGGCTTAGTATGGGACGCGTGCGGTCGAGGGGCGACCGCGATGAGCGCGGGGGTAGGCGCGGGGTGAGAGTCAGTCGCGAAGTCATAAGGAGAGTCGCATCCGACCGGTTGCCGGTGAATCGACTTCGGGTGTGAAATAGGTCACGGCTTGGGGGGAGGTCGTCTCCTCTTGCTCAGATGTCGTGGATGGTGATTAGGTGGGTTGCGCCAAGAGGCGGCCTCAATGACGAGGTGGAGGGGGATCTCCGCGATGAATCGGCCCTGGTCGCTTCTCCGAATCAACTCCGGCTGGGGTGCAGGCTCAATCATGCGCAGGATGCCGAGCCCAGCATCCCCCAGATAGCGAGAGTACGTCGCCAAGGTGCGATGGTAAGCGGTAGTGTATGCGGTCTCGGTGTCCGAAATCTTCCAGGCCACGCGAACGGGGCGTTCGCGCCGGTACTCTTCCACCTTTCGGGCCACTGTTTCATGGTAAGGGCGCCGCTCGACAACCCACGAGGACCTTTCATCGATGTCGAAGCAGGGGTGGTTGATCGAGAAGACGAGCCGACCGCCCGGCGCGAGCAATCGCCCCATCTCGTTGACCGTGCCGGCGGCATCCCGGATGTCCATCAGCGACATGTTGGCGACGATCCGGTCGAAACTCCCTCCCGTGAACTGATGCAACCGGGAAGCGTCCCCTTGAACGAACTCGGCCCCTGAGGGGTGGGCGGCTTCTCTTCGCCTGGCTATTCGGATGGACGCGTGCGACGCATCGACTCCGACGGCGCGTGTCGCGCCTTGACGTCGAAAGCGCCGGGTAAGGTAGCCGTTTCCACAACCGATGTCCAAGACTCGCCGACCCCGGACGGACCCTAGCACAGCGAGGAGGGTGGGATCGATGAGGGCCCGGTGCCAAAGGTCGCCGGTCTCTCCCATGCGGTAGTCGCGCCACTTCGCGAGGGCGTCCCAGCCGACCTTGGGCATCGGAATACGGCGTCACCTCAGACCCGGTGGCTCTTATCGTATCGTGCGGCGGGGCCACGGGCCGGCTGGCGTGGTGCGGGGCCGCGCGGCCGACGACGCGACCGCGATAAGCCCCTAAGGCCGGTGGAGCTTCCCGCAACTTATGGGTCCACACCGATGATGGTGAATCAGGTCGAGGGTTGGGTGTTCGTGGGCTTCCCCGACGAGCACTTGCGGTCGATGCTCCGGCCGGGATCTATCCGCCTATGGGACGACGCCCGCACGATAGGCAAGCTTCCCGGTCAGCCGGTGCTCTTCCTGCAGACCCGGGAGCACGGTGCCGCATGGGTCGGGTCGGGGGTCGTGACCGGCATGGAAGAGCGGTGGAAGGCCTTCGGAGTCTACGTGGAGACCCGAACGGTCCTGGCGCACTTGCTCGAGACCGTGGCCCTTGACGCTGATGTCCATCGGAGGGGCGGACCCCGAACGGTCGATTCGATCCGTTCGCAAGGGATGGATGCCTGGGAGAATCGGACGCTGGCCGCGCGGGTGGGATTCGCTGGATTTCGGTCCCGGACGCCCTTCTTAGAGGAAGAAAGAGACCTCCGCCTGACGGCCTCGGACTGGCGCGTTCTCTGTCAACTCCAGCCATCGCTCCGAAGCCTCTGGCCCAGGTAAGCCTCCTCATTGGACGATCCGTGGGTTCCGGAGCCTCGCGGAGAACGGAGGGGATTCCACTCGAACCTCTGTTCTTGCCCCGCGCCCGGCCCGACCTGAAACGCGCTAGCGCGCGTAGGGCATGGCGATGATGCGCGGCCGATGACTGACCGCGAGGAGCGCGTGGGTCCGACCCCGATCCTGTGGTGAATCCCGATCGGAAATCCACGGCTTGCGCTCCCTCGATTCCCGTCCACCTCAAGGTTTTTGGGCCGGGAGCTCCGCCTCAAAGGTTCGGTTCCATGACCGACGAGAGTGACCGACCGCGATTCCGAGAGCACCTACACGAGATACGAGAGTCATTGGGGGGAATCGGCAAGGACATCGAAATCGATCTTGCCGACGCGCCCCACCGAGCGAAGGAGGGGACGAAGAATGCCCTTGCGCGAGCAGCGGGGATTCGACGTAGTACTCCGCGAGAGTGGACCGAACCCACATCCGAGGACCCAAAGTAACCCAGCCCCTCTGGCGGCCGCGTCACGATGATGCTCGCGGGGGCGGCCGTGGCCGCGCGAGCTTCAAGAAGGGCGCGCGCGGCCGATGCTATGTACGTTCCGTCTCGACGAAATTGGAGACGACCCCCTGACGGAAGATTCGTCGGCTACTCCATGGACCTCCGAAGCTCGAGGTGTTCGCGCGCGCAGTATGCTATCGGCGCCCGATGCGCACTTGGACAGCGGCGGCCGCGAACTCCCAAATCGCCTCCCGGCACAATGACTGGGGCGGCCGTCTTACGACGCCGCAATCGGCCGCTGGCGGCTCGACGATTCAGGAGCGTGAGGTTCGTAGGGAGAACGCCGACGAAGAATCGAGGTACTGATCCGTGCGAGCCGCGGCCACTGCTCCACTCCCCATGCCCTTCCGACGGGCGACGCGATGGCCCACTCGATAGACGTCTCCCTTTGCCTCGTGCCGACGGACGTTCCACTGAGCCTCGACCAGGACCCACTTGAGCAGGCGATTGGAGTCCCAGACGAGGGGACCATTGTGGCTCGTCGTTCCTGACTGACGAACCGAAGGGCAGAGACCGCAGTACCGTACAACGGCATCGAGACTCTCGAATCGCTCGATCGGACAGAGAAAGGCCACCAGCGCCACCGAGGTGAACTTGCCCACTCCGGGGATGGTGGCCAGCAGCTGGGCCTCCTCCGAGTCCTCGAAAGCCACTCGAATCGCTCGGTCCAGCCCGTGTGTGGTCTCTTCGATGGACGCGAGCTCCTGGAGCCCACGCTCGATTTCGGGAAAGCGAGGGTCGATCACTCTCGAGCGTAGTGTGCGGCGTTGCAAGAGGCCCGGTTGAAAGAGAATCCCCTTCTGGAGAAGGGTGGCATAGACGTGATTCGCCACGCTCGTCCAGAGGTGAGCGTAGTACACCCTCTCGCGGATCAGCTTGCGAAGAGCCCGCTGCTCGGTCGAAGGAACATACGCCTGGGGAATCGCTTGGAGACGGGCGAGCTTCGCCAACTTCTCAGAGTCCACCCGATCAGTCTTCAGAGTAGTCTTGCTGACGAGCTTGGTCTGGAACGGATTGGCCAGAAGAACCTCCGCACCCGTACTTGCCGCAGCATCGTAGATGTGTTCCCAGACGTTGCACGCCTCGAGGACCACCTGGATGGGCCCAGGAAGCTCCGCGAGGAATCGCTGGATCTCTTCGTCACTGGTTCCAAGCTTCTCTTGGCGAAGCTTGTGCCCCAAGGGATCGACTGCGGTCGCCGTAATGCTGTACTTGCTCACGTCAAAGCCCACGTAGGTGGAGATCTCCATCTGTCGCCTCCGAGGCCGGGACAGGAGGCGACGGGTCTTGGAACCCTCGCGCACGAACGGAACGTATCATGTCCAATGACCGTGACAAGCGCGGGCCACGAGGAGGCCGTGTCGCGACTACGACTCCCGTGGCACTTTGTCAACCCGAGGGTTGAATAGGCCCTCCGCGGATTGCGTCCAAGCAACGCGGGGAGAGACGTAGGGTGCGGCGTGGCGTCCGGTAGCGGGGAGCGCGATGGGCTAGGCCACTCGTTGCGTTACCCCGCATTCCGAAACCTCTTCGCGTCGAGTACGGCCTCCTCCCTGGGCGCGGCGATCTCGCTCGTTTCCGTCAGTTGGATCGTCTACCACTATACGGGGAGTGCCCTAGATATCGCGTACCTCGGTCTCACGGGCATTGCTCCCGCGATTGCACTGGGTCTCTTCGCCGGCGTCGTGGCAGACCGGTACAATCGACGTTCGTTGATGGTTACCGCGGATCTCTCACGGATGATCGGGATGGCGCTGCTTACCGCGTTCCTGTTCCTCGTGGGGTTCTCTCTGCCTCTGATATTGGGGATCATGATCCTCGTGAACTCTTTCTCTGCCCTGTTCACCCCCGCCAGCCAAGCAATGATTCCGAGCCTGGTTCCGAAACCCTCGCTAGAGGATGCCAACGGGCTCCTGAGTTCGACGGCCAGCGTTACCTCCAGCATCGGTTCGGCAACTGGGGGCATCCTAGTGGTCCTGGTCGGCTCGGTTTGGGGGCTGGGAATCAATGCGCTCACCTACGCTCTGTCGGCGATTTTCCTGATTCAGATCGCCAGCGATCTGGGACGCTCAGCACAGAGCGCGTCGCGAGCGCGGACCACGTTCCGGCGGGATTTCTCTGAAGGGATGGGTTACGTTCTGCACGACCGAACGCTGGTTGAGGTCTCCTTCGGATACCTCCCCTCGAACTTCCTATCCGCATTCGTTGCGCCTTTCTTCGTGGTCTACGCAGCCACCCGGTTCGGCGGGAACGCAGCCGTGTACGGCTACCTTGTAGCCGCTCTTGCTGCAGGGGTAGCTGTCGGCTCCTTGATCGTGGGACGCGTCCGCGCTCGCCCCCATGCGGGAGTGCTGATGGGTATCTGCCTCCTCATTGAAGGATGCAGCTGGACTACGCTCGCTCTCTCAACGAATCTGGGCATCTCTCTTCTGGCACCGATCGCGGCAGGGCTCGCCATCGGCTTCGCGAACACCCTCTATTATTCGACGATACAGGCTGTGGTGCCGGGGCATGTACTCGGACGGGTGTTGTCAATCGGCGACTTCGGCTCGTTCGCGGCCATACCGACGGGATTGGTGGTTGGAGGGCTCCTGATCGCACGTTACGGGGTCGGGCCGGCTTTCCTGACCGCCGGGATTGGGGTTCTCATCACAGCAACGACCCTCCTGCTCCTTCCTGACTTTCGACGTTTCGGACGAGAGCGAGGGAGTCCGAGTGTGTCCGCGCCGATCGACCCCCCGCCGGCTCGACGTGGGACACGCGCGCCCGAGGACCTGACCGCAAACAGCGCGGGCCGTGATGAGGGCGGGGCCACGCCGTGTCTCGTTCGTCTATCCCACATGTACAGTCGCGGTCAACTGAAATCGACGGCTGTACCGTCGCGAGACTCCCACCTGCTCGAAGATTCGTGGTCGACCCACGTAGAGTAAGGAAGTCGGGAACCGCTCCGGTCAGCGCGCCACCGCAAGGGAAGAGGGCTCGGTCCAGTGCCGTTGCAGGAGGGCCATGACCTCCGCCTCCGACACTGGCGGGAAGTCCCGGTACCACTCTCCCACGGCGAAGAGCACCGGCGGCACGATGGGAGAGACGACCTCGTCGACGAGCGGTCGGAGGGCACGGATCGCTTCTCGAGAGGAAACGCCAACCGCTACCACGACGCGGCTCGGGCGATGCAGGCGGACCGCCTCGATCGCCGCCCGAACGGTGCCCCCGGTGGCCATCCCGTCGTCCACGAGAATGACGACGCGGTTCTGAAGATCGGGGAACGACCGCCCGCCCCGAAGGCGTCGAGCGAGCCGTTCGACCTCTTCTTCCTGCCGCCGAACGTCCGACTCCAGCTCGTCCGGCCGTATCCCCCACTCTCGGAGGGACGTATGGCTGAGGTAGCGAACCGGGCCCTCGGCGACCGCCCCGAGGCCGAATTCCGCGTTTCCCGGGGCTCCCACCTTCCGGACGACCAAGATGTCGAGGGGAGCCGCAAGCCGGTCTGCGATCACGGCGGCGATCGGCACGCCTCCGCGAGGCAGGCCCAGGACCGTGGTGGTCTGCCCGTGGTACGACTCGAGCGCATCGGCCACGCGCTGGCCCGCCTCCGTTCGGTCACGGTACGGCGCGCCAGGGGTGGTCATCGCGAATACCCTCGACGCTCCGCATAGCGCGGCTACCGAAAAGGCGGAGGTGGAGTGTAACTGACCTGTCCATGTGGCGCCGTGATGGGGATGTCGCCGCTCCAGCATTACCGATGAACCGCGGGGTCGATGACCTGACCGCGGGCGGCGCCGGCCCCCGGTCAACGCTATCTTCTAGCGATAGAGAGGGATTCAGGCAGGTTTGGAAACATGGTCGTGCCTTCCTCGCCCATCGGGTCCCCTGCGAGCTCCGAAGCGAAAACCGGGGCCTCCCTGAGAGTCTGGGGGGTCGTGTTGCTCGTCCTGTTTCTTCTCACTTCGGCCGTGGGCGGGTCGCTCGCACTCGAGAGCAGCTACCTTGCGGTGACGCTTGCAAGCCACATCGGTCTGGCGCTCGTCACGTTGGGGGTCGCGGGATACGCGACTTCTTTCGTGGGTCGCTTTTATCGCGCGCTTCCCCGGGCTTTCGCAGGACTCGCTGCCCTCTCGGCGCTTGGCGCGACCATTGCCGGGACGTTCTTTCTCCTGGGTGGGGAGAGTAACCCCGCTCTCTACGCCATGGAGGGGCTCGCGGGGCTCGGTATCCTCGCATCCCTCGTCGTGATCGCCGCCGGCGGTCAGTCCGGAAGGCGGGCTCTGGCGGCTGCCTCCAGTTAGCGTTTGTTCGCTCGCTCGATCGCGACGAGGAACTGGTCGGGGTCTCGTCGGATCGAGCGTTCGATCTCCGGTCGTTCGTCGGAGGGACTCCGGTGGAGGCCCGTCGTCTTTCAGAGGCGACGGACCGCCCGGAGGTCGCGGTGCCTAAACCGACGTAGTCGAACCGGGCGCACCCGTCGTCCCTTCATCGGCCGGGTGCGGAGCGTCCGTCGGACCCCAGGCCGGTCGCTTCCAGAACGTCAGCAACCCGTACAGGGAGGTGAGAAACAGCACCACCGCGCCCAGGGTGCCATTCGCGAGGAAGCGCAGTCGAGGGCCCCGATGATCGCGAACGACCGCACCGGTGAACGCCCCTGTAGCGAACGCCCCCAGGACGGTGAGCGAGAGCCGGCTGAACTCCAACCAGGACTCTCGCGAGGTAAGGCCGAACTGGTGAAGGAACACGAGTCCCAACGAGTCGAGGCTTCCCGAAGCCTCCGAGAGCGAGTGCGTGAGAATCGGTAGACGTGCCGCGAGCGTGACCCACGCGACCACGGGCAGAAGATAGGTTCCCGCGACCTCGAACATGTAGAACCGTCCGACCCCGCGGGGGGCGCCCCGGCGCACGTACGACCCGAGGCGGATCCAGTTCGACCGGGACCAACGGACGTTCTGCCGAACGAACCCGGAGAACGTCGGCTGAGGGTACGTCACCACCCGAGTTTCGTAGGCCCGGACGGTCTCGTACCCTTCGCGCAGCAGGAAGTCGGTGAGCATCCAGTCGTCGCCGAGCGCGGTCGCGCGGCCGAAGAGCCGCGAGTCGCGGAACTCGCTCGACCGAACGAACGGGCGGATGACCTCCGTCCGGTACATCGCCGTTGCGCCATCCAAGTAGAGGACGTTCCCGCGAGCCGACATCGCACGGAGGACGACCTCTCTAGCCCGCTCGATGAACTCGGCGGCGCGCGCATGAACGGTTCCCGTGTCCTGGACGGAAAGGCTCGCACCCACCCCGCCGACCCGAGGGGAAAAATGGGAGGCGAGACGGGTCACCGCGCCGGGGGGAAGTACCGTGTCGCAATCGACGAAAAGTACCAACGGGGTCGTCACCTTCTCCAGGCCGGCGCCGAGCGCCCCCTTCTTCCCCACCCGTTCTCGCAGCGGCAGGAAGGAGCCCCCGTGCCGCTCCGTGATCGTCCGGTAAGGCAGGTCGGCCGCGTCGCCGATGACCCACCATCGGGAGCCCTGGGTCGCTACCGCCGACACGCACGCTTCGAAGACGTCGGGGGACGCGTTGTGCACCGGTATGACGATCGTGACGTCGGACGGCGGCACGTTCACCCGCGGACGGTGGCGGTCGTAAGAACGCGAGAAGAGCGCGTTCGCGAGCAGATACGCGACCGGAATCGCCCCCAGGAACGGAAGTAGCTCGTAGAGGAGATTCACGGAGGTCGGACGGAATTTGGCCCGGGAGTATATGAAAACGAGTCCAAATTTTCGGGGCGCGGGCGGTCGTCGTCCCTCCGGGGTTCCCGGGTCGCCCGATTTTCGGACCGAACTGTTTTAGGCTGCTACGAGGTCGGCGCCGTCGGAACCGGCGGATGGCGGACTCGGGAAAGGTCACGGTCCGACTCCCCGACGGAAGCCGTCGAGAGGTCGCGCGCGGCACACCGGCGCGAACGATCCTCGCCGAATCGGACCCGGCGCATGCGAACCTGCACCTTGCCGCCCTCCTCGACGGGGTTCCGGTCGACCTCTCGGCCCCGATCGAGCGCGACGCATCGCTCGCGCCGTTGACCTTCGGAGACCGCGCCGGGCGGGACATCCTCCAACACTCCGCGGCGCACCTGGTGGCGAAGGGCGTCGTCGAGACGGTCCCCGAGGCAAGACCGACCGTGGGGCCCCCGACCGACGACGGGTTCTACTACGATTTCGATGTCCGTCCGCTGCTCCCGGGGGACCTGGACCAGGTCCGCGCGGCGATGCAACGGTCGATCGCCGCACGGGAACCGTTCGTCCGTAAGGTCATCTCGAAGAGCGACGCCGAGCGGCTCTTCGCCTCGAATCCGCACAAGCTCCGCTACATCGTGGAGGTCCCTCCCGGTGAGCCGGTGTCGGTCTACGAGACGGGCACTTTCGTCGACCTTTGCCGGGGGCCACACGTGCCCGACACGCATTGGCTCGAGGGGGTACACATCCTCGGCTTCTCCGCCATCGAGCGGGAGGGCGCGGACAAGACGGCCTCCCTGCAGAGAGTCCGGGGCGTCGGATTCCCGACTCGGGGCGAACTCGACGTTTACCTCAAGATGCGCGCGGAGGCCGAGGCGCGGGACCACCGGGTGATCGGCGCGAAGCAGGAGCTGTTCATGTTCGTCGACGAGGCGCCCGGCTTCCCGTTCTGGCTCCCGAAGGGCATGATCCTCGTGCGCGAAGTGGAGAAGTTCGTCTCCGAGCACTTGAAGGCGTCCGGCTACGCGGAGGTCCGAACGCCGCAACTGTTCGCGCAGTCCGTCTACGAGACGAGCGGTCACTGGGAACATTACCGGGCCGACATGTTCCTCTCGGTCGTCGACGACCGGAACTTCGCGTGGAAGCCGATGAACTGCCCGGGGTCGATGCTCATCTTCCGCTCCCGGCCCCGCAGTTATCGCGAGCTGCCGATGCGGCTCGCCGAGTTCGCGCCGCTCCACCGCCTCGAGGCGAGCGGAACGTTGCACGGGCTGACGCGAGTCCGGGAGCTCGTCCAGGACGATGCCCACCTCTTCGTCACCGAGGAGCAAGTGGAAGGCGAGATCCGTCGGCTCCTCAAATGGATCCGCCAGGCGTTCACCACGTTCCGACTCGACTGGTCGTACGAGCTGTCGACCCGACCGGCGTCGTTCATGGGGGACCCGGCGATGTGGGACAAGGCCGAGGCCACGCTCGACCGGATCCTCCGCGAGTCCGGTGTGACCTATCGGGTCTCCCCCGGGGAGGGCGCGTTCTACGGGCCCAAGATCGACATCCACATTCGGGACTCGTTGGGGCGCCCCTGGCAGACCGGGACGATCCAGCTGGACTACCAGACCCCGCTACGGTTCGGCCTCGAGTACCAGGGCGCGGACGGTCAGCTCCACCCCCCGGTGGTCGTCCACCGGACGATCCTCGGGTCCTGGGAGCGATTCCTCGGGGTCGTGATCGAGCATTGCGCGGGCCGCTTCCCTCCCTGGATCGCCCCGGTCCAAGTGCGCATTCTTCCGATCGCCGACCGGCACATGGCCGCAGCCACCGGCCTCGCGGACGAGCTCGTGAAGGACGGAGTTCGAGCGGAGGTCGCCGCCCCCGAGGAATCGATCTCGAAGCGGGTGCGGACCGGCGAGGTCGACCGGATCCCGTACCTCCTCGTCCTGGGCGACAGGGAGATCGCCGAGGGGACCGTCTCGGTCCGCACGAGGGGGTCCAAAGAATCCGAGAGCCGCTCGCGGCCCGAGTTCACCGCCTATCTGCTCGCGCGGATCAGGGCGCGCGAATTCGACCCCTAGCGCGACTGGGCGCGTCGGGTCCGCTTCGCCTCGATGCGCGCGTTGAGGTAGATCGTGTCGAGGTCGGCGCTGTTCGAACCGTGTTCCGAGCGCAAGTGCTCCCGGAGCCGGGCGAGTTCGACCGGACGTCCGCAGAGCTCGCACGTCACCCGGGACCGCCGGGCGGTCCCTTCGCCGGGGGTAGGGGTCGGGATCATCCCGGAGAATTGGGGCGACCCCGAGTATAAGGGTACCGTCGGAGCGGCGCAGCCCACCTCAGCACCGTTATCACAAATCTTTATTATGCGGTCCGTCCACCGCCCTCGAATTTCGGAGTGTTAGAATGGGTGCGAGTCTCGGCCAACTCGAATTACTGATCGTCTTCGCAGCGCTCTTGAGCCTCGCGTACGCGGGAATCCAGACCGCCCTCGTGCTCCGGGAGGACGAAGGAGACGAGCGGATGCGCGAGATCTCGGCCGCCATCCGGGAGGGCGCGAACGCCTTCCTCCGGCGCGAGTACACGGTCGTCTTCGTGGTCGCGATCGTTCTCGCGATCGTCATCGCCCTCGCCTTCGGGATCACGGGAACGGGCGCGTTGCTCGCGGTCGGGTTCGCCTTCGGCGTCGCGGGCAGCGCCCTCGCGGGCGCGGTCGGAATGTTCGTGAGCGTACGGGCGAACGTGCGTACCGCCGCCCACGCGCGAAAAGGGAACCTCGCCGCGACCATGGCGTTCGCCTTCCGCGGCGGCAGCGTGACGGGCCTCTCCGTCGCGGGTCTCGCCCTCCTCGAATTGGTCGGATTCTACTGGGCGTTCGGCGGCAACGTCCTCGACATGGTCGGGCTCCTGTTCGGCGCGTCGCTGATGAGCCTCTTTGCGCGCGTCGGCGGGGGTATCTACACCAAGGGCGCCGATGTCGGGACCGACCTCGTGGGCAAGGTCGAGGCGGGGATCCCCGAGGATGACCCGCGGAACCCGGGGGTCATCGCAGACAACGTGGGCGACAACGTCGGCGACTGCGCCGGGATGGCGGCGGACCTCTTCGAGACGTACGTGGTCACGGCGATGGCCGCGATGCTGCTGGCGTACCTGATCTCCAAGCTGACGATCGTGCCCACGAACCCGCTGCTCGCCTTCCCGAACGCGACGCTGTTCCCCCTGCTCGTCTGCGCGTGGGCGATCGTCGCCACGATCGTCGGCACGTTGTTCGTGCGGATGCGGAAGGGCGGGACGATCATGGGGGCGCTCTACCAGGGGCTCGCCGCGACCACCGCCGTCGGAATGGTCGGGCTCTACCTGCTCGATTACTACTTCATGAACGGGAACCTCGGGATCTTCACCGCGACCGCGGTCGGGCTCGTCGTCATGATCCTGATCGTGGTCATCACCGACTACTACACGAGCGCGAGTTACCGCCCCGTGCACAAGATCGCGGAGGCGTCGCAGGCGGGGGCGGGCACGACCGTTATCAGCGGGCTTTCCGTGGGACTCGAATCGGCGTGGATGCCGGGCATCGTCGTCGTCTCGGGAACCCTGATCGCCTACGCCGCGGCGGGATGGCTCGGGTCGTCCACTGCCCCTGACCCGTACCTCGGGCTCTACGGGATCGGCCTCGCCGCCGCGAGCATGCTCTCGGTCACGGGCATGATCATCTCGATCGACGCGTTCGGCCCGATCACCGACAACGCCGGCGGGATCGCCGAGATGGCGAACCTGCCGAAAGAAGCCCGGGAGATCACCGACCCGCTCGACGCGGTCGGGAACACCACCAAGGCGATCACCAAGGGCTACGCGATCGGCTCGGCCGTCCTCGCCGCGCTCGCCCTCTTCGCCGCCTACACCTTCGCCGCCGCGTCGAGCTGGGGCCAGCCGTGGGGGACGTTCACGGCACTCCTCACCCTCAGCACGCCATTGGTCGTCGCCGGCCTGGTGATCGGCGCGGTCCTGCCATTCTTCTTCACGTCGTTCCTCATGAACGCGGTCGGCATCGCGGCCGAGCGGATGGTCTTCGAGATCCGCCGACAGTTCAAGGAGATCGCCGGATTGCTCCAAGGCACCGCGAAGGCGGACTATGGCCGGTGCGTCGACATCGTGACGGTCACCGCGATCCGTCAGCTCGCCGTCCCCGCGATCATCGCGGTCGCCACGCCCCTCGCCGTCGGCTTCTTCCTAGGCCCGGTGGCACTCGCCGGGCTGCTCCTCGGGGTCATCCTGGCCGGGTTCCCGCTGGCGCTCACGATGACCACCGGTGGGGCGGCCTGGGACAACGGCAAGAAGTACATCGAGAGCGGACACTTCGGCGGCAAGCACTCCGACGCCCACAAGGCCGCGATCGTCGGCGACACGGTCGGCGATGCGACGAAGGACACCGCGGGACCCGCGATCAACCCCTTGATCAAGGTCGTGAACACGATCTCGATCCTGTTCATCGCGCTGATCGTGGCCCACTCCGTCATCGCGATCTAGGCCGGGCAGGGCCGGACGGCACCGCCCCGACTTCGGTGCGACACGCCCGACAGAGCGCCTTCGGTCGCGACAATCAGCGTTTTCCGCCGGGAAGACCATTGTTGGGCCGGTGTTCGACCTCTCGGGTCGAGTCGTTCTCGTCACGGGCGCTTCGCGCGGGATCGGCCGCGCGATCGCGCTCGAGCTCGGGCGCGCGGGTTCGGATGTCGTGATCCATCATCGGGCGAACCCCGCGTCGGCGGAAGCCGTGCGGGCGGAACTCGTGCGCGGGGGGACGGATGCACACGTGGTGTCCGGAGATGTCGCTCACCTCGGTGCGACCCTCGCGTTCGCCCATGCAGCCGGCGAATGGAAGGGCCGGCTCGACGGCGTCGTCACCGGGGCGGGTATCTACCGCGGGGACGAGTCGGCCTCCGTCGGCGCCGACGATTTCGGCATCGTGCTGCGCACGGACCTCGAGGGAACGTTCCGAACC
Source organism: Thermoplasmata archaeon (assembly GCA_049585415.1). GTDB lineage: Archaea > Thermoplasmatota > Thermoplasmata > Lutacidiplasmatales > UBA184 > Lutacidiplasma. The sequence goes on along the minus strand of JBAUZT010000003.1, from coordinate 41,058 downwards.
ATCCAGGGTTCGCTGCCCTTCCTTCGGAAGAGCGTGCGACCCGCCGTGGTGACGGTCTCCTCGGTGTTGGGCGCCCACGCGGGAGTCGGAGGGGTGGCGTATCAAGCGGCGAAGGCCGGGGTCGAACAGGCGACCCGAGCGCTCGCCCTCGAGCTGGCTCCGCGGATCCGGGTGAACTGCGTCGCCCCGGGGTTCATCCGGACGGACATGAACCGCCCCGGTCACGAGGACCCGGCGTTCCATGCGGCCATCGCGAAGGCAACCCCGCTGGGTCGTTGGGGCGAGCCCGACGACGTAGCACCGGTCGTCCGCTATCTGTTGAGCCTGGAAGCGGATTGGGTCACGGGAGCCGTGCTCGGTGTGGACGGAGGGATCCCCCTTCGATGACCGAAACGCCGCGGTTTGCCGGCAAGGTCGCTGTGGTCACGGGCGGCTCGCGCGGGATCGGTCGGGCGATCGCCATCGCCCTCGCCTCCGAGGGGGCGGACGTCGCGTTCAGTTATCGCAAGGAGGCCCGGGCCGCGCGCGAGGTCGTCACGGCGATCGAGCACGTCGGACGGCGCGGGGTCGCGTTCCCGAGCGACGCCGGCGCGCCGGAGGAGACGGAAGATTTCGTGCAGAAGGCCCGGACGCGGCTGGGGCGGATCGACATCGTCGTCGCGAACGCGGGCATCGGGGGGCCCGACGGTTGGGAATCGGTCTCCCAGGCCGCGTGGCGGGAGCTGCTGGACACGAACCTCGCAGGGGCGTACTACCTCGTTCGGGCGGCGCGGCCCCACCTCGCTCCCTCCGGTGGTTCGGTCGTGTTCGTCTCGTCGATCGGCGGTCTCATCGCCGCTCCCGAGATCGTCGCGTATGCCGCGGCGAAGGCCGGCCTCCTCTCGATGACTCGGAGCCTCGCGCTCGCCCTCGCCCCTCGGGTGCGGGTGAACGCGGTCGCGCCGGGGTGGGTCCGTACGGACATGACCGCCGACCTCCATGAACCGGCGACCTCCCGCGAAGCGCTCCGCCGCACGATCCCCCGAGGCCGTTGGGGGGAGCCCGATGACGTTGCCGCGGCGGTCGTCTTCCTCGCCTCCGACATGGCCCGGTTCGTGACCGGGGAGACTCTGGTGATCGACGGGGGCGGCAGCTTGCGATGGACCGCGGGCGTCGAAAGGTAGCGAACTAGGCGTAGTGGCTCAGGCTCGAGCGTTCCTTCTTGGCCGCCTCGCGCTCCTCGCCGTGCTCTTCGCGACGCCGTTGACGTTCGCATTCGTCTTCCGTCACCCACAGGAACTCGAGGTCTTCGGGGTGTTCGTGGGCGACGAACGCCCCCGCCTCGAACGCGCTCGAAAGCAGCTCCTCGAGGTTCTCCGCGTCAGTGCCTTCGAGCCGGCCCGCGGTGCGCCAGTACCAGTCCGGGGCCTTGCCGGACGCCTGAAGGTACTCGGTGACCAAATCGTAGATCGACGACCGCTCGTCCGTCAGCCGAACGTGGAGGTGGCGGTCCTTATCGTCGGACCCGGACGGTTCTTCTCCCGCCATCGGCCCGAGAAGACAGGCGGCGCGTATAAGCTTGGGCGCGCGGGGTCTCTCCGCCGGGGGATGCTTGAAGAGGCCGCGCGGGTTGGGGACCGCCGATTCCCGTGTTCGGACCTCGCGCGGACGCTGGTGGTGCCTCGGGCGGCGGCGTGCCCACCGGCGCTTCGGCCCAAAACCAGCGATACGCCTACCTCGTCGGGCGGCTGCGCGGCCGCCAGATCACCATGGAAGAGGCGACCGAGCTGTTCACAATGATGCAAGGGATGCTGGCCCGCGCGAACGAGCTGGCGCGCGTCGCCGCCTACCGGACTTCCACCCCGTCGACTCCCGTTCCGCCTCCGCCGCCCGGTCCGCGCCTCGCGACGGCGACGGGCTCGGCCGACGACCTTCTCCTCGTCGGGATCCTCGCGATGGGAGCGGGCGCGGGACTGCTCGCGGCCCTCTCGAAGCGTATGGGTGATACTTCGCCTCCCGCCCCCTCGGGGAGCGGGCGCTCGGCTCCGAGCGCCAGGTCCGAGTAGGGGTCGGGGAATGGGGTCCGAGCGGTTCGTTTTCGCGCACCTCGCCGATGCGCACGTCGGCGCCTGGCCTCGAGACCCCGCGGTGCGCGCCGCGCTCCGGGAGAGCGTGGTGCGCGCGCTGAACGTCGTCTCGGAGCGCAACGCAGAGTTCCTCCTGATCTCGGGGGACCTCTTCCACACCCCGGTGCCCGACCCGGCGGAGGTCGCCCCCGTCGCGGCGGCGTTGCGCCGTCTCGTCGATGAGGGGCGGCGGATCTACATCATCTACGGGTCCCACGACTACGTGGCCCACCGAACGAGCTGGCTCGACGTGCTCGCGGAGACGGGAGTGTTCCTGAAGGTCGCTCCCGAGGCGGTCCGGACCGAAGGCACCCGCTGGACGCTCCCGTTCCGCGTGGACGCCGCGACCGGCGCCCGCATCGCCGGGATTTCGGGACGGTCGCACGGACTCGACCGGGAGTACTTCCGAGCGGTCGACTCCGAGGCATTCCGCGCGGAGCCGGGCTTCAAGGTCTTTCAGTTCCACGCGGCCGTCGAGGAGTACCTTCCCCCGTCCCTTCGCGCGCACATCCACGGGATCCGGAAGGAGGACCTTCCCGGGGGCTGTGATTACTACGCGGGGGGCCACATCCACTACACGTACGAGGGCGAAGGGCCCGGCGGAGGGGTGCTGGTCAACCCGGGGGCGGTCTTTGGGACGAGCCGACCCGACCTCGTCAACGGCGCGGCGGGACGCACGCACCAGGGCGTGGTGATCGTCACCGTCGATTCCGGCGCACCGACCGTGGAGTTCGTGGACACCGCCCCCCGCGACGCGATCCGCCTCGTCGATATCGACGTCTCGGGCCAGACCGCGGAACAGGCGCACCGAAGCGTCGCGGAGAAAGTCCGAGCCTCGAACGACCGGCCCGGGGTGCTGGTGTTTCCCAAAGTGCACGGGACGCTTGCCGACGGGAGCGTCGCGGCGCTGGCCCTCACCGAGGTCGCCCGTACCGAGGGGAAGGCGGCGGGCACGGTGCACTGGGACGTCAGCGAGCTCGAGCTCCCCGAGGCCGCTGGTGCCGGTGCGACGAACGAGAGCGAGATCGAATCCTCGGAGATCCGTCGGCTGCTCGAGACCGACTCCGCCTCGGCGACCTGGCTGGGGGGGCCCGAGGCCGAGCGCACGGTGCGCGAGCTGGTCCGCGAGTTGGGGACGGCCAAGGCCGAGGGGGAATCGCGCCAGGATTACGCGAACGCCCGGCTCGGCGGGGCCCGTCGCCTGCTCGGCGTGCGGCTCGACGGCGCGACGTAGGAGGGAACGTGCGGCTGCGGCACCTGCGGGTCAAGAACATCCGCAGCTACGTTTCGGGCGCACTCGACTTCGGTCCCGGAACGACCCTCATCTCGGGAGATGTCGGCGCCGGGAAGACGAGCCTCCTCTACGCGATCGAGATGGCGCTCTTCGGGACCTCCGAGGTCGACGCCGCGTATCTCGTGCGGCACGGGGCGGCCCACGCCGAGGTCGCCGTCACCTTCGAGGACGCGGAGCACCGGCACGAGATCTCCCGGCGGTTTCGCCGCGTCCGTCGGAAGGGGCGGGAGACGTTCGAGCCCGAGACGATCTCCTTCTCGACCGACGGAGCGAAGACCGAGTACTCGGCCACGGAGCTCCGCCAACGCGTCATCGAACTCCTCGGGTTTCCCGACAACCCGAACCCGTCCGCCCACTCCGACCTCTGGCGCTGGGCGGTCTACGTGCCCCAGGAGCGGATGCGCGAGATCCTCGCCGCGAAACCCCAGGAGCGGCTCGAGACCGTGCGGAAGGCGCTCGGAGTCGAAAAGTACCGCACCGCGGCGGACAACGCGGAAGAGCTCGCGACCGACCTCCGGCGGAGCGCTCGCGGTCGGCGAGCCGAGGCGGAGCTCTTGCGCCACTTCGACGATAACTTCGCGGCGGCTTCCCAGGAGGCGGATCGCCTCCGCGTCGACCGTACCGTCGTCGAGGGGTCGATCTCGACGCGCGAGGCGTCGGTACGAGAGCTCCGTGCGGAGGTCGAGACCGCGGACCTCGCTGTGCGACGGACCCAGGGGGACGCGCGAGAGCTCGAGAGCCTCGTCCGCGAGGACGAGGCCGACCGAGGGACGCTTTCGGCCCGTGCCCGCGCGCGGGAGGATCGGTTGACGGCGGTCCAGGCCCACCGGAACGCCCTCGAGACGGCCCGGAGCGAAGCCGAAGAAGTCGACGCACGAAAGCGCGCGCTCGCATCGATCGAGTCGGAGTTGCAACGTCGTCGAGCGGAACTCGATCGGCTCCGCGCCGAGCTCCATCTGCTCAGCCAGGCGCGGGCGGATCTCTCGGCCGCGGAGCGACGGGTCGGACCGATCGAGCAAGCGGTGGCCAGAGCGCAAACGGACCTGGACGCGGCCCGGAGTGCGCTCGAGACCGCGCTCAAGGGTGGCCCGAGCCACGAACCGCCGGCGCCCACGCCCGAGACGTTGGAGGTCCTGGACGCGCGATTGATCGAACTCCGCGAACGCGAGCGGACGGCCCTCACCGCGCTGACCCGCGCTCAGACGTCCGTGCACGAGTTCGACGAACTGCTGCACGCGGGGGTTTGCCCTCGGTGCGGCCAGACCGTTCGGCCGTCGGAGTTCGAGCCGCACCGCGCGGAAGCGTCGACCGCATGCCAAGAGGCGGAGGAGGAGTACCATCGGATCCGTGACGAGCGCGCCCGAGCCGAGGAGGAGCGTCGCTCGAGAGAGCGGTACGAACGCGCCCACGAACGATGGACCGGTGCGGAACGCGACCGTGCGGCGGCGCGTTCCCGACAGTCGGTGGCGGAGGCGAACGTGGCGGAGAACCAGTCCGTTCTCGCCGAAGTGACCGCCGCGCGCAAGGAAGCGCGCGCTCGGGTCGAAGCCGGTCTCCCTACCGAGGTCCGCGAGACGAGTTTGCGTTCCGAGCTCGCGCGAACCGAAGCGGAGCGGACGGACGTCGCGAGCGGCGTGGAACGTGCGGCGCTCGCCGCGGAACGAGTGCGGACCGCGTCGATCTCCATCGACGCGCTCGAGGCGGAGGTCGCCCGGATCGACCTCGACGCCGCGGGCCTTCGCGAACGCGGAGAGGAACGATCCCGTCGGATCGAAGCGCTCCAGGCTCGACTCGTGGAATCCGAGCCCGAGGCGCGCCGACTGGGGGACGCGCAGGGCCGCCTTCGGGAGGGAGAGGCGGCGCTCGAGGCGGACCGTCGAGCGCTGGTCCGGATCGACACCCGGCTCGACGAATCGGTGCAACGGGTCCGGGACGCCGAACGGGGCCGTGCGCAACGAGCGGCGCGCGTCGCAGAAGCGACGGACTTGGAATCCAAGGCCGCGTGGGTCTCCGGACCGTTCCGCGAGGCCGTCCTGACGATGGAGCAGCGGATCCTCGCGCACGCGCAGGCCGTCTTCGAGCGGAACTTCGCGCGGTACTTCGCCGCCCTGATCGACGACCCGGCGCTCGTCGCGCGCACGGACGTCGCCTTCACTCCGGCGGTCGCCATCGAAGGGGAGTGGACCCCGGCGGAGGCGCTCAGCGGCGGGGAGCGCACGAGCCTCGCGCTCGCGTTCCGGCTCGCGCTCGCGCAGGTGGTCCGGTCCCTCGGAAACCTCCGATTCGAGACGATCCTCCTGGACGAACCGACGGACGGCTTTTCGCCCGAACAGGTCGTCCGCATGGGCGAGCTCCTGGACGAGCTCGCGCTGCCCCAGGTGATCCTCGTGTCCCACGAGGACGAGCTCGCCGGCATCGCGGACCGCGTCGTGCGCGTCGAGAAGGTCGACGGAGCGTCCGTCCTCGTGACGGGAGCGTCCGCACCCGCCCCCCCCGACCCCTCGCCGGACGACCGCTAGGTCATCACGTCGGCGAACGCCGTGGCATCCCACGGCGGAAGGGAGGCGATCTCCAGGTTCTCGGCGAGGTGCTCGGATGTTTTCTGACCGATCAGGGGCCCGATCGTTCCCGGAGCCGACCGCGCGAATTGCAGCGCGGTCTGCGCTGCGCTCAATCCTTGGCGCTTCGGGCCGCCGCGAGCGAGCTGGCCCTGCAGGAGGGGAACGCTCGTGAAACAGGCGACCCCCAGGCGGTTCGCGGCCTCGAACAGGGTGAGGCGTTCGTCGCCGACCGCCTGGTTGTGCACCGCGGCCGCCTCGGGCATCGCGAGATTGAACGGGAATTGGATGAAGCGGAAGCCGTGGCTCGTCCCCCCGACCTTCTTCGCGATCCGGACCGCCGAGGCGAGCGAGAAGTACGCGGGGTCGGAGCGCGCGACGCGCAGGCAGTCCCAGGTCGCGATCCCGTAGGCCCCGAGCCTCCCGGCGGCCCGAAGCTCTTCATAGAATCCGAACGCGGCCTCGAGACGCCGCTCGAACTCTTCGCGGCCCACGACCGGCAGTTGGGTGTCCGGTCCGTTGTGAAGGTAGAGGAGGTCGACCGCTTCCGTCCCGAGGTTCTTGCGGCTCCGCTCGAACTGGTCCGCGAGGTACCGCGGCGTCATCGCGTGGCATTCGTCGACGATCTCCGACGGCTTCACGACGCCGGGGAGGAGGAGCTCGTCGCGGACCCAATCCTCCGGCCGCGTATGGGAATCCGCGTCGGGAGCGAAGTAGCCGCTCTTCGTCGCCACGAAGACCTCGTCGCGACGCACCTCCCCCTTCTCCGCGAGCCGTGCGAGCGCGCGGCCGATGCTCCGCTCGGCCCGCTGGTAACGGTAGTTGATGGCGGTGTCGAGGACGTTGACCCGGCCCGAGGTCAGGCAGATCGCCACCGAGTGCTCGACCGCGAGGTCGGTGCTCGCGTCGGGCGGCCCGATGTACGTTCCGAGGCCGAGCGAGCTCAACGAGAGCCCGCCCGGCGCGAGGCGAAAGTGGGTCGCTGGCAGATGCCGCTTCTCCACGCCGCGGTCCCGGAATCTCGAGGTCCCTTGCTCGGTCGCGGACCCGGCGAGCAGCGACACACCCGACACGGTCCGGGCCACACAAAAAGACCACCAGCGGGGTGGGCGCGCCCCGGCCGCCAGGTTGAAGCGGGGCGGTCTATGGAGCGGAGCGATCCCATGCCCCGCCGCAAGTATGGGCGACTACGGAAACCGATCCCGCCCGTGCCGCCCGAGAAGTGTCGGTTCTGTCGGCTCGGACGCCGGTGTCCGATCCACCCGAGGACCGAACGGCAATAAGCGGCGTTACGGGGCGGCGCGCGCCGGAGGTTTCTTCCCGATGAGGAGGGGCGTCGCCACTTTCTCGTGGAACCGGTCGGCCGCATGCCCGATCCGCTCGACAAAGCGCGGCGAGAGGCGGCCCCGCGCCCTTCCGAGTGCGGCCTCGAGTCCGAAGCGCGCCTGCTGCCAGCGGTAAAGGACCTCCGGGTACGTCGCCTCGTACAGGAGCGAACGGCCCCCCGCCCCCTTCGAGGGCCGGGCCTTCCCCATTAGACGGTCCTTGACGGACTCGTAGAAGCGCGTGCCCGGAACCGGGACCGCGATCGAGACCGAGTACTCCTCGGGGCTGAAGCGCCGGAACAGGCGAAGCGTCGCCTCGATGTCGTCGAGGGTCTCGCCGGGGTAACCCAGCATCAGGAACCAGAACTGGCGGATCCCCTCCCGACGGAGCGCATCCGCCGTGCGCTCGACCTGGGCGAGGCGCGTCCCGCGATTCATCAGGTCGAGCATCTTCTGACTGCCGGACTCGACCCCCACGTACACGCGCTCGAGACCCGCGGCCCGCATGCGATTGAGCAGGTCCGGCTTCAGCAGGTCCACTCGCGCAAGGCACTCCCACCGCAGGTCGAGGTGCTCCTCGATGAGGAGGGTGAGCAGTCGGTCGATCCAGGGACGCGAGACGCCGAAGACGTCGTCGCAGAATCGCACGTAGTTGACCCGATATCGTTCGCGGAGCGCCCTGAGCTCCTCGATGACGCGCTCGGGGGACTGCTGACGGAAGCTGCGTCCGAACGTCGGCTTCGAGCACCACGAACAGTCGAACGGGCATCCGCGCGACGTGAGCACGGCCGCTCGCCGCTCGCCCGTCGCCTCCTGCCACCGTCCGAGGTACCCCTCCATGTCGACGAGCTCCCATGCCGGGAGCGGCAGCGCGTCGAGGTCGCGAAGGAACGCTCGGGGCGGACCGCGGACGAGATGACCGTTGCGCAGTAGCGTGACCCCCGGGATCCCGTTCGGCCCTAGACCCGCGTGGAGATGTCGGACCAGGTCGACCAGCGCCCCCTCCCCTTCCCCGGGGACGACGGCGTCGAACCCCGCGTCGAGGTACTCGCGGGGGCGGCTCGCGGAGTCGGGCCCTCCGGCGACCGCGAACGCTCCCTCGGCTCGGGCCCGCCGAGCGACATCGACCGCCCGAGCATGGGTCAGGGTCTTGGTGTGGACCCCCACCACGTCGGGGCGGAACGTCCGCAAGCGGGTGGTCACCGGGCGAGCGTCCCGGGCGAACGTGAGGTCGGTCATCTCGACCTCGATCCCCTGATCGCGCAGGTAGGCGCCCAGGGTCAGCAGGCCCAGTGACGGGTACAGCTCGACGAACTTCCGTTCCATCGGGTCCTCGCGCGCCACGTACGGGTCGACGAGGAGCACGCGAGGCGGGCGCCGGGGGTCCGACGCTCCCTCAGTCATCGGGTCGCCTCCGACGGGTCACGACACGGCCCCCGGAAATGGCACCGACGGGACAGTAGGGAACACACCAGCCGCAATCGGTACAATTCGACAGCACCTCGAGTCGAGTCGGGGTGAGGAGCATCGCGTTCGGCGGGCAGACTCCCGTGCACAGCCCGCAGAGCACGCAGACGTCGTCGTCGATGTGAATCACGGATCAGTACTCAGAAGCGCGGCGAACGCTCCGCGAGTTCCACGGGGTTGGGGATATTAAAGGCACGCGGAGGCGTCGATACCCGGTCGAGGAAGACACCGTCCGGGCATGGTCCGCCCGAGACCTCCTACGAAGCTTTCGTGGCCACGGCGGGGTGGAGGGCATGACCCAGTGCCGAATAGCCGGTGAGCGCACATTTCACGCGAACGGGCGAGAGCGGGATGCCGAGCGACTTGATCACGTCGTCCGGGGTCAACCGACCCGCTTCCTCGAGTGAGAGGCCCGCGAGCTTCTCGGTGAGCATCGACGTACTCGCCACGCTGATCGCGCAGCCGTCCCCTTGGAAACGGACCTGGTCGATCTTGTGCGACGTCGGATCGAGCTTGAGGCGCATCGTGATATGGTCTCCGCAAAGGGGGTTCGACTCCTCTCCCACCCGGTCGGCGCTGTCGAGCGGGCCGAAATTCTTCGGCGCCCGGTAATGCTGGAGGATCACCTCCTGATACATGTCGTAGGCCATGGAATGCGTCCCGCAACCCCTGTCACGAATCCACGGTATAAAGGCGAGTCGACCCCGTGCGCTCTCGAGCAGCGACGGGCCCAACGTTCGGCTCTTCAAGAAGCGAGTTCCGGGTGCGTCCGGCCGAAGGAACTCCCCGGACCGCGGTGGCGGCGAGGCCGAAGGGCCAAGCACACCCGCCGGCGCTCCCAAAGGGTTAAGCCCGAGACCGGGGCTCTTTGAGTCGTCCATCGAGAGGAGGCGGCCGTGCTCGGGATGACGGGTCGCTCGCGAAGGGGACGCCAGTTTCCTTGAGCGGATTCAGGAAGGACGGTGCCGTGACCCCAGTCTCAACCGACCCGCCCGGGAAGTTCGAACCGGTCGCTCGACATCCGATCTCCAACTTTGCGCAGTGGCGAATCGTCACCGGCGTCCAGCTCGCGAATTTCTTTCGGACCTACCGATTCCTGGGGCTCCTCGCATTCGTCGTGCTGATCGCGGGTCTCACGCTCGCGTTCGAGGTCGACGCAGGGGTTGCGGCGGTTCGGGTGGAACAGCTCTATCGCCCCTCCGAGTACCTGAGCAACTACCTCGTGAACACGGGACTGTTTGTCGTCCTGGCCGCGGCGTTCTTCGGCGGCGACGCGCTGAGCGTCGACTTCTCGAGCGGCGCCGGGTACTACATGCTGGTCCTGCCGATCCGGCGGCCGGTCCTTCTGGCCGGCCGGTACACGGCCGCCACCCTGGTCACGATCGCGATCATCGCGGTGTACTTCCTCTTCGGGACCGTGGGGGCGGTGTACTTCTTCGGAACCTCGGGAATTCCTTGGGACCTCCTCGTCGAGTCCTTCGCGCTCGCCGTCGTCTTCACGCTCGCCGCGCTGAGCGTGGCGTTCTGTGTGAGCGCTTTCGTCCGCACTCCGGCGGCCGGCGTGCTGATCACCGTGCTGGCGCTCTACGTCGGATTCGCCACCCTGCAGGCCACGATCGAGCTCGCCGGTTTCGAGCCGTGGTTCTCGCTGAGCTATGCGGGCGGGTCGATGGCGGCGGTGCTCGACACCGATTTCGTCCACTTGCAATCGATCCCCCTCGGCGAGGACCAGTACTACACGATCTGGTCCGCCACCGTATCCGAAGGCCTCGCCATCATGGCGGCGTATGTCGCCGTCTTCCTGCCGTTGAGCGCCTACCTCTACCAGCGAAAGGAGTCGACGGGATGACCATGGGTTCCTTTGAGGTCGCCGAGCTCTCGAAATCGTTCGCGACCGGTCCTCCCGCCCTCCGAAACCTCTCGTTCCGGTTCGAAGGATCGGGCGCGATCGGCTACCTCGGTCCGAACGGTGCCGGCAAGACGACCACGTTGAAGCTGTTGGTCGGCCTGTTGCGTCCGTCCCATGGGCGTGCCCTGCTGAACGGGGTCGACCCGATGGTCGACCGCAAGAGAGCCCTCTGGGATGTCGGGGCGTTGATCGAGACCCCGGAGCCGTATCCGTCGCTCAACGTCCACGAAGCGCTCGACGCCGTGGGGCGGTCCCGGGGCCTCACTCGCGAGGACGTCGACCGGGAGATCGACCGTTGCCACGAGCTCCTCGACCTTCCGCCGCTCGGCCAAAGGATCGGCTGGCTCTCGAAGGGGCAGCGTCAGCGCGTCGCACTCGCGGCCACCCTCATGGGGGACCCTTCGGTGCTCCTGCTCGATGAGCCGACCAGCGGGCTCGACCCCGCCGAGCGGGTGCTTGTTCGGAAGCTCCTGAAGCACCTGAAGCACGACCATTTGGTGTTCATGAGCTCCCACCAGATGTTCGAGGTCACGGAGGTGTGCGACGAGGTGATCTTCCTCCATGAGGGGCAGGTCCTGCTGCGGGACCGCGTAGACCGCGTGGCGAGTCGAATCCGCTCCCGCGAGGTCGACGTGGAATTCGAACGCGTCATCCCCCCGCCAGCGATGGCGGCGCTGGGAGTCGCCACCGCAGAAGCCGTGCAGCTCTCCGAACGCCGCTGGCGGATCTCCTTCGATGGGAGCGACGCGACGCGGGCCCGTCTGTTGCAACGATGTCAGGAGATCGGGCCGGTGATCCAGTTCGCGGTCACGACGCTCGTCCTCGAAGAGGCGTACCTCGAACTCATTCCCAAGTCCGCGGAGGGGTCGTGAGCGAGTCGACCCCCGCCGCGGGGGCCCGCGCCGCGACCCTCGGGTTTCCGTCCGCCCCGGGAGCGGGCGACGCCGCGGAGCCCCCCCGAGCGGGAACGCCCAACCCGAGAGGCTCGTTCGCGGGCCGGGCGAGCGAGTTCCGCCAGCGGGGCGCACATCGCCGCTTCCGCCGGCTCGAGCTCCTGGCCGAGATCGGCTGCGTCGCCCTGATTGTCGTCGCGTTCACGGTGGTCCTCACCGCGAAGCCGCCCCCCACACCTTCGCCCGGGACACCCCCGTGGGAGCCCGCTCCGTCCTCGGCCCCGATCACCGTCCGCTTCGGCACTCCCACCGTGGGGAACGTAAGCTGTGGCGCCGGCGGGACCGCGTACACCGAGCGGATTCCGTGGCTGAACTCGAGCCAGCCGGTCACCACGGCGTCGACATGGGTGATCCTCCACGAACTCGGGGACGGCGACTACATCCCGGACCCGAACGCAGTCGCCAACGCGACCCCGGCGAGCGTGTGTGCCGGGGCTCCTCCGTCGCCCTCCGCCCTCTGGTATGTCGTGCTGGCGGCGCCGAACGGCACGAACCTCCTTACCTATACCGAGCCGGGCGTTTGGGCGTCCGTGACCCACGGGTCGACGGACCTCCCGATCGCGGCCAACTCCTCCCTGGTGGTCGTGACGGACGTCTCGATCGCCGGCACCGGCCGGGGCTTGGCCGTGCTCGGGTACGTGGGGACGGCCTCGATCAGCGGGAACGTTCCCCTCTAAGGTCGCTGAGCTCACCGGTCGGGGCGGCCGGTCGGCCCGCTCGACGCCGGCTCCTCGATAGGGGTCGGCCGCTCGCGACGGCGTCGCCACCATAGGAACACGACAACGCCAGCCACCACGACCGCCGCGACCGCGCCCGCCTCGTACGGGTTCCCGGTGGTCCCCACGATACCGACCCGAGCGGGCGTTGTAAGGTTCGAGGGGAGGTTCTCGCCGAAGGCGATGAAGCCGTACATCCCATTCTGGAAGTGCCCCGACACCGTGCACACGAACTCGTACCACCCCGCGGTGGCCGGTGAGGTGAACTCTCCCACCGATTGCTCCCCGGTTCCGTTGAGGAGTGAGGTGTAGAGCGCAGGGTACGTGACGAACCACTGGTCGAGCTGGGCCGGGGTGTAGGTGCTGGGGATCTGCACCCCCTCTCGGGAGGAGATCGTGAAGGAGTGCTGTAGAACGTCTTCGTCGGTGAACGTAACGGTGATGGTCGCGTTGGTCGGGATGAGCTGGAACGTGTTCGGCTGAAAGGCGTAATCCGTAGTCGCCGCCACGGTGATCGAACCGGAGGCCGACGACATAGACTCGGCCGCTGCCGACGGGGCGCCGAGGACGGGCGCGACGGCAGCGGACGCGAGTAGCAAGGTGGCCAGGAGGGCCACCGTGCTCGCTGGGGCCATACCACCTCGAGAAAGCGGGTACTCACGGCAACCGGATTCCGTAGAAAGCCTCTGGGGGCTGAACGCTCTCTGAACGCCCCACGTTCGGAGTGAAGGACGTGATGATCTCCGGGGTAGCACCAGTTATAAACACACTGCGGTGTGTAAATCCGATGGCCGTCGCAGCGCCCCGTTTCGAGCAGTGGCTCTCGCCGGACCAGGTCCACGAGCTCTCCCGAACCCTCAGGGATCCTCCCTCGTACGTCGAGGCAAGGATGGATTCGTACGACCGGTTTCAGCACCTCCAGATCGAACCCAACCCGCTCTTTCGGGGCTATGGCTACTTCACGAACGTCGACCTTTCCGCCCTCGACCCGACGACACCGGGGAGTCCCGCCTCGCTCCCGGAACCGATCCCGGGTTCCGTGCGAGTCGTCCAGGATGCCGCGGGGACCCACGTGCACCTCCCGCCTGAGCTTCGGGAGGCGGGCGTCAAGGTGCGGACCCTCTCCGACGTATGGGGCGGACCGATTCCCGACCTCGAGCAGTTCCTCCGGGGCTCGGAGGAGCCCACCGACAAGCTCTCGGCGCTCGCGAGCGCGCTGCTCAATCGCGGCTATCATTTGGAGGTCCCCGAGGGGCTCTCCGCGCCGTTGCGGGTCCAGGACATCACCATCCTTTCCGCCCCACACCAAGCGACCTCGGTCCGGCGCTCCGTCCGGACGGGAGCGAAGACCCAGCTCTTGTTCACCGAGGAGGTGTACGCCACTCCCGGCTCCGCCGACGGCCAGCGCCTCTACGCCTCCAGCACCGACCTCAACCTCGGCGACCACTCGAAGACGGTGTTCCTCACCGTGCACGCACCGGACCTTCGCACGGTCTCGATCTACCGTCGTACGGCAACGACCGGGGTGGAATCCCGTCTCGGATGGCTCTGGAACGGCCTCGGAGGGTTCCGGACGAAGATTCGCAACCGCTCGAGCCTCACGGGCACGGGATCCCACGTCGACGACTTCCAGACGTTCTACGGCGCGAAGGACCAATCGTTCGACAGCTCGGTCGACCTGACCCACATCGCCACCGATACCCACGGCCAATCGATCACGCGCGGAGTGTTCCGGGACCAGGCGCGCGGCATGAGCCGCGGGCTCGTCCGGATCGAACACGAGGCGAACAAGACGGTCGTGTTCATCTCCGAGCACGCGATGCTCCTCTCGAAGGGGGCGCGTTCCGACACGATCCCGATCCTGGAGATCCTCTGCCGCGACGTGAAGGCGACCCACTCCTCCTCGGTCGCCCCGGTCGACCCCGAGAAGGTCTTCTACCTCGAGTCCCGAGGCATCGAAACCTCGGACGCGGTGCGGATGATCGGAGAGGGATTCCTCGCGTACGTGCTCGACCGGGCGCCGGTCGCCGGCCTGCGCGACATCATCTACCCCTCCCTCGCCCGCCGCTGGGATGGGGAAGAGATCGGATGGACCCCCGACGCATTCCCCGTGCTGCCGGCCCTCGACGTCTCGGGGACCGACGCCGCCCCCGAGTGGCGCTTCGACGCGAAGTTGCGCTGACCCGAGGACCGTGCCGCTGATCCTGGACCCCGCCCGCTACGACCGCGCCACGTTGAGCCGGCTCGCGGAGGAAATGATCCTCGGGCTCGAGGAGCTCCGCCCGAGCATCCTTTCGCCGAAGGCCCGGGTGATCGACCCCGAGAGCCTTCGGACCGCCCGCGAGACGCTGGAGGCCGCGCTCGAGATCCTGCGCCGGCCGGGAGAGCGGAGCGACGAGGAGCTCGTGCTGGATGCGAACCTCGGCTACGCGACGACCCTCGCGTTGGTCGACCTCGTGAAGTCCCACACCGAGCTCCCCCGCGTCCCCGCCCCGCGAAAGGGGACGAGCGGCTGAGTCGGCCTATCCGACCGCGCCGGTCATCTCGAGCTGGATGAGCCGGTTCAGCTCGAGCGCGTAGTCCATCGGGAGCTCCTTCGCGAACTCCGCGAGGAAGCCCATGAGGATCAGGTGGATCGCGTCGGATTCGTTGAGCCCACGGCTCATGAGGTAGAAGATCTGCTCCTCGCCGATCTTCCCGACGACCGCCTCGTGGGTGATCGTCGCGTCTTCCTCGTGGATCTCGTTGTAGGGGTAGGTATCGGACCGCCCGAGAGCGTCCGGAAGGAGCGCGTCGCACCGCACCGCCGCCTTGACGCCGGTCGCCCCCGGGGCGACGTGCAGGAGCCCACGGTAGCTCGTCTGGCCGCCGCGGATGGCGATCGACTTCGCGATGATCTTGCTCGAAGTGTCCGGGGCGGAGTGGACCGCCTTCGCACCGGAGTCGATGATCTGGCCCTCGCTCGCGAACGCGACCGAGAGGATATCAGCGCGGGAGCCGCGGCCCTTCAGGTAGACCGACGGGTACTTCATCGTCACCTTGGAGCCCATGTTCCCGTCGACCCATTCGACGAGCGCGTTCTCGTAGGCGACCGCCCGCTTGGTGACCAGGTTGTAGACGTTCTTCGACCAGTTCTGGACGGTCGTGTACCGGACCTTCGCGTACGGCTCTGCGACGACCTCCACGACCGCAGCGTGGAGCGAGTCGGTCGAGTAGACCGGTGCAGTGCATCCTTCGACATAATGGACTTTCGCTCCCTTGTCGCCGATGATCAGCGTCCGCTCGAACTGGCCCACATTCTTCGCGTTGATCCGGAAGTACGCCTGGAGCGGGATCTGGCAGTCGACGCCGGGAGGGATGTAGACGAAGCTCCCGCCCGACCAGACCGCGCTGTTGAGCGCGGAGAACTTGTTGTCGTTGTAGGGGACGATCTTTCCGAAGTACTTCTGAACGATATCGGGGTGCTCTTTCACCGCGGTGTCGGTGTCGCAGAAGATGATCCCCTGCGCCGCGAGGTCCTCGCGGAGCTTGTGGTACATCGTGCCGCTGTCGTACTGGGCCCCGACACCGCCGAAGTACTCGCGTTCCGCCTTGGGGATCCCGAGCTTCTCGAACGTGTTCTTGATGTCCGCAGGGAGATCGTCCCAGCTCTTCTTGGTCTCCCCCTCGAGCATCGGGTTCGCGTAGTACGTATACGAGTCGAAGTCGATCTCGTCGAGGCTCGGGCCCCAGTCGGGCATCGGCCGCTGGACGAAGTGCTCGTAGGCGCGAAGGCGGTAGTCGAGCATCCAGTCCGGCTCGTTCTTGAACTTGGAGATCTGCTCGACGACCTCCCGAGTCAGCCCCTTCGCGATGCGGAGCCGGTACGTCTCGGGGTCCTTGAAGTCGTACCGCGTGTAATCGAGCGGGGTGACTTCCGGGGCGGACTGAGCCATGATTGCCTCGGCCAATTCGAGCACTCCGGTGTATTTAAATGAGAGGTCGCGTCCGAGGCGACAACCCGCTTCCACATCGGTGGGCCAACCCGAAAGCATCGGCGTGTAGGGCCATCGGCTACACCCGTTCTCAGTCGATTTTCGGCGGAGCGGGGTCGGTCATGCGAAGAGCTTCGCGACGCGTTCGAGGCCATCGTACAGGCGGTCGATCTCGGCCTCGGTATTGTAAATGTACGGGCTCGAACGGGTGAGCGCGGGGACGCCGAGCCGCTCCATCAGCGGCTGGCAACAGTGGTGGCCCGCGCGTACGGCGATGCCGTCGGCATCGAGCAGGGTCGCGATGTCGTGAGGGTGCACCCCCTTCATGGAGAACGACTGGAGTCCCTGCCGGTCGCGGGCGTCGGGGGGACCGTAAACACGGAGCTTGTCGCCGAACCGTCGGGTGGCTTGCTCGGAGGCGTAGTCATACAATCGCCGCTCGTGGGCTGCGATCTCCTCCCATCCGAGGTGCTCGACGTAATCGAGCGCGACGGAGAGTCCGAGCGCGCCCGCCACGTTCGGGGTTCCGGCCTCGAAGCGCAGCGGCGGCTCGCGGTAACTGACCCGGTCCTGATGGACCGCCTCGATCATCTCGCCCCCGCCCGAAGCGGGAGGCATCTTCGCCAACAGCTCCTTGCGGCCCCAGAGGACCCCGATGCCCATCGGCCCGAGGACCTTGTGCCCGGAGAACGCGAGCAGGTCCGCGCCGAGCTCGTCCACCCGGATCGGCCGGTGCGGCGCGGACTGAGCGGCATCGACCACGACGATCGCCCCGGCGGCGTGGGCCCGGTCCGCGATCTCGCGCACGGGGTTTACGGTCCCGAGTACGTTCGAAGCGTGGGTGACCGTGACGACTTTGGTACGGGGCCCGAGGAGGTGGTCGAGCTCGTCCAGTCGAAGCCGCCCCTCCTCGTCCACATCGAGGAACCGGAGGTCGATCCCGCGCTGTTCACGCAGGAAGTGCCACGGTACGATGTTCGAGTGGTGCTCCATCACCGTGGCGACCACTCGATCCCCTCGCTCGAGCATCGATTGGCCGAGGCTCGTCGCGGCGAGGTTCAGCGCCTCGGTCGTCCCCCGAACGAAGATCACTTCCGACGGGTCGTTGGAGCCGAGGAACCGAGCGACCCGGGCCCGGGCCGCCTCGTAGGCGTCCGTCGCTTCGACACTGAGCGCGTAGACGCCGCGATGGACGTTCGCGTTGGTCTCGCGGTAGTACCGAGTCTCGGTGTCCATCACGATCTTGGGCTTTTGGGAGGTCGCCGCCGAGTCGAGGTAAACGAGCGGGTGTCCCTGAAACGAGCGCTCGAGGATCGGAAAATCCGCTCGGACCCGCGCGACGTCCATGACGAACCAGCGACCGAATGTCGCCGACCTAGGTAGGGACTGTGACGCCGAACTTGACGAAGTCGTACCCCTTCGCCTCGAGCTCTTCGGCGAGCTCCCGGCCCCCCGAGAGCGCGATCGCGCCGTCGACCATCACGTGCACGGAGTCGGGCTTGAGGAACTGAAGGATCCGCTGGTAGTGGGTGATGACGAGGATCCCGGCATCCGGCTGGCGGAGCTTCGCGACGGTCTCCCCGACCGCGCGCACCGCGTCGATGTCGAGACCCGAATCCGGCTCGTCGAGGATCGCGAAGCGGGGAGAGAGCGTCGCCATCTGCAACACCTCGACGCGCTTCTTTTCGCCTCCCGAGAACCCCTCGTTGAGGGATCGCTTCAGGAGGGACTCGTCCATCCCGAGGTAGGAGAGGTGCAGCTTAAGGTCCTTGTCGAACGCCGCGACATCGGCCGTCTGGGCCGTGTGCCGGATCATGTACGAAGTCCACAGGAACTTCGAGAGGGAGAGTCCCGAGACCTCCTGCGGGTACTGGAAGCCGAGGAACAGTCCCGCTTTCGCCCGCTGATCGACCGGCAGCTTGAGGAGGTCCTTTCCGTCGAGCAGCGCCCTGCCCGCGGTGACCTTGTACTTGGGGTGCCCCATGAGCGCGTAAGCGAGCGTGCTCTTCCCCGATCCGTTCGGGCCCATCAACGCCGTCAGCTCGCCGCTCTTGAGGGTGAGGTTGACCCCTTTCAGGATCTCCTTCGCGGCCACCTCCACGTGGAGGTTTTCGACGACGAGGGTGTGCTCCCCGGTGGACCCCGCCATGTTCTCTCGCCGGATTACGAGCCGATAGCGTTATTTAAGCATGGCGCGGTGTGTAAATCCACGGACCACTTTCGGGTGGAGAGGATGACCGAACGGAGCCCATGAGCGCGGCCGACAGCGGGACCTTGGAAGGGACTCGGGGCCGGATCCTCGAGGAGCTCGCCACCGCGCCCCGTACCGCCCGGGACCTCGCGAAGAAGCTCGGGATCCAGGAGAGCGCAGCGCGTGGACACCTCGGCCGGATGGAAGAAAAGGGGCTCGTGGTGCCCACCTTCCGCCGAGAGGGAGTCGGGCGACCGAGAAAGCGCTACACGCTGACCGGCCAGGGCCAGGACCTCTTCCCAAAAAAGTACGACCTCATCCTCGACGCCGTCGTCGACGAGCTGCTGGCTCGCGAGGGCGAGGGGTTCGTCAGCGCCCTCTTCGCCGAGTCGGCCCGCCGGATGGCGAGGGAGATCGCGAAGGAGATCCCGAAGGGCGGGAGCACCGACGCGAAGGCCGAGCACCTCGTCGAGGCGCTCAATTCTCTCGGGTTCCGCTGCACGGTCGAGAAGACCGCGGACGGTCACCTTCGGGTCGTCCGCACGAACTGCATCTTCCGGCACGCGGCGCTCTCGCACCCCTACCTTCTCTGCGACGTTTTCGACAAGAACCTGACCGAGGCGCTCCTGGGAGAAGTGGGAGTCGACCTCGAAGACTCGATTGGACGCGGGGGGATGCGATGTACGCATCTGATCCAGCTCCGGTGATCCGGGGTTCGGAGTTCGCTCGAGCCCGAACCCTCGACGCGAACGCCCTCGACCCCCTCCTGCGGGCCATCGGCGGCACGCCGCTCCTCCCCCTGGTCCGGCTGACCGAAGCGGCGGAGGGCTCCTTCGAACTCTGGGCCAAGGCCGAGTTCCTCAATCCCACCGGTTCGGTCAAGGACCGCGCCGCCCTCGAGATCGTCCGAGACGGCCTCGGGAGCGGCGCACTCGGCGCCCCCCAAGTGCTCCTCGACGCCTCGAGCGGAAACACCGGCGTCGCCTACGCGATGTTGGGAGCTCGCCTAGGATTCGGGGTCGAGCTGTGCCTACCCCGAAACGCGAGTCCGGAGCGCGTCGCGCGCATGCGAGCCTACGGCGCCGAGCTCATCTTCACGGACCCCGGCGAAGGCACCGACGGAGCGCAGCGGGAGGCGAGACAACGCGCGACCGCGAATCCGGACAGGTACTGGTATCCCGACCAGTACAACAACCCCTCGAACCCGCTCGCACATTATCGACACACGGGACCCGAAATCTGGGAGCAGACGTCGGGCCGAGTGACGGACCTCGTCGTCGGTGTCGGCACGGGCGGAACGATCTCGGGGACCGGCCGCTACCTCAAGGAGCGGCGTTCCGATATCCGGGTGGTCGGGGTCGAGCCCGCCGGACCCGTCCACGGCCTCGAAGGGCTGAAGCACCTCCCGTCCGCGCTCCGGCCATCCACCTACGACGCGCAGATCGTCGACGCCACGGTGCGGATCGAGACGGAGGCGGCTCAGGAGATGCAACGGCGCCTCGCGCGCGAGGAGGGCCTCGCGGTCGGAGTATCGTCCGCAGCGGCCGTCGCGGCAGCCCTTGAGGTCGGAGGCAGCCGCCCCGGCGCAGTGATCGTCACGCTGCTCCCGGACGCCGACCGCCGGTTCACGATCGAGGAGGACCGATGAGGACGATCCGGGTGCCCGCCGTCCTGGTCGACGGAATGCGCCAACACGCGCGAGAAACGTATCCGGACGAGTGCTGCGGATTCCTGGTCACGGGACCCGAGCCGTCGGACCCCGCCGCGCCTCGCACGGTCGTGGCGGTCGAGCGGGCCACGAACGATGTCGAAGGGGAACGACGGCGACGATTCATCATTCGCCCCGACGAGCTTCGACTCGCCGAACGATCGCTCGAAGGCACGGATCGGCTCATCGCCGGGTTCTACCACTCTCATCCGGACCACCCGGCTCGTCCCTCGATCTTTGACCAGGAACACGCCTGGCCCTGGTACACCTACCTCGTGCTCTCCGTCACGGCCACAGAGACTCCGGAGATCGGCGCGTTCGAGCTCGACCCGGAGTCCGGAGTGTTTCACGACGTTCCCCTCGAACGAACTTCCGGTACTGTCGCGCAGGTAACCGAGAGCCTAAGAGCCCCGGGGGGCCGGTGAGAACAATGTCGAACGCGACCGTCAAGATCCCCACGCCGCTTCGGCCGTTCGCGGACGGGCACGCCGAGGTCCCCTCGACCGGGACCACGGTCGGTTCTCTCGTGCGCAGCGTCGCCGACACTTATCCGGGACTTCAGAAGCATCTCTTCACGAATGAAGGGAAGCTGCGCAACTTCGTCAGCGTCTACCTGAACGACGAGGACGTCCGGTACCTCCAGTCCGACGCGACCCCCGTGAAGGACGGCGACGTGGTCTCGATCGTTCCCGCGATCGCCGGGGGCGCTCCCCCCGCACGTCGGGCTCCGGCGCCCTCGCCGCTCACGGTGCTCCCGAACGCCCCTCCCGACACGATGGACCGCGATGAGCTCCGGCGGTACAGTCGACATCTCTTGCTGCCCGAAGTGGGGGTCGCCGGCCAGAAGATCCTCCGACGCTCCAAGGTCCTCCTCATCGGCGCGGGAGGGCTCGGCGCCCCGACCGCGCTTTACCTCGCGGCCGCGGGTGTCGGCGAGATCGGGCTCGTCGATTTCGACGAGGTCGAGCTGTCCAACCTGCAACGCCAGGTGCTCTACACGACGGCCGACCTCGGGCGGCCGAAGCTTGAGGCGGCAAAGGACCGCCTGACCGCACTGAACCCGGGCGTGCGGATCGTCCCGCACGCCGGGCGACTCACTTCGGAGAATGCGCTCGACGTTCTTCGACCGTACGACGTCGTCGTGGACGGGACCGACAACTTCCCGACCCGCTATCTCGTCAACGACGCGTGCGTGCTGCTCGGGAAGCCGCTCGTGTACGGTTCGATCTACCGCTTCGAGGGCCAGGCGAGCGTCTTCGACGCGAAGCGGGGTCCGTGCTATCGCTGCCTCTACTCGGAACCGCCCCCGCCGGAACTCGTGCCGTCCTGTGCGGAGGCCGGGGTGCTCGGGGTGCTTCCCGGGCTCATCGGCATGATTCAGGCGACGGAGACGGTCAAGCTCCTGCTCGGCGTCGGGGAACCGCTCGTGGGGCGCCTCTTGCTCTACGACGCGCTCGCGATGCGATTCCGCGAGCTCAAGCTGCGCAAGAACCCGTCGTGCGTGATCTGTTCGCCCACGGCGACGCAGAAGGGGCTCATCGACTATCCCGCGTTCTGCGGCGTTCCCGCGCCGGGGGCGACCCCGGCGGACTCCACGTTGCCCGAGATCAGCCCGGAGGAGCTGAAGGACGAGCTCGCCGGTCCCGACCCGCCGATGCTCGTGGATGTGCGAGAACCCAACGAGTGGGAGATCGTCCATCTCCCGGAGGCCCACCTCATCCCCCGGGCTCAGCTCCCGGACCGGCTCAACGAGCTCACGGGGGCGCGCCGGGTGGTCGTCTACTGCCGCACCGGCGGACGATCGTCCCAGGCGACCCAGCTACTCCTCGACCTGGGGTTCTCGAACGTTCGGAACCTGACCGGCGGCATCACCGCCTGGGCCCAGAAGGTCGACCCGAGCCTGCCCACCTACTGAGCACGGCCGGGCCGAGCGCGGCGCGCGCCGACGTGGAGCCTAAATCGGTGGCGGCATCTCCCGGCCATGGTCCCCCGAGCGAGCGGCCGCACGGCGACCCCTCGCCGCATCGACTTCCATTCCCATTCGTATCTCTCCGACGGCGCCTCGTCCGCGACCGACATGTGGAATGAGGCCGAGGCGCTCGCGCACCGGGCGCTGGCGTTGACCGACCATCTCTCGATGGAGGACCCGCGGCCGATGCTCACGCGGCTCCGGGACGAGGCCCGGGCGTGGGAGGGTTCCGACTTCCTCCCGCTCGTCGGGGTCGAGCTCACGAAGATCCCGCCCGCGCGCATCGCGCGCGTCGCGCGGGCCGCGCGAAAGGCGGGAGCGGAGATCGTGATCGTCCACGGGGAATCGATCGTCGAGAACGTCCCGGCCGGGACGAACCATACCGCCCTCGACTCCGCCGAGATCGACGTCCTCGCCCACCCCGGCCTGCTCTCGCCCCAGGACGTCGCGCTCGCGAAGGCGCACTCGATCGTGCTCGAGATCTCTGCGCGCCGGGGCCACTCGCTCACGAACGGGCACGTCGCACGTCTCGCGCTCGAAGCGGGCGCCGAGCTGGTGGTCGACTCGGACGCGCACGACCCGGGTCAGCTGATCCCGTACGAGAGGGCGCGCAAGATCGCGCTCGGCGCCGGGGTGCCGGAGGGGGCGCTCGACCGCGTGCTCGACGACACGCCCCGACGCCTCGTTCGCCGGTTGCGCTCCGCCTAGGCCCCGGGCGGCTCCGGCGTGGGCCGGCCGTGGTCGACGACGAGCGAGCCCGAGTACGACCGGGCCCGTCGCGAGAGCTCACGGGCGAACTCCTCGGGGTTCCGCGGGGAGATGAACAGCGGAACTCCGCTCGCGCTGACGAGGATCCCGGCCGGGTCGGTGTAGATCCCGTCGAACTTGCCGACGTACGGGCTCCACATCCGGCCGCGGTACCCCCACGAGCCGAAGAAGCCGGTCGGGGAGAGGTCGCGAAGGCGCATGAACTCGATCTTCCGCACCTCGTTGAGCGGGACCCGACGGGAGCCGAGGATCCGGCGGGCGTGGAGGAACGTGTCGTCGATCCAGTATCCGGTCGAGAGGTAGCGCAGCAGCAGGAAGACCGTCGCCGCGATGATGAAGTAGATGGCGTACGGGTCCGAAACGATCGGGCTGCGGAGCACGACGAAGTAGAGGAGCAGGATCACGAACAGGTACACCCCGACCGTCACGCCCGAGATCGACCCGTGGGCGTGGTAGCGACCCGCGTCGTCCAGGCGCGGCGGGGGGTTCGCCGCGGCGGTCCCGGGCTCAGTTGGCGGCTTCGTAGTAGTACTCCCGGCGGGCCCGTTGCTCGCGGTCGAGCACCGAGCCCTCCCGGTTGATCCGCGGGCGGAGCGTCTCCGGGTCGCGGCGGAAGGTGATGTTCACCCCTTCCAGGAGACGGTTCATCCCCTCGCGCATCGCGAACGGTCCCTCGCCACGGCCCTTCGACCCGTCCGGCGCGACCGGGGAGAAGACCATCAGCTCGTCGCACGCGAGGTCGAGGAAGTAGACGTCGTGGTCGACGACGAGCGCACTCACGGCCTGCCGCTCGACCTGGCGGCGGATCAGTCGCGCCATCGACATCCGCTCGTCCGCGTCGAGGTACGCCGACGGCTCGTCGAGCAGATACAATGTCGCGGGTCGCGCGAGCGCGAGGGCCACCGCCGCCCGCTGGAGCTCTCCACCCGAGAGGTCGGTCAGCGCGACGTCCTGGACCTCCTCGAGGTGGAGGCCGGGGAGGAGCTCGCGCTCGAACAGAGAGGCGTCGAACGACGGGTCGCCCGCGAGCGCGGTCGCGCGTTCCCGCAGGCTCGCCGACTGCGTCGCCTTGAGGTATTGGGGCTTGTAGCTCACCGTGACCCCCCCCGGGGGCGTCCCCCGGCTCGGGGGTTCCACGCCGGCGAGCATCCGGACGAACGTCGTCTTCCCGGTCGCGTTCGGGCCGACGATCCCGACGGTCTGGCCCTTCGCGAGCTCCCCGGCGGCGACGGAGAGGTGGAACGCGGGGAACTCCTTCTCGAGCGCGGGGAACCGGACGAGCGAGTTCGCCCGGGCCGCCGGTTTCGGCGGGTGGGAGACGAACCGTACGGGCTCGGTGCGGAAGCGGACGTTCTCGTCCTTGAGGTATCCGGTCAGGTAGGTGTTGATCGCCGAGCGCATCGGCAGCGGATGGCTGATCACCCCGAACGCCGCGGGTTCCCCGTAGATCAGGTGCGCCTGGTCGGCGAGATAGTCGAGGAGGGCGAGGTCGTGCTCGACGACGACGACGCTCTTCGTCTCCCCGAGCCGCCGGAGGATCCGGGCGACCTCGAGTCGATGCACGATGTCGAGATAGCTCGACGGTTCGTCGACGAGGTAGAGGTCGGCGTCGGTCGCGAGGGTCCGCGCGATCGAGACGAGCTGGAGCTCGCCCCCCGAGAGCTCGGAGAGACGTCGGTCGGCCCGCGCGGCGAGCCCGACCGTCTCGAGCGTGGACCGGGCGGGGCCTCCCGCGGCGCCCACGTACTCGAGCGCCGTGACCGGCTCCTCGGAGATCCGGTCGACGTACTGGGGCTTCAAGACCGAGCGCAGCTCGCCCTTCGCGACCCGCTCGAAGTGCGCCCGGAGCGCGGTCCCGCGATAGTGGTCGAGCACCCGGGACCATTCGCCGGGTCGCTCGTAGTCGCCCAGGTTGGGGACGTCGTGCCCCGAGAGGAGGCGAAGCGCGGTCGACTTGCCGGTCCCGTTCGGACCCAGGAGGCCCGTGATCCCGCGGGGCGGGGGGATCGGCATCCGGTACATCCGGAAGCCGTTGTACCCGTAACGGTGGACGATCTCGGACGGGTCCGCCTCCGGGGTGTTGAGGATCTTGATCGCGTCGAACGGGCACTTGTGCACGCAGATGCCGCAGCCGATGCAGAGCGTCTCCGAGATGATCGGCTTACCGGTCGGCCCTTCGACGATGCACTCCTGTCCCATCCGGACCGGCGGGCAGTACGCCTGGCATTCCCACTGGCACTCCTTCGGGTGGCACCGGTCGTTGAGCAAGATCGCGATGCGCGCCAAGGCTACGCCTCCCGACGGTCGCTCGCGATGCGACCGTCCCGCATCGTCAGGTGGCGGCCGGCGCGACGCGCGACGTCGGGGTTGTGCGTGACGACGACCAGCGTCGCGTCCCGGTCGGCGCGGACGCGCTCGAGCAGGTCGAGGATCGCGCTCGCGTTGACGCTGTCGAGCTCGCCGGTCGGCTCGTCGGCGAGGAGCAGTCCCGGTCGATTCCCGAGCGCCCGCGCCACCGCGACGCGCTGTTCCTCGCCGCCGGAGAGCTGGTGGGGGAACGTGTTCTCCTTCGGGTCGAGCCCGACCTCGTGGAGGAGGGCGGAAGCGCGGCGCGTCCGCTCGGCACGGGGCACGCGCGCGGCGCGCATCGGGAGCTCAACGTTCTCGCGGGCGGTCAAGGTGGGGAGAAGGTAGAATCGCTGAAAGATGAATCCGACACCCTCCAGCCGGAGGCGCGCGCGCTCCCGTTCCGGGCGGGTCCCGACGGGTCGACCGTCCCAGCGCACGTCGCCGTGCGTGGGCGCGTCGAGCAGGCCGAGCAGGTTGAGGAGCGTGGTCTTCCCGCAGCCGCTCGGACCTTCCACGGAGACGAACTCACCGGGGGGGATCGTCAGGTCGACCCCCCGGAGGGCCGGAACGGCCTCGGGCGTGCCGGCGCGATACGTCCGGTCCACGCCGGCAAGCTCGATCTCGGGCGAGCGGGGCGAATTCACCTTAGCGCCTCCGTGATCTCGATCCGGAGCGCCGAACGCGTCGCCACTCCGCTCGCGAGCAGTGAGAGTACGAGGACGCCCGCGACGATCGCGCCGAGGGTGACCGGGTCGAACACGGCGAGACGCGCCGCGATCTGGACCGTGGCCGAGCCCCACGTCGCGAGCGCGCTCACGATGAGATACCCGCCCACGACGCCGATGACGGAGCCGAGGAGCGCGAGCAGGAGACCGTCGCTCACGATCTCGCGCGCGATCGACCAGCCGGGAAGGCCGAGCGCGCGACGGATCCCGATCGACCGGCGGTCCGCTTCGACGCGGCGGACGAGGACCAGGGCGAGGAACAGGAGGCCCACCGTCAGGGCGACGGAAGAGAGCGCGAGGTAGAAGCCGGTGAGCACGGCGCTCGCGGACTGGAGCTGTTGGGCCTCTTGATTGAGCGAGCTCACTCCGTAGTAGGGCACCAGCGCCTGGATCTCGCCGCGCACCTGGTTGAGCAGGGTCGGGTTCGTCGCGGCGCTTCCCGTCACCGCCACCTCGACCGAGTCGGCCGCGTCCGGAGCGGTCGCGTTCGGTCCCGCGGCGAACCCGCTCAGGACTTGCAGGTTCGAGAGCGGAACGAGGACCGCGAAGGCGCCCGTGGGGCCGAGGGCGGTCGGGGGCACGCCGAACGTGCCGGTCACGTTGTACTCGATCGCCGCGCTTCGGTTCGCGGTGAGACTGAGGGCGAGGTGCGAGCCCGTCGAGATCCCGTCGGTCTGCGCGAGCGGAGAGGAGACGAGCACGTCGAGGGTGGCGGGGCCGTCGTAGGTGCCGTTTGCGAAATGCGCGAGGTCGGTGGGGTCACCGAGCGGGAGCGGGTTCGGAAAGAGCCCGTTCTCGGCCGGTCCGAGCGTCGGCGTGAACTGGTCGGGGATGACCCCTTCCGCGAGGACGACGGTCGGCTCCGCGCTGCCGGTGAACGCATCTAAGGGAACGCTGAGCACCGGTGAAGCGGCGGCCACGGAGCCGATCGCGAGCATCCGCTTCGTGAGATTGTGGGCATCGGTGATGCCGTGGATCCCCGGGGCGCTGACGACGATCTGGTAGCCCGCATTCTCGAGACTAGCGAGCTCGTGAGCCGAGACGCCCCCACCGACGCTGACCAGGACGACCGGCAGGGCGACCGCGGTCGCGACGGCGGCGATCGCGAGCAATCGCTGGAGCCGATGATGCCGCAGCTGGGAGCCGAATCCGAGGCCCGTCATGGGGCGCGCAGCTCCTCGGCGACGGGCAGACCCATCGCTCGGACCGCCGGGAGGAGGGCGGCGCAGAGCCCGATCGCGAGCACGAGCGCGATGCCGGCGAGCAAGACCCCGGTGTCGAACGAGACGAACGAGAAGCCGACCGGGAGTCCCCCGATCAGGTTCAAGAGGAACCGGTTCAGCTCATACGCGCCGACGTAGGCGATCGGGAGCCCGATCGCGAACCCGAGGACGGCGAGGAGCATCCCCTCCTCGGCGACGAGCCCCCCCACTCGGGCGCGAGTGTACCCGATCGCGCGGAGCAATGCGATCTCCCGACTGCGGTCGTCGACCGACATCTGAAGGACCGTGGTCGCGAAGAGCGCCGCGACGATGACCCCGATCGCGCCGATCAGGATCCCGAACGTCCGGTAGACGTTCACGACTTCCTGGATCGCGCCGAGTACCTCGGCGAGCGTGATGACCGTGAGGGAGGGGAAGACGGCCTCGATGAGCACCTGGTCCGCGCTCGCCGCGGTCGGGTCGTAGAGGTGGATGAGCATCAGCGACGCGTAGTCGGTCGACGGCGTGCCGCCGCCCGCGATCGCCTGGAGCTCGGAGAGGTAGAGGAACGAGAGGAGAGCGGACGGGACGAGCCAGAAGGGACCCGAGATGCCGACGACTCGGAACGCGGTCGAATTGTCGTACCACCCCGGGAGCTCGCTCGGACCGATGGGCTCCGCGGTGTTCACCCAAACGAGGTCCCCGACGCCCAGGCGGAGCACGCCCGCGAGACCCTGGTCGAGGACGATTTCGTGCGTGAAGGGGCCCGTGTAACTCCCGTTCGCGTAGTGGGGGTCGCCGGGGTACGTGAAGCCCGTGCCATTGTAGATCTGCGGCGTTTCGATACCGGAGTTATCGGAAGGGATCCACCCGACTGCACCGGACCCGGTCGGCGTCCAACCGCCGGGGACCCGACTGGAGTTGGCCGCCGCCCAGAGCGAGCTGTTACCAAAAACGAGCTCCGAGATCAACCAGGGGCTCGCGACTTCGACGTTGGAGTCGTTGGCGGGGATCTCCTTCGCGAGGGCATGGGCATGAGCGATTGGCGGAAGGCTCCCGGTCGTGATCGTGGAATTGGCACTCGCCGCGATGAGGTCGACCCCACTCGCCGTCGCGAGCTGGGTCGCGCTCGCCTGAACCCCCGCCGAGATCGCGAGAAGGAGCACGACCAGCCCGACCGCGAGACCGATCCCGAGCGACGTGAGCGCCGAGCGTCCCGGACGGCGCCGGATCGCGTCCCACGCGTAGCGCACGATCCCCTCGGCCCCCTACTGACCCGCGGAGTGCCGCAGGTCACCAAAGGAGATCCGGTGGGAGGCTTCTACGTTGTACTTGTGGATCGACTCCTCGCTCACCGTGCTCGCGAGGACGAGGACCGAATCCGGCATCTTCGGGAAGGCCGCCGGGAGACTCCCGAGGAGGTCGCGGAGCACGTCCTCGACGAACTTCGGATTCCGGTGCGCGTTGAGCACGACCTGGCCTTCGTCGCCACGCTTCAGGATGGCATACGTCGGGCTCGACTGGGCGCGCTCGATCACGGAGATGATCTCGTCGACCTCGACCTCGGTATCGTCGCCCGTCTCGAAGACGAGCCGGGTCCGATTCCGCTGGTTGTGCGTGATCATCGGGAGTGCGGCGAGCCGAGGGTCCGCGAGCAGCGGAAATTCCTTGGTGAGCAGTTCGCGGCATGTCTCCATCGCGCACGGACACGCGGTCATCCCCACGGCCTCCGCGCCGATCCCTCGACGAAGTTCTACCGAACCCTCGGGGGTCCGCGACGCGCGAGCCTCCGCGAGCAACAGGTAGTCCTCGAAGCTGCGTTTGGCATCCGAGATCCCCTGGCGCAGGAAGTACTCGGCCGACGCCTCGACGACCGCCTCGGTGGCGTAGGCGTGGCGGACGAGCAGCTCGCGCGCGATCGTCGAGCACGCGGCCTCGAGGCTCGCGACGGGCCGCACGACCGTAAGGTCCACGACCTCCGCGAGGACCTCGGCGTTGCGCGAAAGGTCGGAGCCCTTGCGGGCGGGCGGAAGGTCGACCGAGATCTGGAACGTTGCGGCGAGCGAGTGGACCCGATCGCCCCGTTGTACCGAGAGGGGTTTGCGGACCCCCGCGACTCCGACCGACCGGAGTCGGAGGCGGCCCTGGGTCGGGGCCATCGCGTGAACGTCCTTCATCGACCGTGCCACCCGGGTTGGACTTAAACCGTCTCGGGAGCGGGGGCGCCGAGGTATCCGTCGGCTCCACGCGGCTTTATACGGCCGCGACCGGTCGTCAAGAGGATGACGGAAGCGACTCCGACCCCCACGCCGTCGGCCCCCGCCGCCAGCCCGACCCCGCCGGTCAGCACCGGCCCCTACGCGGAGCGGGAACACCTGATCCTCGAGAATCTGAAGCAGATCTACGACCCCGAGATCCCGATGAATATCGTCGACCTCGGCCTCGTTTACGGGTTCGAGTGGGCCGGGGACGACGTCACCCTCAAGATGACCCTCACCGCCCCGGGCTGCCCGGTCGCCGGAATCCTCGCGGAAGAGGTCAAGACCGCGATCGAGAAGGTCCCGAACGTGAAATCGGCCAAGGTCGACATGATCTGGGACCCTCCCTGGAGCCCGGAACGGATGAGCGAGTTCGCGAAGCGCCAGTTCGGCTACTCGTGATGGTGGCGACCCCGTCAACGGGGTCGAGGTCCGCCGCGGATCCGTCGATCCTCGTCCGCGAGCTACGGTGGAGCGACTTCGACCAGATCCGCGAGACGTTCTACCTCCTGTTCGACGAACGGGAGACGCAACCGGAGATCGGCATCACGCTCTTCGACCGGCGCCCGTCGATCGAGGACGAGGCGTCCTGGTTCGCGAGCCTCTTCCGGAGGGCCGCGTCGGGCGAGGCGATCGTGGCGGTCGCGGAGCACCACGGCATGGTCGTGGGGCAGTGCACGATCTCTCGGGTGGGACCGACCGCGCAGCACGAGGCCGCGCACGTCGGGGAGCTCGGGATCCTGGTGCACCGGGACCATCGCGGTGCCGGGGTCGGCCGCGCCCTGCTCGAGAGCGCGCTCGGGCAGGCGCGCGGCACGTTCGAGGTCGTCCGCCTCTCCGTCTTCTCGGTGAACACGCGAGCTCGACGGCTCTACGAGCGCTGCGGGTTCGTCTACATCGGCTCGCGTCCGGCCGCGGTGAAGCGCGGGGAGCGATACTTCGACGAGGACCTCATGGTGCTCGACCTCCGATCGCGTCCCGCCAATCGTTAAACCCCCGACGGGCTCGCCCGAACGATGCCGAAATCGGATGCGTGGAAGGACGAGCTCGTGCTCGAGCGCCGCATGAAGGACGAATTCATGGCGCGGCACCCCGAGTCCCCGTTCGTCGCCGGCCGCGTTCCGTTCCACGAGCTTCGCTACTTTGCCCCGAACCCGAAGTTCCGGGTGCGGGCGACGCTTCGCCGCGCCGCCGTTCCCGAGGAAGCGTACCTCCGGACGAACCGGGACGGACAGTCGGTGATGCGCTACCTGGGCGACCTCTCCTTCCGCCTGGACGGCAAGCTCCTCAAGCTCGCCGTCTACCACGCCGGCGAGGGGGTCGGGACGTCGGTCTTCGTACCCTTCCGCGACCGGACGAGCGGCGACGAGTCCTACGGTCCGGGGCGGTACGTGACCCTCGAGCTCAACGAGTCGGACGCGTACGACGTCGACTTCAACCGCGCGTTCAACCCGTACTGCGCGTACACCGACGACTACGAGTGCGGCTTTCCCCCGGCCGAGAACGACCTGCCCGTCCCGATTCGCGCGGGCGAGATGGCGTGGGCGGAGGACCGGAACCCGCGGACCCCGTCGAGCGTCGTCCTCGAACAGTTGCGCAAGGCCACCGGAACGCCCGCTCCGAAATCGAAGCGCCCGACGACCCGTCGCCCCGCCCGAGCGAAGGGCCGTGCTACAGGTTCGGGAAGGTCGCGAGGATCCCGTTGATCACGAACTGCACGCCGACCGCGGCGAGCAGGAGTCCGAGCACTCGCGTCATCGCCATCACTCCGACGCGACCGAGGGCCCCCAGGATCGGTTGTCCGAATCGGAGGATGATGAACGTCGCGACCGTCGTGATCGCGATCGCCACGAACGTCGCGAGCACCGCGAGCGGCGTGTTGGACGCGCTGCCCTCGTAGATCATCACCGTCGATATCGCGCCGGGGCCGGCGAGGAGCGGGATTCCGAGGGGGACGACGGACAGCTCGTCACGCCGTGCGATCGCTTCGTCCCGGTCCTGGGGTGTCAGCTTGACCTTCGTGATCTCTCCGCGAAGCATGTCGTAGGCGACCATGAACAACAGGATCCCGCCGGCCACCTCGAACGCGGCGAGGGTGAACCCGAACGCCTGGAAGAGGAATCGACCGACCAGGGCGAAGAGCGCGAGCACGCTCCCGAGGACCAGCACGGCTCGGTGAAGGATCACGTTCCGATCCTCCGGGGAGAAGCCGGCCGTGAGCGAGACGAAGAACGGCAGGGTCCCGACCGGGTCGACGATCGCGAAGACCGTGACGATGATCGCGAGGTAAACGAAGACGTTGATCATGCTCCGCGACCCTCCGGGTCCTCGGTGCGGGAGACTCCGGCGGCTTCAAGCCTTCGGGGGGGCGCGCCACGATTCGGGGAACCGGGTTGCCCAGCGGGTGGCGTCCCCGGTCCGGTTCCGGCGGAAGTCCCCGATCACGCCTTCGCCTCGGTGCGATGAGAGGGGGAAGCGCGTCGGCGAGCCGACCGATGGCGGCGCGAGACGGCCGACTCGGAGGGCACGGTCCGCGGTCGGAGGACCGGTCGAGGCCGCTTCCCCGGGGCGCGGCGTACCGTGGCGGGGATGTCGCGCCCCCGAAGCCGGAGGACCAGCGGCTCCCGCTGCGGATTCGCGAGGAGGAGCTCGTACGGACCCGGGGCCTGCGGGTCGAAGTAGATCCGAGCCCGTCCGGCCAAGCGGACCCGCTGGACGTACGGGCCCCCGGTCTGGCCGATCAGGAGGACGAACGAGCGACCGGGGCGAGGGTTGTCGAGCTCCACGTCGATCTCGCACGCGGGGGATTCCAACCGCATCTCGATCCGGACCGTCGAGACCGGATTGAGGACGAGGTACTTCGGAAGGTCGCGCAGCGCGGTCGCCACGCGGGAGGGACCCCAGCGGGCGACTTTAGCTGTCGCGTTCCAGTCCCCGTCCCCCGGCGAGGTTAAATCGGCCACCGAAATCGACGCGGCATGGCCGTAAAGAGCCGAGCGGAAGCGGTATGGGACGGCGACCTGGCCCAGGGACGCGGTCGGGTCAAAGGGACGAGCGGCGGACTCGCCGAGACCTCGGTCTCTTGGGCGGCGCGGAGTGGCGCGGCGAGCGGCCTCACGACGCCCGAGGAGCTTCTCGCGGCCGCGCACGCGGCCTGCTATGCCATGGCCCTTTCCGGGGGGCTCGGGCGGATGCAGAAGCCCCCGAAGCAGCTGAAGGTCAGTGCGACCGCGACGTTCGATAAGGTCGGAGACGGTTGGAAGGTCACGACCATGGAGCTCACCGTGGCCGGGAAGGTCCCGGGGATCACCGCCGCGGAGTTCGAAGCCGCGGCGAAGGCGGCCAGCGAAGGCTGCCCGATCTCGGGTGCCCTCAAGGGCAACGTCTCGGTGACCCACAACGCGACCCTGGAGTGAGCTACTTCAGCTCGAGGTCGGCGAAGACATACCCGTCCCGAACAACCACGGGGCCCGGACGCACCGCGATCGGGTGGGAGAACATCGGCCCGTCGGTGACGCAGGTGTGGAACTCGCCCCGTTCCCCGCACGGATCGGTCCCGTCGGGAAACTCCGCGAGCAACTGGCGGTCGAAGGCGCGACCGGCGAACTTCGCCGGTAAGTGACGGGGGTCGAGTGCGACGATCGTGGCCCGGAGCCCGGCATCGATCATCTCCTCCGCGAGGGCGCGCGTCGGCCGTCCCCAGAGGGGAAACACCGGTTCGACCCCCGTGCCGCGGAGTTTCTCCTCGCGGTAGGCGCGAACATCCTCGAGGAACAGGTCCCCGAAGACGACACGGCTGACGCCGTCGGTGCGAAGACGTCCGAGCATCGTCCCCATCGCCTGCTCGTAGACCTCGTTGGGACAGGGGGACGGGATGGCCACCTTGTAGAGCGGGAGGCCGGCGGCCTCCGCTTGCGCCTCGAGGATCGACTCCCGAACCCCGTGCATCGACACTCGACCGTACGTCTCGGTCACCGTGGTGAGCAGGCCGACCACGTCGAGCGCGCCGGCGCGGCGAACCTCGTGAAGAGAAAACGCCGAATCCTTCCCGCTGCTCCACGAGACGACGGCGCGCGGTCGGTCGGCCCCGCCCCCACTCATCGTCCCCCGAAGTCGGAGAGCTGACGCTGGACTTTGGGTCGCTCGCGGGCCGGCGACGATCCCAGCCCTTTCGCGTTCGTGTCGGTCGGGGCGGAGTTTTCCTCGTCCGGCTCGTCCTTCCCGCGCTTGGCGTCCGCGCTCGCGGGCGCCGCCAAAATGAAGTCGACAGTCTCGGAATCCGGTTCGACAAACGCCAGGAAACCGACTTCTTCCGGCGAGAGTTCGAGCTCACGGGCGATCGCCCGGACGACACCGCCGAACGACGTTCGATTCCGCCGGTCCCGCGCCGATCCGAAGAGGTCTTCGAGGAAAGGGAGGACCGCCTCCCTCGCCTTTTTGCGGGAGAGATGGAATCGCCGTCCGGCTTTCCCGACGATCGACTCCCGGATCGCCCGCGTGGTTCGTGATCCCCCCATGGCTCCCAAGAACCGGGGGAACTGCGCGCGAGAAGGGGCGGACACCGGCGCGTCCCGCAGCGCGAGGCCGACTCCGCCGGTCATGATCTCGCTCGCGTAGCTCCAGAGGCCCCACACT
The DNA here is from genome assembly GCA_049585415.1 of Thermoplasmata archaeon. GTDB lineage: Archaea > Thermoplasmatota > Thermoplasmata > Lutacidiplasmatales > UBA184 > Lutacidiplasma. Next base: position 6,952 of record JBAUZT010000003.1, on the reverse strand, counting down.
CGGAACCGGCGCGCTCGAGCGAGCAGATGCTCCGCCACGGCGAGCCGGTCGAACGCGTCGGCCCGGTGTTTCCCATCCGGGGCAAAGTGAGGAAGATTCTCCTCGATCCAGGGCAACAGGTCGTCCGGGGGCGCATCGAGCCGGTCGTGGATCTCCCCGGAGCGATAGAAACGCGAAGCACTGAGGACCTCCTCGGTCACCGCTTCGAATTCGGAGGTCGAGTCTCGTGAGCCGATCAGGGCGAGCTGGAGCGGGCCGCGCGGGAGCGGGGAGATCGCATCCAGGTCGTTGAGCGCCGCCCGCAGGTCCCCATGCGACCTCCGCACGATGGCGTCGATCGCGCCCGGGACGAGGTCGAGCTCTTCGCTGCGGGCGATGTCGGTGAGTCGCGACGCGAGCTCTCGATCCCGGATCGGGTAGAACCGCACTCGGGTGACGGCGGTGCGGAAGACGGCGGAGTACCGAGTGAGCACGCGTTCGTCGTTGACCGTGAGGACGAGCGGCTGACGCGTCGAACGGACGAGCCGAGTGATCGCCGCGAGCCCGCCACGATCGGAGCTGTCGCGGGGCTTCTGGACGCTCTTCCAATCGTCGATGTCCCGGCGGGCGACCGGTAGGCGGGCCCACGCGTGGTTCCCCGGTGAGCGGGGAACGTTCTCCCACGATTCGAAGGGCGCCGGCTTCGCACCGGACTTGAGACCCCATGCCAGGTGGAGTGCCTCCAGCGACCCGTACCTTCCTCGCAGGAACTCGCGGAGCGTCGCGGGCGTCGGAGCGACCCGGGCGGTCTCGGAGATGCGGCCGGAGAGTGAGTCGGCCTCGTCGAGGAGGATGAGGGCGCGGTGCGGCCCGCGGGCCCCCGGGAGCTCCATCAGCGAGCGAGTGATCGACGCCCTTCCGGCGACCTGCTCGATCGCGCGCTCATTCCGCGCGTCGGAGGCGTTCATCTCCACGACCGACCAACCGAAGTCCCGCGCGAGCGCGAGGGCGGCGCTCGTCTTACCGACGCCCGGGGGTCCGGAAAGCAGTACCGCCCGCTGGGCGGGGATGCCCTTCTCCACCCATCGGTCCGCCCACGCCTTCAGATGGGTCCGCGCAGGAAGGTTCCCGACCACGTCGTCGAGCCGTTGGGGACGGAGGCGTTCGGATAGGGGAAGTCGATTCTCCGGGCGCATCCGACCGGGGAGGGCGGGACGAACTTAAGTCGTCCGTCCTCGAGCTCGAGCGATCGGCGCCAAAGGATGTGTACCCCGGACCGATGGGCCGAGCGGAGGGGGTTGGAGCGCCGGAGTCGAGCCCAGTCTCCCGACGGCCGATACCGGGGACCCCGCTCTCGGCCTCGGTCTTAGGATTCGCGATCGAGGCGAGGGCGGGAGATGCCCCCTCCTGGGAGCAGCGAACGGTAGCCTTCCTTCGGACCGCGCGCTCGCGAGGGATCTCGACGTTTCGAGTCGCGGAAGGGGCCGAATCGCGACGAGGCCTCCGCCTGATCTCCGCAGCATTCCCCGCGGCCGACCCCGATTGCGTGGTCGTCCTGGCGTCCTCGTTCTCGGCCCTCGCCGAGGAAGGCGCCCAGGATTCCTCCGGGACCGTTGCCCCGGACCTCGAAGAGCGACTCCGGCGCTCGCTCCAGGCGGCCACCGCGCGGCTCGCGCCCCAGAAGGTCGGTCTCCTCGAATGGCGCCCCGAAGACGACTCCGGGCTCGAGCTATCCGACGTGATTCCGGTCCTCGAACGGCTGCGAGGGGAGGGCTGGTTCTCCGCAACTTCGCTTCGGCTCTCGGAAGGAGAGGCACCGCGGGAGAGATCCCCCGCGGGGAGCCCGCAAGGTCGCCTCTATTCCGGCGAACTTTCGCTGCTCGACCACCGGCGTCTGAGCGCGCTCGGCGGTAGTGCGGAGAGCGGCGCCCTGGGATTCTTCGCCCTCGACCCCTTCAGCCGGGGACGACTCGACGGAAGTCGGTTCGCAGGCTCCGTCGGGGAACGGCGTCCCGATGCTCCGCCGGTGAGCGTGCGGGAGCTGCGCCGGGAGTTTCTCCCGGTGGTCGCGCTCGACTTCCTCACGACGGGACGCCGCCGGACCCTGGCCCAAGCGTCGCTGCAGTTCCTGTACCGGTGGCCGTGGCTCTGCTCGGCGTTCGTCCCGCTCCCGTCCCCCGAGCGTCTCGACGAGCTCGTCGGAGCGGAGTTCACGCCTCCGCTCACTGAAGACGACGTCGAGCGAGTCGTGGGGGCCCGATAGGTCGGTCGGCGAGCGGTTAGCGTCCTCCAGCGGGCCTCAAATACCGGCCCCGCGCTCTTTCGATGCATGATCGGCGTTGGGGAAGCCGCCCCCGCATTCACGGGGACTGCTCAGGACGGGTCGCGGTTCGATTCCGCATCGTTGCAAGGGAAGCCGTATGTGCTGTACTTTTACCCGAAAGCCAACACCGCCGGCTGCTCGATCGAGGCGAAAGGCTTCGCGCAGCACTATCCGGCGCTCCAGCGTGCCGGCATCGCCGTCGTGGGGGTGAGCGTCGACTCCGTGGCGGACCAGAAGAGCTTCGCCGAGAAGTGCGGAGTCCCCTTCCCGCTGATCGCGGACAAGGACAAGTCCGTCGCGACCCGGTACGGGGTCATCGGCCTCCTCGGGGTGGCGAAGCGCGTGACGTTCTTCGTCGGAGCGGACGGTCGGGTCACCGAAGTGGTTCAGGGAATCCTGCCCGGGCCGCATATCCGACGCACGGCCGAGCTCGTCCAGACCCCGCCGAGCCCGGGGGCGGCCCCCGGCTAGTCGAGGTCGAAGTAGATCTTGACCGTCGCGTGATATTCGGTGACCTTCTGGTCCTTGATCGCGCCTTCGAGCTCGGTCACCCGGAACCAGCGAAGGTTCCGTACCGTCTTCGCCGCGGTCTCGACCGCGCTCTGCGCGGCATGCGCGAACCCGTCCTTCGATACTCCGACCACTTCCGTGACTTTCTGCACCATGGGAATTCCTCGCTCCGCCGCAAATCGGCGGAACGTATAGCCCCCGCGCCCGTTAGGGGACCCTGTCGGGAGCCGTGGCCGACGGCCTCCCGTGTCTACGAGAGCGCGTTGACGGTGACGTCGAGCACGACCGTGCCGCTCGCACCATTCGGCACGCTGATCATGAAGTCGAACTGGCCCCCGTCGTCCCCGGGCGGGACCGAGTCCGGCAGCGCGGGGTGGGACGAGACCAGCGACCACCCCGCGTTCCCGACCGTGAAGCTGTAGATGGTGTGACTCATCGTGTCGAAGTTCTCGGGGGTCCACGGTAACCCGAACGTGGTTCCGACCGTCTGGCTCCTCGGGTACCCCGCGTTGTGCGAATAGTTGAAGTTGCTCGGTCCAAACCAGCCGATCCCGTGGGACGTGGTCCCCTGGACGACCGTCCACTCGACCTCGGAGATCGTGATTTGCGCGGGGGCCGATTTGGGCAGCGTCAAGTAGCCGAGCCCGATGAGCACGAGCAGCGTGACCAGGACGACCGTGACCGCGACGAACAGGACGGCCCAGGTGAGGGTGCGTCGCGGGATCCGTTTCACAGTCCGGGCTCCGTGGGGTCAACGCGTGGGTGCGTAGACGGCCGGCGTACCGACCCCAGAACGAAAAGCGACACGGGCGGCGGGTTCGTTCACGCGGGGTTGGCCGCCAGCGAGGAAACGGGGATCGCCGCGATCAGGGAAGACGGGTAGCCGGTGTAGGTGATGTAGAGAGTACACGCCCCGGGGGCATTGAAGCACCACGGAGGCGTGCCGTGGTAGTCGTCCACATCCAGGAGAGCGTGGTCCACGGTACCGTCCGGGCAGATCGCGGGGTCGCCGGCCCACGGCTGCGACGCGACGACGCACGCATAGTCCAGGGGCCAGCCGCCGTTGTGGATGTAGACGTAGATCGTGTCACCGGCGGCGAGCAGGCTCGCGGTGTTCCCTCCCGGGAACGGCACGATCGGGACGAAGATCAAAAGACGGTCGAAGTAGGCGCCAAAGGCGACTCCCGCCTCCGCCCCCATGTCGAACCCGCCGCAGTATCCCAAGTAGGGGGCGTTCGCGGGAACCGTGGTGCTGATCCCCGGATTCCAGGTCAGCTCGTCCAGCGTGCCTTGCATGAGGATCGTGTTCGTGCTCGTCGTGTACGGGGAGGGCGCGTACGCTCCGTTACAGACGAACGTGACGTTGATGTCCGTGAGAGGGATGTCGCCCGAACTCAGGGAGGAGAACGTGAGCTGGGTCGTGTTCAACAGCGAGAAGTTCCCCGGAGTCGTGTAACCGGGCAGCGACTCCGAGAAGTACTCGCACTGATTCCACCAATCATTGCCCCAGGCGGTCTGCTGACCGGCGGGCAGTGGGTACGACCAGGTCCCCAGGGGCTGGCAGTCGGTCGGGTCTCCCCAGACCGGAGTGCTTCCGCCGGACCGGATCGCGTACCCGGTGGTGGGGGGCGTGGGGGGAGTCGCGAACTTGAACGAGAACAGGATGGAGAATACCGCGATCGTCATCCCGAGGAGCAGGATCGTTGCGATGATGGGCGCGACGCCGCGCCGGTGAGAGCGCCGCCACCGAAAGATAGGCATCCACGTATCCATCCGCACTGGCCATTAATCAATGTTGCGGTGGGACCCAGCGAATTTACCTCGGACGAGGTGGACTGGATTCGACGATTCCTTGCGACGTAACGGTCGCTGACCGCGCGGGGGCGAGGAACGGGCTCGCCAGGCGAGTGCGTCCCTCCGCACGTTACCCCCTGGGAAGCCGGTCCGTCCCAGGGAGAGGGCTATGGCAGGTAGGCGCCGGAGGTCGGAATCGCTACGAGCTGGCCGAGGCCGGTCGCTGAATTCTCTCCCCCGACGAACACGTACCCGCCGGACTCCGAGGTGACGAACTCGAAGTCCCCTTCGGAAGTCCGGCTTCGGCGAAGTTGACGAAGTAGCTCGGTGCCGTGCCATGGGCGACCGGCCCATCGGAGGTCGCTGGCGACATCGGGGGAGCACGTGGAACACCCCCGCCGGCGCCCGACATGCAGGCGACGGCGACCGTCAGGCCACGGAGAACGATCGCGAGAGCGGCTCGCTGTAGTCCGGGGGGTAGACGGGTCATCCCCGCTTCCCTCCGCGGTAGGGATGACTGGCTCTTACTTCATCTCCACCCCGACGCCCTCGAGGCTCGACGCGAACGGTCGGTTCCGGTCAATCTCAAACTCTCGCCAAGATTCGACTCGTCTGCGACACTGGCAAAGCGCTCTTTGGCGATATCCTCGGAACCGGCTCTCGTAATGTCTCGGGCGAGTGCCACACGTCATTAGGTCCGCGACCCTGACGTGACCCATGGGTTTCCACTGCCCGTGGGGCTGCGCGGAAGACGTCGAGCACGAAAACGCGTGGGAGTGTCCGAAGTTCTCTCAGAAGCTGTTGGGTGCGGTCCAGGCAGTTGCCCAGAAGATGGATAAGAGCGATCGCTGAGCGATTTTCCCATCAATCCCGGAACTCCCAGGGCGCCGGACAGGGACCCGTTTCCGGCGCTTACGGAGCGAGCCGCCGACGAATCCCGTCCTTGGGCAAAAGAACCGGGTTCTCCGTTTGCAAGATGGGGGGAGAGCGCCGCGACCTCAGAAGTTCCGGGGAGGAATCAAGTCGTGGACCGTTCGCAACTTCGCCTTCGTGAAGTACTCTTGCCAGAGCCGAGTGAGCTCCTCTTCGGTGATTCCTGTACTGTAGACAGGAGACTTGATGATTTCAGCGCGGTGGATGACTATCGCGACTACGGTCTTGATGCGGGAGATGTCAGACCCTTCTGCGCGATACATCTCCAACATCTTCCAGTAGTTGGCGTTCTTCGGGACCACGGTGGCGGTACCGGCCATTCGGACCCCCTTCCGTTTGAAGGGGTCCACCACCAGAACTTCCACGCAGGGATTCGAAGCGATGTTGGCCACCGTTCGAGGCGAACTGACGTCCGCCAACACGACGGTCTCGTCTTCCAGCAATGCGAGCGAACCGTTCGGGGCTATGGAGGGAAGGCCCTGGGGAGTAACCGTGGCGATGGAACCGAGCCTCTGCTCGCGAACGATCTGCCGCATCTCCTTTGTGAGGAACGCCATGGCAAGGAATTCCCCTCAGACTACAATGCTTTGCCGCTCGATAAACTTGTTCTGCGGTGCGCTGCGCTCGCGCAAACCAGAGTCGATTGGTCACAAATCGACGTTACTTCCCCCCATCGCCCCCTTCCGCAATCGCGGGAAGCCGCATCCGAAAGGGACCCGTTTTGAACGGGAGTGAAGGGGTGACCCCGACGAGGGGACTTAATCTTCCCGAGCGGTTTTCCGGCCGCGGCCTCCACCCGGCGACTCGCCGCCATCATGTTCACGGACACCGTCGGGTATGCGACGTCCACGCACGCGGACGAAGCCCGCACGCTCGAATTGCTCTGACAGCAGGCGGATCTCGTCCGTCCGATAATCTCCGCGCACGAGGGTCGAGAACCGATGGGCAGGAGGCGCGCAACCAAAGGGCACCTGTAGAAAGATAGGATGAGTGACAGAGGCCAGCGAACTAGCCCGGCGCATGGTTCATCCAGCCGACGCTTTGAGGTCCAGCCCAATCTGTCGTGCGGCCCCGAGGTCGTCGCGATTCGCCCAATGTTCCGTTAGCTTCCCATCGACGATTCTGAACATGTGGATCTGCTGCACAGTGTAGCTCCGGCCGGTCGGTTTGAGGCCCACGAACATCCCTCCGTTGACCGGTAGCTCCGGTGACTCAGTGTGAGTGCCGGTGCAGGTCGTCCGGACCGCGACCCAATCCCCTTCAGCTATCATCTCATGAAGCGTGTGGAGACTGTGTGAAAAGTATGACATAGATTTATCCGGCGTACTGCTCTTACAGAGCTAGTATGCCGAGACTACTGAAACTCGAGCTGCGGACCAGGTTGAGCGTCGAAGGAATCGTCGGGTTTGTCCG
>JBAUZT010000002.1:0-17265 GCA_049585415.1 Thermoplasmata archaeon | reverse complement strand
CGCCGGCCGCCGCGTCCGCCCCGCATCGGGCGTGCACCTTCCTCTTTCGGAGGCAGGATCGACGTGCCGATCGGTCCGCGGACGATCTTGAGACGGGCGGCGTCCTCGGGAGGAACCTTGAGCTCGGAGAGCGCGACCAAGGTCCGGTACGCCGCCTGGGCGTAGTTGACGGTGGTCTTCGAATGCCCGGCGGTGTATCCCCAGGCGTCGGTGATCCCCGCGAAACGGAGCACCGGCTTCGCGACGCCGCCCACCGCGAGTCCGACCCCGCGGGGCGCGGGCTTGAAGGTCACGACGACCGAGCCGGATCGCCCCTTGACCAGGAACGGAAGCGTATGGGAACGGCCGCAGCCGCACTCCCAGCTGCCGCAGCCACGGAGCACCTCGACGATCCCGAGCTTCGCCCGGTCGATCGCGCGCCGGATCGTCGGGCCGACCTCGCGGCCGCGGGCCCGCCCGAGCCCCACGAACCCGTCGCCGTTCCCGACGACGACCGTCACGGCGAACTTGAAGCGGCGGCCCGAATCGGTCATGCGCTGGACCATGTTCACGTCCAGGACCTCGTCGTGGAGGCCCGGGAGAAGTTTGTCGACGATCTGGGGCTCCCGGAGCGGAAGGCCGGTCGCGAGCGCGGCGCTCATCGTCGTGATCTCGTCGGCGGCGACGCGCTTTCCCAGCTCGGTCTTCGGAACCCACGGCGGCGGGGGCGCCATCGCGGGGGGTCCTCCGGGCGACCGGCCGCCGCCCCCGTACGCCGGACTCATGCCGTTGCCTCCGGTGGCGCGGTCACGATCTGGGGCAGCTTCAGCTTGTACGCCTCGAGCGGCGTCGGAAGGGGCTTCGCGAGGTGCGTGCCGTTCAAGCGGTCCGCGCTCGGGAACCCGCCTTCCCCGTGGGGGATCTCGACCCCGGCGTCCAAGAGCCCCTTCAGCGCCGCGGCGAGTCGTCCCCCGTCGGTCGGATGCCGGAGTCCGGCGTCGAGGACGGCCGAAGCGGTTCCCGCCGCCTTCGCGCGCAATCCGGCGAGATAGGCGGTGAGGTAGGCGGCGGGGGTCGACGCGAGGCTCCCGGCCGGGAAGGCGATGCCGCCGAGCTCCCGGCTATCCGCCGCGGCGAGGACGCGATCCCCCGTGGGGTCGTACGCGACCAGGGCGACGCGCACCCGGCGATCGGTGAGCCGTACGACCGCGCGGGCGGAGCCGGACTTCAGCAATCGGAGCCGGACCCGGTAGTCGGTCTTCCCTTCTCGGCGGCGACGGAACGGAACGCGGTAGTTGGGTCCGTTGCTCATTTCGCCGCCTCCTTGAGCTGGCCCGCGAGGCGGAGGTTGACGAGAAGATGCGCGCGACTTCGGAACATCCCGCCCTTCGCACGGCGGTAGAACTGGCGGTACACATCCACGCCGATCTTCTTCCCGTCGCGCAGCTCCTTCAGCAGCTCGCGCTGCGCGCGGATGCGTCGCATCCAGCGGTCCTTCTTCGGGAGGCGCGCCCGAGGAGCACCCCGCCGCGAGCCCGGGCCCGCGTGGCGGCCCTTCAGCAGTTCGGCGGCGTGCATCCGCGCGCGGACGCGGGACGTTCCGGGGATCCGCTTGCGTCGGATGACCCCGGCCTTGATCGCGCTCCTCACGTCGGCGCGCGTTACCGCGTCGGCGAGCTCCTCCTGGCTGGACGGGTCGATCCAGACCCGGCCCTCGCCGCACTTCAGGAGGGCGGCGGCGAGGCGGCGCTGATTCGCAAGGTCGGGCATCGACTCTACGTCTCCTCTTCGGACTTCACGATGGGGTTGAGCACATGGATCCCGAGCTTGCGGGCGGTCTCCTCGAGCGAGAGCCGCCGGCGGGTCCCGACGGTGCGCCCGATGATCGCGGCCTCGGTGCGCGCATCGATCCGCTCGAGCTCGCTCGAGGTCCGAACCAGGACCGGACGGAAGCCGCTCGGCACCAGGCCGCGGACGGCCGCCGGGGAACGGTAGCCGATGCTGACGATCTGGGTCCGGTAGCCGTAATGGCGGCGCTGTTTCGACTGGAGTCCTCGTGGACGACGCCAGGCGCCGTCGCGCCCGATCCGCCAGTAGCGATTCGCCGCCTGACGGCCGAAGATCGGCCGCTGTCGGTCCTGTTGGCGTCGCAGCGAGAGGAGGTGGCGTCGCCGGTCCGAGAGCGTCGCGCGCTTCGGCGCCCGAGGCTCCTCCTTCTCCTCGGATTTCGACTCCTTTACGGCCGGCGTCTTCTCCGCCGCGGGAGCCGCCTTGGCGGGGGCGCGGCGGCGGCTCTTCGCGGGCACCGCCGGGGTTTCCGTCGTGGTGTCGTCCGCCATCAGTTCGACTCCTTGAGGTGCGCGCGTTCGGTGAGGTAGATGCCGTCCTGGAAGACGCGGGGGTCGTAATCGCGGATGTGCGTCACACGCTCGATATTCGCAGCGCTCTGGCCGACCTGCTCGACGTCGTGGCCGGTGAGCGTGACGATGTCCCCCTCGACGACCGCTTTGGTGCCGGGACGGAGCTTCGTGCTCCGCGGATACTTTTCCCCCAGGAAGTTCTCGATCACGAGCTCCTCACCGCGCACGGAGACCTTCATCGGGAAGTGCGCCGCGACGACCTTCATCTTCGCCTCGACGCCGAGGGTGAGCCCGCCCGCGAGGTTCCGAACGTGCGCGACCCAGGTCCGCAAGAGCGACTGCGAGCGCTTGCGGTCCGCCGGGATCCGGAGTTGGAGATGGGCGCTCGTGCCGTCGACCGTGAGCTCGAGCACGTCGGAGGGGAACGGGCGCTCGACCGTGCCGAGGGGGCCCTTGACACTGAGGCGTCCGGCACGGACGGTGAACTTCACGCCGGCGGGGAGCTCGACGACCTCGCGGGAGCGGTCAGTATCAGTAGACATAGGCCAGCAACCGACCTCCGATCTTGAGCTCGCGGGCCTCTTGGTGGGAGAGCACGCCGCGGTTGGTGGAGAGGACGAGGAGGCCGAAGTCTTGAGCGGGGAGGAATCGAGCCTCGTACCGCTCGAGGTTGCCGTGCGGGACGGCGAGACGGGGCTTGATGACGCCGCACGAGTTGATCCGGCGCGAGAGCCGCACCTCGTACTTTCCCCCTCGGCCGGTCGGAACGAACGTGAACTCGTCGATGTAGTGGTGTTCTCGGAAGATCCGGAGCACCTCGGCGATCAGCTTCGACGTCGGGGCGAGCTCGACGCTCGGTTTCCCGTCGCGGTCGGCGTGCCGGAGGGTGACGAGCGCGTCGTTCAACAGGTCGTGTTGCATCGTTCCTCCCTCCTCACTGATACTTGCGGAAGCCCAGGTCGACCGCGACCTCGCGGAAGCATTGCCGGCAGACGTGGAGCCCGTAGCGTCGGACGATCCCTCGCTTGCGGTCGCACCGCAAGCAGCCCTCCTTCCGTCCGAACCGCTTCTTGGGCTTCGACATGGCTCACTCCAACACCGTGACGTGGAACTGCTGCTCGAGGTAGGCGCGGGTCTCGGCCGTCGTGGACCGGATCGACCGCGGGATCGGCCGGGACTGCAAGCGCCGCTGCCGGACGCGATAGCCGGCACGGCCCAGCTCGACCGAGATGTCCATGCCGTGGATCCCGATCTGGGGGTCGTACTTCATGCCGGTGAAATCGGTGTAGTCGGCGATGCCGAAGGAGAAGTTCCCGTTCCGGTCGATCGAGTCGACGTCGAGCTGACGGTCGCGCGCCTCGAAGGCGCGGCCGAGGAAGTCGACCGCCGTCGCGCCACGAAGGGTCACCTTCGCACCGATCTCCTGGCCCTGCCGGATCCCGAAGTCCCGGTTCGTGGAATGCGCGCGGGTCGGCACCGGCTTCTGGTGGGTGACCATCTGAAGGACCTTCTCGGCCTTCGTCCGGTTCTCGCCGGATTCCCCGACGCCGGCGTTGACGACGACCTTGATCACCCGGATCGCGCGGTGCGGGTTCTCCGCGGGCGGCGTGGGCGGGGTGGCGACGGACCCGGGGGAGGCGCTCATCGGTCCACCCCTTCCTGGATCGTGACCTCGGGGGCGGTCTGGCCCACGATGAAGACGTACTCCTTGACGGTCGAGAACCCCTCCTTGAAATGGACGAGGTTCGGGGACGACGAGTTGCGCACCTCGACCTTCTCCACGCGCGCGAGCTCCCCGACATGCGAGCCCCCCGCCACGAAGGCGAGCGCGCCCGCCGCGAGCGGGAGGTGGTCGACGACCTTCTGGCTCGGCACCTCGAGCTTCAACGAATCCCCGACGCGGTACGGGCTCTTCGACGGCACGAGGAGGTTGCGGCCGTCGTGCAGGGTGACCTCGACCTGGCCCTTGCGGACCGAGTGCTTGAAGCGGACGCGTCCGATCTTGATGGTCGCCTCGGCCGGCGGGATCGTCACGAGGACGAGCTTCCCGCGCCGGTCCTTGACCACCCGATAGTGGGCGTCGAGCGGAGCGGCCAGCGAGAGCGTGTCCATCAGCCCGAGGCCCCGGTCGAGGTCCTTCGCGACTTTGCCGTCGACGCGCACGTTCCCCGACCGGAGGAGGATGCTCGCCTCGCGCGCGGTCGCCGCGATATGGCGAAGGTCACGGAGCACGAGGAGGAGCGGGATCGACTGATCCTGGGCATGCGGACCGGGGCCGGGGCGCTTCACCCACTTCGTCCCCTTCCGCGGGATTGTCCACGCGCGGGGCGCGGCCCGGCGCTTCAGGCGGAACGTCACGGCGCTTCCTCCTCCGGGGCCGGTTCGTCCGTCGCGGCGGGGGCCGCCTTCTTCGTTGCGCGCTTCGGCGCCGCCGCCGGCGTCTCCGGCGCGGCGGTCTCCGCGGGCGCCGGGAGAGCCTCGGCCTCGACGGCGTCCTCGCCTTCGAGCGCCTCGCCGCGTTCTTCCGGCGTGACCTCTTCATCCGAGACCTTGAGGGTCCGACGGCGCCAGGGGTCCGCGAGGTTGAGTCGCGTAATGACGAGGTGGCTCGTGCGGATCGGCAGGGGCTTCAACTTCTCCTCGCCGGTCTTGAGCGTGACGTTGTCGAGGACCACGGAGTACGTTCTTCGGACGACCTTCGCGACCCGCTCCTCGCGGCCCTCGAAGCTCCCCGAGAGGACGCGGACGGTGTCGCCCTTGCGGATCGGGATCGAGCGCTTGCGGAAGCGCCCCCGGAGCTCCCGCGAGAGCGGGACCGTCATCCGCCGCCGGCGCTCGAAGGTGCTCGCGGTGTAGAGCGCCTTCCGCTGTCGGCGCGGGGACGTGGGGGAGATTCGCATTCGTTCGCCTCCTACACGATGATCGACGAGGCGGCCGCGATCCGCGGCCAGCGCTCGGCGGCCTCCTTGGCGACGGGACCCTTGATCTGGGAACCCTTGATCTCGCCGGTCTCCGTCGTGATCACCGCGGCGTTGTCCTCGAACTGGAGTCGCGTACCGTCCGGTCGGCGGAACGGCGCTCGCGCGCGGACGATGACGGCGTGGAGCACCTGCTTCCGCATCTCGGGCGTCCCCTTCTTGACGGAAACGACCACGAGGTCGGCGATGCCGGCCCGCGGATAGCGTCGGTGCGTCCCGTGCCAGTTCATCACCGCGATGATCTCGACGATCTTGGCGCCGGTGTTATCGACGCAGTCGAGACGAGCGCCCTTCGGCAGGTTGCGTCCGCGGCGTCCCGCGAGGCCCTTCATGGGGCCTCCTCCTTCATCGGCGGCGCGGTCGCCGGTGCGACCGGCTCCTCGCTCGGGACCCGGAACGACGCCTCGCCGAGGTCCTCGACGATGCAGAACGCCACGAGCTTCGAGAGGGGACGCGTCTCGGCGATCCGGACGCGGTGACCGACGGGAACGTTGAGGCAGGCGGGGGCGTGGGCGAGGTAGCGGCGGCGGCGCTTCTCGTACCGCTCGTACTTCGGGACGTAGTGGAGGAGGGTCCGTTCGACGACCGCGGTGTGTTGCATCGACGTCGACACGACCGTGCCTTCGAGCACCTGGCCCCGGAGCGAAAGCCGGCCGTGGAACGGACAGTGCCGGTCGTCACAGTGCGCCTTCGGCGCGCGGACGTCCAGGCCGATGTCGCGGGCCCGGCGGGCGGTCGACGTACGTGCGGGGGTCATCGGTTCCTCCGAGGACCACCGCTCAAGAGCCGCTTCGTGCGGTCCTCGGGCCGGACGCGAAGGAGCTCGCCTCTTAACGGTAACTCTCCGCTGGGGAGGACGATCGTCCCCTCGAGGCCGGCCTTCGGCACACGCAGCGGGCGCGTCCGACCCGGGACCCGGACGAGGAGCGTCGAGAGGGTCTCGTCCACGATCGTCCCCTCGACCGGTTCTCGGAGCGCGGGAGATGCGGGGATCGCGACGGACGCCCCGAGGATCTCCCCGGCGAGCGCTTCGCGCTCCGGACGGCTGAGTTCGACCGTGGTCCCTGCCCTTGCCGACATCGGTGCACCTCGTGTCCCCCCTACGGACGGCGAGCCTCCCGCGGGGCGGTCGCGAGCGACCGTTCGTTGAGCACAGTGAGCGCACGGGCGACGTTCGTTCGGAGCGCGCGCATCCGCCCGGGACTGGGGGGAGCGCCGCCCATCGCGGCGACGCCGCGTTCCCGCAGGAGGTCGTTCTCGGCGTCCGCGATCTTGCGGCGGAGGTCCGCGTCCGGGAGCTCGCGCAGCTCCTTCATGCGGAGGAGCGTCACGGGACCCCCGGGACGTCGGGCACGTCAGCGGGCGGGAGCGGGAGCGCGGGGTCCTCGAGGGGCGGGAGCTCGACCGGTACCAACTTCGCCCGCTCCTCGACACCCTTCACGGTGATCTCGTCCGGCAGCTTCGCTGTCGGGCGCATGATCCAGACGTTGACGCCGATGACGCCGGGTTTTAGTCGGGCCTGATAGAACCCCTTACTGATCCAGAGCTGGACCGCTTCGCCGCAGTACTTGATCGTCCCGGCCTTGAACCGCTCCGTGCGATGGCGCTCTCCCGTCAGCTTACCGGAGAGGATCACCTGGCAGCCACGCGCTCCGGATTCCATGATGCGTCGGACGGTGGAGTGTCCGGCGCGGCGGAAGTGCCACCCGCGCTCGAGCGTGGACGCGAGCTTCTCGCTCATCAATTGCGCGTTGAGGCTCGGCTGGCGCTCCTCCTGGACCTCGATCTGGGGGTTGTCGAGCGCGAAGCGGTGCTGGATGTCCTCGGTGAGCCGCTTGATGAGCTCTCCGCGGTGCCCGATGAGGATCCCCGGCCGCTCGCAGATCAGGGTGACCCGCGTGCCCATCGGAGTCCGGGTGATCTCGAGCCCGCCGAAGCCGGCGCGCGCGCTCTCCTGCACGAGGTAGTCCTTGAGGAGGACCCGGCGCATCGCCTCCTGGATGACCTTCTGCTCCGAGCTCATTCGGACTCCTTGCGCTCGGCGAGCACGATCTCGACGTTGGTCGTTTGCTCGTTCCACTGGGTCGCGCGTCCCTGGGCCCGGGGCATGTTCGCCTTGAGGATCCGGCCGCGGCTGCTCGCCGCGACCTTGACGTAGAGTCGGTCGGTGTCGAGGCTGTCGTACTCGGCGTTCTCTTCGGCGTTCTTGAGGATCTTGAGGACGTGGGTCGCGACCTTCACGGGGAACCGGCCCGGGCCCGTGCCGCGGTGGTGCGCGGTCTCCTGATTGTACCGGCGGAACGGGATCGCCTTCTTCATCGCGATCGTCTCCTCGAGGATCTCGCGGGCGCGGTCGAGAGGAAGTCCCCGAATGGCGTTCAGTACCTCGTAGGTCTTCTTGGGGGACATCGGGAGCTCGAGCCCCCGGGCGCGGGCGACGCTGAGGCCGGGCTCGTCCCGGTACGTGTATCCTCGCATCGACCGACCTCCTCCCTACTTGAGCGGCATGAACTTCGACGACCGCGTCGCGCCGACACCGGGTCCCGAGTGCTTTTCGAAGCGGCGGGTGAGCGAGAACTCCCCGTAGTAGTGGCCGATCATCTCGGGTCGGACCTCGATCTCCTTGAACTCCTTGCCGTTGTGGATCGCCACCCGGCGGCCGACGTGGCTCGGGAGGACGAGCGCATCTCGGACGTGGGTGCGGATGACCTTCTCCGGGGCCGTCGAGGAGATCCGCTCGAAGAAGCTCGTCGTCTCCGCGTTGAACCCGCGGCGGATCGACCGTCGCGCACGACTCGAGGCGACCTTCGCGAACTCCTCGAGGCTCATCGCCTGGAGCTGGGGTAGGGTGAGGCCCCGGAACGTGAACTCGCGCTTCCGGCGCGCCTCGACCTTCTTCGCCTTTCGGGCCTTCGGCATCGCTAGCTGCCTCCCTTCTGCTCGCGCAGGCGCTTCTTCTTCCGGACGGAACGGGAGAACCGGCCGACCTTGGCCCCCGGCCAGGTGCCGCTCGCCACGGTGCTCGGACGACCGACGTGCTGGTGCGCGCCGCCCCCGAACGGGTGGTTGACGGGATTCATCGCGACTCCGCGGACCTTGAACGGCGCGCGGGCGAGCGAGCGGGTCGTCCAGACCTTCTTTCCGGCCTTGATGATCGGCCGCTCGCGGCGGCCACCACCGCCGACCGAACCGACCTGCGCGCGGCAGGTGAGGAGGAACTGCTTGAACGCACCGCTCGGAAGTTGGACCGTGACCTCCCGCTCCGTGTGCGCGACGACGATCGCGCTCGCCCCGGCGGAGCGGACCAGTCGGCCGCCGTCGAACGGCTTCACTTCGAGGTTCGAAACGAGCGTGCCGTCCGGGATCCTCCCGAGCGGGAGGATCGAGCCGCGGTCGACGCGGCCCTCGTGGAACGTGATCGTGTCTCCCGTAGCGAGGCCCGCGGGCGCGAGGATCCGTAGCGGCTTCTGGTCGGGCCCCATCACTTCCGCGACCGGGGCCGTTCGTCCGGGGGCGGGCACGATGGCGAGTACTTTGCCCTCGCCGATGAGCGACGGGGCGGGATGGTAAATCGCTCCGTGATGCCGGTGGCTCGGGGACCGGTACGTTCCCGTCCCACTCCCGCGGCGGCGGGAGATGATGCGCTTCCCCATCAGAACACCCCGGCACGGCTGCCGATATCCTCGGCCGAATAGTCCTTGGTGAAGGTGATCGTCGCGATCTTCCCCTCGCGAACGATCTTCGTGTTGACCTTCGCGACCTTGCACTGATAGATCCCTTCGATCGCCCGCTTGATCTCGGCGCGGGTCGCGCGGCGGTCGACGGCGAACTCGAGCTTGTTGAGCCGTTCCATCTCGTCCATCGATTTTTCGGTCACGTAGGCGTGGAGGACCACGCGGTGGCGGAGTTGTTCGCTCATGCGGCGGCCTCCCCGAGGCGCGAGCGGAGCGACTCGACCGCGGATTGGGAGAAGAGCGTCAGCCGCCCCGCGGTCCCGCCGGGCGCGAGGTCCTCGGTGGAGAGTCGGGGCACGGGAACGACCTCCACCCCGGCGAGGTTCTGGAACCCGCGGGCCTTGCCGGCCGCACTGATGACGATGAGCAAGCTGCGGGGCGTGTGCCGCACGCGCCCCCGCCGCCCGCTCCGTCCCGAGCGCATGTGGGTCCCGTCCCGGGCGCGGGTGACGTCGGCCCACAGCTTCAGCCGCTCGAGAAAAACGCGAGCGTCCTGAGAATTATTGATGTTCTCGATCGGGTTCTCGAGCACGACGGGGAGGTGGAGACCGCTCGGAACGCGGTGCCCGCGAGCGGTCACGAGCTTCACCTCGCGCGTCGCACCGAGCGCGGAGGCGAAGGCGAGCTGGCGTTCTTTGCGATTGATCTTCTTGTCCCAGATGCGGGCGACCTTGGGCGGGTGCGCCCGGCGGCCGCCGACGGTGTTGGGGGACTGCGCACCGCGCATGGAATCCATGAGTCGGGGGGTCCTCGCGACGCCCTTGCCCTTGCCGGACCACCGCACCGAGTGTCGAGCCCCGGCGGTGAGGCTCGTGCCGTACGGTTGTCGCCGGTGGCTCTGCGCGGCCACGACCGCTCGCTGGATGAGGTCGGGGCGGAACGGAGTGGAGAAGGCGCGGGGGAGCGTGAACGCCGAGCCGGCGCGGCCGTCCATGCCGAGCAGGTGGATCCGGTGCTGTGCGAGATCGTGCTCCTTGGGGGCCGGAGCATCCTCCGGGGCGTCCGGGGGCGTCATACGCCCTGCTTCGAACGGGTGCTGAAGTACCGCAGGTCGACTTTCTCGACGGAAGCGACGCGGCTGCGCATCGGGGCGCGGAAGCGCAGCAGCCGCTTCGCCGGACCGGGCAGCGAGCCGTGGAGGACGATGCACGCGCTGCGGACCTCCCCATAGTGGGGAAAGCCGCCCGCGGGCGTGACGGGGTCGTTCCGGGGGTCGCGGACGACCTTCAGTACACGCATGTTGAACTGGGTGCGGCGGTGGTAGCCCTGCTGGCCGGCCTGCGGGATGCGGTAGGTCACGAAGCTCGGGTTGTGCGGACCGAGCGTTCCGATCATCCGCCGGTGCTTCGAGTTCTTTCGGGGTTGCAACTTCACGCCCCATCGCTGGATGTGGCCCTGGAAACCGAATCCCTTCGTGACACCGAGGACGTCCAGGAACTCGCCTTCCTTCGTTAGCTGGTCGGCAGAGATCTCCAGACCGAGCTGCTTGACCGCAAAATCGCGGCGCTCGTCGAACTTCTCTCCCGAGACCCGCACCTCGAAGATCTGCGGGGTCTTCGATGGAGTGCCGGTGATCAGCTGGGGTTGCGTGTGCACGAGAAGACGGACCTCGTGGCCGGGAAGTGACGAGAACGTCGAGAGAGCCTCGGCGGAGCTCGCGGGATGGGTGGGAATTCGACGGAAAAGTTGTTCGGAGGTCTCGGACCCCCAGACCTCGCCGGTGACCCGTGAGCCGTACGGTCCTCGGGTGTAGATCCGTGCTCCGGCGACGCGGAGCGGCGGCACCTCGACGACGGTCACCGGGATCGCAACCTCCTGTCCCGCGGTCGTCGATCGCTTTCGGTAGTCGACGATGAATGCGTGGGTCATCCCGACCTTGTAGCCGGCGAACCCTTCGATCGCGGGCTTGGACGGGCCGGCCGGCCAGGAGCGGATCCGAGGGACCGGCCGGGCGGAGCGCACGCGCGGAGAAAATGCGAGAGATCCTCGCCGGGGTTTATGCCGTCGCGCCATCGGTCGATAGGGGGTCCTGCCTCCAGTGGGGACGGGGGAGAAACGTACCCTATATAAGACCTGCCGAGAAAAGCGCCGGAACCTCGAGAGAAATGTGATTTTTTCGAGGTGCCGCGAGGTACGGCCGGCGCATCGCTCGAACGCGCGCGTAGAGTCGTCGCCGTCGCTCCGGGGCCGGACGATCCGCCCCGTCGCGACGCGACGGAGCCTGCGGTGCCCACGCGGGGGGGCTTCGGCACGAGGGAATCCGGTCGGACACCCCGCGGAACTCCGCCCCGCTCCACGACGAGGGGCCAAGCGTTAATCTGAGAATCCGCTGCGGAGAGCAGGGACCGCAGTGCAGGCTGTCGTCAAGACCGGGCGTGCCGCCGGCGGAGAGGTCCGGACCGTCCCCGAACCGACCCCGGCCGCGGACGAAGTGCTCGTTCAAATCCGAGCCTCCTCGGTGTGTGGCACCGATGTCCACATCTGGGAATGGAACGAATGGGCGCAGGCTCGAGTGAAACGCGTTCCGATGATCTTCGGCCACGAGCTCGGCGGAGAGGTTGTGAAGGTCGGTGCGCGGGTCCGGAGTCTCGCGGTGGGGGACCACGTCTCGGCCGAGACCCACATCGTCGACGGCACGTGCTACCAGTGCCGGACGGGCAAGATGCACATCTGCGAGAACGTCCAGGTCCTCGGCGTCGACCGAGACGGGGTGTTCGCGGAGTACGCCGTCCTCCCCGAGCTCAACGCGTGGAAAAATGACCCCGGGCTCGACCCCGCGATCGCGGCGATCCAGGAACCGCTCGGAAACGCCGTGCACTCGCTGCTCCCCGAGGACAACATCGAGGATATCGCGGGGAAGTCGGTGCTCGTCGGCGGTTGCGGCCCCATCGGCTTGCTCTCGATCGCGGTCGCGAAGAACCTCGGGGCCGAGACCGTCATCGCGACCGAAGTGAATCGGGTCCGACTGGACCTTGCGAAGAAGATGGGGGCGGACCTCGTCCTCAATCCGGTCGACGAGGGGGAGCGACTCGTCCCGAAGATCCGGGAGGCGACGTACGGGCGCGGGGTCGACGTCGCGGTGGAGATGTCGGGAAACCCGAGCTCACTCCGACTCGTTTTTGATGCGCTGACCCCGGGCGGCCGCGTCTCCTTGCTCGGGCTGCAGGACCGACCCGCGACGCTTGACGTCGACAATGCCCTGATCCTGAGAGCTGCGCGCGTCTACGGCATCTTTGGCCGCCGAATGTTCGAGACTTGGTACCAAGTGAAAGGACTGCTCGCGCTCCCCGCCTTCCGAGAGAAGGTAGCGCAGATCATCACTCATCGGGTCCCGATCCCCGAGCTCGCGCGGGCGATGGAGCTCATCGAATCGTCGCAGGCCGCGAAGGTTTCCCTCGAGGCGAAGTGGTGAGCCGATGACCCGCGACCCCTCCGCCTTCCTCCGAGAAGAGTTCGACCAGCTCGTCGCCTCGAACCTCGATTGGAAGCTCCGGCTCCTCGCGGGACCGAGCTCGCCCTGGTGCAATATCGACGGGAAGAAGGTCCTCATGTTCTGCTCGAACAACTACCTCGGGCTTTCGAACCATCCAAAGCTCAAGGAGGCGGCACTCGAGGCGATCCGGACCCATGGGGTCGGCTCGGGCTCCGTGCGGCCCATCGCGGGCAACATGGATCTCCACGTCGAGCTCGAGCGACGGCTCGCCGCGTTCAAGCACGCCGAGGCGTCCCTCGTCTACCAGTCCGGTTTCGCCACGAACTCCGGCCTGATCCCCCAGCTCGCCGGCGACGGCGACCTGATCGTGAGCGACGAGCTCAACCACGGAAGCATCATCGACGGGAGCCGGCTCTCCCGAGCGGAGAAGGGGGTCTACCGTCATGGCGACGCGACCGACCTCGCCCGAGCGCTCGACGAGGCCGAGCAGCATTCCCCGACGTACCACCGCGTGTTGATCGTCACCGACGGCGTCTTCTCGATGGACGGGGACATCGCCCCCCTCGACCGGATCGCTGCGCTGGCCCACGACCACGGAGCGATGCTGTACGTCGACGACGCGCACGGCGAGGGCGTCCTCGGCGAAGGGGGCCGCGGGATCGTCTCGCACTTCCGCCTGGGACGCGACCGGGTCCAGGTCGAGATGGGGACGTTCTCGAAGGCGTTCGGCGTCGTCGGCGGTCACATCTCCGGCTCGCGCGACCTGGTGAACTTCGCGTTCAACAAATCGCGGACCTGGCTGCTCAGCGGTTCGCACCCCCCGGCGATTGCGGCGGCGTGCATCGCCGCGGTGGACGTCCTCGAGCACGAGCCCGAGCACGTCGACCGGCTCTGGCGTCACACCCGGCGGTTCAAGACGGCGATGGCCGACCTCGGCTTCGACACCGGCAAGAGCGAGACGCCGATCACGCCGATCATTGTCGGAGACAGCGCGAGGGCCCGCCGTATGAGCGACCGGCTCTTCGAGCTCGGGGTGTTCGCACTCCCCATCGTCTTCCCGATGGTCGCCAAAGACCGGGCGCGGATCCGGACGATCATGAACGCCGCCCTGAGCGACGACGACGTGACGTTCGCGATCACCGCCTTCGAGAAGGTCGGCCGGGAGCTAAAGATCCTCTAGCCCGGCGACGCGCCCGCGGGCCGTCCGAGCGGCAGGTGGGTCGAATCGCCGGAGGCGAGCGGATTACCTCACCCCTATCATCTCCGTAAATAGGGTGCCGGTATGGTACCATAGCGAGGAACCGCGCGATGGAACCCTCTGGGTCCGAGCCCAACCCCCACGACGTGCCCAACCCTCCGCGGCTCTGGACGCCTGAGGAGGCGAGCGGGCGTATCGCGGAGCTCGAGCAACTGTTGCCCCGACTCCGCGGCTGGGTCGTCCGGCTGCGCGAGGTCCACGAAGAGACGCACCGGTTGAGCCACTTCTGGGGGAAGGACGTGGACGCGACCGACCACGCCGACCGCGGGCTCAAGCAGCGGCTCGATGCCGAGTGGCAGAACCTGACCCGCCGCCTCGAGGAGGCGGTCGCCGGGCTCCGCCGGGAAGGGATCGAGGTGAAGGATCTCGAGAGCGGGCTGATCGATTTCTACAGCGTGCAGGACGGCGAGGTCGTCTTTCTCTGCTGGCAGCGCGGCGAGTCGACGGTCGGATTCTACCACCTGCTCTCCGGCGGTTACGCGACCCGGCGCCCGATCGCCGACGGGGCCCGACGGGCGATCTCGAGCCCTCGAGGCTCGGCGCCCCGCGGGTCCCCCTAGTCCGGGTCCGGCGCCGGACCCGTCTGTCCGATCTGGATCGCGCGCAGCGCGAGCGTGAACGCTCCGGCCCCCGCCGCGATCGCGGTCAGCTCCTCGACGAGCGGGAGTGCGGAGGAGAGGCTCAGATAGACGAGCGTGAGCGGCGACAGTATGCCGGCGGCCCCTCCGACCACCCCGAGCGCCGGACGGTCCCGGCGTACGGTGGCGATCGCGGCAAAGCCGGCGACCAGGGCGATGATCGCGAGGAGGGCGGCGGCCGCGCCCGTCGACGCCAGGAACTGCTCGAGGTCCGGGAAGGGGGTCAGCGCGATGACGGAGCCGTTCGCGGCGCTCCCGGGCAGGAGTTCGATCTCGAGCCCGGTCGACTGCGCGGAGTAGATGTTGGAAACGAAGGTGTACACCGTGATGGGAGCGTAGCCGGCGGCGGAGACGTTGAGCGTGACCCCGCCTGCCGGCACACTGCCGAACGAGAACGTGCCGTCAAAACCCGTGGTCGTCCCGGTCGTGCGGTTGGCATCGTTCGCGAGGGTCACCTCCGCCCCGGCGAGCGGTTCGGTGCCTCCACCGGTCCCCGGGTGCACGATCGTGCCGTTGACGGTGAACGTCCCGGGCTGGCTCGCATCCCACGTGGCATAGACCAGCCCGGCGGTAAGGGCCGCACAGACGACGGCGACCACCAAGAGCGCGGCGGCCACCGCCGGGCGAACCCTCCACCGGGGGAGGCGGGGTCGCGGGAGTTCGGGATATAGCCCCGGTAGCACCTCCCAGCTGTAGAGCGGCGGCGGGTCGCGGGGGACCACCGCCGGGATCGGAGCGCGGCAGTGCGGGCACGGAAACCATTGGGTCGGCGGCTCGGGCGCGAGCACGATCCGAACGTCCGTGCCGCACGCCGGGCATCGAAGGTAGACCGTCGACGCCGACATGCACCGCGGACGAGCGCCGCCGGGGTCTTAGCGTTGCGGCGGGCCCTCGCGAAGGAGCACCCTCGCATCGTCGGGGTCGACGACGGCGCGTTCGGCCGAACGGATCGGTTCGCGCCGATCGCGGCCGTGGTCGTCTCCTCCCCATCCTACGTCGAGTCGATCCGGCGCGCGCGGGTCCGGGTCGATGGAACCGACGGAACAGCGACCGTCATCGCGCTCGTGCGCGGCACCGGCGCGCTCGACGGGGTGCGGGCACTCCTCCTCGATGGGGCGGTCGTCGGGGGCTTCAATGTGCTCGACCTCGACGCGATCCACGCGGCGCTCGATATCCCGGTCGTCGCGGTGACCCGACGCCCTCCGGATTTCGGACGGATCCACGCCGCGCTGCGGACGTGGTTCGGGGCCGATGCGGAACGGCGGTGGCGCCTCCTGCGCGCCCACCGACTCGTCCGGGTCCCGACCGGCGAAACCCCCATCCTCGCCACGTCGGTCGGATGCCGTGCGGCGGACGCGGTGGCGCTCGTCCGTCGGACCGCCGTCCGTGGTTTCTGGCCCGAGCCGTTGCGGCTCGCGCATCTCGTCGCCTCCGCCGAGCTTCCGCGGCGGCCCCGCGCAAGGGATTAAGCGACCGGGCCCCGTCCCGAGCCGCGGGCCTGTAGCTTAGCTTGGACAAAGTACTGGCCTTCTAAGCCAGCAAACTCGGGTTCAAAGGTCCCGGGCGCACCCCGCCCGGTACGGGAACTCCCGACAGGCCCGTGACTCCTTCGCTAGCTCGATCCGACCTTCGCGGCGCAGTTGTCGCAGAGGATCGACTTCGGGCCGGGCGGGAGCGACGAGCCGCAGAGCGGGCAGGTCGCCCGCGCGTCCGCCGCGGCGATCAGTTCCTGGACGCTCGTCCGCAGCGCCGGATCGGCGCCGGGCGGCGACGTGTCGCGGGGTCCCTCGAGGGAGCCCGCGGGCGGGAGGAACGCGTCGAGACGCGCCCGATAGACCCCGGTCCGCCGATCGTACGTGACGAGGCGGTGTTGAACGAGTCCCTGCAGCGCGGAGTCGACGAGCTCGCGGACCCCGCCGAAGACGTGCGAGAGCTCGACGGAATTCAGACCGGGAGACTCGACCAGCACCTCGAGGCAGCGCACGCCGAGGAGGGAGAGGTCGGAGTGCGCGAGGTACTGGTCGAGGGCCCAGTCCAGCCGCGACGTCCGTCGCACGCGCTTTCCGGGCGAGAGGCGTCCCGCCCTCGGGTCCGGCAGGAGGTTCGAGTTGATGACGTCGAACTCGTAGCGGAACCGCTCCTCGGGAAGGTAGGCGAGCAGCGCCGCAGCGAACGGAACGATCGCTTCCTCCCGGCACGCCGCGACCGCTCCCGCCATCGTGCCCGCGAGCCCCCGGAGCTCGGGGCGCGCGCCGCCGGCCGCTCCGCGTTGGTCCTCGACCTCGGATCGGAGGAGATAATGCTCGCGGACGAGCACGCGCGCGATCGCGCGGATCGGCGGGCCCGGCTCGAGCGGATGGATGTCGACCGACCCGTCGCGGTCGAAGGTGATCCGTTCGAACGGGAGGAGGAACCGCCACGGGGGGCCGGGCGACGGGACCGGGTCGAGCCGGACCTCGCCGGTCTCGAACTTCGCGTCGGGGTCCGCGATCACCGCGTAGAAGTTCGGATACTCTTTGCCGTCGGCCGTGATGGTGAAGTGCGCGAGCGACGGCCGGCGGCGGGAGAGGTACTCCTCGGAAGCCCGCGCGAGGGCCCGCTGCGAGTAGGCGTCGTGCCGACCGTTCGCGAGCTGGCTCGCGAGGGCGTCAATCTCCGGCAGCGGGGTGGCGGTCACGAGAGCTCCGTATCGTCATTGCCATCTCGTAGAGAGAGATAAAGCGACGGGCCATGGTGTCGAGCGACGACGTCCGTCGGACGCGCTCGGTCGCCGCTCGGGCGAGCCGGCGACGCTCGTCGGGCCGGTCGAGGAGGTCGAACAGCGTGCGCGAGACCGCGCCGGGCTCGAGCACGGGGGCCCGGCGGCCGGTGACGCCGTCCTCGAC
>JBAUZT010000001.1:0-125833 GCA_049585415.1 Thermoplasmata archaeon | reverse complement strand
GACGAGGGTCAGCCCGGGGACCTCGGCGGCGCCGTCCGGTGCGGCTCGGCCGCCCAGCGCCTCTGCGGCCGCGGAGACCTCGGCGGCGGCGAGGGCGGTGCTCTCCCCGGAGAGTTCCACGAAGACTCGGATCATTCCGCCTCGGCGGCCCACGCCCGGAGACGGCGACGGATCTCCTCCGTGTGGGAGCCCTGCCAATAGACATGGCCGCAGTCGCGGCAGCGGAACAGCGGGAGACCTTTCTCGACCCGGTCCCAAGGGATCCCATCCTCGGGCCGCCCCGGGCCGACACGTGGATCGGCGGCGAGCTCTCCGTTGCAGAGCGTGCACCGCTCGAAGCGAATCTCGGTCGAGAGCTCGGGGAGCGCCTGCCAGGTCGCACGGACCTGGTCTTCAAGGCGGGTGCTGGTCAACAGGACGGCCTTCGCGGCCCGCTCCGAGAGCCGCCGATCGCGGGTCACGACGATGCGGTCCTCGACCTTCGCTCGACGGACGATCTCGTCGTCGGTCCATCCCCGGGCATACGTCGTGTCGCACCCCAGGATCCGAAGATAGCGGGCCAGACTCCCCACCATCTCGTCGGCGAGGACCCTCGGCGGCGACATGCACGACTATCCTTCCGGGGGCCAATTACGGTTGCCTGTTATATGCCGGGCCGCTTCTGGCCCGACCCCCGAGGAGACCCCGTGCGGCTGTTCGGCACCAACGGAATTCGCGAGGTCGTGGGGGAGGCGCTCGCCGCGCCGTTCGTGACCCGCGTCGCGGGAGCGATCGCCTCGGAATTCGCCCCCGGAAAACCGATCGTCGTCGGCATGGACGGACGGACCTCGAGCCCGGCGTTCGCTCGCATCATCAGCGGCACCCTTGCCCTCGCCGGTCACGATGTGATCGATGTCGGCGTGCTGCCGACCCCGGCGATCCAGTACAATGTAACGCGCCTCGGCGCCCAGCTTGCGGTGATCGTCACCGCCTCCCACAATCCCCGGGAGTTCAACGGGATCAAATGCATCGCCGCGGACGGCCTCGAGATCTCTCGGGAGACCGAGCAGGCGATCGAGTCCGGCGTCGCCGCCGGACGAGGGGCGACGGTGCCGTACGACCGCATCGGCGAGATCTCACTTCGGACCGACGGGGCCCGTCGGTATGTCGACGCGATCCTCGCCCAGGTCGACGTGGCGCGCATTCGCGCGCGGCATTTCACGATCGTGCTCGACTGCGGGAACGGGGCCTCGGTCCCGACCGCTCCCGCACTCCTGCGCCGCCTGGGATGCCGGGTCGTCACACTGAACGGAAACCTCGACGGCACGTTCCCCGGCCACCTCTCCGAACCGACGGAGGAGAACCTCGGTGACCTCCAGCGGATGGTCCCCGCCGTCGGCGCCGACCTCGGGATCGCGCACGACGGGGACGCCGACCGGACGGTGTTCGTCGACGCCTCGGGGCGGTACGTGGCCGGCGAGGAGATCCTGACCCTCCTCGCGGAGGATGCGGTCCGGCGACACTCGGGCGGGGTCGTCGTCACCCCGCTGTCGGCCTCCCAGAGCGTCGAGGACGCGGTCTCGGCGGCCGGCGGGACGGTCGTCTATACGCGCATCGGTTCGCCGGTGGTGACCCACGAGCTCCAGACCCGTCACGGGATCTTCGGGGGGGAGGAGAACGGGGGCCTGATCTTTCCCGAGTTCCAGCTCGCGCGCGACGGGGGGATGACTGCCGCGGCCGTGCTGGACCTTCTCAGCCGGCGGGAGAAGAGCCTCGCCGACGTGCTCGTTGGTCTCCCCCGATACTCCCTCATCAAGGCGAAGGAACCCGTCCCCGTCGCGCTCCGAGAGGCGGTCCTCGCTCGCGTGACCGAGCGTCTCCGCGCCGGCAGCGACCGCGTCGTGACGATCGACGGCGTGAAGGCGTTCCGCGACGGGGGATGGATCCTCGTGCGCGCGTCGGGCACCGAGCCGCTGTTCCGGGTCTTCGCGGAATCGAAGGATCGCGCGCGGGCCCAGGCGCTCTCGAACGCCGGGCTCGAAGCGCTCCGGAGCGCGGTCGCCGAGCTCGGCTCGGACGCTCCCGGAGGTCACGGCACCCGTCCGGCGCACCGAGTCCCGTCGCGGCCGCGCCGCCCTAGCGGATCAGCGGGCCGATCACGAAGAGCCCCAAGAGGAGCAGGACGAGGACACTGAACGTGATCCACGCCATGGCGCGCTCCCGGTCCTGGCGGAAGTAGTAGACCCCCGTCAGGACCCGGGCAACGGGCGTCGCGACGAGGGCGTAGACCCCGAGCGTCAGGTAGGCGGCCGGAGCTCCCGAAGCCAGGCCCCCGACGAGGCCCGCACCGGTCAGGTACCCGACGATCGGGTTGGTCGCGACGGCCGAGCTCTCCGACGCACCGGGGTTCTGGACGAGGTAGGCGATCAGTGCGACGAGGAGGATCGCGAGCGCGATCGCGAGGCCGATCCGCAACACGAGCGCGGTGTTGCGGTACGCAGCGGCCGGGAGCTGGGGGTGGGGAGCGGGCTCCGCGGCGGCCGCCGACGCGTCCGTCATGGGAGTCCGAGCCCCCGGAGAATGATCTCCACCGCCAAGATCACGACGACCGGGACGAACAGGAGTCGGACCGTCCGATTGCGAAGCTGCGGCAATAGCCGGCTTCCCGCCAGGGCCCCGACGACCGTGCCCACCGCGACCGGTGCGGCGATGAGGGGGTTGATGTACCCTGCCGCGAGCAGCACACCGGCGCCCGCCGCCGCGGTCACCCCGATCATGAAGTTGCTGGTCGCGGTCGAGATCTTCATCGGGAGACGCAGGTACCGCTCGAGCGCGGTCACCTTGAACACCCCCGCGCCGATCCCGAACATCCCCGAGACGAAGCCCGCGCCGAACATCACGCCGAGCGCGGGGTCCGTGTGGGCGGCCCGGTAGGCGACGTCCTGGTGGAGCGCCTCGTCGTGGTACGTCCCCACGAGCCCGAGCGCACGGGAGCGGGGGTCGGGGACGATGTCCGAGGGGATCTCCTCGTCTCGGCGCGCGATCGTCCCGGGCACGACCGCGAGAAGGACGCAGCCGAGCGCGATGAGCAGGGCGTTGTCGAGGCTCGCGTGCGTGAGGAACACGGTGAGGCTCGCGCCGATGAGCGCGCCGGGCACCGTGGCGATCTCGAGGAACATCCCGATCCGAATGTCGGTCAAACGGTCCCGGACATACGCCGCTCCCGTGGTCGTGGAGGTGGCGAGGATGGTGACGGCCCCGGTCCCGACGGCAATGGGGAACGGTACCGCGAAGAAGATGACCAGGACGGGGATCATGACCACCGCGCCCCCGAGGCCGGTGAGCGACCCGAGGAACCCCGCGAGGATCGCGACGAGCGCGATGATCAGCAGAAACAGGCCGAGGTCCACGGACCCTACCGAAGCCCACTGAAAGAAAAGACCGGTGCTCGAGGACCGACCGATTCGTGGCCGGCGAAACCTCAAAGCCCTACCGACCGTGGGAACCCGTTCGCTCGAAGGATGTCGGACCAACCGCGCGGCAATCGCATCGCCTTCGGCGCCCCGGGCATGGCGCCGCGCTGGGCCCACAGCAACAAGGACGGGGTCGGGACCGCCTACTCGGCCGATTCGCGCCTATGGTTCACCCTGTGGCGCGGCATCGTGACGGAGACGTACTTTCCGACGATCGACCGTCCGCAGTTGCGGGACATGCAGTTCCTGCTCACCGACGGTAGGACCTTCTTCCACGAGGAGCGACGCAATCTCACTTCGGTGACCGAGCGGCCGAACGACCACGCGCTCGGCTACCGCATTCGCAGCGAGGCCCCCGAGCACCTGTATCGCATCGAGAAGACGCTGATCGGCGATCCGCACCTCCCGACGCTTCTCGAGCACGTCCGGGTCGAGACGCGCGAGCGCGCCCTCGGGGACGAACTGCGGATGTTCGTCCTGGCAGCCCCTCACCTCGACGTCGGCGGATGGGGGAACAATGCGCTGGTGATCGACGTGCTCGACCGGCCGATCCTCGTCGCCCAACGGAACAATGTCGCCCTCGCGGTGGGTTGTTCGGTCCCGTTCCTCCACGCCTCGGTGGGATACGTCGGGCGCAGCGACGGGTGGACCGACGTCTCCCAGCACCTCCGGATGGAGTTCGAGTTCGACCAAGCCCCCGACGGGAACGTCGCGTTGACCGGAGAGATCCCCGTGCGCGAGACGAAGGAGTTCACCCTGGGCCTCGCCTTCGGGGAGACGATCCCGGCCGCGGTGACAACGCTCTTCCAGTCCCTCCGGACCCCGTTCGACCTCCATTACCGACGGTTCCTCGAACAGTGGGGCCGGACCGTAACGCACCAGTTGCCGCTCGCCGGGGCGCACGGCGACGGAGGGCGGCTCTACCGCGCGAGCCGGGCGATCCTCCTCGCCCACGAGGACAAGGTCTATCCCGGGGCGTTCATCGCGTCCCTCTCGATCCCCTGGGGGGCCGCGAAGGGCGACGAGGACCGCGGGGGCTACCACCTGGTGTGGACGAGAGACCTCTTTCACACGGCCAACGCGCTCTTCGCGTCGGGCGCCGTCGATTCGCCCCTGCGCGCGCTCGTCTACCTCGCCACCCGCCAGCGAGCGGACGGCGGGTTCCCCCAGAACTTCTGGGTCGATGGGACCGCGTACTGGCAAGGGATGCAGCTCGACGAGGTCGCCCTCCCGATCCTGCTCGCCCGCCGCCTCGTGCGCGGGGAGGCGCTCGCCGAGTTCACCCCGATCCCGATGCTCCGCCACGCCGTGCGCTTCCTGATCGAGCATGCTCCCGTGACGCAGCAGGACCGGTGGGAGGAGGTGAGCGGCTACTCTCCGGCCACGCTCGCGATCTGTATCGCGGCGCTGACTTCCTCGGCCGCCGGTGCGCGCGAACACGAGCTCGGACCGACCTCCGATTTCATTCAGGAGTTCGCCGACTTCCTCGAAAGTCACGTCGAGCGCTGGACCGTCACCACGGAGGGCACGCTCGTGCCCGGCATCCCTCGCCACTACGTTCGCATTCGACCGGCGGACGTGGACGACGCGGTGCCCCACGAAGGTCCCGACCTCGGGACCGTGCACCTTCCGAACCTCCCCCCGGGGGCGCGGAGCGATTTCCCGGCGAGCGAGGTGGTGGACGCGGGCTTCCTCGACCTGGTCCGGTTCGGAGTACGCCGCGCCGACGACCCCGTGGTCGTCGACTCGGTCCGGGTCGTCGATGCGGTGCTGAAGGTCGATACCCCGTTCGGACCGGCGTGGCGCCGGTACAATCATGACGGCTACGGGGACCGCGAGGACGGCGGTCCGTTCGTCGACTGGGGGCAGGGCCGGGCGTGGCCGATCCTCACTGGCGAACGGGGGCATTACGAGCTCGCGCTCGGCCACGACGCGACGCCGTACGTGCGGGCGCTCGAGCGTTTCGCGACCCGGACCGGGCTCCTCCCCGAGCAGATCTGGGACGAGGCCGACCGGCCGGATCTGTACCTCGAGCTGGGGCGGCCAACCGAGTCCGCGACGCCGCTCGCCTGGGCGCACGCGGAGTACATCACGCTCCTCCGGTCGATCACCGATGGGGCGGTATTCGATACCGTCCCTGAAGCGCGAGCCCGGTACGCGGAAGGAAAGACGCCCCGGCGCGCCTTCGAGGTCTGGCGGTTCAACCGGCAGTGCCCCACCGTCCGCCCCGACGAGACCCTCCGGGTGATCGTCGACCATCCGTTTCGCCTGCACGCGAGCGACGACGACTGGGCGAACGTCGCCGACCTCGATTCGGTGGAGACCGCCCTCGGCCTCCACTATGCGGACCTGCTCCCCCTCGAATCCGCCGGACGACGCTGGCGGTTCACCTTTTACTGGCCGCTCGTCGACCGGTGGGAAGGTCGCGACTTCGCCGTCGAGTCCATCGCCCCGGGCGCGTAGCACCCGGGCGACGCCCCTCGCTCGCCGCCTAGTCGACCTTCAACCAGCGGGCGGAGACCTGCCAGCCGATCACGAGCATCACTCCCGCGAACGCGGCGAGGTACCCGAGGTTGATCCAGGGGACGGGGGAGTCGAGGACGAAGGCGCGGCCCAGGAGCGCGGAGAACGTGATCGGGTTCACCGAGGAGATCGCCTTCATCCAGGAGGGGAAGTACTGGCCCCCGAACAACGCGGTGCTCGCGAACATGAGCGGCATCGTGATGAAGTTCGAGACGACCCCGGGGGTCTGCCAGTCCGTCGACGACGCCGTGATCGCGAGGAAGAGGCTCGAGAAGCCGATGGCGAGGCAGAACAGCGCGGCGACCCAGGCGACCCACTCGATCGGGGAGAGATTGAAGGTGACGCCGAAGACCGTCGCGGCGATGACCATGATCGGGAACTGGATCAGTCCCCGAGTCGCCGCGCCGAGCGCCTTCGAGAGGAAGATCACGCCCTTCGACGTGGGGGTGATCAGGATGCGCTTCATGAAACCGAACCGCTTGTCCTGGATCGTGCTCATCGAGCCGAACATTCCGACCGAGAGCATCGACGTGGAGAGCGTCCCCGGCAACAGGAACGCGATGTAGCTGTGTCCCTCCGTGAGTTGCTGGAGGAAGGAGGGCGGTGCGTTCGCAAAGCTCGAGCCAAAAAAGGCGAGCCACATGAACGGCTGGACGATCGTGATGAGCAGGACGAACGGGTTGCGGAACGTCCGCAGGATCTCGCGGGAATAGAGACCGTAGAACTGGCTCCTCATTTGCGCGCCTGCCGCATCTGGGCGTAGAACCGCCGGATATCCCGCATCGGCTCTTCTTGGCCGATCCGGTGACCGGTGAGGTCGAGGAACACCGTCTCGAGGCTCGGCTTCTCGATACTGATCCGCCGGACGGCATCGGTGCGCAGTCCCGCGAGGAGCAGCGGCAGGGACGCCTCCGCCGAGCCGACCCGGATCATCCAGTCGTTGCCCTGAGCACGGACCTCTTGGACCCCCGGAATCGCCGAAATGCGGGGCACGTCGAGCGGCTCCACGGTCTCGAGCTGGATCATGTCCCCCTTGACCCGGGCCTTCAATTCCGATGGCGTTCCCTGGGCGATGATCCGGCCCTGGTCGATGATCGCGATCTGGTCGCAGAGCGCGTCCGCCTCCTCGATGTAGTGAGTCGTGAGCAGCACCGTCACGCCGAACTCCTTGTGGACCCCACTGACGATGTCCCAGAGCATTCGGCGAGTGCTGACGTCGAGACCGATCGTCGGCTCGTCCATGAAGATCACCGTGGGTTGATGGAGCAGCGCGAGGGCGATCTCGAGCTTCTTGCGCATCCCCGTGGAGAACTTGTTGACCTTGTCGTCCGCGCGATCCAGGAGCGAGAAATACTTCAGGAGCAGGTCGGCGCGCGACTCCCAGTTCGTGAGCCCCTGAAGTTTGGCCTGCAGCCAGAGGTTCTCGCGTGCGGAAAAGTCATCGTCGAGGATCACCTCGGCGGCGACCCAGCCGATTCGGGCCCGCACCTTCATCGACTGCGTCCGAACGTCGAATCCGGCGACCATCGCGTCGCCCGAGGTGATGTCGCTGATACCGGTGAGCACTTTGATCAACGTCGTCTTGCCCGCGCCGTTCGGGCCTAGCAGCCCGAAGACCGTGCCGGCGGGGATCGAGAGGTTCACGGAGTCGAGGGCGAGCACGCCGCGGGCCACGGACCCGTACCGCTTGCTGAGGGAGCGAACCTCAATCGCGTTGCCGGTCATCCGCCTCCCGTTCGGTGCCGTCGTGCACGCGAGGGCGACGTCGGGGCGAGAGCGTCGAGTCGAGCCAGCGTGACCCGAAGCTCGGCCTGCACCTGCTCACGCAGGGGTCCGGCGCCCGCGGGCATCCGAGGGTCCCGTTCGATATACGAAGTGATCCCCTCCAGATGGTGTCGAAGGTGCTGGAGCAAGTGTTGACCCGGGTCCCCCGACCCCGCGATCTCCGACCAGATCATCCCGAGGTCCGGGCCGCTCCGAGCCCCTCCCATCCAGTTCGCCCGCAATCGTCGCAGAAAGGCACGACCTGCGGGAGTGACGGTGTAGATTCGCCGGCGACCCTGAAGGTCTCCTCGCGCGAACCCCCGCTTGACCAGGGTTTGCAGCGCGGGATAGATCGCGCCGGCGCCCGGTCTCCAGGCCCCGTCCGTTCGGTCGGAAACTCGATCGGCGAGGGAGTAGCCGTAGACCGGCCCTTCCCGTTCCATGACCGAGAGCGCATAGAGGCCGAGCAGTCGGCCCGGTCGGGGTCCCCGAGGTCCAAGCGGTCGCGGAATACTGGGTTATGAGTATAATTCGATATAAGCCCGTCGCGCGCGACTCGGGACCTCGCCTCACGACCGGCGGGATCGGCGGTCGGCTCGGGGACCGCGGGCTAGGCGAGCCTGGCCCCGAGACTCCGCGGAGGGTCCGGGCCGTCGAACAGCGTACGGAGCAGCGAGCGCAGCCGGGCGGGAAGCACCGGTAGGGACAGCTGGCGAAGTCCCGACATCGAGCGCAACGCCGGGTCCCGCGAGCCCACCACGATCAGCCGGACCCCGGGGAGCTCGCCGCGGGACCACCGCCGCGCGGTGGAGCAGAACACCTCGTTGCAGGCGGAGATCACGACGGGGTACCGCTCGAAGAGGGTCTCCAGGGGGATCTCCGACTCGATAGCGTAAACGAATCGGTACGGGATGTTTCCCGACTCGAGAAGGTCCGCTACCGACCGTCCCAGGCTGGGAGTTTCGCCGACGACGAGGACGGGCGAGGGCCCCATCGGCATCCTTCACGAACCGGTAGGGTATAGTCCGCCCGTCGAGTCCGCTTGACTTTCCCTCCGGACCCGGCTCGCTTCGGGCGCACGGCGAGGAGCGGGCGACACCGAGAAGAGGGGCCGCTCGTTTCACTCGAGCGAGGACGCGTGGAGCCCGAACCGCTCGCTCCGAACCTGTCGGCGCTGGTCTTCCAGAGTACCTCGCTGGGGATCGCGCTCGTCACCGCTCCCGGAACGATCACCTGGGCGAACCCCGCCTACTTCGAAACGACCGGGCGGAGTCCCGCCCTCCTCGGCACGGATTATCACGACATTCCCGAAACCGATGGTACGTGGTCGCCCGCGATCCGGCAAGCGATGGACCTCGCGCTGCGGGAAGGCCGCGGAGGGACGTTCCCGTCCGTCCGCGCCCGCCACCGCGACCGGCCGCACGGGGTGTACCTCGACGTCGACGTACGCCCGCTCGAATCCCGGAGCGGGGAGCCCCGGCGCGCCCTCCTCATGATCCGCGACGTCACGGACCGGGTCGAGGAGCAGGATCGGGCGGCACTGTTCTACGAGTCGTTCCGCACGTCGACCAACGCGATGCAGCTCACCGACACGCAAGGCATCATGATCGACGTCAACCCCGCATTCGAGCGGATTTACGGGTACACCCGGGCGGAGTGTATTGGTCATCGACCGAACCTCGTGCGGAGCCGTCACACCGCCCCCGAGGTGTACGAGAGGATGTGGACCGACCTCCTGGACCCGCAGCGGGGATACTGGTCCGGCGAGGTCCTGAATCGCGACCGGAAGGGACGGGAACGGCCGGTCCTTCTCACGATCACCGCGATACGGGACCACGCGGGCGCCGTGACGCACTACCTCGGCGTCGCCGTGGACCTCTCCGAGCAGCGGAGCTGGGAGATGCGCGCCGCGCATCCGGACCGACTCGCCTCCGTGGGACAGCTCGCCGCGGGCGTCGCCCACGAGATCAACACCCCGCTCGCGAACGTGATTCTGGTCGCGGAGAGCTTGCGACGCCGTTCCGAGGACCCCTGGGTGCTCGCGCGGCTCGACCGCATGACGGAACAGGTGGAGGTCGCCGCCCGGATCGTGCGAGGGCTCCTCGATTTTGCCCGACGCGAGGAACCGCACACGACCAACCTCGACCTGGTCGACGTCACCCGGCAATCGGTAGATTTCATCCGGGGCAAGCAGTCCCCGGACGTCGAGCTGGTCGAGACCTACCCTCCCTCCCCGATACCCATCCTCGGCGACCGGGGCCAGCTCATGCAGGTGTTCACGAACCTCCTGAACAACGCCTACGACGCGATGGAGGGGAAGGGGACCATCCGGGTATCGGTCCGCAACCACAGCAACCGGGCGGAGGTCGATATCGTCGATAGCGGGCCCGGCATCCCCCCGCAGGTACTCCCACAGATCTTCCAGCCGTTCTTCACCACGAAGCCGGAGGGGCAGGGGACCGGCCTCGGACTCGCCATCTGTCACGGGATCGTCCAATCGCACCACGGGTCGATCACCGCCCGGAACGTTCCCGGGGCGGGCGCCGGCTTCCTCGTCTCCCTCCCGGTCCACCCCCGGCCCGACGCGGGTTAGCCGGGGCCCTCCGCGGTTCCGTTAGTCAAGTCGAGTTGATAGAGCGTGGAAATACCCCGCGCTAGCTCGAGCGGTCAGGTGCAGACGATGCCGAACGACACCACAACCGTCGAGAACGACACGGGACGAACGGCCCGCCGGACCGGAAGATCGGAGGCGTAGGCGCCTTCCAGGAGCATGACCATGGCATTCACCACATTCATCGACAACCTCGCGTTGATCGAAGTTTTCCTGATGCTGGCCGCGGCCATCTTCGCCTACGGCGGAGTGATGGCCTGGTGGGCGATGCGAACGAACAACCCGAAGGGTCTCCAGAAGGTCCTCCACAGCATGGCGATCCCTATGGGCGCGCTCGGGGCGATCGTCCTGACGATCTCACTCTGGGGAGAGATGGCGTGGCCGTTCCTTGCCTCGGACGGAATGGCCGGGTACAACATCTTCTTCTTTGACCCGCTGCTCCTGATGGGGCTCGTCCTCCTCGCCTTCGCCATCTCGGCGTACTTCTCCGTCCGCCTGCAGTACGTGGGGCTGTTCGCGCTGGTCGCGGGCGGCGTCGTCGCGTTCTACGGCTACACGGGGTACACCGCGAGCCCGGCGTTCACGAAGGACCCGTTCGACACGCTCCTGCTCTACTCGGGGTTCGCCGCGGCGGGGATCTTTGCCTTCCCCGCGACGGTGATCGTCGACTACTACCTCGGAGCGGTGGACGCCCTGAAGGCGCCCTTCACGTCCGCGCGCGCGACCGCCGTCGCCGGACTCCGTGGACTGGGGACTCGCGCCGCGCAGCCGGTGGTCCCGGGCGCGGTCGAGGCGAAGCCGGTCAGCGAGACCACGACCCCCAAGTTCCACCTGCCGTACTGGGTATCGGTGATCGTCCTCCTGTTCCCAGTATTCATGGCACTCGCGGGGATCGCCGCGTTCTGGTACTTCGGCACGACGCTGCCGGGCCACCTCGGCGCGGGCGCGGGCGCAGCTCCGTAGAACGAGCGGCACCGCCGCCGAACCAACCCTTTCCCTCGGTCCGACGAGGCGGGTCCTCCGCCCTCGGACCGACCTCTCACCACCCGCTCTAACCTCCCTCGGATCTCGCGGGTCGCCTGCGCGCAGCCGGTCGGGCGAGGGAGCGGAGACCCGGGCTCCGGTGCCAAGGAAACTCTAATTCGGTTCGGGGTTTTCTTCGGGTCGTGCGAATCCTGGTCGTGGACGACGATGCCGTCTTTCGCGAAGAGCTCTCCGAGCTGCTTCGGGACGACCATCACGTAGTCACCGAGGCCGCCTCGGTCGCGAAGGCGCTCGAGGTGCTCGAGCACGAAGAACTCGATGTCGTGCTCTCCGACCTCAAGATGCCCCGACAGAGCGGCATGGATCTCCTCCGCGAGGTGCGCCGGCGCTGGCCGCGAGCGCTCGTGATCATGGTCACCGGCTACGCGACCGTCGAGACGGCCCTCGAGGCGATGAAGCTCGGCGCGTTCGACTATGTGCGCAAGCCGTTCCGCATCGAGCAGGTTCGGGAGACGCTACGGCTCGTCGCCCAGGAACGGGAGTTCGAGTCCCCCTCCGAGGCGTACCGCGACCCGGCGCGGGAGGCACGGTCGCTCGCCGCGTCGGGTCAGCACGAGGTGCTCTTCTTTGGGGAGTCGGCGAGCGGCACCGAGCCCCACCTCCACGTCGAACCCCTCGATCCCGAGAATCCGGTAGGTCTCGCGGAGCGCACTGAAGCGTTCCTCGCGGAACACGCGAACGGGGCGGTGGTGGTCTCGGCAGTCGAGCGGCTACTCGAGCAGCATCGTCTCGAGGATGTGGTAGAGATCCTCGACCGGCTCCGGAAGGACCTCGCGGGTCACGGGCCGCTGCGCGTCGGGTTCAATCCTCGGCGGGTCTCGGCGTCGGTCGCGATCGCGCTCGGCAGTGCCGTCTCGACCGAGGAGACGCACGCTACCTTGGAGGCGCTCGCCAACCCGATCCGACGCAAGACCCTGCAGCGCCTCGCCGAGGCTCCCGCGTCGTTCGGGGAGGTCATGCAGGCCGCCGGGCTCGACGATTCTCCCAAGATGTCGTTCCACCTGAGGAAGCTCGTGGAGACGGGCCTGATCCTTCACGAGCGAGAGATGTATCGCCTGACGACCCGCGGAGCGGCCGGCGTGCGCCTACTGACCGACGCGACGTTCCTCCCCCCCGCGGACGACTCCGGGAACCTCGCGTTCCCCAAGCGGCGGTCCCCCGACGCGCGAGATCGCGCGTCCAGGGACCGCGGGTGATCCGAACTCAGGGCGGGCTCGCGAGGTGCGCCCACGCCGAGTCGAACCCGTAGAAGAGCGCCGCGACCCCGGCCAAGACCACCATGAGCAGGAACAGTCCGAGGAACAAGTTCCACATCAGGGGGTAGCGGGGCGTGGGGTCCGAGGGGAGCGGGTCCGCCCCGGGCACCGCCGGGCCGACCACGAACCAGTCGACGTACAGCGTGACGGGATAGCTCGCGACCGCCACGGCACCGAACCCGAGGAAGAGGAGCAGCGTCTCGAGCGGCTCCTCCGTCAGGGAAAGAGTGTAAGCGCGGTAGCCGTAGAATCCGATCGCGAGTCCGACGACGACCCCGAGCATCCCGACGATGTGGGTCGGGCGGCGGAGGTTGACCGCGATCGCGAAGGAGACGAGCAGGACCGCGAGCAACACCACCGAATCGAAGAAGAGCAGGTCATAGGCGGCGAGGACGTTGTTCCCGCCCACCGTCACGTTCAATGGCCACGTGAACTCGCCCCAAAGGGCGATCAGCCCGAGCACGGCCCCGAGGCATCCCATCACGAGCGAGCCTTCCCGCAGATGCGACAGCGCGCGCGCCCGGTCCTTCTGCCGCATTTCGAGCCAGACCATGAACCCGGTGTAGAACACCACACAGGCGACCAAGATCAGCAGATCGAGCACCAGCGTTAGATCGTCCAAGAACGTCATTTTCCCATTCCGTGCCCGGCACCAGGTGCCATCGGGGTCTCGACTCAGGACCTAGCATTTCAAGCTGTCGTCAGACGGGATTCACTGGGGGGCCTCGGGGCACCGTCGGTCGACCACGGCACTTTCTAGGCGAAATCTCGGCTCCGGGGTCGCGCGGACGTCGCCCCTTCCGGACGGATCGTGCCCCAACGGGGTGACACTTCCGACGCCGCGTCGAATACTTGCCGGTGGGGTCGGCGATCCGGACGTCAGGGAGTCCAGGAGGCCGCGCCGTATCCCGGCGGAGCGACAGGGGGGTCCGGGCCACCGAACGGGTCGGGGCGCGGTTCCGCAGCGCGACCGTGCTTCTTCGCAAGAAAGGCATCGATCGCCGCCGCCGCGCGTTCCCCCGCAGCCATCGCGTGGACCACCGATCGACCGCCGGTCGCAAAGACGCCGTCCACATCGGTCATCCAGCCCTCGCGCTTGCCTTCCGGCCAGCCCATCGAGGCGAACTTGAACCCGTAATCCGGGTCGAACCCGGAAACGTCCGTGACCTCGCCGACGGCCACGATGATCATGTCGCACGGGATCGTCTCCTCGGAGTTCGGCACGACGACGAGCGTGCGTCGGCCCTTCGCATCGGGAGGCCCATGCTCCGTACGCTCGACCACCAACCCCTCGACCCGCTCGGAGCCGAGGATCGCCTTTGGCGACCGGTAGAAGACGTACTCCACCCCCTCGAACTCTCCCCCCGTCTTCTCCTCCTCGGTGGCCTTCATGTCCTCGGGGCCCCGGCGGTAGACGAGTTGCACCTCCCCTCCTTCGGAGAGGCGTCGCGCCGAACGAGCGGCGTCCAGGGCAACGTCCCCGGCACCGATGACCACGACGCGACGACCCTTGCGGCCGTAGATGCCCTCGGGGCGTTTGTTCATGGCGAGGAGGAACGGCAGCGCATGGTAGACTCCCGGAAGGTGTTCACCGGGAATGCTGAGTTCGCGGGCCTTCGACGCCCCGATCGAGACCAGCACCGCCTCGTATCCCTCGGCGAGGAGGCTCTTTGGGGTATAGTCGACGCCGGCGCGCTTCCCGACGACCCAGGTGATGTCGAGGTTCTTCCATCGTGCGAGGTCGGTGTCGAGGTCGTCCGGGTCGAGATGGTACTGGGGAATGGTGTTGATCTGGCCGCCCACGAACGGCTCATTCTCGTAGATCGTGACCGCGTGTCCTCGCACGGCGAGGTCCCAGGCGGCCATGAGGCCGGCCGGACCGGCTCCCACGACCGCGACCCGTTCCTCCTTGCGCTTCGAGGGAACGTACAAGAGGTCCGACTTCCCGTAGTCGAGGGCCGCGCGCTTGAGATGACGGATCGCGATCGGCACGCCCCGCCCGGTCATGATGCAGTCGTCCTCGCAGAAGTGGTAGCAGGTCTTGCAGAGGACCGTAGCGAGAGGGTTCTCCCGGAGCACGAGCTTCGCCGCCCCATCGAATTCCCGCTCCCCCACCAGGATGTTGTACCCCCGCGCGTCCTGCGTGATCGGGCACCCCTGAACACAGTACGGCATCGCGCACTGCAGGCATCGCTGGCCCTCGAGGACCGCTTCCTCGAGGGTATACGGCTGGTCGATGAGCGCAAATCTCTTGATGCGCTCTTCCCGCGTCTCCTCTTCAATCGGTACGCGCTGGTAACGATCCATATCAGCCAGGGACCCGGATTTGGCCCGCTCTGTATGTGGAGACTCGCGGCGGGGCTATAGGCTTCCCCGTGCGCGTGCGAAGTATTGTCACTGCCCGCTGCCGGAAGCGCGCGAGAGAGACGGGCACTCGCCGATTCGGGGCGACCGCGGGTCGGCGCCGAGGGGGCGGGAGGGGACTTGAATCCCCAGTGGAGAGGAGTCGCTTGCTACGCGGAACTCGGGCCGATCGCTCGGCGGTGGGCCCGTGTGCCGAGCACCAGTAGCGTCCAACCAGCCACGGCGAACCCGCCGAAGACGAGGTTGAAGACCAACGCTGTCGACTTCGGCAACATTCCGAGGACCCCCAATGCAGTGTAGACGAGCGTTGGGGTTCCAATGAGAGCGAAGAATACCCCCAGCCACTCCGCGAGATTGTACTTGTACGGCTGGCCCAGTTTCCAGGTCATGGGCGATTACTCTGGAAGCGCCCGCGGACCGATAATCCTTCGCCCTCGAGGGCCGGACGATGTCGGTCAGTCCTGGAAGGACCGGCGAATCTCCCGGGCGATCGCCGGGATCCACTAGGGTCGGAGATCGCGGGGCGGAGGAGTCCGTATACCCCGGCTAATCGAATATCTAGCCCCCCCGGCCCGGTCGGAAGGGTTGAATCAGCTAACCTCGCTCAGGGTCGCGTTGGCGAATTTCGACCCGGGCCGAAAGGCAAACGATCTCAAGCGACCCGCTATCGCTCTAGCCGGCTCTAGGTAACTCGGCCCGGGTCGACTGGGAGATCGATCGGCCTCCACCGTCCCGCCTCCGAGGGAACGAGGGGACGCTCTCCGGATCCCGTCCACGGGGCCGCTCCGAGCCCGCTTCCCCCGGTCTCCGATAGAGGAGGCAGCCCGGAGACAATCGGAACGCCTTCGACTTGGACGTCGCACTCGCCGCAGGAGGTCTCCAGAGTCGAGAGGTCCCGACTTGGGAAATGGGCGTGTTCGGTCTCGGTCGGTGCGGGGCTCGATGTTATCGCGCTCGGGAGCGCCGGCATGAGGGCGATTCCACGGGGAGCTAGTCAATTGCGGCATGTCGAGTCGGCGAACTGGGTCCGAACCGGCGCCGTGTATCACTCCCGCTTCGGTCGAAGGAAGACCGCGGAGTATCCCCCGTGAACGTCCGGCGGGAGGACACAGATCGGAGTCGAGATTGGAAAGGCGCTCGGCGCTCTCGAGAGCGGAAGGCGAATGTCGGCGGAGAGCTTCTCGAGCCCGGCCCGAAGCTCTTCGGTGAACGCTTCGAGATCGCGAGTACGGCCGTTTAACGGCAAGATCTTCAACTGGGCGGGATCGAGGCAAACGTTCGCGATGACGTACTGCGAGACCACCGCGAACGACGGGCGAATCTCTCCGAGTTCTGGGTGGCTCCTAACGAGGGCCGTCGCTGCGACGAGTTCGCGGATCCGCTCCTCGAGTCTTTGGCGGAGCCGCTCATCGGCTCGCTGCTTTCGCTCGAACCCAAGCCTCGCCTGCTCGACCGTATCCATCGATCGCCTGAACCCGGAAAAGCGACCGGAGGATTAGCCTCACGGATGCGGGGTGGCGAAAGGTGAGCGTCGTTGCGGGCCGGGGCCGCCGGCGACCGAGCGTTTCAAGGGGAGGGTCGAGATTCCGAGCTAGACCCGATGCCGAAGGATCGCGGAGTCCTCGGTGAGCTTGCTGACTCGATCCGGGCGGCGACCGACCTTCCGATCTACCCCTTCTCGGGCAATCTCCCGGTCGAGGAAGCAGTCACCTGGTCCGGCGAGGAGGCGCTCCGCTTCCTCGAGTTCGCGAAAAAGGCCGGGGCTCCGATGATCTACCTCAACGAGGCGATCGTCCGCGAGGGCGACGAAAACCCCGAGCGAGCCGGGCACGTCGGAGAGACTTGGCTAGTCGAGATCGCGTTCCTTCTCGGCGGCGAGTTCCACGTCTTCATCCGCGCCGCGGACTGGGCCGGAGTCGGCGAGACAGAGTCCGAGGATGTACCCGAGGCGGACTTGGAGAAGGCCCTCGAGTCGCTGACAACGCGGAAGGACGAGTTCGCTCAGGAGTTCATTGCTGACTTCGAGAAGCACCCCGAGTCGATGGAGACGAATCGATTCTCGATTGAGCACAACTTCCGGAGGTTTGTTGGGTCGAAGCTCGCCCTTCCACCACCTCTGCCCGGGATGCTCGGAATCGGAGTCCCGCACGACGGTTCCCCTCTCGATCTCCTCGTCCAACAGATCGGCGCGCAGGTCGCGATGGACCTGAAAGCGAGGCTTAACGCGAGGGAGCGAGAGATCGTCGAGCCTCTCGTTACTGAGTGCGTCGGCTGGGCCTCGAAATCAGGGCTGACGAGACCGACGATGGGGGATGTCGAGGTCTTCCTCGACGAGAAGAGGATCCAGGTCTCTCGCTCAGCGGTCCGTCTCCTCTTAAACCGAGTGAAAGTCGCGCTCCGCGCGAAGAAGTAAGTCAGTGACGAAATCGAACCCGATCGACGATTTCCTCGTTCACAAACGCCTCGTTATTGCGATCGTCTTCATCGTCGCGTTTGCCTTCTTCTTCGTCACCTTCGTCGCGGGTCTCGCCGAACGGCCAATCCTCGGGCTCTCGGTGTACGACGCTCTCGCC
Source organism: Thermoplasmata archaeon (assembly GCA_049585415.1). GTDB lineage: Archaea > Thermoplasmatota > Thermoplasmata > Lutacidiplasmatales > UBA184 > Lutacidiplasma. The sequence continues at coordinate 108,246 of JBAUZT010000001.1, read as the reverse complement.
GGATTCGTCGCACTCGCGACGGCTGCCCTCGCCTTCGCCGCGATGATCCAGGCAATAATGGCGGCCGAGAAGCGCCGGGAAGATCTCGCTCCTCGGCTCGACCTCCAGCTCGTTCGGGTCTCCGCGACGGGCCCGAACCCGTTCGCTCCCGGCTTGGATCCCCCTCCGGAGGCGGTCGTCGCCGGCCAGTTCTTCCTTCAAGTCCCGGCGTCGCCGCATGCTTACCGGATCGTACTGAGGAACCTCGGGCCCGGGGGGGCGGTCGGGATCGACGTCACGGCGTACTTTTGGAAGTCGAGAGCCGGAGTCTCCTCGCTTGGGCAACGTCCGTCGAACCCTCTTCCTCGCCCCTCCGACTACTCGGAAGAGTACGGCAGATCGTTCGCGCTACGGCCGGACGAGGACCGATCCTTCCCGCTCGAGTTCTTTCGCCGGGATCCCGCGGGAACGGGACCCCCCGGCGAGTCTTACCGGATCCTGGAACAGTTCGTTGTGGCCGCGGGCGGAACGGACGTCGCGGGACGCGGAGCGAAAGCCCCGGACATTGGATTTTTCCTAACCGACGTCACCCCGATTGGGACTGACCATCTCCAGACGTTTTGGAAACGCTTTACTGACTCCGAAGCGACCGTTCGCGTCCCCCGGTGAGCGAAGTCCGGCCAGTCGATTCGTTCCCGGCTTCGCTGCGAGGGAGACCGACGGCCTTCTCGACGGTCGACCGCTCCCCCTCTCGCAAGCGGTTCAGGAGGAGCCACCGAGCGACGGGGCGTCCTTCTCTCCAAGGCACGTAAGTCCCCCCGACGGCCGAAGGCGTCTCGTGAGTCGAAGAGAACCTAGCTGTAGTATGCCAGGACATGTTGCCGGTTGAACTGTCAGGAGATATTGCCGCCCTCAGCGGCTCCTGACCCGCTGCTGGCTCTTCAACTTGGGGTCGTGGTAGACCTCGTGCGGAGTGGCCCAACCGATCCCTCCGTGGATGCGGGCCCGGTTGTACCTCCTTCGCCACTGGTAGAGTTCTCGGCGGAAGTGGCTGAGGGAACGGAAGTGGACCCTCCCGACGAGCTCCTGCGTGAGGATGCCGTGGAACCGTTCGAGCTTCCCTCGTCCTCGAGGGTTGTACGGCCTCCCGTAGATCACCGAGATGCCTCGGGCCGCGCAGAACTCCCGGAACTCCTTCGAGACGAAACAGCTCCCGTTGTCGACGTAAAGGGCCTTGGGCTGGCGCCCGCTCTTGAACGCCCACCAGAGGTTGTTCGTGGCCTCTCGCGCCCTCTCTCGAAGGTAGGCGCGGGCCATCACGAGGTATCGGGAGCGATCATCCAGGATGGTGTGGACGTAGACATGTCCCCGGACCCCGGCGATGCGGAACTTGTAGACGTCCGCCTGCCAGAGGGAGTCGACGTGACGGCGCTGGAACCGCTTGAACGGCTTGGGCTTCTTGACAACCCGGACCATGAACCCGTGGCGCTTCAGCACCCGGTGGACCGTGACCCAACTCACCTGGACCCCGCGGCGCCGCAGAATGGCGTGGATCCGTAGCGCACCCCAGGCCGGGTGCTTCCTCCTCAGCTGGAGGACCCGATTGACGAGGTTCCCGTGGATCCGGTTGGGGCTGTGGCGAGGACGCCGGGACTCGTCCCGGAGGCCCTCTACGCCTTCCTCTCGGTAGTTTCGGCACCAATAGCGCAGCGTCCTCTCGGATATGCCGAAGAGTTGGCAGATCTCCGCGGCCCGAACACCCTTCTCGAGATGCTGTTTGACGGCGTGTAGTCGGAGGCGGACATCTTCCTTGACCAAAGCCACCCTCTCCGGGGGGCGGCAAGATGTCCTGACAATTCAGGCGGCAAGATGTCCTGCTACACTACACCTAGCGAGAGACCGGCCGAATATCGTTCAACCTGATAAGTCGCTGTCGAATCCGGCCCTCGGTCCCTAGAAATCGGGCGATTCTTAGCGCACCATCGAGCCACTCGACCGGCGCTCCCTCGTCGAGATCGTCAGAGATCCTCTCGAGGTACGCCTCGCTCGGGACGAAGAGGCGAGTGTACCAAACGACAGGTGGGAAAGCAACGCGGCCGATCCTGTCCTTCTTCGACCACTTCTCCTCGATGTACCGGAAGAACTCATCGCCGGTCTTTTCGCCAGAAAAGTAGGACGGATCGATGACGTCAAATCGAATCCTTGCTTCGCCGACGTGCAGGAACCCGACCGCGGTACTCGCCTCAACTCGGAAGTCGGAGACATCCACGCGGGCCTACATCTTTTCCGGAAGATCCCGGAAGTTCGAGACTGTCACGAGAACGTCGACATCAGCAGTCGCGGCGAGCCTTCGCCGTTCCATGACGACGCCGCCGACGACTAGGACTTCGAACCCGCTTTCTTCGAGGAGGTCGACAACGGCGCGAACGTACTCCGGCTTCACCTGCTCGACCCGACGCTCAGGACGGTCGAGTCCTCCCGATCGAGGTCGGCTCGGGAGAGCTGGGTCCCGATAACCGGGAGTCCGGGAACGAAGTCGTCGAGCCGCACTCGCGAAGCGCTCGCGAGAACACGCTCAACGAAGATCCGTTCCATGAGCGTCGTTGAATCGAGAGTCGTGCGATTCAGCCTAACGACCTGTCGCGCGGCTAGGCGACGGACCTTCAAGAGAGCGACAACGAGATCTTCGGCCTTCGGGTCCCGAGCCCCCTCTCGATCGACGAACGTCGTCGTCGGAAGGGTCGTCTCGACGGCATCGACGAGGCCCTCCCAGAGAAGAAGCCTCGGTCGGAACGAGAGAGGGTAGCCGAGCTTCTCGACAGCCGCGGGCTCGAATAGAGAGACGGCGAGGCCAGTCTTCCGGACCGGATCGACGTCCGCCGGCGAGGTCAGACGAACGGTGTACCTCGCTTGCGGACGATGAAAGGGCCGGCGCTCCGGTACGAACTCAGCGGGAAGAGTTCGGTCTCCCGGGTCTCGGACGAGGACGGTTGATGCTCGCATAGCTCTCGATGACTGATAAACCGGAAACAAGTATTTAAGTTACCTCCCCCGATTGACGGGGGAGTCCGCCCTCAATGAACGGGGTGGGTAAAGTCGACTCGCATACTCCGAGTAGTCGGGCGCGGAGGGATTTGAACCCTCGACCCCCGGGTTAGGAACCCGATGCCCTATCCAAGCTAGGCTACGCGCCCTGGCGATGCACGCGCGGTCCGAGATTTCAGGGCTTCGCCGTGCCGGCAGTGTCAATCGGCGGGAGCAGGGACTCGTACCGGTGGTCGACCGGCGAGGAAAACCCCGCGGCCGGCTCCTGAAGAATCTCGATCCCCTCGAGCGCCTGCCGCAGGGTCGGCAGCACCGGTTGACGATCGGAGCTGGACCCCGCGGCCGGACCAGCTCCGCCGAGCGCGCCGAGGAGCCAGCGGTCGGCGCCGACCACGAACAGGAACGGGAAGACCCGGCAATCGCGGGTCAGGGTCGCGAACAGCTCATCGGGTCGCGCCCCGTTCTTCGGGGCGCCCGAGATCAGCACCACCTGGTCCGCCGATCGACCCTGAAATGGGGGCAGCCGTGCCGGCTCGAGGAGAGTGCGATGCGTGATCCATCCCTTCGCGAGCATGCGGCGCTGGGAGAACGGGAGCCCGAACGGCCCGACCAAATGTCCGCCTCGCCCCTGCTCGGTCGCGGTGAATGGTCGTCGCAGGAGCTCGCCCAGCGCCCAGCTTTGATGCGGAGTCAACGGGGGAAGTTCGCCGGCGTCCTCGTCCTCTTTTCCGTCCTCGAGGACGCCCCCGAGGCTGTGCGGGTACGCGAGGGTCCCTTCCAGACCCGCCAGGTGGCTCCACAACCCCTCGAAATCGAAATAGACGGGAATGGTCGGGCCGTCGGAACGGACGGTGAGCACGAGCGGTCCTGCGACCAGCTTCTCCTTCTCGAGCCGTTGTGCGATTCGCCCCGCGTCCGTGCTTTTTTGATGGAAGAACACGGCGACCGCGAACTGGGTGCCGTTCCACAGCACGACGTTCCCGTCCGCGTCGCGGATGGTCCGGGCGAACTCCGAGAAGCGGTCCGCGTACGGTCGCGCGACGAGAAAGGTGACGAACGGTCGGCCCAGTGGCAACGGGTTCGGTATGTATCGGTCGCGAAGCCACCCCTCTTCGTAAGCGCGGCGTCGCACCGCATGGTACGTGGACCGAGGGATGCCGATCTGATGGAGGCGCTCCCGCTCTCGATCCGGGCGGGCCGCGAGGAGCACCGCGATCACCCGCGCTTCGGAGTCCGTCAGCGCCCGCACGCGGCCGAACCCTCCCGATTGCGACGGCCTAGCACGCTGTCCAACCATCGGGGATGAGGTCGACACTCTCGTTTATGTCCCGTATCCAGCATGATATCGGCCGAGACGGGGTGTAGAGTCCGCGGAGATGAAGGTTCGGCTGCCGAGGCTCTCGGTCATCGTCGCGATCGCTTCCGCTTTCCTCGTCGCCCTCGTACTACCGCTCGGAATCGCGGCGGCCAGCACGACCGATCTGACACCGGGCCCGGCGTACACGGTCTGGGCGTATGGGGTCGTGAAGACGGTCGATTTCTCGGGAACCCTGGGGAAAGGGTACGGCTACGAGGGAAGTGCGACGTACGGCTACTCCGTTGTGCTAACGCAGACGAATCTTTCTTCGACCAACTTCGAGCTCCAAGTGAATCGGACCATGGGCGCCCTCCTCTCGGTCACCTACTGTTACCCCAATTGTAAGAATCCGAGCGCCACCGGAACGATCTTCCACCATGCGTGGGAGTCGGACGATGTGTGGGCGAACTTCACCACGAACGGCACCGTCCTCGATGACGGTCGGCTGGTCCCGGCGATCGCGCTCCTCAACTCGCACACGATGGTGAACGGCAGTCTTCTCGACACGGCTCAGGGGGCGGTCCGCATGGCGTACCTGAGCGCGAACGTCTCCGCGAACGCGAATGTCGTCTTTGCGACGCCGCTCGGTCTGCTTCCCGACAATCTGACCGCCCCGATGAACTGGAACTCGAGCGCCGCCTTCACCGCGAGCGGAGGGTACTCGCTCGAGTACGGCTATCGGTACACGGGCCCGCACCTCAAGGAGGTCATCGGCCCGGTCACGCAGGCGGCCGACGTGAACCGCTCGGGGGACGTCACCGTGCTCGGGAGCACTCAGGCGGGACCCGGCGGGACCGTGAGTTTCGGCGGGGTTTCCTTCCTGAATGTTTCGTTGAACGTGGAGGGCCCCTTCGTTGCGCGGGAGGGGTTCATCCTCGTCCCCGAGCCGATCGACCTCTTCGGCAGCTCGACCGCGGGACCGGTCAGCGGCAACGAGAGCGGCGGAGCCTCCGCCCAGATGACGTCGCTCTACGTCCAGCCGGGCGTCACTTCGCACCTCGGGATCGGTGGCTCGGAGTGGGTCTACGCCGCTAGCGCCGTCAACCCGACCGACGTCTCCGTCTCGAGTGCTTCGGGAAGCTTGGACCAGGTCTCCTCGGGCGCCGACTCGCTCGCTTCCACGCCGGTACAGGGAACGCCCATCCCGGTGGACCAGGCGCAGGGCGATGGGGGGTGCCTCGTGACCGGAGCGTCGTGCCCCTCCGCGGCTTCACCGCGTGCGCTTCTCCCCGGCTTCACGCTCGGGGTCGTCCTGGTCGTCATCGTTGCGGTCCTCGCGGTGGTCGTCTTGACCGAGCGGCGCCGGATGCCTCCTCCGACCTACCCCAACGCGAAGCTCTACCCGCCGGGGGATCCCACGACCGCGAAACCCCTCGACTCCTCCCGCTCGCCCGCCACCCGCAAGCTCCCGCCGAGCTCGGACGACGAAGACCCGCTCTCGAACCTCTGGTAGACGGCGCCGGGGCGGGTGCCCGAGGTCGCTGCCGCTTCTTAGGAGGTGGCGACCGGCGGGCTGCGCGCCGGCAGTGGGTATCGCAAGAGCGCGGCGATCCCTTGGAATCCCTTCGCGAGCATCTCGCCCTCCTCGCTCTCAGTCGAGACGAGGCGGACGGAGGCGCTCGACTCGACCGCCCGGCGGAAGAGCCCTTCCACGTAATCCTCCGAGTGGACCTCCGTGAGCGTCCGCTGCGAGCAGTTCGGACACGGTCCGTCGAGGACCTTGTCGACGTCGTCGTCGGGGAGCGTTCGTACGAACTCCGTCTGGCAGGCGCTGCAGCGGAACGTCACGCGGCGTTGCCGCAGCCCTTCGGAGACCAGCAGCGTCTCGACCGAGCCCAGCTCGAGCGCTCGCTGGACGTCCGCTTCTCCGTAGGCGGCGAGGCCCGCGTCCCCCTTGCGGATCTCGCCCAGCAGCCGCTGGACGAGCCGCTTCTCCTCGGTGATCTCGAGCCCGTGCAGCGTCTGCGTGGCCTTCTCGACGAGTTCCTTGAGGCCATAATCGTCCGTGTAGCCGGTGTCGAAGAGGGGCTGGACGACCTTCTGCTGGAGCTCGTGGTGGAGGTAGTTCTCCTTGTAGAAGTACTCCTTCGTCGCGCCCGGCCCTCCGAGGAGGATCCCCTTGAGCGTGTCCTTCCGGGGCAGGAACAGCTCGGCGGACATCTCCGCGACCTTCACGAAGAACTCGTGGGCGGCGTGCTCGATGAGCCGTTCGAACCGGTGCGCCGACTGTCCACCGCGTCCGTGCTTGCTCGGGACCAGCGACTGACGGTTGCGGAGCGGCTCGACGCGCTTCCCGCGAAGGAGGCCGATCGTCACCTCGGCGCGGTCCATCACGATGAGGCCCCAGACGTCGGGTTCGTGCACCATCGCCAGGAGCGGGTCGAGGAAGAACGTCGAGTCGCAGCGGTAGAGGTAGGTGTTGAGCGGCTCGGGCGGCTCGACGATGAACGTCACCGGCTCCGACTTGTCCGCGCCCACCGCCTTCGACCCGACGAAGAACGCGACGCCGTTCGAGGGCGGCTCCTTGTACTGTCGGACGCGTCCCATGAGCGATTCGATCGCCCACATCACGTTCTTCCGGGTCGTCCGGCTCTTGATGTTCGAACTCTGCGCGTACTCGTTCCGGAGGTACGACATCACGTCCGAGACCTGCTTTCCCGGCGAGACGTAGAGGCTTACGAGCTCGGTCGCCCGGCCGCGTACCGCCGCGATCTCATCCAGCTTCCGCTGGAACGAGTACCGGGCGAGTTGCAGATCGCTCCCCGGCGCGCTCACTGGGGGGAACCCCGGGGGGCGAACCCGATGACGGACCTAGAACGCTCTCGCACCGCGGTGGGACGACCGCGGCGCCCGTCCCCGGGGCGGGAGAGTCAGAGCAGCCGCCGGACGTGCTCGTCGATGACCTCTTCGGGGTACGCCCCGACGATCCGGTCGACGAGCTTGCCCTGCTTGTAGAACAGCAGCGTCGGGATGCTCATGATCCCGAGGGCACCGGCCTTCTCGCCGTTGTCGTCGGAGTTCATCTTCGCGAACGCGACCTTGCCCTTGTACTTCTCGCTGAGGCGATCGACGATCGGCGAGACCATCCGACACGGACCGCACCATGGGGCCCAGACGTCGACCACGACCGCGGAGTTGTCCTGCGCGAACTTGTCGAAGTTGGGCCCACCGACCTCTTGAACGGACATGGAGACTTCCCATCACTTCGAGGGCGGACGGATATTAAATCGTACGCGGTCGCCAGGTTCACCAAGCGACGCTCGGGACCGCCTCCGGGCGCACCCCGGGCAGGAGCCCATCATGTTCATAGTGTCCGGCGCCCTATCTACTATCGTGCCCTCGTATTCTGCAGGACCGGGCGCCAGCGTTCCATCGGCCGAACTCGCCCGACCCGCCGGCGACGCGGTGCCGGCGTACCTCACTCGACCGAACCACCTCCCGTCGCTCCTCTCGCCCGCTTCGCGCAAGGGGATCCGCCAGCGGATGCTCCTGCTGCGGCAGGCGACCCTGGACCGGGTCAGTCGGTTGACGCAGGTCACGCCCGCGGACCTCCAGCGGTACCGCCGGGAGCTGCGTTCGAGTGACCTTCCCGACACCCTCCTCGAACGGGGGGCGGGGATGGCGTTCACGCGGGAGCTGCCGCAAGGCGCCCACCTCTACCTCCTCGTGCGCGCCCTGCATCCAAAGGTCGTCATCGAAACCGGCGTTCGACCGGGGTACTCGACCGCCTGGATCCTCGCGGCGCTCGCCGACAACCGCGAGGGGTCCCTCACGTCCCTCGGCCCCGGGCCGATCACCGGCCGGAGCACGGGGGTCCACGATGTGGGCGTCGGTCAGTTCGTGCCGCCCTCCCTTCGCTCCCGGTGGACCCTCGCCCTCGGCAACACCCCGGACCGGCTGCGCGAGCTCCTCGCGACCGCGGGGCGCGTGGACCTCTTCTTCTACGACAACGGGCCCGAGATCGCGCGGGCCCGGTTCGAGCTCCGCGCCGCGTGGGAGGTGCTCTCTCCGACGGGGATCCTGCTCGCGCACCACATTGATGCGAACGTCGCGTGGAAAGAGCTCTGTCAGTGGCAGGGGCTCCCGCCGCAGGTGTTCGACCCGGGGCCACCCCCGATGGGCGCGCTCAGCGTCCGGCTCGGGTCCGACGACGGGACCCGGGCCTAGCGCTCGAGCTCCTCGACCAGGTGGATCGCCGCGGGAACGATCAGTTTCTCGATCGCGGTCCGGACGGCCCGCTCGCTCCCCGGGAGGGCGAACACCGGCTTTCCGTGGAGGAGGTAGAGGGCGGCGCGGCTGATGATGGCGAGCGCCCCGACTTCCTGAAAGCTCAACGAGCGGTAGATCTCGCCGAACCCCTCGAGCTTCTTGCCGCCCATCGTCTCGAGCGCGTTGACCGTGAGGTCGCGCGAGCTCACGCCCGTCCCGCCCACGGTGACCACGCATTCGACGGCGTGTTCCGCGAGCCACGGTTCGAGTTGATCCCGCGCGTCCGCGATCGAATTCGCGACGAGCGCGTAGTGGACGACCTTGTGGCCGGCCTTCGTGATCAGGTCGCGTGCGAGCTGGCCGGACGGGTCGTCGTCCGGCGTATGCGTGTCGGAGACCGAGAGGACGGCGAACCCGAGCGAACGGGTCCCTCCGAGGTGGTGTCGGCTCGCGGCGGCGGCCGGGGGTGGGGTCTCGCTCATCGTGCTTTCCGCGCGCCTTTCTGCTTGGAGAGGACGCGAATCGGCCCGAGGGATGTCCGCGGATAAAGTCCCCGGTCGTCCTTCTCCAGGTACTTCACCATGTCCCAGACGGTCAGGAGCGCGACGCTCGCGCCGACGAGCGTCTCCATCTCGACGCCGGTCCGGTCGAACGTCTCGGCCTCGGCGCGGACCCGGACCCCGCGGGACGTGACCGCCAGGTCGACGCGGCTCGCCGTGAGCGCGACCACGTGGCAGTGCGGGATCAGCTCGGGCGTGCGCTTCATCGCGAGGAGGCCGGCCAGTTCTCCGGCCGCGAACGGGTCGCCTTTCTCCACGCGTCCCCTCTGGATCGCGCGGCGGGTCGCGGCACCGAGTGTCAGCTCGCCGACCGCCACCGCCTTGCGGTGGACCGGCGGCTTCCCCCCCACGTCCCGCTGCCGTGCCATTTTCCCTACGTACGCGGCGTCGCCCCGGACGCGAGGTGGGCCAACACCGCTTCGAGCTGGACGCGCTCGCCGGCTCCTTGGGCGAGGCGGAAGTCGACCTCGGCGAGGTACTCGAGGAGGCGGATCTTCTCGCGGGCGGGGAGGACGTCGTCGGCGATCTCGGGAAGATAGCTGTGGATCGCCTTCAGGATCTCCTCGCCCGCGGCGCCGCGGTCGGTGAAGAGGGCGTAGAGGCGCCCGCGGGCCCCGAGGAAGTCGCCCGCGAGCGCGGCCGAGAGCATTCCCTCGACCTCCCGTCGCAGAGGGATCGTCGCGTGCTCCGTGACGGTCTTTGCGGTCACGTGGTCCGCGTGGGTGGCCGTGAGCTGGAGGAGGTTGATCGCCCGCCGCATGTCGCCCGAGCTCGCGGCGAGGATCGCGTCGTACGCCTCCGCGTCGACGCGCTTTCCTTCGGCTTTCGCGATCCGCTCGAGCTGTTCGCGGATCGCTTCGCTCGAGTAGGCGCGGAATCGAAACACCGCGCAGCGGGACTGGATCGGCTCGATGATGCGGGAGGAGTAGTTGCATGAGAGGATGAACCGGCACGAGCCGGAGTATCGCTCCATGAGGCGTCGGAGCGAGGCCTGGGCCTCCGAGGTGAGATTGTCGGCTTCGTCGAGGAGCAACAGCTTGAACCCGACCCCCCCGAGGGGCGAGGTTCGGGCGTACCCCTTGATGGTCGTCCGGACCGTCTCGATCCCTCGCTCGTCGCTGCTGTTGAGCTCGAGGAAGTTCTGACGCCACTCGGCGCCGTAGAGGTCCCGCGCTAACGCGAGCGCCGCGGTGGTCTTCCCGGTCCCCGGGGGCCCCGCGAACATGAGGTGGGGCATCGACCGTTTCTCCGCGTAGGAGCGCAGCAGCGGGAGGATCGTCTCATGACCCAGCATTTCCCGGAGGCTCGTCGGCCGGTACTTCTCGACCCAGACCGCCTCGGCTCCCCGGCCCGCCATTCCTCCTCCGGCCCGGCTTCCCGACGGCGGCTCATTAGGGTTTCCCGGCGGCGTCACCGGCCGATGCGAGGGGACTCTGCGTCGGCGCTCGGAAAGTAGCGACGCTCGTCCCGTCGATGCCGGCGCAAGGCCTCCGCGAAGACTCGACCGTACTGTCCGAGCGCCTGCCGATGTCCGCCATGGTCTTCGTGCTCGACAATCCCGTAACACCAGTCGAGCTGTTCCATCGAGACGGCAAACCACGCGTGTTCGACCCGTAGGATCGAGCGAGCGCCCGCACCAGTCCCGGATTCCGGGGCAGTGGGCCCGAGAAGTCCCTCGAAGCGCTGGACGTGCGTGCGCACCCCTGCCTCGAAGGCCCGGATGGCGCCCTCGAGGTCGGCAATCGGGTACTCTTCGAGGAGAACGAGGTTCGTGCTGATGCGGTCGAACCAATCGATCAACGCATCGAAGTTCGCCGGTGGCGAGCGGATCTCCAAGGGGTCCGCCGGTGGCTCCACGAGACCCGCCGGCGACTCTATAGACTAAGCCGTTGCGGCCCGGCGGACCGGACCCCCCGAGCCCTCCACGACAGTCACCGGTCGTGAGCGCCGAACGTGGTTCCTCGGGGTGCGCTGGGACCTTGGTATACGTCTCCCTCTCTGTCCTTGATGAACGCGTTCGTAGCCCGAAACGCTCTGGAGTCCGCCGCGATTCGCCGACCGACCCCGCCGACCCTGAACCCGGGAGAAGGACCCGAGATCGTGCGGTCCGAGACCCGCGGCTGGTTCGCCCGCCGTCGGGATCCTCTCGGCCCGCGCGCCCGCGCCAAATAGACCCTCGGCCTCGGGGGAGGGTGGCCCCTTCCTCGCCCCCGGCCCGGGACGGCTTCGTCTCGGTTCACGGCTATCAATTCTACTGGAAGAGCCTCGGCGAGCCGGGTCCTCGCGGTGCGATCGTCGCGCTGCACGGGGGTCCCGGCGGCACCCACGACTACCTCCTCGCGTTCGCCGACATGGTCGCGCACGGGTACCGGGTCGTGTGGTACGACCAGCTCGGCTGTGGCCGGTCCGACCTCGCGACCGACGAAGCGGAGTACACCGTCGGCCGGGATGTCGAGGACCTCGAAGAGTTCCGGCAGGCCCTCGGCATCGAACGGATGCACCTGCTCGGCTCCAGCTACGGAGGGATGCTCGCCATCGCGTATGCACTCGCCCATCCGGAGCCGATCCGGACGCTGACGATCGCGAGCGGGCTCGCGGACGTGCCGCTCACGGTGCGGGAAATGTATCGCCTAACCCGCGAACTTCCCCCGCCCTTCCCGGCGTTCCTCGACCGTCACGAAGCGCGGGGGGAGTACCAGCATCCGGAGTACCTGGCCGCGGTCGGGGAGTTCTACCGACGCCATTTCTGTCGGCTCTCTCCGTGGCCGGCCGAGGTCACCTACACCATGGACCACGGGAACTCGCCCAAATACCGGGTGATGAACGGGCCGAACGAGTTCACAATCACCGGTAGGATCCGCGACTTCGACGCGACGGCTCGCCTCGGGGAGATTCGGGCCCCGACGCTCGTTACCGTCGGTCGGTACGACGAGGTGACGCCCGCGGTCGCCGAGTCGATCCACCGCGGGATCCCCGGCTCGGAACTCGAGCTGTTTGGGGCGAGCTCCCACACCGCGTTCTGGGAGGAGCGCGCGCGGTATATGGAGCGGCTCGCCGGATTCCTGAGCCGTCACCCGGAACCCTGAGCCCGGAGTGCCTCCGACGCTAGGGAACGGGCCCACCGGTGGCCCCGCGAGGGACGGGAGTCTGCTCTCGAGCCCGCAGCGTTCGGTGGAGACGGTAGAGGAGGTAGACGAAGGCGGCGCTCACGAGCAGGATGCCCGGCACGCTGAATTCCACGACGAAGTCAAAGACGAACAGGATCCCCAACATCCCCGCGGCGAACGAGAATTTCGCGCGGTCGAGGTTCTCGGTGCCGACGTATCGGAGGACGACGCACAGCGACGCGAGCGAGGTCGCGACGAGAAGTAGGGCCGCGACCACCGCCGACACTCGACCTCCCGAGCCCGACAGGATCAGGACCGCGAGCCACGCGGTGAAGAACGCGGCACCGTCGAGCCCGAGCCCCCACGACCCGACCCGGCTCGGCCCGGGGCGCACGGAGAGCAGGTCCGCCGGGGCGAGGTAGGCGAGGAGGAGCAGGAGGCCCACGACCCCGAGGAACAGTGCGAGCAGCGCGGGGGTAGGCCCGTGACCCACAAGGAACGCGAAGAGGCCGACGACGAAGAGATAGATCGCCGCGACGATCCCGACCGCCCCCGCGTCCAACCAACGAGCGCTCCGGACCGCCGGAAACCACAGCTGGGTGAGGAGGATCGGAAGTGCGATCGAGTACGTGGCATGGAACGCGGTGAGGCCGAGGGCCCAGAGCCAGTTGACGCCGAACGCGTGGCCGTACCAGCCGAGAGCGCCGACCGGCGAAAGGCCCGCCGGCTCGAAGAAAGTGTGCACCGCGAGACCCTCCTCGGCGATCCCGTACGCGGCTCCGAGCAGGAGGACCGAGGCCCACCCCTTCTGATACTTCACGACGAACTCGCGGATGAGGAGCGCCCCGGTACCGTAGAGCCCCACGATCCCGAGGAAGTTGATCGCGAACGCCGCCGGGTCGAAGAAGAGCGTCGTGATCGGCGTCGAACCCGTGAGGAGCTCGGGGATCGAGGGCGCGAGCAGGAGGAGGGCCACGACGGGCCAGCGGGGCCGGATCAGGATCCGCACGCGCGCAATTCGGCGGGCGGGGTACTTGAATCGTCCGGGGGAGGGGCGCCCGCCGCATTATATCCACCGCGGTACTCGATGCGGTGGCGATTGACGATGAGGGACCTGCTCGCCTACGTCGCGTTCCGCGGAACGATCCGGGAGCGATCCGTGGAGCCGTACCTTCGGCTCCTCCGGGGACTTCGCGAGCGCGGCCGCGTCAAGGGGGTCCTCCTGGACATTTCGAGCGGTGGGGGGGAATCGATCGCGTCGACCGACTTCTTCCTCGCGGTCAAACGCCTCGACTCGGTGAAGCCGGTGGTCGCCTCGATCGGTTCGGTCGGGGCCTCCGGCGCCTACATGGCCGCGCTCGGCGCGCGACGGATCTTCGCCTACCCCGAGTCGGTGGTCGGGTCGATCGGCGTGATCTTCCCCCATTTCGCCGCCCGCGACCTCTTGCGGCGGCTCGGGATCTCGGTCGAGCTCCTGCACGTGGGCGTGCACAAGGATGCCTACCAGGGGTATCGGCCGCTCACGGACGAGGAGCGCACCAAGCTGCAGGCCGTCGCACAAGAGAGCTACGACAACTTCGTCGGCCTCGTCGCTCGGGAGCGCAAGCGTCCGCTCGAGGAGATCCGCGCGCTCGCGACCGGGGAGTTCTGGAGCGGCTTCAAGTCGATGCAGCTCGGGCTCGTCGACGCGGTCGGGGACCACGAGGCCGCGCTCGAAGAACTCTCGCGAATGACGGGGGTCTCGGCCCGAAAGACGGTCCGCGTCGCGCCTCCGCGCACCCTACTGGATCGGATCCTGTCCGGGGGCGCGAGCGCGGTCGCGACCGGCTTCTCCGCTCGGATCCAGGAATCGATCGAGGACAGCCTCTTCGACGGCGGCGGTCTCGGGCTCCTCCGCTGACGTTCCGCTCCCCTCCCCCGCCGACGGTTATATACCGCTCCGGTCGTTCGACGGAGGCCCATGCCCGACAGCAAACGGTCCGGCTTCTCCAGCGCGGCCGGTCTCATCCAGTACTACGACATGGAGGAGACTCGCTCGCTGAAGGTCAATCCGTACATCGTGATGGGCCTCGGGATCGGCTCCGCGATCTTCGTCGAGATCCTGAACTGGCGTCTCATTTGATCTACGCCGGGGCGCCGGCCATCGGCAGGGGGGTTCCCTCCGGTTCCCGGCCCGGGAGGAATCGGCCCTCCGCCCGAAGGCCCAAGAGGTAGACCTTCGACTCGGGCGACTCGTCCAGCTCGAGATACCCCGTCCGCCGGGAGAGCCGATGGGCGAACTCGCCGATCTCCTCGTGGCTCGGGACATGGTCGCGGCCGAGGCGCTGCCGAGATTTCCCCATGTAGACGTACCCCTTCGGTTCGATGAAGTCCGGCCGCGCGAGGAGGTCGAGCTCGGCGTAGTCGTCGACCCAGCCGAGATTCCATCCCTTCACGAGCGTGTGCCGGACGACCCGTCGTGTCCGGAGGTCCCGGACGATCTCGAGCGATTCCCGCAGGCGCTCGAAGGCGTCGTCGTACGCGGGGAGTGTCAGCCGCCGGAAGATCTCCGGGTTCGGGGCGGTCACCGAGACGTAGAGCTGCGTCGGGAGCGGGTCGAGCGCGCGGAGCGCGTCCGGATTGGTGCCGTTCGTCACGAGGAACGTGGTGATGCCGCGCTCGTGACAGATCTCGAGGAAGCGGTTCATCTTCGGGTAGAGCGTCGGCTCGCCCGTCAGCGAGATGGCGATGTGGCGGGGCGCCTGGGACTCGTCCCATCGCTCCGGCCGGACGGAGGGGTCGCCCTTGAACCCGGAGAGGATGCGTCGCTGCGCATCGACCGAGAGGTCGAGCAGGCGCTCCGGGTCGTCATACTCGGGCATCACCGCGTCGTTCTCCCATCCCTGGTTCCTCCAGCAGAACCGGCAATGGAGGTTGCACGAATCGATCGCCGGCGACATCTGGAGGCAGCGATGGCTCTCGATGCCGTAGAAGCGGCCCTTGTAGCAGTCCCGCCCCCGGACGAGCGACTCCCGCGTCCAGTAGCAGATCTTGACCGCGCTGTGCTTCCCCACGATCTGATAGCCCTGTCCCACGAGCTCCGTGGAAAGGTCCTGGTCGCCCATCGCTCGACGCCCCGACCCCGGGACAAATCATAATGCTTTGTGACGCGCGACGACCGCGAACCGGGCCGCCGGCGCCAGCGGACCCCGTACCGTTCAGGTGAACTCTTCGCGCTCGAAGAAGAACAGACCGGCGACCGCGGTGAGGATGAAGTATCCCGCCATGATCGCGAGCCCCTCCGCATACGTAGCGCTGTAGGTAGTGACGGTCCGCATGACCCCCCGGGGGCCGGTCATAGTCGACGTCATGACATGGGGGGGGAGCGTAGAGAGGAAGGGATACGAGATCACGTTCGACGCGTAGGTGATGATGAACCACGGTTCGATGTTGACGAGCCCCACGATGACGTCCTGAATAATGGTAAAGCCAAAGAGGAACAGCACGGCCACGACGAGGACGGCGTAGAGGCTGTTCTTGAAGAGCGAGCTAAAGAGAAAGACCGCCCCGAGCAGGGCGAGCATGTAGAGGAGCGCGATCGCAAACGACGCGAACAGCGCCCCGGGGAACGCCCCCGTTCCCAAGTAGACCGCTCCGTTGGCCAGGAGGATCACCAGGTAGAAGACGACGGCGACGATCGACGCGGCGAGGGCGGCAAGGTACTTTCCGACGTAGACACTAGTGCGCCGGATGGGGAGCCCCATGAGGAAGTATCCCGTCTTGTTCTGAAACTCTCCCGCGATCGCGTCCCCGCCGAAGATGATCCCCGAGAAGATGATGACGACAGTGGCCCCCCCGGCCCAAAAGGTCCCGTAGAAGGCGTCGCCGCTCGACGTCAGGCCCGCCACGGTGGCCGAACCGTGATAGTACGCGAGAACGAAGGAGATGATGGCCCCGATCGCGGCGACGATCGTCATCATCAGGACGAACCGGCGGGAACGGAGGTAGTCCCGGAACTGGTACCGGGAAAGGATCAGGGCCTGCGCGAAGGTGGTCGGGAGCGGGTGGGAACCCGCGGTAGGGTTCGCGGACGCCGACGCGCTGGCGGGCATCGAGGGGGCGCTCATGCGTCTCCGACCGAGATCTCGCTGAGATACACCTCTTCGAGCGCGCTGCGCGACTCGTGGAAGCTCACGAGGCCCACGTGGAGCGCCGCGAGCTTTTCGAGCAGCGACGTCTGTTCGGCCACGCCGCCCTTGACGTACAGGGTGACCCGTTGGGGCGCGGCGCGATCGACGCGCGCGACCTCCGGGAGCGAAGCGATCTTCCCGGAGAGCACGGCATCGTCGATGGGGCCCGAGAACTCTGCCTCGATCGAGCGCGTCCCGCCCGTCAATCGCTGGGTGACGTTCTCGAGCTTGTCGGAGAAGAGGAGTTTCCCATGATCGATGAGCGCGACGTCATCGCAAACGTCGACGACCTCGCTGAGGATGTGGCTGCTCATGAACACGAGGCGATGCCCTTTCTTGAGGCCCCGTACGATCGACCGCACCTCGGCCATGCCGCGGGGGTCGAGTCCCGTGCTCGGCTCGTCCAGGATGACGACCTCCGGGTCCGAGAGGAGAGCCGCGGCGATGTTGACCCGCTGCTTCATCCCCTTCGAGAATCGACCGATCTTATGGTCGGTCCAGTCCGACATTTTGACCTCCTCCAGGACCGCGGCGGTGCGCACGCGGATCTCCTCCGGACGCATCCCGCGAAGCGCGCCACTCATCTCGAGCGCCTCCCGTGGCGTGAGGGAACCGTAGATCTCGGGGGTCTCGACGAGGTCGCCGCACACGGCGAGCGCCGCCTTGCGGTCCGCCTGGACCGATACGCCGTTGATGAACGCCTCCCCTTCGCTCGGAAAGATGAGGTCGGTGAACATCTTCAGGGTCGTAGTCTTGCCCGCGCCGTTGGGTCCGAGGAACCCCATGCACCTCGACCCCTCGACCTTGAGATTCAGGTGGTCGAGCGCGGTGAAATCGCCGAATCGCTTCGTGAGTCCGACTGCTTCGATGCTCGGTGACACGGCAACCTCTGCGCGAGCCTAGGGAGCGCGGGAGTTGAAAACGATGCGGTGTCAATGTGCCAGCGTGGCATGGACCGGTCGGGCGCGAGCGTCCCCGTCTACCTCGACCCATCGCAACGAGAGCGAGTTCAGCACCACCGTCGTCGAAGAGATCCCCATCGCGAGTGCTCCGGCGACGGGCAATAGCGCGTAGACTGAGAATCCGAACAGCGGAACGAGTGCCCCGAGCGCGACCGGGAGGAGTACCGCGTTGTAGCCGATCGCCCAGCTGAGGTTACCCCGCACCTTCTTCACCGTTCGACGCGCCAGACGGAGGCTGAGCGCTACCCCGCGGAAATCCGATCGAACGAGCAGGACGCCCCCGGTCTCCCGGGCGACGTCGGCCCCCGAGCCGATCGCGATCCCGAGGTCCGCGGCCGCGAGTGCTGGGGCGTCGTTGATTCCGTCGCCGACGAAGGCTACGCGCCGACCGGCCGCCTGGAAACGGCGGATCACTTCGAGCTTTCCCGCCGGGGTCAGCCCAGAGTGGACCTCGGAGATTCCCACCGCTCGGGCGACCGCTTGAGCGGCGGCCTCGTTGTCGCCGGTGAGCATCCCGACCGGAATCCCATCTTCCGCGAGGGCGCGGAGCGCCTCCGGCGCCTCGGGCGCGATCTCGTCCTGGAACCCGAGCACGCCCAGCGCGGTCCCGTCTCGCACGACCAGAGCGCAGGATTTTCCCTCCGACTCGAACGCCCGCGCGACCGAGATGGCGTCCACGAAGCCGAGTGGCCTGGGGACCAGCGCCGAGCTCCTCGTCACTTCTACGGAGTGGCCGGCCACCGTTCCTCGTACCCCGAAGCCCGGAACAGCCCGCACGTTCGCGGCGGCGGGGATCGGCAATCCGCGCTCTTGCGCCGCGAGGAGGATCGCACGGGAGAACGGATGCTCGGAGCCGGTTTCGACTGCCCCCGCCAACGTCAGAAGCTCATCCGCGGGGATTCCTCCCAGCGGGCGGGCGTCGGTCAGTCGCGGTCGGCCCCGAGTCAACGTCCCGGTCTTATCGGTCAGCACGAGGTCGATCCGCGCGGCCCGCTCGATCGCGTCCTCTCCGCGAAAGAGCACCCCTTCCTCCGCCGCACGGCCAGTCCCGGCGATGATCGCGGCTGGGGTCGCGATCCCGAACGCGCAGGGACATGCGGTGACCGCGACCGTGACGAACACGAGAACGGCGACCGTGAAGCCCGCCGCCCCGAACTCGAACCAGGCGAGCGCGGCGACGAACGCGAGCCCCAGCACGAGGGGGACGAAGACGGCGGCGATGCGGTCGGCGGTGCGCTGGAGCGGGACCCGGGCCATCTCGGAGTCCGTGAGGAGTTGCCCCACCATCGCGAGGAACGTATCCGAGCCGACCTTCGTCGCGTCGATCTCGAGCGCGCCCTCCCCGTTGAGGGAGGCAGCGAGGACTCGACTCCCCGGCCCCTTCGGGACCGGCATCGACTCGCCGGTCAGCAGCGACTCGTTCGAGGTGCTTTCCCCTTCCCGCACGATGCCGTCTACGGCAAACCGTCCGCCCGGCCGGACACGGAGCCGATCTCCCACGGTGATCTCGCCGACCGGAACGGTTCGCTCGACCCCGAAGCGGACCACTTGCGCCGTCTGCGGAAGCAGTTCGGAGAGCCGGTGCAACGCCGAACTCGCACGGTCCCGAGTGAGATGTTCGAGATAATTCCCCGTCAGGATCAGCGTGATGATCAGGGCGGAGGCGTCGAAGAAATACTCGTGAGGAAGCCGGGAGGGAAGGAGCAATGCGGCGATGCTGTAGAGGTAGGCCGCCGTCGTCCCCACCGCGATGAGCACGTCCATGTTCCACCCTCGTTCGCGGATCGCGTCCCTTGTTCCTGCGTAGAACGGCCCGCCGGCGTAGACCTGAACCACGGTCGCGAGCACCGCCGCGGCGATCGGGGCCTCGGCCGCGCTCGTGGCATACGTGAGCAGTACGACCGCAACGGAGAGTGGCCAAGCGATGGCCAAGCGGCGGAGCAGCCGTCGTTCGGCTCGACCGGGGTCAGCGAACTGGCGTAGGCACGTCTCCGAACAGAAGTAGTACGTCCGGTTGTCCCGGACCAGGTGGAGCGACGACGGTCGCTCTTCGACCCACATTCCGCAGACGGGGTCCGTCGCCATCAGTCACGGGCTCCCAGCGGGCTCGGCCGGGGTCGGAGGAGCGATCAGCGGGGCAAGGGCGAATGGGTCCGATCGTACTTCGCCTTGCACCCGGTCGAGCAGAAGTAGACGGTTTCGGCCCCGTACGTTCCGCGTGCCGCAGCGGTAGAGTCCTCGATGACCATTCCGCAGACCGGATCCTTGACCTTCATCGACCGGGCCACGACGACCCGGGTTATAGGGTCCCGGTTCCGACGCGGGCCGAACCCCAAAAAAGGTATCTTTCCCACCTCGCCTCCGGGGGTCGATGGTCGCAGAAGTTCGCCCGGAGGAGGTCGCCCAGATGCTGAAGGAGAGGGCGAACCACGTCCTCCTCCTCGACGTTCGCGAACCGGACGAGCGGGAGATGGCCGTCATCGCACCCTCTCTCCACATCCCGATGCGCGACGTTCCCGAGCGACTTGCCGAGATCCCGAAGGACCGCGAGATCGTGGTCTACTGCCATGGAGGCACCCGTTCGGCGATGATCGCGGGGTTCCTGGAGGGAAAGGGATACGACCACGTCGCCAACCTCGCCGGAGGGATCGATGCCTGGTCCCGGCGCGTAGACCCCCACATGCCCCGATACGGTTGATGACCCTCATCGGGGCGCATGGGCTACGGAAGGACTCCCGAAGCACGGAGGCGGGGGAGCGCTCAGCTGCGTCGACGAGAGACGCGGTCCTCGGGATTTGCCTCGAGCACTTCGATGTACGCCCGCATCTTCCAGTACGTGGCCAGGAACTCCTGCCCGCGAGGCGTGATGTCGTAGGCGGACCGTCCGTCCAACTCCTCGACCTTGAGCAATCCCAGTCCGGCCAAACGATCCACCAGGGTCCTCAACCGGTCGACCGGCATACCGGCACCGTACGACACTCGGGTGATACGCGCCGCCCCGTGGTACCGTTTGACGACCTCGAGGACGGTGGCGTACAGGTCGGTCGCCTCTCGGCGCTTCGAGGCCGCTCGACCTTCCTCCCGACCGTTGAGCATCTCCCGCCTCCGAGACTACAGAGGGAACGGGGGAAGCGAGTCGACCTTCTGCGGCGGTTTTCCGACGCGGGCGCCCGGAGCGATGTCGATCGACTTCGAGTAGATGACCTCCTCCGCGAACGCGCCGTCGCGTAGGCGCACGGTCCCGCCCACGATCCGACGGGCCTCGGCCTTTTCGTGAAGCTCGACGAGGTCACCATAGGCGTCCTCGACCTGCGCACCACGCTCGAGTTCGACCGAATCTCCGATCAAGGGGCCCCGCGCCTTCGATTTGCGTCGCAGCCGCACCCGGGCGGCCCGGAGTCCCTCCTGCGTCGAGACTTGGCCTCCGATCTCGGCCGTGCCTTGGAATACCGCGCGACGCGCCTCGAGCTTGCCCCCGATCTCGAGCGAGTTCGCGGTGAGCGCGCTGCCGACCGAGATCGCGCCCCCCACCTCCAGCTTTCCGCTCAATGTGAGGGAGCCGTCCACGTCGAACTTCCCGCCGACTTCGACACTGACTCCGGTGCCGTTACCGGCAATCCGGCCGAGGCCGCCGATCTCCAGAGAGTCGAACGTGAGGTCCTTGTGGGCCCGGAGGATTCCGCCGACCTCCACCGTACCGCCGTGGCCCTCGTCCCGCAGTTCGGCGAAGCCCCCGACCTCGAGCGAACCGAATTTGAGCGGACGTTCCGACAGGAACCGCCCCCCGACCTCGATCGAGCGGCGAACCTCCCCGCCCCCGAGCCGGATCGCGCCCCCCACCTCGAGGGTGTCGATCGCGACATCTCCGAGGTCCGCCGAGCCCCCCGCTTCCACGGCGTCGGCGTTGAGTCGCCCGGCGAGACGGAACTTCCCGCCCACGGAAACGGAATGGGCGGTGAGCGCCTGTTCGCCCTCGAGGATACCGCCCACCTCGAATTTCTCGGCCTCCGCATCTCCTCCGACCCGGAGTCCGCGATCGACGTCGACCCGGCGCGCCTTCAGGGCCCCCCGCACGTCGACCGCGCCGTCGTGCGCTTCGAGATCCTCCCGCACGGTGAGGTCTCCCGCGATCTCGACGGTTCCGTCGTTCGAACGGAATCGGCCACACTCGAAGTTCCCTGCCACCTGGGCGGAGCCATCGAACCGGGCGTCTCCGGAAACCGACACCTTCGGGTCGGCTTGGATCCGGACATCCTCTTCCACGCGCAGGTCCCCCTCGACCACGCCCAGACGGACTTGCGATCGGCGGGGGATGCGGGTTTCGCTCATGAGGACCCCACGGAGCCCCGGCTCTATACGGCTGCGTCACGAGCGGTGACCACGAGGGGATACCGGGGCCTAGGTGGAACGCCTAAAACGAAAAGCCCCTGCCCTCCTCGTGTCGGATTCGCTGGCCCAGATCCGCGCGGAGATCGTTGTCTGCGAGCGATGTCCGCGCCTCGTGCGGTATCGGCAACGCGTCGCGCTCGAGAAGAAGAAGGAGTTTCGTCACGAGACCTACTGGGGGAAGCCGGTCCCGGGGTTCGGAGACCCAAACGCCCGTCTCGTCACGGTCGGGCTCGCTCCGGCCGCCCACGGCTCCAACCGGACGGGCCGTGTCTTCACCGGAGATCGGTCGGCGGCGTTCCTCGTCCGCGCATTCCATGCCGCGGGGTTCGCGAACCAAGCGACCTCGGTGCGACGGGGGGACGGACTCGAGTACCGCGACCTCTACCTGACGGCGGCCGTTCGATGCGCCCCGCCCGACAATCGTCCGACCCCACCGGAGCGCGCGAACTGTGCTCCCTATCTCGAGCGAGAGCTCCGTTGCCTTACGGAAACTCGGGCGATCCTGGCGTTGGGAGGCTTCGCGTGGGATGCCGTCCGGGAGATTGCCCCGAACGTGTACGGCGGAACTCGAACCTCGACCCCGTTCTCGCACGGGGCCTGCGCGGTGTTGGGCCCGACGGCGCCGCTCCTCTGGGGGTCGTATCATCCCAGCCCCCAGAACACGAACACGGGCCGACTGACCTTTCCGAACCTCGTCGATCTGCTGCACCGGATTCGTGGCTCGTTCGACCGGGGGAGTTCGACCGCCGCTCGGTAGCGTTAACCCCCGAGAGGGGTGGGACTCGCCGATGGCGGTCTTCGAGGTCCTGGAGCGGGACGGGCTCGCCCGGCGGGGTCGACTCGAGACACCCCACGGTCCGATCGAAACCCCCACGCTCCTACCGGTCGTGCATCCCGACCCCGCCCGGCAGCCGGTACCTCCGTCCGAAATGCGCGCGAAGCTCGGCGTGGACGCCGTGATCACTTCGGCGTACATCACGTGGCGAACTCCCCCGCTCCGCGCGATCGCGGAACAGCGGGGGATCCACGGGCTGCTCCAGTTCGACGGACCGATCATGACGGATTCGGGAGCGTTCCAGCAACACGCCTACGGGTCCGTCGAGGTGGGGCCCGAGGAGATCCTCGCTTTCCAGAATCAGATTGGCACGGACATCGCGACGGTCCTCGACCGATTCACCGAACCCGAAGCCGAGTTCGGGGAAGCCGAATCGGCGCTGACCACGACGCTCGATCGTGCGCGCGCCGCTCGAGCCCTCCGCACCGGGCTGCTCGCCGTTCCCGTGCAGGGCGGAATGCACGCGCCCCTCCGAGCCCGTGCGGCCACGGGGGCGTCGGCCGTCGCCGATGTCCTCGCGGTCGGCGGAGTCGTCCCGCTGTTCGAACAGTACCGATTCTCCGACCTCTCGAGGGCGCTCGCCGCGGCTCGACCCGAGCTGAATCCGGGGGCTGCGGTCCACCTGTTCGGCACCGGCCATCCGATGACCTTCGCTTTTGCCGCTCTTTGGGGGGTGGACCTCCTGGACTCGTCCGCCTACCACAAGTTCGCTCGACGGGGAAGTCTGCTGTTTCCCGAAGGGACCGTCGCGATCGACGACCTCCGCGAACGCGTCTGCCAGTGTCGGCTGTGCGCGGAGATGCCGCTCACCGAGGTGGCTCGGCGCCCCGCGGAGGAACGGGAGCGACGGATCGCCTACCACAACCTTCTCACGTCCGTCGAGGAGATCGCGCGAGTACGCCAGGCGATCCGGGAGGGAACCCTCTGGGAGCTCGCGGAACGTCGCGCGAGCGGTCATCCCGCACTCCGGGCAGGGCTCGACGAGGCGAAGCGCCACCCCGATGTGTTCCTCCCCACCGAACCGCTGAGCCGGCGGGCGTTCCGAGAGGTGACGACCGAAAGTCGGGAGCGACCGGCCGTGGTCCGGTTCCAACGACGGGTCGAGGAGTACAGGAGGAACCTCCCACTACCCCAACGGATCTCGCGCGTGCCGCTCCGTCCCGAGTACCTCGGCCGAGTCCCGACGCGGGACCGTTCGGGTGGAACGATCTCCTGGGGATGCGAGACACCGCTCGGGTTCGTGCCCCTCGAGCTCACGGACCTCTATCCGGTCGGGCCGTATCTCGGAGTGGAGGAGTTCGCCGGGCCCCGACGGCATCGACCACCCTCCGCGGTCACCACCGAACTCCGGGAGCGTGCGGGACTCGAGGTCGACCTCGAGCGGGACTGGACGATGGAGTGGACCCGGCGGCAGGTTGGCGCCGTGCTGCGCTGGGAGTACGGCGAGGTCGTGGGAGAGGCGCTGGCGGCGACGGCCGAGGGAGAACGCTCTCGTCGCTCGGGACGCCTACGCACGATCCTGCACGAGGGTCGCCCTTCGTTCGTCATCGGCACCGACGGGATGGCGCGACCCACGTTCTTCGGTGGGGGGCAGCTCGCGCCCTTGCTCACGGAGGGCCGCGGTCGCGTGGTCGTGTCGGACGATGCGGCGCCGTTCGTGGTTCGCGGACGGAGTCTCTTCTCTCGCTTCGTTCTTCGCGCGGACCCGGCCCTCGTGCCGGATCAGACCGCGCTGCTCGTCGACCGTGAAGACAATCTCCTCGCGGTCGGTCGACTGCTGCTCGCACCCCAGGAGATGCCCCGCTTGGCGCGAGGGGTCGCGGTACGCGTCACTGCCCACGCGGCCGCTCCGGTACCGGAAGACTCCGAGGGCGACTCTGATTCGCCCGAGGAAATGAGATGAGTGCGAATGCGCGGGTGACCCTTATGAGCCAAGGGCGGGTGGCTCGGCTCACGTCTCGCGTAGGGTGGCACTCGTGACCAAAACGTTCCTACTGCTCCAGCTGAACAGCGAGGGCGCCCCCTACTCGGAGATCGCGGAGCTGCTCGAGGACGTCGGCTTCCGCCCGGAGACGGAGGGATACGACTTCGTCTACGAGTGGGGGCGACCCGCCACGGTGCGGGAAACGCTCGAGTTCGCGGACCGCATCCAGGAGACGCTTCGGGGAAAGCGCGTCGGTTTCCGGATCGAATCGACGGAGGAGTGAATCGCTCCGATTCCCTCCGCGATTCCGCGCTGTTATCAACGCGCCGCCGCTCCGAAGTTCGATGGTGGTCCTCGGGATCGAATCCACCGCGCACACGGCGTCGGTGGGCATCGTCGGGGAACGGGCCGAGGTCCTGGGCCTCGCGTCCGACATGTACCGGCCGCCCTCGGGAGGGATCCACCCCCGCGAGGCGGCGAATCATCACGTGGAGGTACTTCCGCACCTGGTTCGACGAGCCCTCGAGAGCGCCCACGTGCGATCTACCGAAATTGAGGCGATCGCGTTCGCCCAGGGACCGGGACTCGGCCCGTGTCTTCGCGCCGGCGCGACGGTCGCGCGAATGCTCTCCCTCACGTGGGAGAAACCGCTCGTCCCGGTCAACCACTGTGTCGCGCATGTCGAGATCGCGCGCGTCTTGAGCGGGCTCGACGACCCCTTGCTGCTCTACGCCAGCGGAGGGAACACGCAGGTGATCGCGTACGGTCGCGGGCGCTATCGGGTGCTCGGCGAGACGATCGACATTGGTATCGGGAACTTTCTGGACAAGCTGTGGATCGAGCTCGGAGGGACGTTCCCCGGGGGGCCCGCGCTGGAGCTCGAAGCCCGTCAGGGCACCGAGCTCCACGAGCTCCCGTACTCGGTGCACGGGATGGACGTGGCCTTTTCCGGCATGCTCACCGCCGCGCTGGCGCTCCGCCGTAAGGGGGTCCCTCGCCCCGACCTCGCGTATTCGGTCGAGGTCACCGCCTATGCGATGCTCACGGAGATCACCGAACGCGCGCTCGCCCATCGCGGGCGGCGCAGCGTGGTGCTCGGCGGAGGGGTCGCGTGCAACGAACGGCTCCGCGAGATGGTGCGCACGATGGTCGAGGAACGGGGCGGGACGATGTTCGCTCCCCCGCGTCCGATGTGCGTCGACAACGGAGCGATGATCGCGTGGACGGGTTCGCTCGCCTGGGGAGCGAAGCTCTCCGTGCCGGTCGAGCGGTCCGCGGTCGAACCGCGGCAGCGAACGGACCTCGTACCGACGCCCTGGCGCTCCGGCTGAACCGCGGCCCCGACTTATACACCGAATCCGTCGGGGAGTTGTGGAGCAGGTCGACGTTCTCGTGGTCGGCGGCGGCCCGGCCGGTACCACGGCGGCCTTCCGCCTGGCCGAGCGGGGACACGAGGTGCTGGTCGCGGAGGAGCACGCCCGCATCGGGGTTCCCGTCCAGTGCGCCGGGCTGGTCTCCGAGCGAGTGCTCCGTCTCGCCGGTTCGCGTGAGTTCGTGCGGACTTCCGTGCGCGGTGCCACCGTGTTCGGCCCCCGCCAGAGTTCGGTCGCCTTCCGAGCGCCGGACGCCCGCGCGTTCGTCATCGACCGCAGCGGCCTCGACATCGCCCTCGCGGATCGCGCGGCGCGCGCGGGCGCGCAGTTTCGGAGCGGAACCCGCTTCGACGAGGTCGTGGGCCGAGCGAACGGGCGAACTATCGCCCGTCTCACCGGGGTCGACGGGAGCACCCTCGAGGTCGCGGCGCGGCTCGTGGTGGGAGCGGACGGCGTCTCGAGCGCCGTCGCTCGCGCGTTTCGGCTGCGCCGGCCGGTCGAGATCCTCCCGGCATTCGAGGCGGAGTTTCCTCGCAGCCCAGGGGACCCGGATCAAGTGGAAGTGTACCTGGGCCGCCGGTTCGCCCCCGGGTTGTTCGGGTGGTGGATCCCCGACGGGTCGGGAGGGGCTCGTGTCGGCATCGCGGCGGACGCCGACGGGACGAGCGCCCGGGTCTACTTCGACCGACTTCTCGAGTTCTTGGAGCGTCGTTTCGGGGAACGTCTCGTGAGCCCCACCGCGTACCTCGTGTCGGGGATCCCGATCGGGACGGTGCCCAAGACCCACGGGGCGGGAGTACTACTCGTGGGGGATGCGGCGGCGCAGGTGAAGCCGCTCTCGGGCGGGGGGATCTTCACCGGGATGCAATGCGCCGAGATCCTGGCGGCGGTGGCGGATGACGCCCTCCGACGTAACGACCTCACCGAGGTCGCGCTCGCGGAGTACGACCGTCGCTGGAGGGCGGAGCTCGGGGAGGAGTTCCGCCGCGCCCTCTACTTACGACGGATCTTCACCCGGCTGAGCGACGACGACCTGGAGGCGATCGTCGCGGCGCTGCGCGATAGCAAGCTCACCGCCACGATCGTCGCCTTCGGGGACATCGACTTCCCGACGCACGTGGTGCGACAGCTCCTCCGTCAGTCGCCGTCCCTCGTCCGATTGCTGCCGAAGGCGGTCGGCGCCTGGTGGTCGTCGTCCGCGCTCCGCATCCCCGAGCTCGACGCGGGACCGCGGCGGAAGTAGATCCACGCCCCGATGCCGACGAGGACCGAGGCGGCGACGAGGACCCCGGTGAGGAGGGTCGGGAACGCCGACTGTTCGACGAGCACGGCCGTCTCGGGCAGCACGCCCGAGACTCCCAACACGCTCAGGTTGAGTGTCGCGCTCCCGTTCGGGAGCTCGGTGGCCTCCGCCCAGACGGATGCGTTGAACCACCCCCGCGATTCGAGGAGATAGTCGGTCGACCCACTCTCGAAGGTGAGCGCCGCCCGCACCGCGAACGTTCCGCTCGGTGTCGTGGTCGAGGTCGCGACGTCGACCGACCCGTGGTAGACGCCGGAGCTGGGCAAGGGCCCGACGGCGACCGCGACCGTTCCCCCCGAGCTCGATGCGTTCGAAAGCACCGGAGCCCCCGAGACCGAGATCGTGCTCGTCGCGTTTCCCGGAAACGCGTTGAACGCGTAAACCGCGAGGGTCAGCACGGCGCCGGTGATCGGGACGGAGAGGGGGTTCCCGACGCTGAAGCCGATCGTGCCCGCGGCGCCCGGGGCGAGGGACGGGGAGGAGAGGTTGCCGAGAAACCCTCGGTCGTCGCTGAGCGGAAGTGGAGGAAACCCGGTCGCGCGCGCGCCCGGCAGCGGAGCGAGGAGCACGAGGAGCACCGCGAGCATCGCCGCGATCGCGGCTCGGAGGAGCGCCGCTCGGTCCCGCCTAGGCACCGGGCTCCTCCGGGAATCGCCCGCTCTCCGCGAGCGCGACGAGTCGCCGGATCCGCACGACGGCCTGCTCGCGTCCGCGGCGTCCCCCCGGACCCAGCAGCCCCGGCAGACCCCGGAACGTCTCTCCTTCGGAGCGGCTCGCCTTGTAGAGCGCGCGGGCGAGCGCGCGGGGGCGGCTGGTCATCTCGACGGCGTCGAGGTCGGCCCGAAACTCCTCGCGCTCGGTGAGCCGGTTCGAGAGGTAGGCGAGGATCGGGTCCCAGCGCATCATTCGCGACAACGTCCGGAAGAAGGTCAGGTACCGGCCGTCGAGCTCCCGGATGTGGCCGAGCTCGTGCGCGACCACCGCCTCTCGCTCCTCGGCCGAGAGCTGGTCCATCAGCCCCTCGGAGACGAGGATCACATCCCGACGCCGGGGGCGCCCACGGTCACCGATCTCGAGGAGGGTGAACGTGAACGCTTCGACGCGCGGGGAGGGAAACGCGAGCAGGTCGATGGGTGTCGACGGCGGGACGATGCGTTCTGGCCAGGAGAGCACGCGGGGCCGGTGGATCGCGAGGAAGCCCCGCCCCACGGCCTGGCTGAG
The DNA here is from genome assembly GCA_049585415.1 of Thermoplasmata archaeon. GTDB lineage: Archaea > Thermoplasmatota > Thermoplasmata > Lutacidiplasmatales > UBA184 > Lutacidiplasma. Next base: position 79,813 of record JBAUZT010000001.1, on the reverse strand, counting down.
GAGAAATGCGGTCAGGAAGATCCCGAACGCCCCCAGCGCTCCAAGAACCCACAGCCGCGCGAACTGGGGCTCGAAGATCACGGCCGGATCGGCGACGAGCTGTACGACCGCCCCCCAACCGCCTCCCGAGAGCACCCAGACGAGGCCGGTGGTCGCGAAGATCGCCCAGCAGGCGAGGAACGCCACCGCGAGCCGAAAGACGACGGTGGACGTCGACTTTCGGTAGGCGAGGAGGAGAACGAGGCCGACCGCCACCCAGGCAAGGACCGGAACGTAGAGCAGCCCGACGACCGGAGCCGTCATGACGACCGTCCTCAGGGCGGGTCCAACCCGAGCCGTCGCCGAAGCTCCCGTTCCTCGGACGGATTGAGCTTCGCGATCTCCTCGTTCAAGTGGACGACTCCCGCGGGGCCGAACATGGCCACGACCCCTTTAAGCAAGTTCAGAAGATATTTCTGTTCCACCGCCGCGGGACGGTAGACGTACCGCTCGCCTCCCCGGCACGTCTCCCGTCGACGCCGAACGAGCCCTTTTTCGAACAGACGGGAGAGGATCGTCGCCACGGTCGTATAAGCGACCCGCGTCCCGTGCTTCTCGAGGGTCTTCCGCACGTCCCGCGCAGGCGCCTCCTCGAGCTCGCGCAGGGCGGCCAGGACCTCCGTCTCGAGCGCCCCAATCATCTCCACGGTGCGTCCGAACCACCCCAAGTTGTGCCTTAATACATCGGGCGGAGGCGAACGTACCAGTTCGTACCGACCCTACGCTCGGCCCCCACGGCCGCGGCCCCTAACATCGGAACCGTTTAGGTGGGGACCTTCTTCGAGAGTTCCGTGCCGGCCGACGATGCGCCCCCCACTTCGGTGCTCGACCTCATCGGGAACACGCCCATCGTTCCCCTCCATCGGGTCGTGCGCGGGCTCCCGTATCGAGTGCTCGCAAAGCTGGAATTCTTGAATCCGGGGGGCTCCGTCAAGGACCGCATCGGCACGGTGATGATCGATGACGCGGAGAAACGCGGCCTCCTCAAGCCGGGGGGAACGATCGTCGAGGCGACCAGCGGGAACACAGGGGTCGGTCTCGCCCTGATCGCGGCCGTTCGGGGATATCGCGCGGTGTTCGTCCTCCCCGACAAGATGAGCTCCGAGAAGATCCGCCTCCTGCGCTCCTACGGCGCGCGCGTGGTCGTGACCCCGAGCGGCCTTCCTCCGGAGCATCCGATGAGCCACTACTCGGTCGCGAAGCGGCTCGCGCGAGAGATCCCGGGGGCGTACTACCCGAACCAGTACGAGAACCAGGGGAACCCCGAAGCGCACTACCGGACCACCGCCCCCGAGATCGACCGGGACGTGGGCGCGGGCCTCGCCGCCGTCATCGGAACGGTGGGGACCGGGGGAACGATGAGCGGGATCGGACGGTACTTCAAGGAGCACCGCCCCGAGGTCCGGATCGTCGCCGTCGATCCCCAAGGTTCGGTGCTGGGCCACTACTTCGAATCGCACGAGCTCTCGAAGGCCACGCCGTACCTTGTTGAGGGGATCGGCGAGGACATGGTCCCGAAGTCCATCCACTTTCAGTACCTGGACGAATTCGTCGAAGTGAATGACGGGGAGTCGTTTCACATGGCGCGCCGGCTCGCGCGGGAGGAGGGGCTGTTCGTCGGAGGCTCCTCGGGTTCGGCGGTCGCGGGCCTGGTGAAATGGCTCGCCAAGCGACCCCTGCCGGAGGGAGCGACGGTCGTCGTGCTCCTCCCCGATTCCGGGGATCGCTACCTCTCGAAGTTCTACTCGGATGACTGGATGCGGGAGAAGGGGTTCCTCGACATTGGCTCGACGGCCCGGGACCTCTTGGCCCGGAAGTCCGGTACTCCGGTGCTCGTCAGTGTCGACCCGACGACCGTGGTCCGCGATGCCCTCGGCATCCTCCGCCATCACGGGATCTCGCAAATGCCGGTCCTTTCGGGAACGCAGAACGTCGGCAGCATCCAGGAGGACGAGATCCTGCGCCGGGGCTTGGCCGACGAGACGGCGCTCGAACGGTCGGTCGCCGCGGTCCTCCAGAGCCCGTTCCCGGAGGTGTCGGCGGACACCCCGGTCTCCGAGGTGCTCCACCGATTGAAGGAAGAGAAGGTGCTCCTCGTGCGCGATCCGGTCACCGACACCCCGGTCGGGCTCCTTACTCGGCACGACCTCGTCGGCTTCCTCTCCGAGCAGGGTGGTGGCAATGCGGTTTGACACTCGGGCGATCCACGGAGCCCAGCCGGCGGACCCGCTGACGGGAGCAGTGAACGCTCCGATCTACCTGTCGAGCACCTTCCGCCAGTCCGCCCCGAACCGGAACCGGGGCTACGTGTACAGCCGCTCGGCGAACCCAACGCGCCATGTGCTGGAGGACGCCCTGGCCGTTGTGGAGTCCGGCCGTGCGGGGCTCGCGTTCTCTTCGGGGCTCGGGGCGCTCACGACGCTCCTCGAGGCGTTCCCCTCCGGCAGCCGGATCGTCTCCGTCGACGACCTGTACGGCGGCACTTGGCGACTGTTCGAGCATCACCGTAAGCAGTTCGGCGTCGAGATCGACTATGTCGACATGACCGACCCGCGCCGCGTCGCCGACGCGCTCGAAGGTCGAACGACCGACCTCGTCTACCTCGAGACCCCGACGAATCCCCTCCTCCGGATCGTCGACATCCGCGCCGTCGCGAAGCTCGCTCATCGCGCGAAAGCCGTGGTCGTCGTGGACAACACGTTCGCCTCTCCGGCGAACCAGCGGCCGCTCGAACTCGGCGCAGACATCGTGCTGCACTCCACCACGAAGTATCTGGGCGGCCACTCCGACATCATCGGCGGAGCCCTCGTCCTGCGCGACCGCGCCGCCGCCGAGCGCTACGCGTGGCTGCAGAACGCCGTCGGCGCCGTCCCGAGCCCGTTCGACTGCTTCCTCGTCCTGCGAGGCCTCCACACCCTCGGGGTTCGGATGCGCGCTCACGAGGCGAGCGCTCGCGCGGTCGCCGAAGTGCTGGAACGCCACCGCAAGGCCCGCGCGGTCTACTATCCCGGACGGCCGAGCCATCCGCAGTACGCGCTCGCGCGACGCCAGATGGACGGGTTCGGGGGGATCGTCAGCTTCGAGGTCGTCGGGGGCCGAAAGGCCGCGCTCGGGTTCCTGCGCGCGCTGCGGATCTTCACGCTCGCGGAGAGCCTCGGGGGCGTGGAATCGCTGGTCGACCACCCGGCCTCGATGACCCACGCGAGCGTTCCGCGCCGGGAGCGCGAGGCGCACGGGGTCACGGACGGACTGCTGCGGCTTTCGTGCGGTATCGAGGACCCCGCGGACCTCGCCGACGATGTTCGCCAGGCGCTCGGGAGGCTCTGACCGTGCGTCGCGTACAGCTGTACGACTCGCTGACCCGAACCACTCGAGGGTTCATGCCGATCGTACCCCCCCGCGTGGGTCTGTACGTCTGTGGCATGACCCCGTACGACGCCGCCCACATCGGTCACGGCCGGACGTTCGTCATCTTCGACGTCGTCGCGCGCGCGCTGCGGCGCTGGGGCTATCGCGTCTTCTACGTGCAGAACGTCACCAATCTCGACGACAAGCTGATCGCCCGCGCGGCCGAGGAGGGGGACGACCCGCTCGAGCTCGCCGAGCGGTACTTCCTCGACTTCCGCCGCTCGATGGACCGCATGGGAGTGCGCACCGTCGACTACTACCCGTTCGCGACGGACTACGTCCCCGAGATCCTCGAGCAGATCCGGTCCCTCGTTGACCAGGGCTTCGCGTACGTCGCGAACGACGGATCCGTCTACTTCGAAGTCGCGAAGTTTGCGCACTACGGCGCGCTCTCGGGACAGAAGGTCTCGGCGCTCCAGCCCGGGGCGCGGGTCGAGGTCGATGCTCGGAAGCGCGCGCCTGAGGATTTCGTGATCTGGAAGGCCGCGACGCCCGGAGAGCCGAGCTGGGAGAGCCCCTGGGGACCCGGCCGACCCGGCTGGCATGTCGAGGACACCGCGATGACGGGAAAGCTCCTCGGCGCGAAGTACGACCTCCACGGGGCCGGCCTCGACCTCATCTTCCCGCACCACGAGGCCGAGATCGCCCTCTCGGAGTCCGCCACCGGGGAATCGCCGATGGTGAACTACTGGATGCACACCGGCTTGGTCTCGATGAAGGGAGAGAAGATGTCGAAGTCGATCGGGAACGTCTCCTCCCTCGAACAGGCGATCGACGATTTCGGACCCGGCGTCCTGCGATTCTACTACCTGAACGCCCACTATCGGAGCCCGATCGACTTCCTGCCCGGAACGAGCCTCGAGGAGGCCCGGGAAGCGTACGCGCGTCTCTCCGTGCCGGCGGACCGCATCGACGAGCTCTTGGAACGGGACGGTCCCGAACGGGCTGGAGACCCGCTCCCCGAAGAGCTCGGAAACTCCGCGGAGGCGCTGGTCGAGCAGCTCGACACGACCCTCGCCGACGATTTCAACACCCGCGAGTCGATCGCGCTATTGTTCGGATGGACCCGGAAGGTCTCGGAGCTCGGGGAAGGGATTACGCACCTCTCTGGGGAGGCGCTGACCGCGCTCGCCGCGCCCTACCGCTGGGGACAGGAGACGCTCGGGTTCTTTGAGCGGGCGTCGTCGGGCCGGAGCGGGGGCTGGACCTCGGTCGTTCCGCTCCTGCTCGAGGCGCGGGCGCGCGCGCGGGAGCGGGGCGACTTCGCCGAAGCCGACCGGATCCGGGACGCGCTGCGCGCGGTGGGGGTCCGGGTCGAGGACGGGGCCGACGGACCCCGCTGGGAATTCGCCGCGCCGGAGTGAACGCGGGATGCGCGGGTTCGGGTTTTCGGAGCACGGCGGACTCGAACGGCTCGAGTTCGTCGACATTCCCGAGCCAGTACCCGGCCCAGGCGAAGTGCGGGTCGCGATCCGCGCCGCCGCCTTCAACCGGCTCGACCGGTTCACCCTCGCCGGGATCCCGGGCGTGCCCGTCGTTCGGCCCCACGTCCTGGGCTCGGATGGCGCCGGGGTCGTGGACCAGTGCGGGGACGGAGTGGAGGGGTTCACGGTCGGTCAGTCGGTGCTGCTGAATCCGGGGATGTGGGACGGGACGTGCGAAGCGTGCCGTCGAGGTCACGAATCGCTATGTCGGGCATTTCGGATCCTTGGGGAGCATACGCAGGGCACCGCCACCCAGTTCGTCGTCGCGCCGGCACGGAACGTGCATCTGCTGCCCGAACGTCTTTCGTTCGCCCAAGGCGCGGCGGCGCCGCTCGTGTTCCAGACCGCTTGGCGGGCGATGAAATCGATCGGAGCCGTCGCGCCGGGGGAGCGAGTGGCCGTGATCGGGGCGGGGGGCGGGGTCCCGACCGCGGTCGTGCAGGTGGCGAAGCTGCTCGGGGCCCGCGTCGTGGTCGCCTCCCGCTCCCCGCGGAAGGCGGAGCGGGCCCGAGCGATCGGCGCCGACGACTTCGTGGCGTTCGACGAACAAGACCATCCGCTCGACCGGGTTCTCTGGCAATGGAGCGACAAGAACGGGGTGGACGTCATCTTCGATTCGGTGGGCTCGCCGACCGTTCCGCGGTCGGTTCGCGCGCTCGCACGGGGAGGACGGGTCGTCGTCATCGGGGCGACGGCGGGACCGATGGCCGAGATCGACCTCCGGACCCTGTTCTGGAGGCAAGCGTCGATCCGGGGAAGCACGATGGCCGACGCGAAGGAGTTCGAAGAGGTCCTCGGGCATCTCGCCGCCGGTCGGCTCCGGCCCATCGTCGACTCGGAGCGACCGCTCTCCGAGGCAGCCCAGGCGTTCCGGCGGTTCGACGACCCCGAGCTGTTCGGGAAGATCGTGGTGACCGTACCTCCTGCCTGAAGGCGCGTTCGGGGGCGCACCCGGGCCGTTCCCCTCGAGCCGGGGCGAGGAAATCGGTCGTCTCCGGCCCTCGGGAATGGCGGGAGTCCCGCGCCCAGCGCCGCAGTATTCAAATAGAGGAATACGGCCTCTTTTCGGTCGTGAGCCTTCGTTTGGGCAGCTCCCCACGTACCGGGGTAGCGGCGCGCGCCACCGGGAACTGGAATCGAACGGCGTTCGCCGTGGTGGTCGTGCTGTTCGTCGTCTTCAGCACGTTCGCCTTGTTCGTCTTCGCCGCCCCGAGCGCGGCGGGCCCCTCGGGAGCTGCAGGGAGCACTCATCCTGCCGTGTCACCGGACCTCCCGACCACCCACTCCGACCTCGTCGTGGCCGCGGGCCAGACGTTCACGATCCAGGCCGGTGGCTCCAACGTCTACGCTCCCCCGTACTACCAGGGAGGGAACATCACGGTCCTTGCGGGCGGCACCCTCGTGGTCCAGAATGTCGACCTCACGTTCGTCCAGTTTATTGGCAGCAATGGGACCCTCGGACAACGACTTTCTCACATCTACACGTTCACGAACTACGGAACCGTGGACGTCACGAATTCCAACATCACGACCGACACCGCGGTGCTGAACGCCTACGTCAAGCTCAACCTGGTCGACTACGGATCGATGAATCTCGTCGATTCCGAGCTCCAGTTCCCTGGGTGGGTTCAGGTCTCGGGCACCTCGGCGGAACTGACCCTGAACGACTCCCAGATCACGGCGAATCCGAACGTCCCGAGCATGATCGAGCCGTTCAGCATCCTCGGAGACACCTCCTTCGCCGCCAGCCTGTCCGTCACCAACGGTGCCAGTCTCTTCCTCTTCAACAGCACTCTCGCCGACACGTACGCGGACAACACCCTGCTGGACGGAACTCCCGGCCCGGCGCCCCTCTCGGCCGACAACGTGGCGCTCCCGGGGTCCGCGAGCAACCAGCTGTCGACCCCCACCGACCCCGCGAATCTGACGCTCGACTGGCTGTACTACCCGCACGGAGTGGGGGCGGGCTTCGGCGTGGCGGGGGGAAACGTCCTCGTGACGTACACCAACACCCTGACGAACGCCTCCAACTACTCGGTCAGCGTCGAGTATCAACAGGTCACGTACGCCGTAGCCGGCGTAATGCATTTCTTGGGCAGCACGACCGGGGGCCAAGCCGTGCTCACGCTCCCGCCCGCGCTGATCGACGCCATCAATGCGGGGGGCATGTTGACCTACCTTAACCAAACGTGCTCGTTCGGCACCTCGCCCTGCGGTATCTACCTCAATTTCACATTGGTCGGTGGTCCGGGCCCGGTCACGCTGTCGCCGGCCCAGGTGACCCTGTTGCCGTCGCTGCAATACAACGTGGTGGCGAGCGACGGGACGGTCGTAGGCATGAACTCCGCGCTCGGCCTGACGTTCGGGGCGCCTCCCTCGAGCTCGAACTCGAAGTCGACCCCGTACCCGTGGACCTCGAACCTGTTCTACTTCGATGATTCGAGCAACGCCTACCTGCTGAACGACTCGATCACGGCCGGCATCTCCGGCGTCTACTCTCAGTCCGCCCTGGTCCCCGATGCGACGAGCGTCGTGAGCCTCTATCGGACGGCGGAATTCAACCTCACGAACCTGTCGGCGCAAGTGCCGGGCGGTCCGCTCATCATGGGACCGGTCGCCGGGGCGACCGCGGACGCGTACTACGCCTACAACACGGACCAGTTGAGCAACGCGACGGCGACGACGCTCAACGACATCAGCGGGCTGGGCTTCAACGGCCTCACCGGATATCTGAACTTCTGGGACGGGACGCTCGGCGTCGGCAAGTACGGAGTGTCGAACTCGCTCGGAAAGGCGTACCTGTTGCTCGCATCGTCCCAGCTCGATGGCGCCACCACGCTGCCGGACGGGAACTATCTCGGCGCGTACCACGTGGCGATACATGTTCCGTTCGTGGCCAGCGCGACCTGGGTCTCGTACTCCGTTGAACCGTACCCCACGGGTGTCGCTGCGGGAACCACGGCGTACGGTACCTCCGATTACATCACCATCCAGGTCCCCCTTCCCGCGCCCGCGGTGCACTTTGTCGTCGTGAATGGACCGGTCCCCGCGGGTACCGCGCTCAACTTGAACAACTACTACGCGACCAGCGGGGTCATCAACATCACCGGGTTCGGGGACGCGACCGTCACGATCGCCGCCACTCCCGTCGGGAGCGCCATCGGGGGAGGGTCGACGGTGACCATCGTCATCGACCCGACCGTGGCCAACGGTACCTTCACGATCGCCTGGCCGTCGATCTCGGGGGTGCTGAGCCCGGGGACCAGCTACGTATTCACCGCCTACGCGACCTTCAAGACAGCGAACTCGGGCTACTACACCATCGGGACGTGGAGCGTTCCGGCCTCGACCTCGGCCACCGGCTTCCTCTTCGAGAAGTTCCTCGGGCTGCCGCTCTGGCTCTGGATCGCGATCGCCGCCGCCGCCGTGGTGGCGATCCTCGTCGTCCTGCTCTTGTTCCGGCGCCAAGCCGCGGGCAAGCTCGTGGAGTGCGGGGAATGCGGCGAACTGATCCCTGAGGACGCGACTGTCTGTCCGAAGTGCGGGGCCCAATTCGAAACGGACCTCGTCCGATGCAGCCGATGCTCGTCCACGATTCCGGCGAACTCGCAGTTCTGCCCCGAGTGCGGTGCCCAACTGCTCGGCAAGCCCGGTGAGGGGGGTTCCGACCCCGAGCGCCAGGCGTATGCCGACTTCACCGAGAAGTTCCGCGCGGAAGGCAAGAAGGAGCTCGGCGACAACTACACCGAGAGCGCGTTCTGGGACTGGTGGAAGCGCCAGCCGACGTACGTTCCGTTCAGCCAGTGGAAGGTCCAGCAGAACAAGGGCGCGCCACGCGCCGGCATGAGCGCACCGCCCGTCGGCTCGGAGACCGCGCCGCCCGCCGAGGGAACCCCGTTGAAGACCGAAGCGGTTCCCTCGCCGGCCCCGGGAGCCCCCGGCTCCCCCGCCCCCGGAGCGGGACCGGGAATGACCGCTCCGCCCCTGGCCGCGACCGGACCGGCGCCCCCGGGCGGTCTCAAGCCGTGCCCGAACTGCGGCAAGGAGATCCCGCCCGAGTACCTGGTCTGTCCGTTCTGCGGCGCGGTGACCCAGTAACGGACCGCGCCCGAACCGACCACAACCCCTTCCCCAAATTCTTAAGCGCGGCCCCGCCTCCGACGGCCGGTTCTGCATGCCGGGAGACCTCGAGCGGGGTCGTCAGAAGATCGACTGGGCGCGCTCGCACATGCCCGTCCTCGAGGGGATCCGGCGTCGGTTCGAGACCGAGACGCCGTTCCACGGACTGACCCTATCCCTCGTGCTCCACGTGGAGTCCAAGACGGCCGCGCTCGCCCTCGCGCTCGCTGCCGGTGGCGCCGACGTCCGTCTGGCGGCCGGAAACCCGCTCTCCACCGACGACGATGCCGTGGAAGTCCTCCGGGAGGCCGGTCTCGACACTCGAGCCCAGAAGGGGGAATCCGTCTCCGAATATCGCGCGGGGATCCGGGCGATGCTCGATGCCGACCCGGACGTGATCGTCGACGACGGGGCGGACCTCGTGGCGCTCGTGCACTTGTCTCGAAAGGACCGGGGCAAGATCCGCGGGTCGACCGAGGAGACGACGACCGGCGTCACGCGCCTTCGCGCGCTCGAGCGGTCGGGCAAGCTCCTGTTCGCAGCGATCGATGTGAACGACGCCGACATGAAGCACCTCTTCGACAACCGCTACGGCACCGGCCAATCGACGGTCGAGGGGATCCTGACCGCGACGAACCTCCTCGTCGCCGGAAAGGTCTGCGTCGTGGCGGGGTACGGCTGGTGCGGGAAGGGTGTCGCCTCGCGCCTCGCGGGGCTCGGGGGCGACGTCGTCGTCACCGAGATCGACCCGGTGCGCGCGCTCGAGGCCCGTTGCGACGGCTTCCGCGTCCTGCCGATGCTGGACGCCGCGCGGGTCGCCGACCTGATCGTCACGGTGACGGGGAACACCGGGGTGGTCCGCGAGGAGCACTTCCGCGTCCTGAAGGACGGCTGTCTGCTCGCCAACGCCGGCCATTTCGACGTCGAAGTGGCCCGCGCCGAACTCGAGGGAATGGCCGTCGCCCACCGCACGGTACGCCCCCAGGTCGAGGAGTACCGCTTCGCGGACGGACGCCGCACCTACCTCCTCGGCGAGGGGCGTCTCATCAACCTCGCCGCCGGGCAGGGTCACCCGGTCGAGATCATGGACCTTTCCTTCGCGCTCCAGGCGCTGAGCGCGGAGCATATCGCTAAGCACGGCCGCTCGATGGCCCCGCGGGTCTACCCCGTGCCGCCGGAGCTCGACCGCTCGGTCGCTCTCGCCGCGCTCCCGTCGATGGGCGTGCGGATCGACGAGCCGACCGAGGCGCAGAAGAGATACGCCGCCGCGTGGGAGGGGGGAACGTAGGAAGATGACCGAGGGAACGATCCCGGCCGAACTGAGGTACACGAAGAGCCACGAATGGGTCCGCGTCGAGGGAGACTCGCTGACCGTCGGGATCACCGACCACGCCCAGTCGGAACTGACCGACATCGTCTACGTCGACCTGAACCTGAAATCGAAGACCGTTACCGCGGGCGCCTCGGTGCTCGTCCTGGAATCGGTGAAGACGGTCGCGGACATCTACGCCCCCGCCTCCGGCACTGTCACCGCGGTGAACGAGCAGTTGAAGCCGCACCCCGACTACGTGAACCGCTACCCGTACGTCGAGGGATGGATCTTCAAGATGCGGCCCTCCGCGCCGTTCGACCCCGCGACGCTGCTCTCCCCGGAGCAGTACCGGGCCTTCCTCGCGAGCGGCGGCGAGTAGAAGCGCCTACTTCCCTTCGAACTGGGGCTTGCGGCGTTCGAGGAACGCCCGCATCCCTTCGACGCGGTCGGCGGTACTGAACGTGTGCCCGGCCGACTCCGCCTCGATGTGGAGCGCGCTCGAGGTCGATGCGTCCGCACCGCGGTCGATCACCTGCTTCACCCAGCGCACCGCGAGCGGGGCGTTAGCGGCGATCGTCTCGGCGAGGGCCTGGACTTCCTCCCGCGCCCGGCTCGCGGGCACGACCTTGGCGACGAACCCGAGACGGGCGGCCTCGTTCGCGTCGACGCGGACCCCAGAATAGATGAGCATCTTGGTGCGGGCGCGACCGATGAGGCGCGTCAGTCGGGTGGCCCCGCCCATCCCCGGGTGGATGCCCAGGCCGACCTCGGGAAGGCCGAGCTGAGCGCCCTCCGCGGCAACGATGAAATCCGCCGCGAGGGCGAGCTCGAGCCCGCCGCCGAAGGCATAGCCTTCGACCAGCGCGATCACGGGGGTCGGGAACCGTTCGACGCGTTCGGCGACCCGCTGGCCGAGGAAGCCAAAATCGACGCCCTCCACGGGCGTCTTCTGCGACATCTCCTCGATATCCGCCCCCGCGGCGAACACCGGCGAGGAGCCGGCGAGCACGACGACGCGGAGCCCGGGGGAGGTCTCGAGGTCACGGAACGTGGAATCGAGCTGTCGGAGGAGTTCCGAGTTGAGGGAGTTCAGGACCTCGGGGCGGTCGAGGAGAACCCAGGCGATCGGTCCCTCGCGCTCGACCCGGACGAGCGCGAGCGGCCAAGTGCGCTCTCCGCGAGCCGCTCGTTCGCGCAGGGCCGCCGCGACGGGGAAGTTCCCCGGCCAGCGCTTCGCGTACCGTTCGACCAGTTCCAATCCCTCCGACATCCCGACCGACGACAGTTGCGCGAACGGCCCCCACTTCCGACGAAGGCCCACCGTGGCCCCTCGGTCGGTCGCCTCCGCGGTCGCGACGCCCTCTTCGACGAGCCGGGTCGCGATCCCGATCGTGAGCCCGAGGAGGCGGTCGCGTACCGCGGCTTTCTTCGCGGGCTCCACGGTCGTCTCCTTCCAGGCCCAGGGTTTCCCGCTCCGGAACTGCTCCTCGAGGCGCTTCGACGGGGCGTACGCCGGTCCGAACGCGCGGAATAGCGACGATTCGGCGTGGAAGGCAATCGGGATGCCGGTGACGTTCATCAGCTCGAACGGACCGAGCGTCGCCCCGAACAGCTCGCGGCCGACTTCCTCGATGGTCGCGAGGCTCGCGACCTCCTCCTCGGCGAGCCGCGTCGCTTCGTTGAGATACGGCACGAAGAACCGGTTGACACAGAAACCGGCCCGGTCCGCCGTGGGGATCGGGATCTTTCGGAGCCGGTAGCCGAACCGCTCCAGCTCCTCGAGCGTCGCGGGATCCGTGGAACTCCCCGCGATGATCTCCACGAGGTTGTTGATCGCCGCGGGGAAGAAGAAGTGGAGACCGGCGAAGCGGCCGGGATGGGGGAATCCCTCGGCGAGCGCCGTCACCGAGAGGGACGAGGTGTTCGTCGCGACAATCGTGTCCGCATCGATGCGCGGGGCGATCTCGGAGAACAGCGCACGCTTGACCGCTTCCTCCTCGAAGACGGCCTCGATCACCAGCGCCGCGCCGTTCACCGCTTCCGCCACGTCGGTCGTGAACGTCACGCGGGCGAGGATCTCGTCCCGCTTCGACGGGGTCATCTTCTTTCGGTCGACCGCCCCCGCGAGCATCTTTTCGAGGAGCGAGCGGCCTCGCGCGATGGCCGCATCGTCGACGTCACGGACCCGCACCGGGAAACCGACCTGGGCGCACGCTTGCGCAATGCCGCTCCCCATGTTGCCGCCGCCGAGGACGGTGACGAGCGCGGGCGGGCGCAAGGAGATCGGAGCCACGGAGCCTCGTTCCGAGAGGCGGCGCCTCTCAGGGCGCGGAGCAGGGACGCGCCCTAATAATCCATGCTCCCGGAAATCCCGCCGGTCGGTCAGGACGGACGAGAGAGCCCCCTTAAGGGGGCGCGCCTCACGGGACCCGATGGACGGCCGCGACGCCCTCGAGGTCGAAGCGGCGCTGGAGTCCGAACGGCAGTTCGTCCTCACCCTCGGGGGATTCGCCCTCGAGATCGCGGGCGCGTACCTGGTCACCCACGAAAAGCTGCCCGTGCCGAGGTTCAACTTCGTTCAGGAACTCGGCGTGGGGCGCGAGCGGCAGAGCGCGTTCTTCGAGCGTGCGCTCGACCACTATTTCCAACGCGCGTTGCGACCGACGTTCCGCGTGCCGCTCCCGGCCGCTCCTCACGTCGACTCGGGGCTGCGACACTTCGGTTTCCGGCCCCGCCCTGCGCCCCTGGTCCTGCTGCTGGACCATCCGGACGACCTCCCGCACCCCGCCGAGAAACCCTCGGGGGTACGTCCCGCCGTTCCCGGAGAGATCGACCTCGTTGCCTCGTTCTGGACCTCCGAGCGGGAACGGCCCGAGTTCCGGGCCGCGCTCGACGTGGCGTGGAACCACCCGAATCCCCACGAACGCCTCGTGCCGCTGCTCGCGTTCCGCTCGGGGGAGGCCGTTTCGGCCGCGCTGGTCTACCGCTACCGGACCTCGGTCGGGATCCATGCGGTCGCGACCCGTCCCTCCGCCCGGGGCCAAGGCGGCGCGTCGGATGTCGTGCGTTATGCCCTAGCCGCCGAGGTGGCCGGGCCCGGAGTACGGTACTCCATCTTCGCCGATTCCGCGCGACTGGAAGGACGGCTACGCTCGCTCGGATTCTCCCCGACTCGCTCCTTCCGAGAGTACGAATTGCCGAGCGACGCCGTCCTCGCGGTCCCCGGTCCCGGCCCGCAGGGTCCGCCCCAGTGGCGACCTCCTCGGAGGCCGCCGAGCTAGCTCGCCCGCGCCTTACGTCGGGAGACGACGGAGGCTCGCGAGCTTCATCCGTTGCTCGAGCGAAGCGATGGAGCGGATCGTGGTCGTCACGGTGTCGGCATTGAGCGAGATCGAGTCGATCCCTTGACGGACGAGGAACTCCGCGAACTCGGGGTACACGCTCGGCCCTTGCCCGCAGATCCCGACGGTCCGTCCTTCGGCGTGCGCTCCGTCGATGAGGATCTCGATCGCGCGCAGAACCGCGGGGTCGCGCTCGTCGAAGTATCCCATCCGTCCGAGCGTCTCGGAATCTCGGTCCGCCCCGAGGACGAGCTGCGTGAGGTCGTTCGACCCGATCGAGAAGCCGTCGCAGTGCTTCGAGAACTCCCGCACCTGGAAGACGATGGACGGGACCTCGGCCATGAGATAGAGCTGGAAATCGCGAGAGCGTCGGAGGCCCTGGGCCTTCATCATCTCGGCGATCTCCTCGAGCTCCCAGGTGTTGCGGACGAACGGCAGCATCACCATCGCGTTCTTGAGGCCCATCTCGGTGCGTACGCGGTGGATCGCCTCGAGCTCGCAGAGGAACGCGGGGCGGTACACCGGGGAGATGTAGCGGGAGCATCCCCGCCAGCCGATCATCGGGTTCTCCTCGACCGGCTCGAACTCCTCGCCGCCGGGCATGCCGCGGTACTCGTTCGTCTTGAAGTCGGAGGTCCGGATGATCACCGGGCGCGGAGAGAACGCCTGACAGACCTTGCCGATCCCGTCCGCGAGACGCTTCACGAGCTCGTCCTTCTTTCCCTTCTTGAGGAGGGCGAGGGGATGTTCCCGGACGTGGGCCGTGAAAATGAACTCGATGCGAAGGAGCCCCACTCCCGAAACGGGAAGCCGAGCGTACTCCTCGGCCTTCTCGGGAACGCCGACGTTGACGTAGATCTTGGTCGCGGTGACCGGGGCCGACTCGTGGCTCGTGACCATCGGGGCTCCCGCCGCGGCGGCGGCCGCCGCGCTCGCGGCGGCCGACGGCTTTCCTCGAAGGACGACCCCGAGGTACACCGTGCCGGCCTTCCCGTCGACCGTGATCTCGCTCCCTTCGGCGACGACCTTCGTCGCTTCACGCGTGCCGACCACGCAGGGGACCCCGAGTTCCCGGGACACGATCGCGGCGTGGCAGGTCATCCCGCCCTCATCGGTGACGATCGCCGACGCCTGCGACATCGCCGGAACCATGTCCGGCGTCGTCATCGTCGTGACGAGCACTTCACCGGCCTTCAGTTTGTCCATCTCCACGGAGCCGTGCAGAATGCGCGCGATGCCGCTCGCGGTGCCCGGGCTGGCCCCGAACCCCCGAAGGATCGGCTTCTCGTCGCCCGGCGTGTTCCCGCTGCTTCCCGGGGCGTCCCGAGGGGGCGTCGAGGCGGTGGAGGTCGGGATGGTCGTCACGGGCCTCGCCTGCACGATGTAGAGCCCGTCGCGGTCCCCGCACCACTCCACGTCCATCGGACGCCGGTAGTGGGATTCGATGAGCCGGGCGAGGGAAACGAGGCGGGAGAGTCGGTGGTCCGAGAGTTTCTGGACGCTCCGCTCGTCGGCCGGTATCTGTTCTCGACGGTTGCCCCCGGCCTCATCGCGGACGAGGCGTACCCGCTGCTCGGATATCTGTTTGTGGACGACCTTCAGCGTGGCCCCGTCGATGACGTAGTGGTCGGGCGTCACTTCGCCCCCGACGATCGCCTCGCCGAGGCCCCACCCCGCTTCGACGATCATGTGGTTCTCGCCGGTGTTCGGGTCCCGGGTGAACAGGATCCCGCTCACGGTCGCGTCGACCATCTTCTGGATCAGTACCGCGAGCTTGACCGACCCGTGCTCGAACCCCTTCTTCTGTCGATAAACGAGCACCCGGGGCGTGAACAGGGAGCCCCAGCACTTGCGGATCCCTTCGAGGATCGGGTCGACACCGGCGACGTTGAGATACGTATCCTGAAGACCGGCGAACGACGCGCTCTCCATGTCCTCGAGGGTCGCGCTCGAGCGGACCGCGGAGAATCGCACGGCGTGCTGTCGGGCATACCGCTCGTAAGCGTCCGCGAGCGTCTTTCGCAGACCCGGAGGGAATTCGGTCGCTTCGAACGCCGAGCGGATCCGTTTCGACGCCGCGTCGACCGATCCGGGCTGGTCGGACTGGATCGAGGCGAGCGCGGCCGGGATCTCGCTCCGGAGGATCGTTTCGTCCACGAACGCCGAGTACGCCTCGGTCGTCACGACGAACCCCGGGGGCACCGGGAGACCCTGACGGATCAACTCCCCGAGCTTGCCGGCCTTGCCCCCGACCAGGGGGATCTCGGCGTCCGAAACGTCCTGAAGGTCGACCGTGTACGTCATGGACCTCCCGACCCGGTCTCCGAACGTTCCAGGACGAAGGCGGCCAGGTCCGCGTTCGGGGAGAACGGATGGACCACGTGCTGGTCCGCCACGGTCCACGACCCCGCGTCTCCCAAAAGCTGTGTCAACGCCGTTCCCCTGCGCTCGAACTCTGCGCGGGGGGTCACCTCGTAGTAGTAGAGCCGCCCTCGACGCGCAACCGTGCGTGCCACCGAGGGTAGATACTTAATCCCTTCGCGAGGAAGGTTCAATATCACACGATTTACGGGCTCGGCCACAGCCGTGAAGAGCTCGACCGGGCCGTCGTACATCCGTACGGGGGTTGGGAACTTCCTCCGACCGTACGACGTGCGGAGGAGGGCGATCGCCTCCGGGTTCGAGTCGACCGCCGTGACCTCAGCGGCCCGTCCGTCGCGAGCGATCGTGAGCGCGAACGGACCGATCCCGCAGCATAGGTCGTAGACCCGGTCTCCCCGTTCGATCGCGGCGGCGACCCGGGCATGTTCCCGGGCGAGCCGGGGAGAGAAGTACGCCCGCCCGAGGTCGACCTCGAGCTCGATGCCGTTCTCCCGATGGCGCGTCGACCACCCCCCGCTCCCGGCGATCGGCTGGAGCGATCGGCGTCGGTCGGTTCCCTGCACCCCATGGTCCGCGCCTACGATCCGCGCTCCGGGGACGAACCGGAGCAACGCCTCTCCAATCTCCGCCGCTCGCGGCGCGAGCTCCTCCGGGACCCGGACGAGCACGATGTCACCGATCACGTCGAACGATCGGGGAAGAAGGGCCCGGTCCTCCGGCGACGTGGCGACGAGCGCACGATAATCCCCCACGGTCGGGGCGGACAGCCGCTCGAAGTCTCGTTCGTCGACTTCGCCGAGACCCTCCGGGAGCGAGGGCCCGTCGATCAACGGGAGCGCGATCTCGTCCCCTTCACGGAGGATCCGAAGGTCCTCGCGAAGGAGGCCTCGCTCGCGGAGCGTGCGTCTCGCGGTCTCTCCTCGATCTCGCGGGACCACGAGGGCGCGACACTTCATAGTGGGTCGGGGCGGGCCGGATGCAAGAGGAGCGACATCACGTCGGCGCCGCGCCGGGATCCGAGCGCCCCGCGGGCTGCAGATGCCTCGGAGAACTTGGCGTTCGCGAGTGCTGGGTCGGCGCGAACTCCCGCGCCCACGAGGAGGAGTGGTACGGGGTCATCCGAGTGTCCCTTCAAGATCGCCGGCGTAGCGTGGTCGGCCGTGACTCCGATCCGGTATCGAGAGAGGTCGAGGCCCTCGAGAAACGGCCCGAAGAACGAATGGTCGATCGCCTCGACGATCTCCTTTTTCAGGACCGCGTTGCCGTCGTGCCCCGGTTCGTCAGGCCCCTTCAGATGGACGTACACGAACGGATGCGAGTCGAGGAGTTCGCGGGCGACGCGAGCCCGCTCCCGGTATCCGACATCGCGATCAGCGCCCATCGGTCCCACGAATCGATCCTCGAGACCGAGCACCCTCGCGATCCCCCGTTCGACGGGCATCTCCGTTAGGGAAGCGCCCCGGACCCCGTTCGCTGCCTCGAACGAGCGGAGCGGCGTCGCTGGCAGGGAGGCGGCGTTCCGGACGAGCAGGAGGTTCGCGATCTTCTTCCCGGCCAGGGCCCTCCGCGCATTCACCCGGTGGCCCGCCAGCTCGCGGGCGGATTCGGAAAGGAAACGATTGAGCGCCCGGGCGGTCCGCGCGGCCTCCGCGCTCCCGTCGAGGGGTTCCACCGTCAGTAAGCGGGGCTCCGTCGGCCGGCGGGCCTGACCCATTCCGCCGACCTTTTCGTAGAACGGGTCGGCGTTCGAGACGTTGGAAGAGAGCGGGCCGCCGCTCGTGGGATGCAGCCAGAGAACCCCCCGATGGCCGACGGTCGCGCGAACCTCCGCGTGGATCCCTTCATCGGCGAGGAGGTCGCGCGCGGTGAGCGTTCGTGCGAGCTCCTGGGCCTCGGAAGTGGAGAGCGTTCGGCCCACGCGAGAGTCGAGGACCGCCCCCTCACCGTCGGACGTCGCGAAGTTCAGCCGCAGCGCCACGTCTCCCGGTGCGAGCGGGACGTCCACGCCGAGCGCCTCGAGCACCCCCCGGCCGGGAGAGTCCCGGCTCGGGTCGTATCCGAGCAGCGCAAAAACTCCGGCGTCCGATTCGGGGGCCACTCCCGGACCGACCACGACGATCGCGCCGAGCTGGCCCCGATGGACCAGCGAGTCGAGATTCGGGGTGCTAGCCGCTTCGACGGGACTCCGCCCGCCCGTATCCGGGTGGGGCCGGTCCCCGAGTCCGTCGAGGACGATGAGCGCCACCCCGGCCTCGTTTTCGGCGGTACGGACCACGGTGGTTGCGCACATGTATAAGGGGAGGGCGGCCTTGCCCCCGTTCCGTGCAGCAGCAGCCGCAGGGTCGCTTTAGGCGTTTCCTCCAAACGCCCGTCGGAAAGGCGGTCCTCCTCGCGTTCGCGATCGGTTTCGTCTTTGCCGCGACGGCCTACGTGAGCCCGCTGGTCGGCATTCCGGCGATGCTCCTGGTAGGGCTCGCGATTCCGATCTGGGCCGGTCTGAAGGCGCCCCGGTACCTCGCGCTCTCGGGGCTCGTCATTCTCCTGCTCGTGGCGCCGCTAGCGAACGTCGTCCTGACCCAGGAGATCATGACCCCGATCGGCGCTTCCTCCTCGTCCAGCTCCGAGCCGTTGGGGAACGGGAACGGTTCGGTCCTCAACGGCGCGCTCGTGACGCCGTACGTCGGTGGCACGGGAACGAATTTCACGTGGACGGTCACGGTGTATCCCGCGTACATTCCGGACGCCCCCACCAACCAAACTCGATCGGTGTCGCTCTACGTCTCGAACTGTCCGGGAGCTACCACGAACGATAGTCTCAACTGCGCCAGCCCGTACCCGTTCTGGCAGTTCACGCAGCCCGCCGTGAACTTGACCGCCAGCACGACATTCACCTTCCACTTTCAGATCGGGACCCTCGGCGTCTGGGACTGGCAGATGGCGCTGAGCGTCACCAACAACGCGTCGAAGCTGACGTACGACATCGGGCTCGCCGGGGACCCCACCTACAACGGCATCGAGGGCCCGGTCATCGGGACCTTCCTGGATGTCTACGGTTCGTTCCTGCTGACGGTGTACGTCGAGGTGTTCCTCTACGTCGGCGCCGCGTTCTACTTCGTCCTCCTGATCTACATGGTCTTCAAGCGTCGGGAGCGCGGGCGCGCGGACGCCGCGAAGCGGGCAGCGGGACCGACCCCGACGGAAACCCCGTCAACGACGCTCTCGTCCGGGGGTCCGCCGGCCGGTCCGCCGGGAGTCGCGGCGCCCGCGATTGCTGCACCGCAAGAAGGAAGCTGCCCCAGCTGCGGGGCGGTCGTCTACGCGGGAGAGAAGACGTGCTGGAAGTGCGGCGCGGTGCTCGGCTCCGGACCGGGCGGCACGCCCTTGTCGACTTCGGGCAACAAGGGTTAGCTCCGGCCGGCGACCCCCTCGGGGCACGGAGCAGCCGGTCTCTTGAGGGGAGGCTTAGGGGAGGGAAACGGGGTTGCTCTGGCCCGTGTACGAGCCGATCCCGAGCACGATGAACGTGTTCCCGAACCCTGCCGGGTCGACCGTGCCCATGTCGATGGAGATCTCATAGGCCGGGGTG
Organism: Thermoplasmata archaeon; assembly: GCA_049585415.1. Classification (GTDB taxonomy): domain Archaea; phylum Thermoplasmatota; class Thermoplasmata; order Lutacidiplasmatales; family UBA184; genus Lutacidiplasma. Next base: position 60,142 of record JBAUZT010000001.1, on the reverse strand, counting down.
AGGGGGGACGAGGTACTGAAGCCCGCCGCGAAAGTAGTGAATCCCGAGTTGGGCATCAGCATCGCGTACGGGGACGCAGCGACCCAGCTGGCATCCGAGGTGCCCGGCACGGCGGTCGTCGAGATCGCGAACGCGCCATGGGTCGTCCCGTCGTACGTGACCTGGCTCACGTTGAGCACCTCGAGGAGGATGCTCCCGAAGGTAATCGAGGAACTCGCGACCGGAACGACGTAGTAGTAGTCACTGGCGGCCTGGCACGCCGCCACCGGGGCGTGCGCCGCCGTGCACTTGGCCGTCGCGGTCACGATCCCGAATGAGATCAGGGGGGAGGAGATCAGTTTCGGGTACGGAGTGATGTACACTGACACGCCCGCCTTCGAATACAAGCCGGCGGTGTTCGAGGCGTTGATGACCGCGTAGTACTGGCCGCTCGTGGTGGTGTACCCGGCGGGCACGGAGTAGTACCACACGCCCGCGGTGTAGTTCATTCGATGCACCGGATGTAACACCGCGAACGACCCGGGAGGTCCCAAGGGAAGTCCCGAGGTGTTGACCCACACGCTGTTCGTCGGGGCGATGTTCGTGATGGTCGCCGTGATGTTGAACGATTCGCCGGCAGCGGGGATCGAGGGAGAGATACCGTCCGTCACGATGATCGGGGGAAGATACGCCGGCGTCCCCGGCAGCACGATACTGAACAGCAGGTTGGTCCCCGAGATGATGTAGATCGAGATGTTGTCGGGCAGCACCGGGTGATTGCCCCCCGTGAAATTGGAGTTGAGAACGAACGTCTCCCCGACGTTCCACACCTTGCCCGCTGGGATCCCGCCCGCCGTCAGCGGATACGGGTTTATGAATTCGGGACCCTTCGGATGCAGCGAGGACTTGAGGTAGACCTGGGCGGAGGCCGGGACGGCGGAGCCGGCCAAGTGAGCGATGGTGATCTCCTCGACGGCGATCCCGGTCCCATTGCCCTCGGTGACGAACTGGGCGTTGAACTGGCTCGCGTCCTGGTAGAGGGGATTCGGGAATCCGATCACGAACGCGAGGATCGTTCCGAAGACGACAACGGTGAGGCCGAGGAGGAGGATCGTCGCGACGACGTCCGATACCCCCCTCCGGGAACGGCGCATCCGATGCCGGGCGGCCGCCAGTCTCCCCCTTCGGCACAGGAAGCGGGGCCGATTTTTCCCCCCATCCATGTCGCACCTAGTCCCGATAGAATCGAGCACCGTAAACAGGTGGGGGACGCGTATTTAGACGTTCCCGAGCGGAACGGCCGCGACCCGCCGAGTGGGCTACGGAAGGGCCGCCGAAGTGTAGCTCGAATAGGAACCGATGCCGACGACCAGCAGCACCAGCCCCGCGCCCGCGGGGTTGACCGTCCCGACGTCGATGGAGATCGTGTAGAGCGTCGTGAGCGCGGTCGCCGCGGTCGTCCCCGCCACATACGTGAACCCCGAGTTCGGCATTTGCATCGAATACGGGGAGGCGAGGACGTAGCCGGCCGCCAGCGTGGTGGGGGCAGAGGTGAGCGCGATCCCGAACGCCCCGTGAGTGGTGGCACTATAGACCGTGCGCGTGGAGGTGAGCACCTCGAAGAGCACGTTCCCAAAGGTCACGGGGGAGGCCGTGATCGACACGGTGTAGTAGTAGTCGTTGAGGGCCTGGCAGGCGGCCACCGGGGCGTCCGCGGCGGTACACCGGGCGGTGGCCGGCGGTGTCCCCATCTTGAACACGCTGCCGATCAGCGTGGCGTACGGCGTGATGTACACCGGTACTGCCGAGGTGCCCGACCAGCCATAACCGGTCGTGGTCGTCGCGAGGATCGGTGTGTAGTACGTGCCGCTGCTCGTCGTCTCCCCCAAGGCGATCGAGTACGTCCAGAGCCCGGTGGCTGCTACGTAGGTCATCGCCATGGGAGTCGTCATTGCGGCGAGGCCGGGGAGACCCGAGAGGGTGACGACCACCGAGGTTCCCGCCCCCGGGAGGACGCCCTGGATCGACGCCCAGATCGTGAACGGGCCCCCAATCACCGGGACCGTCGGCGTGGTCCCGACCGCGAGGAAAGCGAAAGACTGGCTCGTGGCCGCTACGGGAAGGGAGACGTAGAAGAGCTCCTGGTAATCGTAGTAGATGTAGACCCGGATCGTGTCGGGCTGTGCGCCCGCAAAGGCGTACGGGTGGCACGGCGCGAGGCACAACGATCCGGTGGGTACGAAGCTCGTGAGCAGCCAAGTCTGACCCAGATTCCAGGTCGGCGTGGCGATGCCGCCATTGGCCACGGTGTAGGTTCCGGTGTACTGTGACGAGGTGGCGAACAGGTTCGAACGGACGAAGATCTGCGCGCTCGGAGAGACGGCAGGACCTGCCAAGTGCGTGATGCTAATCCCCGTGATGAACCCGCCCGTTCCGGTGGCGTTGGGCTGAACAAACAGCCGGGCCTGGAACTGGTCCGAGTTCTGCGCCGGGGGCGCCGGGAATGAAGAAACCCAGGCGAAAATCGACGAGAAGAGGACCACGGTGAGCGCTAGCAACAGGATCGTCGCGACCACTTCGGAAACCCCTTTCCGGGACCGCCAGGCGCGCCCCGGCCTGCCCCTACGACCGCCCTTCCCGTTGAGGAAGTGACGGCTCGATGCTCCCTCAATCATCTAGGTGACCCAAATCGCGCGCATCCGCGCATCGCTAACAGGCGGGAGACGCGTATTTAGACGTTGTCGTAAGGAAGCGGGGCGCGTTCACCGAGTCGTCCGCCGACCCTTTCTCGGTGAGGAGAAACTGGCGGTGGAGCGGCAAAAAATCGGTTGGCTTTATGGGAGCGCGAGGGGGGTTGTCGTTCCGGAGTACGACCCGATTCCGATACCCACAAAAGTGTAACCTTGCGCCGCGGGGTTGTTCGTTCCCATGTCGATCACTATCTGGTAGATACTGGTGAAGGGGGTTGAGGTGGTGCACGCGGCCCCGTTGCACGTGGGGCTCGCTCCGAAGTGCGCAAGGGGGGCGTTCATCGCCATCACGGCGTTCGCGGTCACCCCGTTGCCCGTCCCCTGCGCCGCGACCGCGCCCCCGGAGTTGAGGATAGAAAAGCCTCCAACCCCGGCGCCGAGGCTGAGGATGGTTCCCCCGGATGTTTTCACTTGAAATTCAATGTTGGCGAAGGTGATCGAAGAACTCTCCACCGTCAGCGTATACTCGTAGTCGCCGGTCAGACAACCATTGGCTGCGAACGTCTCGCCTCCTTTGGTACACTGGGATCCTGACGGACGATCTGCGCTGAACGCCCCGCCGATGCCGGTCGAGCTCGGGCCGTGCGTCAGCCCGGTAAGCAGGAGGTACAACACGGCCGCCAAGACGACCGTGATTGCCACGAGGAGGATGACGGCGATGATATCGGAAACGCCGCGTCTAGAGCGTCTTCCCTTCGCGCTGCGCCTCGATCGACCCGTCCCCCACTGCCGCCCGGACCGGGGCAGAGTCTCGAGTCTCATACCACCCCCCCGTGAATTGCTTCAGACGCTTCGCGGAGGTAGCGACCCTCGCAGTTACTCTTGGCCGGGCCCGAGTCGTTTTGGGGCGACCGTGAACCGTCTCCCGCCCGCTTCACCACCTGTGGGGCGGTCTCGCAACGTCGTCCACTTCTCCGCAGTGACAAGCGCACTTCCTCCATAGTACCGCAAGGAGAAAAGGGAAAGGAAGGGGTTAGTCCTGCGATCTCTCGCAGCGCCCTACGGGAGTAGGACCGGCGACGTCGTTCCCGAGTACGACCCGATACCGACGCCGACAAAGGTGTAGCCCAGCCCCGCGGGGTTGGCCGTTCCCATGTCGATGACGATCGTGTAGATACTGGTGATCGGCGTCGAAGTCGTGCAAGCGCCGCCGTTACAGGCGGGGCTCGCGGCGAAGTTCCCTAGGGGGGCGTTGCACGCCATGACCGCGTTTGCGGTTACCGTGTTGCCCGTGCACTGCGCTACGGGGGCGCCCGCCGTGTTCACGATCGAGAATCCGCCGACCACCCCTGCACCGAGCGTAAGGATTGCGCCCGAGGAGGCCTTGACCTGGAATTCAATGCTGTTCATTGAAATCGAGGAGCTCTCGACCGTCAGCGTGTACTCGTAGTCGTTCGTCAGGCAGCCGTTTCCAGCGAACGTGTGTGCGGCTGTGGTGCACTGGGAGCCAATCGGATTGCCAGCGTTGAACGCCCCGCCGATGCCGGTCGAGCTCGGGCCGTGCGTAAGGCCCGTGATCAACACGTACAGCACCGCGGCCAATACCACCGTGATCGCGACGAGCAAAATCGTCGCGATGATCGGCGATACACCGCGCTTTTTCGCCTTTCTCCAACTTCTCGCACTCTTTCCAAAGACGTTCATTCCGCTTTTCCTCCGAGGGGTCTTTTGGACCCGCGAAGGACGCTATGGCCGACATCTTCTATATTAAACTTGATGTCGATGGAATCGTTTATTGACGACTTCAATTACGTCTATTGACGTGATACGTACCGATGCGCCGTTATGCGCATAGAAGGAACCGAGCGGTCTGTTCCCCCGTGGCACGAATCGCCGCTTGGGCGCAAGGTATATTGCGCCCACTCGGCAAGATACATTCGGTCTGCCGCGTCGTCGGAACCGCTCGCGAGTAGACGACGTGCAGCCCTCCAGCAGGCGACTCCCTCGGTCCCCTGCTCTTTAGGCGCGACCTTCGGGGGCTAGAGGGGTGGGCCCCGCTTTCGGCCGATGTTTTTAGGCTCTCACCCCTCGAGGGACTCGCACGCACGGTGTGGGGTGAGCTTCGATGCGAGCGATGGTCCTACGCGCGGTCAAGACCCCGTTGGAGGAGATGGACCTGACGACGCCCGCACCCGGGAACGGCCAGGTGCAGATCCGGGTTCGGGCCTGCGGCGTATGTCGCACGGACCTTCATGTCGTGGACGGAGAGTTGCCCCGACCGAAGTTGCCGCTGGTTCCCGGCCACGAGATCATCGGCCTGGTGAGCGCACTTGGATCGGAATCGACCCGGTTCCACATAGGGGACCGTGTCGGGGTGCCCTGGCTCGGCTGGACGTGTGGCGAATGCGTGTACTGCCGAACGGGGCGCGAGAATCTCTGCGACCGCGCCCGATTCACGGGATACGACCTCGACGGAGGGTACGCCGAGTACGTGGTCGTGCACGAGCGCTTCGCGTTCCCCCTCCCGTCCGGCTTCGATGACGAGCACGCGGCGCCCCTCATGTGCGCGGGACTGATCGGGTTTCGAGCGCTTCGATTCGCCGGTGACCGCCCGCGGCTCGGCTTCTACGGTTTCGGTGCTTCGGCGCACATCGCGGTTCAGATGGCGCGATTCCAAGGGAAGCAGGTTTACGCGTTCACCCGACCGGGGGACCTCCGCGGACAGGAGTTCGCCCGGGGACTCGGAGCCGTCTGGGCGGGGGGATCGGACGAGGCCCCTCCCGAACTGCTCGACGCGGCGATCCTCTTCGCCCCGGTCGGTTCCCTCGTGCCCGCTGCCCTCGCAGTGACGGTGAAGGGAGGGGTCGTGGTATGTGCCGGCATCCACATGAGCGACATCCCGAGCTTCTCGTACGACCTCCTCTGGGGAGAGCGGGTCATACGGTCCGTGGCGAACCTGACCCGTCGGGACGGGGAAGAGTTCCTCGGGCTCGCTGGCCGTGCCGGCGTGCGGACGGTGACGAAGGGGTACCCCCTATCGAAGGCCAACGGGGCCCTCTCGGACCTTCGAGATGGCCGACTCGAGGGCGCCGCCGTGCTCCTGCTCTGACCGGCTTCGCGGAACCTCTGCAAGCCCCGTTGAGATTCCCGATCGTCCACTATTCGGTCGCATACGGAAGCCCCCACTCTCTCAAATCCCGTGGACCGCACGCTGTGATGTGGAGTCGCGATGGCGTCGAATCTGCGGATCAGTCTCACGATCCTCACTATCGGGTTCGCCGTTGAAGGGGCGGCGGAAGTATACTCCCTGACCAGCCAGGGCGCCTTCCTGCCCGGCACCAGCCTCCTCTTCCTTTTCCCGACGCTCATTACGCTGCTCGGACTGCTCTTCATCCTCGTGGGGAAGCACGAGTGGGATGAGCTTCACCGGGCTCGCGTAAACCGAGCCAACACGATCTTCGGACTCAGCCTCCTGGCGGCGTTCATCGCCATCACGGAGGTCGCCGCGCTCGCCGCCTGCCCGTCGATCGGGGTCCCCGGGTGGGCCGAAGTCGTCTTCGGGGGGGCGATCGCGGCGTTCGTGCTCGGCACCTTCGTCACCTACTCACTCCTCGTTTTCCATCTCGTCCACCGGCCGAGCAAGGTCGCGCTGGTCGTGGCGATCCTGTGGGCCCTCATCGTGTCCACACTCATCGGTGCGACGCTCGCGACGGACGTTCCCACGATCTTGGACCTCATCGCGGCACGGTCGCTATCGTTCGATTCGGTCGTGGCGCCGGTGGACTACCTCGTCTCGTTCCTCTTCCTCTCGTATTTCCTCCTCCTTGCGGCGTATCTCGACGCGCACGTCACCGTCGCTCGCCGGCTGACGCACCGCCATCCACCGAGGGCACCGACTACCTCTTCGTGAGGGGCGACGGCACCCGGAAGCGCTTCGGCACGACTTCCGAATTTTTCGCGGTTCCCGGACCGATGTTATACTGATGCCTCGCGGGCTGACGCGCTTGTTCGACAGCTGAAAACTTCTGTTCGACACGTCAGTAAACATCCCTCCGGAGCAGAGTGCGCGCGCTACCTCAGAGCCGCGGGCGTTTGTTTAAGTATCAGAAATTAACATGCCTGTGCGTGGCTGTGTTCGACAAAGCTTCGTCGCGGAAATCCGCCCCCTCGCGGGAGCGAGACGACCGCCGAGACGGAACTGAGGACGCGCGCATCGCCCTACGGTGCAACCGCAAGGAGCTCCAACTGGTCGACTCGTTCGTGGTGAACGGCGAGTTCGAGACCCGGTCGGAGCTGATGCGGGCGGCGCTGCACGCGTTCCTCAAGTCCCGCGCGATGTCGACCGCGCCGACGCCCCCCGTGGACGCCGAGGGCTTCATCGAGGTCCCCGTACGACTGCGGCCCGACGAGTATACCGCCTTCGAGACCTACGCCCGCCACGTCGCGAACGGCCGACCGGTGAGGGACCTCCTTGCCGAGATCGTCCGCCGCGGCGAAGCCGAGCTGAAGGTCCACGAGCTCGTGGCACGAGCCCGCGCAACGGTGCGCGAAGCGGTGGAAACCCGGGCCAACGCGGGAGCTCTCCAGGAGAGTGCCAAGGACCTGGAGCGAAAGGGGGTCGTCGGGCGGTAGTCGGACGAACGGGGTAGAACGCGGCACAAGGGGGGGTTGTGGGAGTCTACGAGGCCGAGCGCACGACGAGTGACCGAAGTTCCGCGCCGGGATACGGCGAATCGATCGAGGACGGCGGGTTCGACAACCTGCGTCTCGGTCAGGACGTCCGATTCGTTCTGGTCGCGGTCGGCGGAGGAGCGATCTGGGTCGGACGAGAGATCGCCCGCCAGCGGATCCGCCACCTCGAGACCGTAGCGATCAACTGTGACCCGAAGGTCCAGGGTTTTGAGGATTACGACCGCCGCGTCTATCTCGGGCCCGACTCGGGTGCCGAGGTCGACACCGGCGGCTCGGCGGTCGTCGGGGGCGTCCTCGCGCGTGCGGCCGAGCCGGCGCTCGACCGGATCTTCCGCGGCGCCACGTTCGTCATTCTTGTCGGGAGCCTGGGCGGGGGCGCCGGCAGCGGCGCGTTCCCTCACCTGCTCGATGTCGCTTGCCGCAACTCCGAGGTCGTCAGCGCCTTCGTGATCAAGCCGTTCCGATGCGAAGGGGAGCGCCGGGCGCTCGCCGACCGCACGATCGCCCGTCTCCAGTTCCTCGACTCGTTCGTCGAGCGCCAGGAGAGCGGCCACGCGTCACTCCAGACCCTTGACAACGAGTCGCTCGTCCGCACCCACAGCCGCCTCGCGTTCACGGAGGTGACGCGGCACTGGGCGAGCGTCGTCGAGCGACACATCGAGACGTCGTTCGTCACGCCGGTCGAGGCGATGATCGACGCCGTCCGAATGACCCGCACGGCGAGCGAGCTACCGATCAACCGGATACCCGAGGCCGAGGTCCCGGCGCTGGGCGTCATTCCTCCGGCGCCCCCGCCGGGGCCGGATTTTCCGCCGCTCTTGCCCGCGGCGGCGCCCCGGGCAGCCGAGGCCGAGCTGACGTTCGAGGTCGAGACCGAGGCCGAGCCGCCCAACGTCCCGTAATCCGTTCGGGAGGCCGCGCGGGGTCCCCGCCGGCCCCTGCAGACTTAAGAACGGCACCGGCTCAGTCTTCCTCCGATGAACGGCCGGTGGCTGACGGTGCTCCTGTTGTGGGTGGTCCCGGCGGTCGGGATTGGCGCGACGGTCGTGTGGTTCAACTCCAATCCGGTCTCAGTCATGGTCTGTCTGGGTGCGATCATCGTCGGCGCACTCTATCTCTTGACCTACACGGACCGGTTCGCCTAGTTCCCGGGGCCCCCGCGTCGCGGGGAGGCCCTCCGCTAGCGATACATCTCGGGCGACGCGGGCTCCTCCGGGGGCGCGTTCGCGTTGCCGGAAGCGGTGGTGTGGGACTTCATGACGGCCCGGAGGGCCTTCTCGATCTGCTCCGCCTGCGCCCGCAGGGGGCCGGTGTCGATCTTCAGCTCGGGAAGTATCCGGTCGAGCGCCTCGATCAGCGCCGCCCCCGCGCGATGGTCGGGAAGTCCCTCCGCGACCCGGGCGCTGACCAGGAGGACCGCGACGGGCACCTTCCGTCCGGCACCCTGGACGAGGAGGGCTCCCGAAACCCCGCCGATCACCCCTTCCTCCAGGGCCCGAGCGCGAGCGGCGGTGAACGTCTTGGCGAATACGGGGTCGGTCCGAGCGAAGGCGACCCACACCTGTTCGTCCGGGGGCGCCTCCGTCTCCTCAGCCTCCCCGTCCGCTCCTTCCGGGTGCGGAACGACCCCTTCGAGACAGATGACCGCCCGGGCCTGATGGCGTTCGGCGGTGTCGAGGATCGTGTTCGCGATCGCGTTCGCCTGGCTCGGGGTGGGGGGGAACTCGGAGAGCACGAGGGCGAGGTCCGAGCGGCCGTAGACCCGGATCGTTGGATTCGCGACCCCGCCCTGCACGACGGCGATCGGCGCGAGGTCGGGCGATTCGAACCGCGCGATCCGTGGCAGCTGCAGCACGCGGACGATGTAGTGGGCGGCCACGATCGTCGCGAGTCCGGCGCTGGGAAACGCCGAGATCACCACCGAGCCCGCCCCGAATACCTGCTCGGGTGGCCCCTCTTCGCGCCAGGTGAACTGCATCGCGGTCGGGGCACGCGAAGCCGCTTCGCCTCTTTAGGCCGCGCGAACCGGACGGTGGGGTCTTTCCCGATGACCCCCGAGGACGGTAATCCCAAGTACTCGCCCCCACTCGGAGGCCGACGTGGGGCTCCCGCTCAAGGACCTCGTCGTTGCGCAGGAACTTTCCTGGGACGCGCTCGCGGGGCGAACGCTCGCGGTGGATGGATACAACGCCACCTACCAGTTCCTCTCGACGATCCGCCAGCGCGACGGACAGCTCTTCACCGACCCTGAAGGGAAGGTGACGAGTCACCTCATCGGGGCGTTCTACCGAACTACCTCGCTGCTCCAGCAGGGGGTGCTTCCCGTCTGGGTGTTCGACGGCAAACCCCCCGAGCGCAAAGCCGGGACGATCCGCCAGCGGATCGCGCTCAAAGAGAAGGCGGAAGGGGAGTACCAGGAGGCGCTCGCCGCCGGCGACCTGGTCACGGCCCGTCGGAAGGCGGCCCAGACGTCCCGCCTCACCCGACCGATGGTTGAGGAGTTGGTCCAGCTGCTGGGGGCGATGGGCGTGCCGACGGTGCAGGCTCCGGGGGAGGGGGAAGCCCAATCGGCGGTGATGGCCGCCAAGGGGTCGGTCTGGGCGAGCGCGTCGGAGGACTACGACACGCTCCTCTTCGGCGCCCCCCGCTTGGTGCGGGGCCTCGCCGCTCGGGGGCGAGGCGGGTCGACGCCTGGAGCGCAGTTCATCGACCGCTCCGAACTCCTCGCCCACCTCGGCATCGACGGAGAGGAGCTGATCACCCTCGGCATCATCGTCGGGACGGACTTCAACGACGGCGTTCGCGGCTACGGCCCGAAGAAGGCGCTCAAGGCCGTCCAAGAGCATCTCGGGTTCCGGGCGACCGTGGAGAAGGTCGGCCTCGACCTCGCCGAGGCGGAGGCGGTGGCCGAGATCTTCCGACACCCGACGGCGATCGATACCCCGCCTCCGGCGTTCGGCCCGGTCGACGAGGACGCGGTCCGCCGGATCCTCGTGGACGGACACGGATTCTCCGACGAGCGGGTCCGCAACGCCGTGGCGAGGGCCCGCCGTCGGCCCCCCGCGACGATGACCGCTGCGGACGTCCGCAGCCACCAGACCCTGCTCGACGCGTTCGGAGGAGGCGGGGGATGAGCCGTTTCGAGTGCGTGCCGAACTTCTCCGAGGGAAGGGACCCGGCGAAGGTCGAGAGGATCGCGAGCGCCGCCCGCGAAGTCCCGGGGGTGACCGTCCTGGACGTCGAGAGTGACGTGGCCCACCATCGCTCGGTGATCAGCCTCGTCGGGGAGGGGGACGCGCTCCTCGACGCGGTCCTTCGCATGATGCGAGTCGCGACGGCAACGATCGACCTCACCCAACATCACGGGGAACACCCCCGAATGGGGGCGACCGACGTGGTACCCTTCGTGCCGCTCGGAACCTCGACGATGGCCGAAGCGGTGCAGCTCGCGGAACGGCTCGGCGAGCGCGTGGCGAAGGAGTTCGGGATCCCCGTCTACCTCTACGGGGCTGCGGCCCGTCGACCCGAGCGCGTGGACCTCGCGAAGGTACGGGAAGGACAGTTTGAAGGGATCCGCGACAGCATCGGCACGGACCCGGCGCGCGCGCCCGATTTCGGGCCGGCGAAGGTCCACCCGACCGCCGGCGCGGTCGCGATCGGCGCGCGCCCCGTCCTCATCGCGTTCAACGCCTACCTGACGACCGCGGACGTCGCCATCGCGAAGAAGGTCGCGAAGGCGGTCCGGGCTCGGGACGGAGGCCTCCCCGAGGTCAAGGCGCTCGGCTTCGAGATCCCGGAGCGACAGCGAGCGCAGGTGTCGATGAACCTCACCGATTATCGGACGACCCCGATCCACCGAGCGCTCGAGGCCGTGCGGCGGGAAGCGCAGCGTTACGGCGTGGGCGTCGAGGAGTCCGAGATCGTCGGCCTCGTTCCCGAGGACGCGCTCTTCGACGCAGCGGAGTACTACCTCCAGCTCCACGCGTTCCAACGCGAGGCGGTGCTGGAGCGCAAGGTCCGCGCGGTCGATGCCGCCCGGGCCGGAGAGAGTCTCGCCCACTTCACCGACCGCATCGCCGCCCGCACGCCGACGCCCGGCGGGGGGAGCGCCTCCGCCGCCGCCGGTGCCCTCGCCGCGGCGCTCGGGGAGATGGTGCTGGCCTACTCGATCGATGCGGCGAACCCCGCGGACGACCGCCGGGAAGTTCAGCGCCAGCTGAACGAGGGCCGACGCCGTATGCTCGAGCTTGTCGAGGAGGATTCCGGGGCGTACGAAGCGGTGCGGACCGCGCGCAAGGCACGCAAAGAGAAGCCGGGAGACCCGGCTGCCGAGGCCGCCTACCTCGCGGCGCTCCGTCATGCGAGCTCGGTGCCGCTCGAGACCGCCCGGCTCGCGACGTCGCTGGCGGTGGCGCTCGAGGCCGTTCGGCCGCGGACCAAGGCGGCCCTCGGAAGCGACCTCGTGACCGCGCTCGCGCTGTTCCGTGCGGCGACCGAAGGGGCGCTCGCGAACGTCGCGATCAACCTCGAGGACCTGAAGGCGGCGGGGGTCGCGACGGGGGAGGCCGAGGCCGAAGTCACGCGACTGCGTCCGCCGGGGAAGCCCGGATGATCTCCTCCACGCCGAGCGACCGCGCGGTACGTCCCGCGGTCTGGGTGAACTGCGCCGCGTCGGCCGATGGTCGTCTCGCCTTCGCGGGGGGGACCCGAGCGCGGCTCTCCTCGCCGGAGGACTTGAAGCGCGTCCAGCAGCTCCGGGCGAACGCGGACGCGATCCTGGTCGGGGTCGGGACGATCCTGAAGGACGACCCGTCCCTCCGGGTCCATTGGGACCTGCTCGGACAACCCGAAGGCCGCTCGCCGACCCGGGTGGTGGTCGACTCGACCGGGCGGACCCCGGAGACGGCGCGGGTCCTCGACGGCTCGATCCCCACGATCGTGGCGACGACCGTCCGTTCCACCCGGGCCTTTCCCGGGCACGTGCAGACGATCGTCGCGGGGAAGACGAACGTCGACCTGACCGAGCTTTTCGTGCAACTCCACGGCCTCGGGATCCGGCGCCTGATGGTCGAGGGGGGAGCGGAAGTGCTCGCGAGCGTGCTCCGCGACGGGTTGTTCGACCGGCTCACGGTCTACTACGCTCCGGCGATCATCGGAGGGACGACCGCCCCACCGGTGGTCCGAGGGGCCGAGACGGCCGGAGCCGACGGAATGGTCCGCCTGCGACTCCTCTCGCTCGACCGCGTCGGCGAGGGGTACGTCGCGACCTATTCGCCCGAGGGCGGCGACGCATCCGTTAAACGCGAGCGCGCCTCCCCCGCCCCGGAGCGCCCGCCGTGAAGCTGGTCCATTTCACCCTCGCCGACCAGTTCCATTTCGGGATGATGACCGACGCGAACGAGTTCATCGACCTCGACACGGCGTGCCGCGATTACTTCGGGGTCAACCCGGTCAAGGGCGCCGACCCGAGCCGGTTCCGCGACATGCAGCAGTTCTTCCAGGGCGGCGCCGACTCCGTCCAGATCACGAGGAAGATCCTCGAGTACATCGATCGTCGACGCCAGATGGGTTGGACGCCGCGGGCCGCTACGGGCGCTCGATTCCTGTTCAAGGCCGAGGAAGGGATCCGGCTCCTCGCCCCGGTCGTGCGCACCGCGAAGATCTACTGCCTCGCCGCGAACTCGAAGAGCCACGTTGCCGAGCAGAAGAAGTCGCCGCCGAAGCAGCCGTACGTCTTCACCCGGTTCTACAATAGCCTCGCCGGTCCGAGCGAGTCGATGTTCCTGAACCCGGCGGGCACGTTCCCCGACGTCGAGCTCGAGCTCGCCGCCGTCATCGGAAAGCACGGTAAGCACATCTCCGCCGCGAGCGCGATGGAGTACGTGGCCGGTTACACGGTGGCGCTCGACATGGGCTACCGGGACCTCCAGTATCCGCCCGAAGGCGCGGTCGACTGGGTGATGGGGAAGGGGTTCGACACGACGATGGCGGTCGGCCCCTGGGTCGTTCCGAAGGAGGAGGTCGGGGAACCGTACCCGCTCCGCATGGAGCTCAAGGTCAACGGAACGGTCCGCCAGCAGGGCGATACGAACGACTACATCTTCCGGATCCCGCAGATCCTCGCCCACCTCTCGACGGGGATCACCCTCGAGCCGGGCGACATCATCTCGCTCGGGAGCCTCGGCGGGGTCCCGGGGTTCGAGTTCGGGAACGAATCCCGGAAGTTGAAGTCCGGGGATTCGATCGAAGGGTCGATCGAGAAGATCGGACGCCTCGTTATGCCGGTGAAGGCGGAACTTCCGCTTCTCCCCGCAACACCAGAAAAAGCGCCAGCGGCGTAGGCACGGACTCGACCGCTCCCCCGTGACCGCGCAGGCCGCCGTTCGGGAACGGGTAGCTCACCTCCCCCGTGAATCGCACTTCGGTCCGGTCGTTACCGAGCGGGGCGATCAGCGCCTCCGAGAACGGGTCGAACGCGTCGAGCCGGTCGCGAGCCAGCGGCACCACGCGCAGCCCGGTTCCGCCATGGATCGAACCGGGGAGCCGGATGAGTCGGTGGATGTCGGTCGTGACGGGAGCATCCGTCTCGCCCTGGACCTCGATCGCGGCGCGGGGCACGACCGCCTCGAGGAACTCCACCGGGACCTCCTTCGGGAACACCTCGAGGGTGAGGTGGCTACGGATCTTGGCGGCGCCCTTCTGATCGACGAGGAGCTTCGCCCACTGCTTGGCCTTCGCGGGGGGGATCCCGTAGGCGACCATGTCGGCGGTGGCGGCGGCCCGCCCGGACTCCTCCCAACGATGCAGCAGCTCGAGGAGCGCGCGGGTCGTACGGCCGGGCCACCCCGGCGTGTCCGGGGGTACGAGATAGCGGGCCCGGGGAGTCGCTCCTCGCCGGCGTCGGGCCCCCACGTCCTCCGCGGACGCGTCCTCGTCGATCGGCACGTCGATGCTCTCCTCCTCCGTCCCCACCGCCCGGAGCGCGTCGACACCGGTGCCGAGGACATAGTCGACCAGTTCGCGCCGCTCGGGGCTCGACAGCGATCGGAACCCCTCGGCGCGCACGTGGACGTGGTAGCCCCGGCCGCCCGAGAAGACGATGGAGGTGGTCGTGGGGTCGATCCCGAAATCGCCGAAGAGAAAGTCGTCGAGCAGTGCGATGAGCCGACGTTTCACGAGCGCGAGCTGCCCCGCGTAATCGAGCGCGTCCGCCCCGCGGAGGTGGTCGGAGTCGAGGTCGAAGATCAGGTCCGCGCCGAGCCACTCCTTCGCGGTCATGTTCGTCTCCGACGGATGGCGGTAGTACGCCGAGGAGTAGTACACGTGGCGGGGCACCTCCCCCGCGAGGAACTCGCGGAACTCCTCCGCGGTGCGCAGGGTCGCGTGCCGTCGCATGAACGTCTCGGTCGCGAATGGGAACGCGGCGAACTCCCGCCGGGCGAGCCGCTCCGGTGGCTCGACCCGGGCGCTCCGATAGTAGCGGGCGAAGACCGACTTCGCCCATGCGAGGGTCGCCGCGTCGAGCGGGACCGTCTTCGCCACGGACTCACTCCGGGTCCGGTAGCGAGTCGGCGGCGGGAGGGTTCAGGAGCTCCTCGACCGCCGCGTTCCGTCGTGCCCGGGCGAGGAAGTGGAAGACCGTCCCGTGCTCGCTGCCCTTCAGGAGGAGCTCGACGGCGTGCGTCGCTCGCTCGAGCTGTTCTTCGTCCCCGATGAGCGCGACCGTCGAGCCGTAGACGCTCATCGAGCATCCCGAGAGCTCCTCGATCCGCGAGCGCGCTCGGCCGTGAGTCCCGATCGCGCGCGCGCGGATCCGACGCAGGGCGGCCTTCTCGCGCTTACCGGTCGTGAACTTGATGTCGAGGACGCCCAGGTAGGTGTCGTCCCGGAGAAGTCGCATCGCGCGCTCCGGTGAGAATCCGCGACCGATCGCGACCACGATGTCGCGCGCTTTCATCGCAGGAATCGGCTCCGAATCGGGGGCGGCGATCCGAACCTCGCCCTCTTTCGCGTCGATATCGATCTTGGTCCCCGTGCGGGTCCGAATCTCCCGTTTCGTCCGGCCGCCCGGCCCGATGAGCACCCCGACGCGGTCCTCGGGAATGCGAGCGTAGAGCACGAGCATCGTCAGGCCTCGGCGGGGGCGGCTCGGAGGGCATCGCCCCCCACGGCGTGCAAGAACTCCTCGGGCGACACCTCGAGCCCGAGTCGACCGAAGAATCGCGAGTAGTTCGTGATATCGCGCTCGAGGAGCTCCGGCGCCTGGGGGTGGTCCGAGGGGATCGCCTGGGCCACGTCGATCAGCACGACCTTCCCTTCGGCGAAGAGCGTGTTGTATGGAGAGAGGTCTCCGTGGACGAGGTGCGCCTTTCGCACCATGCGGCCGATCTGGGTCACCAGGTCCTCGTAGACGGCGCGCGGGTCCTCGATCATCGCATCGCGCAACCGGGGGGCCGGTGCCTCGCCATCGTGGATGAACTCCATGACGAGCACGTTCCTCAGGTGCCCGTACGGTCGGGGCGCGCGCACCCCCGCCTCCGCGAGCCGTCCGAGGATCGTGTGCTCCCGCCGGGTCCACGCGAGGATGAGACCCCCATAATTTCGGACGTTCGTCTGTCGTCGGAGCTGCTCCAGCGCGTAGTCCGGCAGATGGCGGAACGTCGTGTTCCCGATCCGGTAGACCTTGACCGCCCGGTACTCGTTGCCCTTGGTCGCTCGGAACACGCCGCCCTCTTTGCCGGTCGAGATCGGGAAATCGATCGATTCGAACTGGCCCTGGTTCACGAGACGGGAGACCGCGAGGAGGGTTGCGTGGTCGAAGAACTCGTCGAGGAGCTTCCGCGCCTGTCGTTCCTTGAGCCGGTCCTCCGTGCGCTCGCGGCGGCGGGGAAAGACGACGTCTTCGGGTCGAGGCATTCCGACGGGGTACTCCGTCCGTCACTTAGGGTCTCGGGCGACTCTCGGAGGGTCTCCGAGAGGCGGGGGTAGCCATGTGGTGCCGCCGTAACCTCGGCTATATCCGCCCTTGCGAACTGGTTCTGTCGATGACGTTCACGTGGATCACCCCGGGACGGCCGCCCGCGGCGGGGGTCCCTCCCCGTCGCCCGCACGAGGCCGCTCCGTCGGTCGCGTTCCCGCTCTCGCGAACGCTCGAGTCGACCGCCGACTACGACGCGGTGTTCCGGGTCGTCCGCGGCGCGGTCCACCGAGTGCTCGGGATCGAACGGCCCGGGCTCGGACTCGGGCTCTCGAACCTCCCGCCGTACGTCGGAGCGTACTGGCAGGTCACCGGCAACCTCATCGTGCTCAACGAAGGGCTCGTCCAGGCGATGCGCGCCAACGCGACGTCGCCGCTGGAGTTCAACAGCTTCGTCTACGTGATCCTCGCGCACGAGTACTTGCACTCGCTCGGCTACCTCGCCGAGGACGCCGTTCGCAAGGTCACGGCCCATGTGACCCGGACGGCGTTCGGCCCGGACCACGTGGCGACCCGGATGGCCGAGGGGGACCTGTGGCGCCTCTACCCGTTCCTCGCGTACGCCCCGAGCGGGAACGGACAGCGCCTGAAGGTCGTATCGCGCTTCGACCTTGCGAGCACCCAGAACTACATCCGTTAGGGTGCGGCCGCGCTCCCGAGAAGCGGCGCCGGCCTTATCTTCGGAGTCGATATTCTCCCGAAGCGTTCAATGGTCGTCGTCAACGATACGATCGGCATTACCATCGTGATCATCGGCATCGCGCTGCTCGCCTTCGAGTTGATCCATCCGGGCGCGTTGCTGATTATCCCGGGGACGATCCTGCTGGTCGCCGGTTTCCTCTACCTGTTCCTTCCGAACCTCCTTCTCGACAGCTACCTCGGCCCGCTCCTCGTCGTCATCGCCGCGATCCTCGGCGCGTTGATCGAGATCCCGTACTACCGCTGGGTCGCCCCGGTGCATCGGCCGATGAGCACGACCAGCGGCGGGCTCGTCGGGGAAGAGGCCGTCGTGATCGCGCCGGTCGAACCCAACAACCTTCGGGGCAAGGTGAAGGTGAGGTCCGAGGTATGGTCGGCTCGCTCGGACCAGCCGATCCCGGTCGGCACCCGGGTCCGCGTGATCCATGGCGAAGGAGTTTCCGTGACGGTACAGCCGATCGACCCACCCCCGTCGAGCTGAACCATGCGGGTAGGTAGCGTAGGAAAGCGTTACCTCGGCGGTCGCGCTCGCCCGCCGAACATGGCGGGACCTTCGGCCCCGGTCTGAGGTGGTAGAAGATGGTCGATTACACGGGGGTCATCGTCGCATCCGTCCTGATCCTGGTGATCCTGCTCGTTCTGCTCACCCGGATGATCTACACGATCCAACCGTACCAGCAAGGGATCGTCACCCTGCTCGGTTCGTACAAGCGGATGATCAATCCGGGGTTCAACATCGTCAGCCCGCTCGCGCAGGTCCTCAAGATCGACCTCCGTACCCAGGTGCTCGAGGTGCCCCGCCAGGAGGTCATCACGAAGGACAACTCGCCGACGAACGTCGACGCGATCATTTACATCAAGGTCGTGGACGCGCCGAAGGCGATCTTCCAGGTCCAGAACTACAAGGTCGCGACCCTCGCGCTCGCGCAGACGACCCTCCGGTCGATCATCGGCGACATGGAACTGGATGAGGTCCTCTACAACCGCGAGCGGATCAACACCCGGCTGCGGGACATCCTCGACGAGTCGACCGACAAGTGGGGCGTCCGGGTCGATGCGGTCGAGATCAAGGAAGTCGACCCCGTCGGACCGGTCAAGACCGCGATGGAGGAGCAAACCTCGGCGGAACGGCAGCGGCGCGCGGCCGTCCTTCGAGCGGACGGCGAGAAGCGCAGCGCCATCCTGGTCGCCGAAGGTCAGAAGCGATCTCGAATCCTCCAGGCCGAAGGGGTACGCCAGTCGCAGATCCTCGAGGCCGAGGGTGCCCGGGTCGCGACGATCCTCGAGGCGCAGGGAGAGTCCCAACGACTCCGGATCCTCGCGCTCGGGGCCGGAACCCTCGACGCCAAGGCGCTGACCGTCCTCTCGCTCGACACCGTCGCCGCCGTGGGGAACGGTCAAGCGACGAAGATCCTGTTCCCGTTCGAGTTCTCCCGTCTGATGGAAGGCGCCTCCGAGTACCTCGGCACGAGTCGTCAGGTGCCCGACCGCCAACTGAACTCGCTCAACGACCTCGAGGCCCGGATCGGGTCGATGGACGATATCCTCGGGCCGATCCCGAAGCAGGACGAGCTGATGACCGAGATCAAGTCGATCGAGGACGAGATCAAGGCGGAATCCGACGCATCGACCTCGATGGTCAGCTCGTACTCGGGGAAGTCGAGCAAGGCCGCCGCCGTTCCGGACCTCCCCGAGGCGGACGACATCGCTCCGCCCCCGCCGCCCGCGCCGACGCGCGCACCGCCCGCGAGTTCCCCGGCCCCCACGAATACCGCGTCCTCCCCCAACGACCCTCGGCGCCGCCGACCCCCGACGGATACGTCGAGCGGGAATTCGACCTAGGGCGAACGGCTCGAACTCCGCGTTCCTCCGAAGCGATGAAGATCTATTCGGAACGGCTCGCGCTCAAGTACCTCGTCTCGGACCATGGACTCTGCCTCGGCGTGGACATGAAGGATCGCTCGTACCTCTTCCTCGTCTCCCGGACGGGGGTGGTGCTCGAGCGGCGACCGGTGGGCGACAAGGTCGTCGAGAACCTCGACTACGAGATCCCCGAGATCGCCCGAGCGCTCGCGAGCGAGCACGCCGCGGTCGAGTGGCGCCGCTAAGCGACGGGAGCGACCCGACGCCGGTCGAGGGTCCCCCAGTGGTCCGGAGCGAAGAACCCTCGAAGGAGCTTTCCGTAGAACAACGGCGCGTGGAGAACGGTTCGGGGATTTCGACTGTTGAGCGCGATGAGCATCACCACCTCGAGCGCGTTCGCGAGCTCGTAGGGGCTCCATCCGGCCGCGCGCCGTAACTGGGCTCCCTGCCATTCGGGCCAGTTTCGCACTCGGTAGATCGATCGATGCTCCATCGCGTCCGGGACGTACCGCACTCGAAGGTGCTGACGGCGCACCGCGTTCCGTAGGTAGTACGTTTCCGCTCCCTGCGCCTCCGCCGGGATTTTCACGCGGGAGGCCCAGTCGCGGCGGAGCAGCGTCAGTCCGAGGGGGAGTCCGTAGAGGAAGGGGTGCCCGACCGACGTGCCCACGACGGCCGCGACACGGGGCTTGTGGGCCTCGATGAGCGCCGCCGAATAGAAATCCGGGCGGCGCAGGATCACGTCGCCATCGAGGAAGAGGACGTACTCCGTCGTCGCCCGAGCGAGCGCCAAGGTCCGGGCATAGCCCAGTCCGACCTCCTCGAAGTGGACCTCGGCCCCGAAGCGTCGGGCGATCTCTGGGGTCCCGTCCGTACTGTTCCGGTCGACGACGATCAGCTTCTCGATCGGTAGATACGACCGCGCCCCACCAAGACACGCATCGAGGTCCCGAGCGGAATTGTACGTCGCGACGAGGACGTCGACCGGAGGGAGCGGCCGCGTCTCCCCCGCACCGGGCATGGGATCCCCGCCGTCGAAGGTCCACCCGACCTTTACGCCTTGGCGGGGCGTCGAGAATTGGCCGGGTCGCTTCGCAGGTTATAAGCCGCCGTGGAGGCTCGCGCCGACCGAGCCATGCCGAACGAGATCCGTACGGAACGCCGCGGCGCTGTGGTCGAGATCCGCTTCAACCGGCCCGACCGCCTCAACGCGATCGACGTCCCGACGTTCGCCGTCTTCCGTAAGGAGCTCCAGTCGGCGGCGCTCGACACGACGGTCCGGGCCGTGATCCTCACGGGCGAGGGCCGGGCCTTTTGCGCGGGAGGAGACGTAGCGATGATGGACGAGCACCGCGAGCACGGTACCCTCCCTCTCCTCTTCCACGAACTGACCGCCGGTCAAGAGCTCGCGATTCGCGAGATCGTGGGCATGCGGAAGCCGGTCCTTGCGTCGCTGCCCGGCGTCGCCGCCGGAGGCGGGCTCTCGCTCGCGCTCGCCGCGGATTGGAGGATCGCCTCCGAGAACGCCGTGCTCGTCCCGGCGTTTCCCGCGTTGGGCGCCGTCCCGGACGGCGGACTCACCTACTTCCTTCCGCACTTCCTCGGGATCGGGCTCGCGCAGGAGATGCTCTTCACGAACGCTCGAATCCCCGCGCCGCGAGCGCGCGAGCTCGGACTCGTCCACGAGGTCGTCGCGGCCGGCGAGCTCGAGGCGCGCGCCTGGGCTCGGGCCACCGAGCTCGCCGAAGGACCGACGTTCGCCTACGGATGGATGAAGCGCCTCATGACCGCCGCCTTCTGCGAAAGCCTCGAGAGCCAGATGATGCTCGAGCGCCGGGGGGCGGTCGAGGCGGCGGAGGGTACCGAGCTGCCGGAGGGGATCCGGGCCTTCCGAGACAAACGGCCGCCGCGATTTCCCCCGCCTTAAGGGCCGGCCGAGGGCGACCACGGTCGCTCGAGTGCCGACTCGAGCCGGGCGCGTACCGCGGGCCATTCGGACTGCAGCACGCTGTAGTACACCGACGAACGGCGGTATCCGTCCGAAAGCAGGACGTCGTCTCGCAGGACGCCTTCGCGCGTCGCTCCGAGGCGCGCGATCGCGCGCTGGGAGCGCTCGTTGCGAAGGTCGGTCTGCAGTTGGACGCGGTGCACGTCCTCTTCCTCGAACGCGTGGCGCATCAACAAGAGCTTCGTCTCGGTGTTGATCGGAGTGCGCCAGTACCGGCGGTCCAACCAGGTCCCGCCGATCTCCACCCATTGATTGGCTCGGTCGATGCGGAGGTATCGGGTCATCCCAATCGGTCGATGGCCGGAGAGCAACCGCGTCGTGAAGGGGAGGTCCGACCCCACCGCGAAATTATCGAGAAGGTCCGCGATGATGCGAGTCATCCCCTCCGGGGTGGGCACCGGCCCGGTCCGTAGGAAGCGGAATACCTCCGGATCCCGCGACGCCTCAAAGAGGGCATCCCGATGCGACGGTTCCAAGGGAACGAGCTCGACGTAACGGCCCGCGAGCGTGATCGGGGTCCGAAAGCTCTCGTCGCGCATCGCGGCCGAAGGACCCGGACCGCTCGCTTAACGACAGCGGAGGCTCCGGAACGACACGAATTTTGCTCTCGGCCGGTTGAGGTTAAATAACGACTAGCGGTCCTAACTCATTGACACTGGTGAGCGGTAGGAGGGTTCGATGGAAGCCGGCACCACGACGTTCCTCGTTTTTGTGTTCGTCGCCGCGGCTTTCGGCGTCGGTTCGCTCATCGCGAACCGCACGTTGGGGGCCAAGCGCCGCCAGTCGTACCTTCAGCGGACGACCTACGAGTGCGGCGAAGAGGCCGAGGGGGAGGCCCAGATCGACTTCCCGACGCAACACTACACGTTCGCCATCGTGTTCGTTGCGGTCGATGTCCTCGGGTTCATCCTCGCGCTCTGGGCCCTGACGTTCCGGGGGGCGAACTCCTCGTGGTTTCCGATCTTCATCGCGGTCGGGTTCACGGCGCTCGCGATCACGGGGATCTACTACGCCCTGAGCGGAGAGAAGAGGTGGGTCGTTTGACGACCCCACCGGCTCAGGTGGTACCGCCGAAGGCCGCTCCCCCAAGTGACTTCCGACTCGAAGGGGAGCTTCCGATGGTCGGCCAGGCCGCGGTGCCGTTCATTGAGATCGAGGCCCTCCGGGCCAAGGAGTTCCTTCCCGCGGCCCGCGAGGCGCTGACGTCGCTGATCGCGGAGCAGGGACAGGCGAAGGTCATCCGGCCGGTCTTCAACTGGGCCGGGAGGAACTCGCTCTTCCCCCTCCACTGGGGTCTCGCGTGTTGCGCGATCGAGTTCGCCGCCGCGTTCGGCGCCCGGTGGGACGCGGAACGGTTCGGGGTCGTCCCCCGTTCCTCACCGCGTCAGTGCGATCTGATGATCGTCAACGGCACGGTCACGTGGAAGGTCGCGCACAAGCTCGTCACCCTCTACGAGCAGATGCCCGAGCCGAAGTGGGTCATCGCGATGGGAAACTGTGCGACGGGCGGCGGTCCCTTCCGGACCGCGTACTCGGTCGTTCCCGGTGTCGACAAGCTCGTCCCCGTGGACATCTATATCGCCGGCTGCCCTCCACGCCCCGAGGCGATGCTCGACGGGATCCTGAAGCTCGAGGAACTGATCCGGGAGCGCAAGGAGTAGGCGGACCGCCCTTCGTCGCCCCAGGAGAGAACGCGGTGCAGCCGGACGACCTTGCTCGAGAACTGGGACCCAAGCTCGGCGAGCGGCTGCTGGGCGTCGAACCGTTCTCCGGCACCGCGGGACGGGTTCGATTCCGCCCCGACGGAGCCCTCGACCTCTTCCGGGCCGTGCGCGATGACCTTCACTTTGGTCACCTCTCCATGGTGGGCGGCATCGACTGGGTCGACCACCGCGAGGTCGTCTACGTCGCCTGGTCGGACGAGGCCAAGCAGTACGTGATCCTCTCGGCCGACCTTCCCGCGGCGGCCGCGCACATCGAGACCGCATCGTCCATTTGGCCGAGCGCGAATTGGCACGAGCGGGAAACCTGGGAGTTTCTCGACATCTCCTTCGACCACCACCCCGACCTGCGGCACCTGTTGATGCCGGACGGGTACACCTTCCACCCGCTGCTCCGCTCCTTCAAGCTCCACGAACCGGAGGAGCTCGAGGTGAAGACGCGCCATGTCTGAGATGTGGATCAACATGGGGCCCCAGCACCCCATGACGCACGGCCTCTGGAACCTCCGCGTCAAGATCGACGGCGAGATGGTCCTCGATGTCGACCCCGAGATGGGGTACCTCCACCGCGGAATCGAGAAGATCAGCGAGGACCGCCACTACAACGAGGTCATCACCCTCATGGACCGGTGCTGCTACGTCGCCGGATTCGCGTGGGAGCACCTCTACATCCTCTCGGCCGAAGACGCGCTCCACATCGTCCCGCCGGAACGAGCGGAGTACCTTCGCGTCCTGTGCGACGAGTTCCAGCGGATCGGCTCCCACCTGATGTGGTACGCCGCGTTCGTGCAGGATATCGGACTGATGAGCCCGTTCCTCTACTCGATGCGGGATCGCGACCTCGTCCTCGACCTCTTCCAGAGCTACACCGGCGCGCGGATGACGTACGAATACATGCGCGTCGGCGGGGTCCGCAACGACCTTCCGCTGGGATTCACCGACCAGGCACGGAAGGTCCTCGACTGGCTCTCGAACCGGTTTCCGGAGTACGAGCAGCTGTGCATGGGGTCGACGATCTTCCGAGAGCGCTGCGACAACCTCGGGGTCCTGAAGGCCAACGACTGTGTGGCCTACGGCGTCACCGGTCCGATGATCCGGTCGGCCGGCGTGAAACGCGACCTCCGAAAGGACCGACCCTACGCCGTCTACGACCAGCTCGACTTCGACGTCGCGGTCGCGGACGCCGCCGACGTGACGGCTCGCTACCTCGTCCGCATGGAGGAGATGCGGCAATCGGTCCGTATCCTCCGACAGGTCGTCGACTGGCTCGACCGCCATCCTGGGCCCGTGGTCGCCGAGCGCCTCCCGCGCTGGCTCGGCGCGCCGTACGCGCCGATCGGCAACGAGGGGTACCTGCTCAAACGAAGCTACCCCAAGGGCGTCGGGTTCTCCGCCGTCGAGGAGCCGCACGGGGAAGCGCAAGCGTACGTCATCAACGAGGGCGGCGAGCATCCCTACCGCGTCAAGTTCCGTTCCCCGGTCTTCGCCAACGTCAGTGCGGCGCGCCAGTACCTCGTCGGGTACCATGTGGCCGACATCCCGCCGATCATGGGGAGCGTCGACGTCTGCGTCGGGGAGGTCGACCGCTAGGCATCGATGGCGACCGTTACCCTCTACTCGGTCTCGTTCGATGTCTCGAGCGCGATACTGAACGCCGTCGGCTCGATCCTGCCCGGTCCGGCCCGCGCGGCCGTGACCAACGGCGACGTGATCGTCGGGCTGGCCGTCCTGATCTTCGCGGCGATCCTGCTCGCCGCGAGCATGCTCAACACGATCGTGCTCATCTGGTGGGAGCGAAAACTGCTCGGTCGCTTCATGGACCGCCGCGGGGCGATGCACGTCGGGTACGCGGGGCTGCTCCAGAACTTCGCGGACGGGATGAAGCTCTTCCGGAAGAACACCTTCCAGCCGAAGGACGCGGACTCGCTCGGTTTCTACTCGGGGCCGGTCGCCTACATGGTGACGAGCCTGGTCATCTTCGGCGTCCTTCCGATTTCCACCGGTTGGAACTCCGGCCCGCTGCCGCTCACCCTCCTGCTCGCCCTCGCGATTTTCTCGTTCGCGCCGCTGTTCATCTTCATCAGTGCGTGGTCGAGCAACAACAAGTACTCGCTGATGGGCGGGATGCGCTCGGCCGCCCAGATGATCGCCTACGAGGTCCCGATCCTCCTCGCGGTCGTCGCCGTCGTGATCGTGGCCGGGAGTTTCAACCTCACGACGATCGTCTACGAGCAGCAGAACTACTGGTTCTGGGGCCCGCTCATCGTCGCGCTCATCGTCTTCGTCGCGGGCATGCTCGCCGAGATGGAGCGGATCCCCTTCGACCTCCCCGAGGCCGAAGCGGAGCTCGTCGAGGGCTGGAACACCGAGTACGGGGGGATGCTCTTCGCGTTCTTCATGCTCGCCGACTACCTGCGCGCGCTCGTCGGTAGCATCCTCGTGGTCCTCCTTTTCCTCGGCGGATGGACGATGCCGACGTGGGTACCGAGCGCCGCGACCTCGTTCCCGCTCGCCGGGATCTTCTGGTTCATGCTGAAGACGTACCTCGTCTTCGGCCTCTTCGTCTGGGTCCGGGCGTCGCTCCCCCGGGTACGGACCGACCAGCTCCTGCGGGTCGGATGGAACCGCATGATCCCGTTGAGCCTCCTCTCGATCTTCCTCGCGGCCGTACTCGTCACGGTGAAGTGCCTCCCAGTGTTCGGATGCGTTCCGTCGATGGGAGTCTAGGAGGGGAGCGTCCATGTCCGAAACGATCACCGCGAAAGAAAAGCCGAACGAGAATCCGATCCTCTTCGTCGCCCGGCCCATGGCGACCGCGGCGCGGCAGTTCGCGAAGAGCCTCGTGCATCCGTCGACGATCGTCTACCCGTACGAGCGACTCGAAGACCCGAAGTTCCGGGACAAGGTGCGCATCGCGTCCGGGGAGCCGATCGGAGTGGGCCACGTCTGGGACAACTACCGGGGGGTCCACGCGCTGAACATCGCGACGTGCATTAGCTGCAACCTCTGCGCGTTCTCCTGCCCGGACATCTGCATCGAGATGGTCACGGTGCCGGGCGGAGACCCGAAGCACCCGAAGAAGTGCCCCGAGATCGACTACGGCAAGTGCAGCTACTGCGGGTTCTGCTCCGACGCGTGCCCCGAAGGGTGCCTCACGATGACGACGCGCTACGAGCTCTCGACCCCGAAGCGCTCGGAGATGGTCTACTCGCCCGAGAAGCTCTACGAGGTGTTCCGGCACAAGCTGCCGATGAACCCGATCCGGGTCGAGCGCCCGGAGAACGAGGACGCGATCCTGCTCGACCCGCCGGTCTGCATCGGCTGCAACGCGTGCTCCCGTGACTGCCCCACGCAGTGCATCACGATGCTCGACATCCCGAAGGCCGAGCCGAAGCCCGGCGAGAAGCTTGCGAAGCGGATCTGGAAGGAACCGGTCATCAACGACTCGGACTGCGTTCGCTGCGGTACCTGCATCAGTGTCTGTCCCAAAGAGTGCCTGTTCTGGGGGACTCGCAAGTGAGCCTCGAGGAACTGGCGTTCCTCGCCCTGGCGATCGTCGCGGTCGTCACCGCGACCCTCTCGCTCCTCACCCGTGAGCTCGTGCACACGATCCTCTGGATCGCCGTGTTCTTCGTCGACCTCGCCGCGATCTACTTCCTGCT
Source organism: Thermoplasmata archaeon (assembly GCA_049585415.1). Taxonomy (GTDB): domain Archaea; phylum Thermoplasmatota; class Thermoplasmata; order Lutacidiplasmatales; family UBA184; genus Lutacidiplasma. The sequence continues at coordinate 33,851 of JBAUZT010000001.1, read as the reverse complement.
GGACGCGCCGTTCCTCGGGGTCTTCCAGCTCGGCGTCTACGCGGGGGCCGTGACGATCCTCCTGCTCTTCGGCATCATGACGACCCGCAAGAGGATCTTCTCCCGCGAAGCCGCGACCGGGATCGGCCCGGTGCCCGTCGCGCTCGCGATCGTGACGTTCGTCTTCCTCGTTTCGGCGTTAGGCGAGCTTCCCCAGTCGACGACGACGATCCAGGTCTACGACCCCACCGCGCTCTCGGTGAACCTCTTCGGCCCGAGCGGGCCCTGGTTGCTCCTGCTCGGTCTGATCATGCTCAGCGGGGTCGCCGGCGCGATCTACCTCGTGCGGGAGGGACGCGAGTGACCGCGCTCGCCCTTACGGGCTTCCTCGCGCTCTCCGCCGCGTTGTTCGGGATCGGGGTCTTCGGGATCCTCACCCGGCGGAACTTCATCCTCCTCCTCATTTCGATCGAGATCGCGATGAACGCCGCGATCCTGAACTTCGTCTACTTCGCCGCGTTCGCGCCCAGCGCGAACGGGATCGCCGGCCAGTCGATCGCCGTCGTCCTGATCGGGTTCGCGGCGACCGAAGTCGCGGTGGGCCTCGCGATCGTCCTCGCGCTCAACCGCCTGAAGGGGACGATCAACGTCGCCCGGGCGAACGAGCTCAAACTGTAGGGAGGGAGTAGGTCACGGTCTCGCTCAACGGCCTCTTCGACTGGGCGTTCGTCGTCCCGCTCCTCTCGGTGATCTCGTTCGTCATCGTCGGTATCGCCGGGTCGCGCCTTTCGAAGTGGGAGTGGGGCGGCTGGATCGCGGTCGTGCTCTCGGGAGCCGCGATGGTCCTCGGGGTCCTCATCGCGATCGGGGAGACGATGAGCCCCGGCACGTACACCAACGTCCAGTTCACGTGGCTCCATCTCCCGCCCGCGCCCGGACCGTTCCCGAGCGGGTTCTCGCTCGTGATGGGGACGCTCGTCGACCCCCTTTCGTCCCTGATGCTCGTCGTCGTGACGGTGGTCGGCTTCGTCGTGATGCTGTACTCGATCGGGTACATGCACCACGACCACGGGCTGCCCCGGTACTACGCCGAGCTCTCCCTGTTCCTGGCCTCGATGACCGGGCTCGTCCTCGCGAACAATCTCCTCGAGTTCTTCCTCTTCTGGGAGCTCGTCGGGGTCTGCTCGTACTTCCTCATCGGATTCTACTACGAGAAGCCGAGTGCCGCGAGCGCGGCGAAGGAGGCGTTCCTCGTCACGCGCGTGGGGGACGTGCTGTTCCTCCTCGGGATCTTCCTGTTCTTCTCGACCTATGCGACCGCAGGACCCCCCGGCACCGGTGGGTGGGCCGCGAGCGGGTTCGTGTTCGTCCACGGGAACACGCCGTTCCTCGCCGCGTCGATGGGTGGGAACACGACCCTCCTCACCGTCGCCGGCCTCCTGATCCTCGGCGGAGCGGCGGGAAAGAGCGCCCAGTTCCCCCTCCACGTCTGGCTGCCCGACGCGATGGAGGGCCCGACCACGGTCTCGGCGCTCATCCACGCGGCGACGATGGTCGCCGCGGGCGTCTACCTGCTCGCGATCACGAGCGTGTTCCTCGGGTTCACCGCGACCGACCAGCTCGCGATCGTCGCCGTCGGAGGATTCACGACGTTCTTCGCCGCGACCATGGCGCTCGTCCACCCCGACATCAAACGCGTGATCGCCTACTCGACGATCAGCCAGCTCGGCTACATGGTCCTCGCCATCGGCGCGGGTTTCGCGATGGTCGGACTCTACCATCTCTTCACGCACGCGTTCTTCAAAGCGCTCCTCTTCCTCGCCGCGGGCTCGGTTATCCACGCGGTCGGCACCCAGGACCTGTTCAAGATGGGGGGCCTCAAGAAGCCCATGGGGCTCACCGCCGCCGCGTTCGCGATCGGCGGGCTCGCGCTCGCGGGAATCCCCCCGTTCGCCGGGTTCTGGAGCAAGGACGACATCCTCTCCGCCGTCTACTCCCAGCTCGGCAGCCATCCGCTCTACTGGCCGTTCTTCCTGATGGCGTTCGTCACGGTCTTCCTGACGGCCTACTACATCTTCCGCGCGTGGTTCCTCGCGTTCTCGGGCAACGGCCCCCGCGACCCGACGCTCCCCGCCGCGCATGAGGGTCCGTGGGTGATGCAGGTCCCGCTCGTCATCCTTTCCGCACTCGCGGTCGTCGCGGGACTGTTCATCTTCCTGCCGGGGTTCCAGTCGCTCCTCCTCAGCGGTGCGGGCGTCGCCGGCATCCCCCCGATGTACGGAACGACCGACCTCCTCCTCTCCTCCGCGAGCGTCGCCCTGGGCGTCGGAGGGATCGGCCTCGCCTGGTCGATGTGGGGGAACGGTCGGGTCTACGCTCTCTCGGAGACGAGCGCGCTCCAACCCGTGCGGCGCCTGCTCCTGAACCGATACTACTTCAAGGTCGCCTACGACTGGGTCGGGCTGCGCGCCGTCTACACGGGCGCACGCGCCGCGGACTTCTTCGACCGGTTCGTCATTGACGGCGCCGTTCACGGCCTCGAGCGGATGTTCGCGTCCGCGAGCAACCGCCTGCGCTCGATGCAGTCCGGGCTCGTCTCGGACTACGCAGCCTATGTCGTCGCCGGGCTCGTCGCGCTGTTCGTCCTCCTCCTCATCATCGGCCCGTACCTGCTCGCGAAGTTCGGAGGCGCCTAGATGCTGCCCCTCCTGTCGATCATCCTCGCGAGCCTGCTCGTCGGAACGGTCGGGACGTTCTTCGCGGGGGCGAAGGCCCGGTGGGTCGCGCTCGCCACGTCGATCGTGTTCCTCGCCGAGGTCGGGCTCCTGCTCGCGAGCTACAGCGGCTGGCCCGGTTATTCGGGGTCGCTCGTCCCCGGATTCTCGGACACCGAGACCTACACCTGGATCTCGCTCGCCTGGATGCACGTCAACTATTCGGTCGGCGTGGACGGCATCTCCCTCGTCCTGATCCTTCTGACCGCGGTCCTCCAGATCGCGACGGTCGTCTACTCGTGGGGGGAGACGCACCGGCCGGCGGGGTACTTCGGCCTCCTGATGCTGACGTGCCTCGGCTGCTTTGGTGTGTTCATCGCGCTCGACATCCTGCTGTTCTTCCTCTTCTGGGAAGCCGTCCTCGTTCCGATGTTCTTCCTCATCGGCTACTGGGGCGGACCTAACCGACGCTACGCCGCGATCAAATTCTTCGTCTACACCCACGTCGCGTCGATCGTGATGCTGGTCGGTCTGCTCGCCCTCGTCTTCTACTCGGGCGCGACCTCGTTCGACTTCTCCTCGGTCTACGCGGCCGCGCGAGGTCTCTCGCCGGTCGTCCAGACGTTCCTCTTCCTCGCCCTCTTCTTCGGGTTCGCCGTCAAGTTCCCGATCGTCCCGTTCCACACGTGGCTACCGGACGCCCACGTCGAGGCGCCGACCGGCGGCTCGGTGCTGCTCGCGGGGCTGTTGCTCAAGCTCGGCGGCTACGGGCTGATCCGGTGGGCCGTCGAGGTGTTACCGAACGGCTTCCATTCGACCCAGCCGCTCCTCTTCGTCATCGCCTTCCTGACGATCATCTGGGGCTCGGTCCTCTCGCTCGCCCAGCGGGACATCAAGCGGATGGTCGCGTACTCCTCGATCAACCACATGGGGATCGTGCTCCTCGCGATCGCCCTCAACTCCTCGCTCGGGCTCCTCGCCGCGGTCCTGCTGATGTTCGCCCACGGGATCGTGAGCGCGCTGTTGTTCATGGCGTCGGGGAGCGTGCACCACCAGTACGGCTCCCGCGACATCTCCGCGATCGGGGGGATCACGCCGAGCGCGCCGGCACTCTCTACGATGATCATGGCCGGCTCGCTCGCCTCGCTCGGGCTGCCGGCCCTGATCGGCTTCCCGGCGGAGTTCACCGCGTTCCTCGCCACCTGGAACGCCCTCGGCTACTGGGTGCTGATCCCGCTCGCCGTGCTGGTCGTAACCGCGGCGTTCTATCTCTGGATGATGCAACGGGTCCTCTTCGGGCCGCCGAAAAACGTGCCGGCCGACGCGCACGACCTTCCCTGGTACGAAGGCGCCGGGATGGGGCTCCTCGTCGCGATGACCGTGCTCTTCGGTATCCTCCCGAGCCTGCTCGTGAACATCATCGTCAACTCGCCGATCAAAGGATGGCCGGGGACGTGAATCGATGACGTTCACTTCGTTCGTCGTCCCGTTCCTCCCCGAGCTCATCCTGCTCGCGGGAGCGCTCCTGATCTTCCTGCTCGACGTGCTCAAGGTCCGACGCATCGAGCTCACGGGCGGGATCGCCGTCGCGGTCGTGGTCGCGGCGCTCGGATTCGTGGTCGCCGACCTCGGGTTCGCGCCGCTCGCCTTCCTCGCGACGATCCCGCCGAGCCAGATCGACGCGCTGCCCGCCGCCGGGACGGCGCCGCTCTGGACGTTCACGTCGCTCGGGCTCATCTTCCAGGCGATCTTCCTCCTCGCGGCGTTCCTGGTCTGCCTCGCCTCCACGAGCCGGCCCTCGAACGAGCGCGGCGCTCCGATCTTCTTCGGGCTCCTCCTGCTCGCGACGATCGGGATGCTCCTCGTCGCGATCGCGTCGGACCTGATCTTCCTTTTGCTCGCGATCGAGGTCGTGAGCATCTCCTCCTACCTCCTCGTCGCCTACCCGCGCAAGAGCGTGCGCGGGCTCGAGGCCGCGATGAAGTTCTTCATCATCGGCGCGCTCTCGACCGTGCTCTCGTTCTTCGGCGCGTCGCTCCTCTTCGGAGCGTACGGCACGACGAACCTCTACCTCATCCGGGAAGCGGGGACCGCGGTCGCGTACCCGACCCTGGTCCTCCTGGGCTACGGGTTCCTGATCGCCGGGCTCGCGTTCAAGGTCACGCTCGTGCCGTTCCACGCCTGGGCGGTCGACGTCTACGACGGCGCGCCGGACGACGTCTCGGCGTTCCTCGCCGGCGGCACGAAGAAGATCGGCGTCTTCGCGTTCTTCCTCGTCTTCCTGGGTCCGGTGCTCGCGCTCGGCCCGGTCGGCCAGAGCGGCTACGGGCTCTTCGGGGGGTCGGTCGCGCTCGGGCCGAGCTTCCAGATCGCGCTCGCCGTCCTCGCCGTGCTCACGATGACGGTGGGGAACGTGCTCGCGCTCCTGCAGAAGGAAATGAAGCGCATGCTGGCGTACTCCTCGATCAGCCAGGCCGGGTACATGCTGATCGGGATCGTGATCGGCAGCGCTCCCGCGCTCGGCGGCGCGACCCTCCAGGTGTTCGCGCACGTCCTGATGAAGACCGGAGCGTTCCTGATCGTCGGCGCGGTCGCCGCGCTCGGCGTGGGGCCGCTGATCAGCGACTGGCGGGGCCTCGGAACCCGTCGGCCGTTCCTCGGCGTCTCGTTCGCGCTGATGCTGCTCTCGCTCGCGGGCGTCCCCCTCACGATCGGCTTCGTCTCGAAGTTCGTCCTCTTCAGCGCGGCGGTCCAGGCCCAGGGATGGTTCATCGGGCTCGCGGTCGCCGGTCTCCTCAATAGCGCGCTCTCGGTGTTCTACTACGCGAGGGTCCTCAAGGTGATGTTCTTCGACCCGTCGCCCGCGCCCGACCCGGCGCTCGCGGGGGCGGTGGTCGGCGGTGCCGGACCGCCCGCGCTCCCGGTCGGGGGTCTCGGCTATGGACGCGCGGCGACGATCGCGATCATCGCGGCGATGATCGTCCTCATCGGGATCTACCCCCAGCCCGTCCTCGGCGCGATCCAGTCGGCGGCGTACCACTTCGTCAGCGTCGGAGCGTGAGGGATTGGAGGCGTACGATGTCGTGGTCGTGGGAGCGGGACCCGCGGGGTCGCTCGCCGCCCGAGCGGCGGCGGAGGGCGGCGCGACGACGCTGCTCCTCGACCATCGTCCCGAGCTCGGCCATCCCGTCCAGTGCGGCGAGTTCGTTCCGGCAGCCCGCGAGCTCGTGGACCTGTTCGGCTGCCCCGAACTGATCGCCGAGGCGTTCGACATCCCCTCGGGGACCGTCCTTCGGGAGACTCGCTGGATGTCCTGCGTCTCTCCCTACGGGCACCGGTTCCGGTTTCCGCTCTCGGGGTACACCGTCTCGCGGCGGGCGTTCGATAAGGCGCTCGCTTACCGGGCCGAGGGGGCCGGGGCCGAGCTGCGGCACCCGGTCGGCGTCACGGACGTCCGCGGGGACGAGGTCCGACTGGCGGGGGGCGCCTCGGTTCGGGCCGGGACGATCGTGGCCGCCGACGGGCCGCTCTCGACGGTCGGACGGGCGGTCGGGTTCCAGCCGCAACGGACGATGTTCCGTATGGTCACCGCGACCGTGGACGGACCCCTCACCGACGAGATCGACCTCCACTTCGGCCACGTCGCGCCGGGAGGGTACGCGTGGCGGTTCCCGAGGGCGAACGACGCGAACGTCGGCCTCGGGGTCTCGCGGGCGACGCCGGGGCGCTCCCTCGACGTCCTGCTCCGCGAGTTCCTCGCCTCCCAGGGGCTCGGCCCGGCGCGGGAGCTGACGCACTGGTGGGTGCCGGTCGGTCCGCCGCCGGAGAGCCTCGTCCGCGGACACGCGCTCTTCGCCGGGGACGCCGCGAACCTCGTCATGGCGACGAACGGCGGCGGGATCCCGACCGCGATGCTGAGCGGCTGGCTCGCGGGACGGGCGGCGGCCCGCCACGCTCGCGAGGGGCGCCCCCTCGCCGACTACGACCTCGCCTGGCGGTCTGCCCTCTTTGGGCCCCTCGAGCGGGCGGCCCGGATCGAGCGGTTCGGGGAGCGTCTCGCGGGGACCGACATGCTCCTTGCGTTAGGGATGCGCTATATCGGGGCATCGGGTCTCGACGAGATGATGCGGCTACGGTGGCCCGCCCGGCTCGGGAGACGTTCGTGACGAGTCCCGCGACCTCGCCGGGCGCGCTCGAGCCGTCCCTCGAGGCGCTCGTCTCCGATACGTTCGGTCCCGAGGCGCTCCCGCTGGTCTCGGACCTGGTTCCCGTCCTCGTGCGGGACCTCGCCGACATCGATTGGCGGCTCCAGCAGGTCCTGGGCTCGACGTACGCCCACCTGACCGAGGCGGCCCGCTACGCCTGTTCGACGGGAGGCAAAAGGGTCCGACCGCTCCTCATGGCGGTCGCGTTCCGCTCCCTCGGCCAGGAGGCGACGCGACCGATCCACTCGCTCTCCGCCGCGTTCCAGTTGATCCACACGGCGACGCTCGTCCACGACGACGTGATCGACCATGCGGAGACGCGGCGCGGTCGCCCGTCGATGCCTCGCGCTTTCGGCGTCCCGCTCGCGATCGTCTCGGGCGACTACCTGTTCGTGCGGGCCTTCGAGCTGGCCGCAGAGTACCCCCGTTCGATCATCCTCAAGTGCGGCGAGGCGTGCGCCGACCTGGTCGAGGGCGAGGTCCTCCAGGAGTCGTCCCGTTTCGACCTCTCGACGGGCCGGGAGCACTACTTCCGCATCGTCGAGCGGAAGACCGCGGCGATCATCGCGGCGGCGCTCAGCTCGGTCGCCGAGATCGCGGAGGCGACCGCGCCGCGGATCGACGCGCTCCGCGAGTACGGCCGCGCGCTCGGCATCGCCTTCCAGATCCGCGACGACCTCCTCGACGTCTACGGCGACCCCGACCTCCTCGGAAAGCCGCTCTACACGGACTTCCGCGAGGGGAACCCGACCCTGCTGTCGCTCGAGGCGTTCGCCCGCCTCGACCCGAAGCGACAGGCCGAGTTCGAGGCGCTCTTCCAGCTCCGCCACAAGAAGACGAAGCATCTCCTGCGTCTGCGAGAGCTCACGGACTTCACGGACGCCGGGGCGAACGCGGGGGCCGAGGCGACCCAGTGGGCCGACCGCGCGATCCGTGCGCTCGAACCGGTCCCCGCGGGCCCGTACCGCCATCTCCTCGAGCTCCTCGCCCGTGGGGCGGCCGAGCGTCGCTTCTAGGAGCACCGGTCGAACGAAAGGTACAAGTCCCCCGCGCGGAGTCGAACGTATCCCGGAGCGGATTCGATGAGCGGAACCTCCTCAGTCTCGGCCGATGGGAGCGGCTCGGGGAACGGCACCGTCACCTTCGATAGCCTCCCTCCGCGGTGGGAGCCGACCGGCGTGATCCCTCGGCGCCCGGTGGGCGTCGCGGTCCTCTCGGTGCTCATCGCCCTCTTCGCGGTCGTCATCGTACTGGCGGGGCTCATCTACCTCCTCTCAGCGTACTTCGGGGCCTTCGTCCCGTCCTCGCTCGACCTGATCCCCTCGATCGACCTGCTCGGCGCGGCCATCCTCGTCATTCTCGGCGCGGCGCTCCTCGGGATCGCGACGTCGCTCTGGCGCCAGGAGACGTGGGCCCTCTGGACGACGATCGTCCTCGTCTTCCTGACGACGACCTACCTGTTCTTCACCGGCTCGATCACGGTGCTGTTCCTCGTCTTCGTGGTGATCTTCATCTATCTTATCTCGGTCCGCCGATACTTCTACTGAATGCGTCTACTCCTCGCCCAGCTCGCCCCCCGGCCGGGGGACGTCGAGGCGAACCTCGAGCGGATCCGCGCCGCGGTCGCGGCGGCGCCGAGCGACCTCGCGATCTTCCCCGAGCTGTTCCTTTCCGGCTACCGCGTCGGGGACCGGATCCATCGCCTGGCCCTCCGGGAGGGGGACGCGCCGACCGCCGCGCTTCGGGCGATCGCCCGGGAGTCGCGCGCGACGCTGATCGTCGGGGCACCGCTCGCCTCGGCCGACCGTGCCGGCGAGGTTCACAACGCGGTGCTCGCCATCCGCCCGGACGGGGAGATCCACACCCAGGTGAAGCGCTACCTCCCGACGTTCGGTCCGTTCGAGGAGGGGGCGCACTTCACCGCGACCGATGAGAGTCGGCCCGTCCCGGTGGCGGCCCGCTCGGTCGGCCTCGAGATCTGCTACGACACCTTCTTCCCGGAGGTCTCCCGCGACCTCGCGCTCCGCGGCGCCGAGCTTCTCGTCGTCGTCTCCGCCTCACCGGTGACGAGCGGCACTCTCTTCGCGCGCCTCCTGCCCGCGCGCGCGATCGAGAACGGTTTCCCGGTGGTGTTCGTGAACCGGGTCGGTGTCGAGGACGGGATCATCTTCGGCGGGGGTTCGGGCGCGTGGGACTCCCGCGGAGAGCCGATGGCCGCCGCCCCCGTCGCGGCCCCCGGCCTCGCCACCGAGGAGGCCCTCCTTCGGGTGGACGTCGACCCGCTCGATTCCGCCCGGTATCGACCGTTCCGACCCGTGCTGCGGGACATCGCCGCGCGACCCGGGGCGGCGAGGCCGGGCGCTGCCTAGGGTCATCGCTCGATTCGAACGCGCCTCTTATAGGAGAGAGCCGGCCCCTCTCCTGACGGTGGCACCTCCCCCCACGATCGCCCAGCAGCTTGCGGCGAAGCAGCGCGAGATCTCGGTCGCCGAGTTCTTCGAGCGGAACCGCCAGATCCTCGGCTTCGACAACCCGCAGCGCTCGCTCCTCACGACGGTAAAGGAAGGGGTCGACAACGCGATCGATGCTTGCGATGAAGCGGGGATCCTTGCCGAGGTCACGATCGAGGTCAGCAAGGAAGGGGAGGACCGGCTCCGCGTCGCGATCTCCGACAACGGCCCCGGCATCCTCCGAAAGGAGATCCCGAACGTGTTCGCGCGCCTCCTCTACGGTTCCCGTTTCCACTCGAACCGCCAGGCGCGCGGCCAACAGGGGATCGGCATCTCCGCCGCGGTGCTCTATGCGAACCTGACGACCGCCCGACCGGCCCACATCACCTCCAAGGTCGAAGAAGAGGAGGCGGCGCACGTCCTCGACCTCGTCATCGACACGCAGAAGAACCAACCGAAGATCGTCGCCGAGGACCTCGTCCTCTGGGACCGACCCCACGGGACGCGCGTGGAGCTGGTCATCAAGGCCCGCTACATCCGCGGACGCCAGTCGCCGTACGAGTACCTTCGGGGAACCGCCATCGTCAACCCGCACGCGCGGATCGTGCTCGTGGAACCCGACGGGACGCGGGTGACGTTCGAGCGCGCGACGCAGGAGATGCCCGCCGTCGGCAAGGAGTCGCTCCCGCACCCGTACGGTCTCGAACTCGGAGAGCTCGGCTACCTGCTGAAGGCGACGCGGCGTCCCTCGCTCGGCGAGTTCCTCTCGAAGGACCTCGCCGGCGTGAGCCCCCGGTCCGCGCGCGAGGTGTTCCAGAAGGCGGGACTCCGTCCCGGCCAGAATCCTTCGTCGATCCAGGGCGAGGACCAGGAGAAGCTCCTCAAGGCACTGCACGAGGTCCCGCTGGTCGCCCCGTCGGCGGAATGCCTCTCGCCCATCGGCGCGACCCTCATCAAGCGCGGGCTCCGGAACGTCCTCGGCGAGCTCCGGCCCGAGTTCTACGCGCCGCCGGTGAGCCGCCCGCCCAAGGTGCGTGGGGGCTTCCCGTTCATGGTCGAGGTCGGCCTCGTCTACGGCGGCGGGCTCCCGCCCGACCAGCCGGTCCAGATCCTCCGCTTCGCGAATCGCGTGCCGCTGCTCTTTCAGCAGGGCGCGTGCGCGATCACGAACGCGATCTCGAACCTCGACTGGCGCCGCTACGGCCTCGAGCAGAAAGGGGGCTCGGGGATCCCGAGCGGTCCCGCCGTCCTCCTGGTCCACGTCGCCTCCACAAAGATCCCGTTCACGAGCGAGGCGAAGGAAGCCGTCGCCGAGGACCCCGAGATCGACAAGGAGCTCACGCTCGCGCTCCAGGCGTCCGCGCGGCATCTCCGCACCCACATCTCCCGCAAGAGCCGCCGCGACTTCGCGAGCGACAAGTTCGCGATCATCCAGCGGATCCTCCCGAAGCTCGCCGAGAAGACGAGCCACCTCGTGGGAAAGCCGATTCCCGACCTGACTCCCGTGATCACCCGCATCATGGACGTCGTGAACGTGGAGACCCAGCTCGTGAGCGGCGAGGACGGGGTCCGGATGCCGGTCGAGGTCACCAACTACACGCCCCGGTCGCGCGTCCTCGAGCTGTTCGTCGAGATCCCTCCCGAGGAGTTCGCCCTCGCGAAGTTCGAGCCGGCGCCCGAAGGCACCGAGCCGGCGCTCGGAAGGGCGTGGTGGACGCTGCCGAAGCTCGTCCCGAGCGGACGGACGAAGCTCGAGGTGACGTTCCCCGCGAAGACCGACGTCGAGGCGAGCGACTTTGACTGGTACGTCGCCGGGATCGACGAATCGCACGTCCTCGGGGCCGACCCGCTCCCGGGCGACTGGGACGTCCGCCTTCCCCGGACGATCGTCGAGGCCGCCGAAGCGGCGGCCGCGGAATCCGCCCTCGACGCCGAGGCAGGGGAGGTGGACTACGATGCCGCCGAGTCGAGCGCGCACGCGAGCGACGAAGAGTGACGGGGACGACCTCCCGAAGATCCGCGCGGACGCCCTGCAACCGACGCTCGCCCTCGCCGAGCAGATCTACCACCAGCTCGACGCGGGGGAGATCCCCCGGATGCGCCTGCCCCTCCGGACGAAGCAGAACCTCTCCTTCCAGTCCCGCGACGGCGTATGGCGGCTCGGGAAGTCGATGGGGACGCGGAGCGCCCGCAAGCTCGACGGAGCGCTGATGCTCCTCCGGACGTTCTACCTCGTGGATTTCATCAACGAGATGGCCCGCGACAAGAAGACGTCGACCCTCCGAGAGCTCTACTACATCAGCGAGGCGTGGGAGGATGCGAAGTTCCACAGCGAGGACGAGTCGAACCTCTTGATCGAGGACCTCGAGGTGATGTGCGAACGCCTTCGCGAGGACTTCCGCCTGCATCCCGAGGAGAACGGCGCGTCGGTGATCGGCGACCTCACGATCAAGGAGAAGAACCGCAAGGGGATCGTCAAGAAGATCAACTGCAAGGACGACGTCGGGGACGGCGGCTACTCCCTGCCGTTCAACGTCGAGAAGGAGAAGATCGAGTTCGTCAGCACGAACGCGAAGTTCGTGATCGCGATCGAGTGCGGCGGGATGGTCGACCGGCTCGCCGAGAACAACTTCGACGAGGACCAGGACGCGATCCTCTTGCACCTCAAGGGCCAGCCGGCGCGTTCGACGCGACGGTTCCTGAAGCGGATCACCGAGGAGCTGAAGCTCCCCGTCGTCGTCTTTACGGACGGCGACCCGTGGTCGTTCCGGATCTTTGCGAGCGTCGCCTACGGCGCGATCAAGACCGCCCATCTCTCGAGCTATCTCGCGACGCCCTCCGCCGAGTTCCTCGGGGTCACCGCCTCCGACATCGAGAACTACGAGCTCCCCTCCGACAAGCTCTCGGAGCAGGACGTGCGCGCGCTCGAGGCCGAGCGGACCGACCCCCGGTTCGGCACGGCCGAGTGGCGGGCCGAGATCGAGCTCATGCTGAAGAATGGCAAGAAGGCGGAGCAGCAATCGCTCGCGAAGTACGGCCTCAACTACGTCACGGAACACTACCTGCCCGAGAAGCTCACCGAAATGGGCGTGATCTGAGGCGTGGGGCGGTCCCGGTCGGGGACCAATCTCCGAATCGTAACCTTTAATCCTCGAAATACTGGTCGCCCGCCGATGGCGTGGTCACTGAGCCAGAAATGCATCGCCGAGTTCGTCGGAACCTTCGGTCTGCTGCTCTCCGTCACGGGGGCGGCGCTCTTGAGCCTGAACAAGGATTTTGGCGGGTTCAGCTTCGACTCCCGCGTCCTGCTGATCAGCATCGCGCTGGGCCTCGGCGTCCTCGGGATGGCGTATGCGTTCGGCGACATTTCGGGCGCCTCCTTCAACCCCGCGATCACGATCGCGGCGTGGGCGTCGGGGCGGTTGAAGGCCGCGGACGCTCTCGTCTTCATTGTGTCGCAGGTGCTGGGCGGCATTCTCGCCGTCGGCCTGATCGCCTCGGTCGCGTACGGCTCGCCGACCCTCTGGGCGAGCTCGGTGGGCGCCGCCTTCGCTTCGCAAGGTTACTCGGGCAATGGCTCCCCCTACTCGGTCGATTGGTGGGCGGTGTTCATCCTCGAAGTACTCCTGACATTCTTCCTGGTCACCGTCGCGCTCTTCTCGACCCGCTCGAGCAATTCGACGAAGAACCTCGCGCCGGTCGCCATCGCGCTCACGCTCGTCATGACGAACCTGGTCGCGATCCCGATCGACGGTGCCTCCATCAACCCCGCACGGAGTTTCGCGCCGGCGGTCATCTCGGCATTCTTCTCTGGAGACGGCTGGGCGATCACGCAGGACTGGATCTTCTGGGTCGCTCCGATCGTCGGCGGTCTCATCGCCGCGGCGCTCGACCGAGCGCTTCGGGATTAGGGCTCAGGTGACTCCCAGGGCCGCGTACGCCTCGGCCGTGAGCAACTCGGCAGCGAGCTCCGTCGGGGCGTACACGTAGGAGCCCGACGGTCCCCCCGTGCGTCGCCAGGCGATCCCCTGTTCCTCGAACTCCGTACGCTCTGCGCCGACCTCGACGACCTGCTCGGTGAGACGGACCGGGATCGTCGCCCCGTCGTGGGCGACCAACAGGACGTCGTTCGGCTCGTCGAAGACGACCCACTCTTGCGGAACGAGGAGGTGCAGGTGGATCAGCTTCGGTCGGAACTGGCTCTCGGTCTCGGTCTCGGTGCGCGAGAAGAGCGCCACCTCGCGACCGGCGACGGTCGCGAGGCGCTGAAACTGGAACGACCGCTGCCGGAACTCGAGCACGTTGATCTCGAGGTCGCTCGCCGACAGCATGCACGGTGCGAGCGACGCCGGTACATAAGTCGGGCCCGGAACGCTCGCTCTCGGCGGTGCGGTTCGAGGCAGGCTTATAAACCGACGACCGTACCCGCGCCCGTTCGGACGCGGGTGGAATGAAACGGTCTTCGCGGGTATGGAAGAAGCGCGGCCACATGCGCTGGAAGTGGCGCAAGAAGCGGATGCGCCGACGCATGCGAGCCCAGAAGATGCGTAAGCAGTAGGACCTCCTCCCCTTTACCAGGATAAAACGGACGGCGGATCGGCCGCTCACCCGTCGGCCGGCAACGGCAGAAACCGCTGCCGCAGACGGATCTCGCCCGTTCGACGGTCGATCGTGCCCGTCACGCCGATCGTGCGCCCGAACATCCGCGTCCCGAGGACGTACCACTTCACCTGGAAGAGTTCGCCGGCCTCGACCGCCTCGCCGAAGTGGTGACGCAGACCGAGGAAGCGGCTCCGTTCGAGCGCCGCGACGTAGGTGCGCTCGAGTGCTTCCGCGCGGGAGTCGACGGGGCCGATGCGCGGGGCGACCTTCGCCACTTCGAGCGACCGCTCGGGGGACGTCGCGTGCTCCCCGAACGTCACGGGACGGTAGCGGATCCGGTAGTGGTCGGGGGTATCGTCCGCTTCCACGAGCACCCACCGCCACGGGTTCGTGCTCGGAGCGACGCCGGTGAACCCGTCGCGGGCGCCGAGCCGCCCCGCGTACCACCGAGCGACGCCCCGCAGCACGAGATACCCTCCGTACACCCCCACGAGGATCCACGCGGTCTCGACCCACAGCCCGAACGCGACCTTCCCGTGCTCCTCGATCAGCACGACCAGGGTCGCGACGGTAAGACCGAGCGTGACGAAGCTCACCGCGACGTCCGCGTCCAGGCGGAGGATCCGGCGCGAGAAGGGGGCGAGCGGCGTCACCGCGAAGTCGGTGAACCCGTCGAGGACGAGGTGGGAGAGCCCCCCGATCTCCATCGCGATGAAGTACAGGAGCGTCGAGGCCGCGCCGAAGTACGGGAGGAACGGAACGAGCACGCTCCCGACCGCGGCGATGATCGTCACCCCGAGAACCGAGTGGACGATCCCCCGGTGCCGCAATGCGGGGAATCGCCGAGCGATGGGAAAGAGCAGGATGTCCGCGTCGGGAAGTCCTCCAGCGAGCGCGCCGGCCGCAATGTACTGGGGGGCGGCCGGTCCCCAGATCACAAAGGAGAGCAGGTAGGCGAAGATCACGTGGGTGAAGAGGTCCAGGTGCTGCGCCCCAGCGACGCCACCCGCGGGGGGATTATCACCTTCGCGCGGCGCGGCGAGGTCCAGTTGCGCATCGATCGCTCGCCAGAGCTTGGTGTGGTTCGGTGGGCTCGGCTCCTCCCGGCGGTCTGGTCGGGAAACTGAAGCGCGAGCCTACCAGCCGAGCCGGTCGAGCTTCCGCGCCGCCTTGGTCGACTTCTTCCATTCCCGATAGTGGTCGCGGCAGAGGGGAGCCCTACGGCCCTTTTCGGGGAGCTGCGAGAACGCCTTGCGGGCCTCCGTGAGCGCGAGGTGGCGAACGGACGGGGCACCACACCCCGGGACGATGCACGGCGCTTCGCCCTCGTCGTCGGGCGGCGTCATCGGTGGCTCTGCCGGGCCACGATCTCGGCGACCAGGTCCGGGATCTCGTAGGGGAACCGCGCGACCTTCGCCCCGGCCGCGGAGAGCGCGGCGAGCTTCGTTTCGGCGGTCCCCTTCCCTCTCGTGATGATCGCGCCCGCGTGACCCATCCGCTTCCCCGGGGGGGCGCTGCGACCGGCGATGTAGGCGACCACGGGTTTCGTGACGTGGTGACGGATGTACTCCGCCGCGTCCTCTTCCGCGGTACCGCCGATCTCCCCGACCACGACGATCACGTCGGTCTCGGGGTCCGCCTGAAAGTGGGGGAGGGCGTCCACGAACGAGGTGCCGACGACCGGGTCGCCGCCAAGGCCGATGCAGGTGGACTGACCCAGTCCGCGCTCCTTGATCCCGTTCACGATCTCGTAGGTGAGCGTACCGCTCCGCGAGATCACCCCGACCCGTCCCTTCTGGAAGACCACGTTCGGGATGATCCCGACCTTCGCGAGGCCGGGTGCGGCGATCCCGGGACAGTTGGGTCCGATGATCCGGGCCTCCTTTGACCGGGCGTAGTGGTACATCACGAGCATGTCGTGGAAAGGAATGTGCTCGGTCACCACGACCGCGAGCCGGATTCCCGCGTCCACGGACTCGAGGAGCGCATCCTTCGCGTACGGGGCCGGAACGAAGATGCAGGAGGCGTTGGCGTTCGTCTGGCGAACGGCGTCCCGGACCGAGTCGAAGACGGGAACGCCCTCCACCTCGAGGCCGGCCTTTCCCGGGGTGACTCCCGCGACGACCTGAGTGCCGAACAACTTCATCTGACGCGTGTGAACGGTCCCCTGGTGGCCGGTGATCCCCTGGACGACGACCCGGGTGCTCTGATCGACGAGGACGGTCATCCTTTGACCCCCGCCGCGGCAATGACCGCCTGGGCCGATTCCCGCAACGTCGGGATCGACGTGATCCCGGCGGCGCGCAGGATCTCGATCCCTTCCTTCTCGTTGTTCCCGCGGATCCGGGCGACCAACGGGAAGCGATCTGTCGCGGGGACCTGCGCCATCGCCGCGACGAGGCCCTTCGCGACGGTGTCGCACCGGGTGACCCCGCCGAAGATGTTGAGGAAGACGGCCTTCGGCTTCGCCAGGGCCATCAGCAGGAACGCCTCGGTGACCTTCTTCGGGTCGTCCGTGCCGCCGAGGTCGAGGAAGATGCCCGGCCGGCCCCCGAACTCCATCAGGACGTCCAACGTCGCCATCGTGAGCCCGGCGCCGTTCGCGATGACGCCAATGTTCCCATCGAGCTGAACGAACGCGATCTCCTTCTCGCGAGCGATCTCCTCGAGCGGGGTCCGGTCGTCCCGAATGTCGCCGTACTCCGGATGTCGGAACGCGGCGTCGTCCTCGATGATGACCTTCGCGTCGAGCGCGACCAGTCCATCGCCGACCACGGCGAGCGGGTTGATCTCCATCAGTTCCGCATCCTCCCCTTGGAACGCGCGCCACAAGCAATCGAGGAGCCGGTCGAGCGCCTTCGCGGGGGCTCCGGTAAGGCCCAACGTCTCCGCGATGCGCCGCTTCTCGTAGGCGGCGAGCCCGGGAAACGGATGGACCGGGACCCGGTCGATCGCGGCATCGTCGACCGACTCGATCTCGACGCCTCCCTTGGCGCTCGCGATCACGATCGGGAGGCGCAGGCTCCGGTCGAGCGTGAACGAGAGATAGAGTTCCCGGGCGATCGGGAGCTTCTCTTCGAGCAGCACCTCCGTGACCTTCTCTCCCTTGAACTCCAGCGCGAGGATCGACTCCGCCGCGGTCCTCGCCTCTTCCGGGGTGTTGGCGAACTTCACGGCACCGCCCTTCCCCCGGCCCCCGGCGAGCACCTGGGCCTTGATCACGCAGGGCAACGGGACGGTGCCGTTCCGCGTGAGGGATTCCGCCTCCGCCGCGGACCGGGCCACCCGGCCCTTCGGCAGCGGTACCCCGTACTTCCGGAAGACATCCTTACCGCGCCACTCCGCGAGCTTGACCATTTAAATCCTCGGCGCGCGAGGGCGGCGGTCTATTAAGGGCGGCGGTGGGCGGGACGCTTCGTCCCCGACCGCCGGCCGTTACCGCTCGCGTTCCGGTCGGTCGATCGGTCCGCGAGGCCCGCTTCCAGGAGGATGCCGAGGAGACGTTCGTGCTTCTCCTCGTCGGATTCCATGCTCTCCCAGAGGATCCGCATCATCCCGCCGAGCTCGGGTCCGAGGTCGATCTCGCTGGTCGCCTCGGCCTCGTGCTCTCGCCGGATCAGGTGCTCGACGTCCTCCCGGGTGATTCCCGTCGGGGCGCTGGTCGCGACGCCGCGGTCGAGGTACGCCGCGAGGGATGCGACGATCTCCGCGTGCCGGAGGCTGTCGGAGGCGATCTGACGGAAGAGCGCGCGCGTCAGCTCGTCGCGCGAACGCTGGGCGAGGCGCATGCACTCCGCCACCGCGTTCTGCTCGCCGGCGATCCGGTCCCGAAGCCACCCGGGGATCTTCCGACGCAGCTCGGGGCTCAGCCCCTCTCTCGCCCCCGCCCTTCCGGGCGGTGTCGGGACGACCCGCTCCCCGAGCGCGATCGCCGCTTCCAGCACGGCGCGACCCCCGATGACGCCGGACATCAGCTGCTGGGCGGTCCGTCGCGCGATGCGGTGCGCGTCGTCATCGTCGAGGTACACCGAGAGCGTCGGTCCGAGACGTTTCCCGGAAAGGTATTGCGAAACCGAGGAGGGGACGATCCCGAGGAGCACCGCGGCTTGGCGCTCGGAGAGCCCAAATCCCTCGACCAGCTCCCGGGCGACCAGCGCTTGCATCACCTGTACCCACACGACCGGGGAGGGGGCGGTATCCGGCATCTTCCGCCGACGAGTCCCCCGGTGCACCGCCCCGCGCGAACGAGGAGCGCGCTCGACGATCGGGGGAAGTACCGGGGGGTCCCCCGGTGCCCGTTCAGATCGCATTCACGACGAACCCCAGCGCAAAGCCGACCATCACCCCGAGGTAGACGAGCCGATTCCGTCGGATCGACGCTTCTTTCGACTCCAGCGGTCGGAACGCGACGCGGAGCATCGGCAGGATCACGTAGGTGATCGCGCCGATCGCGAGCGCGTCGAAGATCACGAGGAACAGGTCGCTGCTCCAGTAGTACCCGATCGCTCCGCCGACGAGGGTCGGAAGTCCCCCGATGAGGAAGAGGCCCGACATCATCGGGAGTCCGCGCTTCGCCTTCGTCCCCAGGAACGGTGAGGCGATCGGGAACCCCTCGGTCACGTTCTGCAGGAAAAATCCCACGAACACCACCGCGAGGACCCCCAACGCACCGATCGTCCAGTTGACGCCGAAAACGAGGCCCTCGGTGAGGTTCTGGAGACCGATCCCGAGCGCGATCATGAGCGCGGTCCGGCGCGGCCCGGCGTCGGGGTCGGGTGCGGGGACTCCGGGGTCGCCGGCCGCCGCACCCAGGGGGGCATTCCGGGGCAGGTTGTCGACGAAGTAGAGCCCGAGGAAGGCGACCACGAAGGCGATCCCGAACGCGATCGAGTAGCGGAGGTTCGCGACGTACCCGCTCGGGTAGAGGATCGGCGAGACGTCGGAAAAGACGTCGGCGAGCAGAAAGATCAGGATCCCGATCGCCGCGGCATTCAGCCCGATCGCCCATCGCCCCTGGGCACGCTTGCTGTAGACGACCGGCAAGGAGAGGAAGATCGACAGCCCCATGGCGGCGGTAAATGCCATGAAGATCCAGAAGTTGGCCACCGCTCGGTCCCTACGGGCGAACTGACCGGCGAAGCGATTTAAACGCTTTGTGAGTGAACGCGCTACACTGGCCATTCACACTGTGAATTATCGAGGGGACGGGGACGCCCCGCGCCCGCTCAAGGGGAGCGTGGAACGGTGGGCCGGGAGTCTCGACGGGACCGCGCCCGGCGTGCCGCGGCGCGCCGAGTCGGTCCCAACGTCCCCCCGAGCTCATCCAGGAATTGGGCGGCGAATTCCGGCTTCGTGGCGCGGATCCAGTGCGGAGAACCCGAGGGCGGCAGCACGAGCGCCTCGGTGGAGGGGTTGCCCATCGTCGCCGCGTCGTTGGCCACAACCCAATCGGCCCCGCTTTCCCGCCGCAACCCGTGAGCTTCCTCCTCGAGCCGCGCGGCTCCCTCCCCCGCCAGGAGCTTGAACGCGACGAGGCGAGTCGGGGGAGGCGCCAGTCGCCGCAGTACCGGTAGGACCTTGGGGGCGTGACGAAGCGTGAGCGAGAGCGGCTCCTCTCCGCGCGATGAGATCTTTCCCGGGCGGGCGTCGACCGTGAAGTCGGACAGGGCCGCGGGCACAATCACCGCCGAGGACCTCGCGAGATCGAGCCGGCGTCGACGCGCGAGCGCGAGGAGGTCGGCGACTCCCCGCCACGCGGTGATCGAGAGGAACGAGGGCACCGGGACCTGGAGCGCCCCCGCCCAGAGCTCGACGTCGGCGCCGCGGTAATGCGCCTGCGTCGCGAGCGCCACCGCGGAAGCGCCCGAACTTTCGTTCGTCAGGGCGCGGACCGAGTCGAGCGGCTCGCGGGACGCCCCACCGATCACGACCACCCGGCGGCCGACCCATGGTCCGGTCGCCACCCGATGAAGGACCGCCGCGGCGACCTCCTCCGGAGTGGCGATCTTCTCCTCTCCTTCCGCGGAGGCGCCGCTGATGACCCCGACCCCCCAGGAACGAAGCTTCTCGAGACTCTCCTGCACCGCCGGGTTGAGGCCCATATGCGCGTGCATGGCAGGAGCGACCATCATCGGGACTCCGCCCCCGAGCGCGACGGAAGCGCACGAAGTGACGGGAGTGTCATCGATCCCGTGCGCGATCTTCGAGATCGTGTTCGCCGTGGCCGGTGCGATGAGGTAGAGGTCGGCTTGCCCCTCACCGGGCCCAAGGAAGGTGACGTGCTCCACGTTGCCGGTGAGCTGGACGATCGGGGGGTGCCCCGTCGCGAATTCGAGCGCCTCCACGGTCACGATCCGCGTCGCCTCGGGGCTCATCACCGCCCGGACGTCGGCACCGTGACGGATCAATTCGCGGATGATCTTCGGCACTTCGATCGCCGCGATCGACCCCGAGACCCCGACGAGGATGTGCCGCCCTTCGAGCAGCTGGGTCGTCCGACCACGGATCACTCGACTGGGATGCACGACGCCACCGCACCGGGACTGCCGGCGCTCTGGGGGAAAGTCGGGAGGGTATTAGGGCGGCGACGGGACCTCCGGTCCTTAAAGAACCCTCAGACCTCGGCCTGCCGATGCCGGGAGCGTACAAACCGCTGAAACCCGCGGGGGAGACCGAGAACGATCCCCCAGAGGGACCCCCCTCCGGCGAGCTTGAGCTGCCCGTCGTCTCCTCGACCAGCCAGTTCGCGGAGATCGGTCACGGGGTCGGACGTCCGCGGGAGACGATCGCCCCCGTGAAGGTCGAACGGGGGGTCGTCGTCTTCGACCTCGACGGCACGATCCTCGACGACCTCGGGCGGATCAGCACCGTCGCGGCCGACGTGATGTTGAAGGCGTTCGGCACGCCGCCAGAGGAAGGTCGCATCCACTACCTCGCCACGACCGGAATGCCGTTCGAGGCCCAGCTCGCGCAGCTCTACCCGGAGGCTCCCGCGGTCCTCCGCGCCTCGACCGCCGTCACCTTCCACCAGCGCAAGGTCACCGAGGCGTATTCCAAGGCCAAGCCGTTCCCCGAGATCCCGAAGCTCTTGAAACGGCTGGGTACCGAGCGATGGACCCTCGCCGTTTCGACCGGCGCTGAGACCGAGATGGCTGACGTCCTCCTGGAGAGGGAAGGTTTGCGGTACTGGTTCGAGGACGTCCTGGGTTCCGGTGAAGGAACCAAGCGCGAGCACCTCGCCGAATATCGACGAAGGTTCCCCGACGTCCCGATGTTCCTCGTCGGAGACTCCCGGTTCGACATGGAGGCCGCAGCGGGAGTTCCCGGGGTCACCGCGGTCGGTCGCGCCTCGTCGCTCAAGGGCTGGGGCCTCACTCCGCTCGACCTCCGTCAATGGGGTGCGGCGTGGGCGGACTACTCGCTCACCGGCCTACCGGAGGCGTTGGCCGAGCTTGAACGACCGAAGACCGCCCGCATCCGATCGAAACCGCGCCGTTCCACGAAGCGCCGGTAGGGCCGGGACCGAGAGTCTCACGGCGAGGGGTCCGGCCCCTCGCCGCTTTGAACCCGGGTCGAGGGATCCACAGTCCCCCAGGATAGGCCAAGCTACCCCATCCCGGCCACGAGGCTTGGAGGAGGAGGGTGGGAGAAAAGGTTTCGCTCGTTGCGCGGGGCCTTGATTTACCGATAGGCCCAGACGACGGCCTGGCCGAAGAACCGCCACGGGACGCCGACGTGACGGAAGCCGGCGCGCTCGAGTGCGGCCAGCTCGGCCGAGAGCGTTGAGGGGTGGTCGAACCGTTCGTGGTCGTGCCATACCGCCTGGGGACTGGTCCACCCGCCCGCGGCCGCACCCGCGCGTTGCAGGCGGGTAGCGATCTCGGTGTAGCGCGAATCGAAGATCGGGTCCTCGGGCAGGTGGTCGTCCGCGTCGCCGAAGTACCCTCCCGGAGTAAGCGACCGGTGGACCCGCCGGAACAGCCGCCACTTGTCCGCATCGGCGAGGTGGTGGATCGCGAGCGCGGAGAGAACGACATCGTAGGTCCCCTCCTGGAACGCTCCGAGGTCGCCCGCCACCAGGGACACGCGGTCCCGGTACGGGCGGAGCTTTTCGCGCGCTCGCGCGATCATTCGGGGCGAAAGGTCGATCCCCGTGAGCCGCGCGTGGGGAAACGCGGCGAGAATCGAGGCGGTGAGCGTTCCCGTCCCGACCCCGAGTTCCAATACGGAGAACGAGCGGGTCGCAACGTACGGGATCCCCCAGATGAGGGTCCGGTGGAGGTCGCTGTAGCCGGGCATCGAGGCGGCGGCGGTGCGATCGTATCCCGGGGCTTCGAGGTCGAACTCGCGGCGCATGCCCTTGGACGCGCCGCTCGGGGTCATCGCCGGGCTCAATCTCGGGGAGACTTAGGGTTTGGCGGAGAGGGATAGAGGCCGGGAGCAAGGGTCTTGAGCCCGGCGGTCACGGGGTGCCATCGTCCCGAATCGGGCCGAGACGCATCCAGATGACCGCGGATAGTGATCGCCGTCTCGCCTTTATCTTCGGAGCCCTCGGCGCCGTCCTGCTCGTCATCGCCGCGATCGTGCGTTTCTTCCTCGGGGTCGTGTTCGTGGCGACCGGTCACGGCTACCTCGGCATTGGGTCGATCGGGGAATCGGTGATCTTCCTCGTGGTAGGCCTCGTCATCGGATTCTTTGCCCTCATCGGCCGAAGCCGCGGAACCGACCGGAGCCTTGCGGTCGGGGTCATCCTGGTGGTCCTCGCGATCGTGGGCTGGGTCGCCCTCGGGTTCGGGAGCAGCCTGCTCGCGCTCCTCGGAGCGGTTTTCACCCTAATCTCGGGTATCATCTTTCTCGTGGCCGGCCGCTAAACTCCCAATCTCCTTGGGTGTCCGCGACGGAAATCCTGAACTCAGGAATGCGTCAAGACAGATGGTCCGTTGCTCAGCCGACTGACGGACTCCAATCAAGCGCAGGTCTCGAAAATTCGATTGAAACGGTTGGGAAGGGGGGAAGAAGCGCCCTTCCCCCCGAAAACGGGTTTCCTCAGACGCAGGTTGCCACGCACGAGTTGCCGATCACCGAGTAACTCGTGATAGTGGGGGTCGTCGGGCCGAGGTCGATATAGATGTAGATCAGGTCCGAAGCTCCGGCTCCCGTGATCCCCGACGTGGACACGTAGACGATGGACGGGGTGACGGTCTGGCCCGCGAACGTGATCGTTAGGTCGAAGTTCGGGGTACCCGCGTTCACCGATATCGTGAGTTGTTCGGAGTAGTCCGAGGCGATCGCGGTGGGCCCCTCGGTACCGGCAGAATCCGACGTGGCCGGGATATACGCCGCGGGGTCGATGCATACCGTCGCGGCTGTCGCGCACGTGGCAATCGCGACCTCCGTACCCGCAAGGGCACCGGCGGGGGTTCCCGCGGTCTGCGCACCCAGGTGAGTCGCCCCGGGGTTGTTTGAAAGGATATTCGCCGTCTCGATCGTCACGCCATTAAGTGGGCCAACCGAGCCTCCCCCCGCGCTAGAGTTCTGATTCGCCGTTCCAAGACTGCCCAGCGTTGCCGCGAGCGCGAAGCCCCCGGCGAATACCAACATCGTCACGATGGTCACCGCGTAGACCGTCCGCCGTTGCACTTGTTCCATGGATTATTCCCCTAAAGGGCCACCGAGGAGCATACGGGGCGACTGCGTATTTATACGTATTCAAGCCCCTGCGGCTGAGGACGACGTTGCTTCCCGCCGGCCAATAACTACTACTGCTCGTGCCACGCATCTCATTCAGTACGAGGGACCCCGCGCGAGAGCCGATGAACCCTGCCACCTCCCCGGCGCCGGATCGCCCCACGACGGACCTGCGCTCGGCCCTCTATGCCACCCTTCCTCTGGTCGCCCTCACTCTCGTGTTGTTCGTCACTTCGTACCTGATCTATCTCTCCTACCCGGGGGTCGGGGCGGACCACTTCCCGCTCTGGGGGTTGCTCATCACGCTCGGGTTCATCGCAGCGATCGGCGCCACGGTCTCGGGTTTCTTCGCCGTCGGCCCCAACGAACTTGCCTCCCCCTCCGAGCGGGGAGCGCCGGCGGGACCCTCCTCAGGACCACGACGCGCGCGGGTCGAGTTCGGACGCCCCGTTCCCGAGGTTTCCCGGAACCTGGCCGCCAGTGTCCCGACGAGTGGTGCGGCCACCACAACCGCCACGGCCCAGGCATCCGCCGAGCCCTGGAACGAGGACCTACTTCCGCCGGTCGCCCCTCGTGGACCGCGACCCGTACTCACCACACTGGAGGATCCGGGAGATATCGCTCGGGCGCTCGAAGAGATCGCCGATATTCAGCGACAACTCTCGGCGCGGCGGCCGCCACCCACCGCCCACTCCGAGACGCCGGCTCGCGCTTAAGACCCTCCCGCGTGCTCCCCCCGCGATGGCCCTGACCCCGATCGACTCGGTCGACGCAACTTCGCTACGATGGCTCCGCGGTGGCGATTCTCCCCTCGAGTTCGCATTGCTTGCCGGGGACGCCGGGGTCGCGGGGCTTCGCTGGAACGGCACATCCGGGTCTCTCGCGACGGCCCATACCGTCTCGGCCACCTGGACGCTCAAGCGGGTCGGGTTCCTCAACCCGCGGATCACCGTCCGGGCGAGCGGCGGGAGCCAGGACGCCGCCCATCTCTCCGTGCACTGGAACTACCACCGGATCGAGATTCCCGGGGGACCCGCTTACCGGTTCCATCGCGCCGGCATGCTCGTGCCCGCCTGGCAGATCACCGATGAGGCGGGGCACGAGGTTCTGCACATTGAGCCGGTCCGAGAGGGACGCAAGCTGGTCGGCGGCGCCGTGATCTCACCGGCCCCCGCGACCCGGCGCCCCGAATTCGCCCTCCTCGCGGTCGTGAGCTGGTACTTCATCGTCCTCGCGTGGTTCGAGGACGAGGCGCTCGTGCCCCTCGAGGGACCCGACGCGCCGCCCGGGGCCCCCGCCCCTAAGTGACCCGCGGAACCGACGTCTTTCCGAGGGTGGCAAAACAGTCAGAACAGAGATTGTGCATCTTTTCCCACCCCTCCGGCGGGACGTCGGTAACCCGCGAGATGACCTTCTGGCAGGAGTCACACACCATCTGTCCGTCTCGGATCATCGGCGACCTTCCCTCCCAGATTCGCTCGGGTACTAAACGCCCGGGGGCGCTGGCCCCGGTGCGGGAAAGCCCAGCGCGGAGAGCAGGCGCGGGTACATCACGTCGTACCGGGGTCCCTTGTCGAAGTGGCCCCCGTCGAACTCCTCGAATTCGACGTTCGCCTTCTGGCGGCGCGCCGCGGCGGCAAAGACCCGAGCGCTGACGTCCAATCCGAATTCATCCTTCACTCCCCCATCGACGTAGAGGTAGGCGAGCTTCCGCGCCGCCTCGGCGTAGCGCGGGGTCTCGACCATCCGCACGGGGTCCCATGCCAGCCAACGCGCCCACACGTCGGGCCGCATCGCGCCGGTGTCGAGGTCGAACGGGACCTCGAAGTGGCCGGGCTCCGAATCGATCGGAGAGTAGCACGAAGCGTATGCGAGCGTCGAGAGCGCCTTGGCCATCGAGTTCGAGGCTCCCCATCCGTTCACGGGCTTCTGGAAGATCCGGCGCAAAAACGGCTCGGGACCTCCGGCCGCACGAAGCTCCCGGTAGGCGGCGGGAAAGTCGGGAGGGTAACAGTACTCGAAGTACGCGTCGCCCGCGTTCGAACCGAACGCCCCAAAGACCTCGGGGTGGCGAAGGGCGAGGACCATCGCCCCGTAGCCCCCGCTCGAGGTCCCCAGCACGGCGGTCGGACCGGTCCCGTACTGCTTCTTCACCCACGGGATGATCTCCTCGACCACGTAATCCTCGTATCGTCCGGTCGCGGTCGAGTTGAGATACTGGCTTCCGCCGAGCGTCGTGAGGCAGTTCGGACCAACCATGACCGCCTCGGCCGCGGCGCCGGTGCGGATCTGACGGTCGAGCCGACCGACGAGGGAGTCGACGAGGAAAGTGCCCGGCAGAAAGTGGGGCCAACCGGAGCCGGTGTACCCGCTCAGCAAGACGAGCAGGGGCCGGCCTTGGGTCGTTCCCGACGGGGGAAGATAGACGGAGAGGTCGCGGTCGGCCGGATCCCCCCAGGGGTTCCCTTTCAGCACCTGGCTCTCGTGGTGCACGACCTCGACCTTCCCGGCAAGGCGGAGCGGAAAGATCTCTTCGCTTCGGTCCTCTACCGGCACTCGCCAGGTCTGCATGGCGTCCCTGCGGAGGGGACTTTGTCGGGGATAAAGTCGCATCGGTCCGCCGGGAACGGAACGGCGACGACGTGGCCCAGCGGTCTCGGGGCTCCCGCGTCAGCGCCTTGAGCCTCGGAGAATTGGGAAACGGGGGCCCTTCCGGGCCGAACACGGCATCCCCCGAATTCCATGGATCGGATCGGAGCTGAGGCATTCGACGGGATCCAGCTCCGCCGCTCGGGGAACTGGGCCGTCGCGTTCCTGGCCGACTGGTGTCCGTTCTGCAGAGCATTTCTGCCGCAGTTCGAGGCGCTCGCCGGCACCGGACCGTTCCAGCTCGCCGTGGCCGACCTGACCGATTACGATACCCCGCTATGGGAGCGGTTCGAGGTCGACGTCGTGCCGACGATCGTCGTGTTTCGCGGCGGTAAGCCCTCGTTCCGGCGGGACGGGCGGCTCGGCCAGGGCCTGGGAGAGGCGGACCTGAAGGCGCTCCGGGCCGACCTCGGCTCCGTCTGAGCTCCCTTCGCCGGAGGCCCGGGCGCCTGCCCCGGCGTCGCCTCGCGCGCAGGTCATCGCTTTAGCCCCCCTCGGCTCGGTCCGTCCGTGTCGAGCGCAGTTCACGCCGACGCCAAGCCCGTCGCGCTGATCACGGGCGGAGGCACCGGCATCGGACGGGCGATCGGCACGGCGCTCGCCCAGGATGGCTACAACCTCGTGATCGCGAGCCGCTCCGCGGACCACCTCGCCGCCGGCGCCGGTGAGCTCCGAGGGAAGGGCGCGAAGGTCCTCGAGGTACCCACGGACGTACGGATCCCCGAAGAAGTGGATCGGTTGCTCGAGACGGTCCGCAGGGAATACGGGAGACTCGACGTCCTGATCAACAACGCCGCGGGGAACTTCATCGCCCCCGCGGAGAAGATCACCCCGAACGGATGGAAGGCGGTGGTGGGCATCGTGCTCGATGGGACGTTCTTCTGCTCCCGAGCGGCGTTCCCGCTCCTGCGTCAGTCCCCGACCCCGTCGATCGTGAACATTATCGCCTCATACGCCTGGATGGCGGGGCCGGGTACGGCGCACTCCGCGGCCGCGAAAGCTGGCGTCCTCGCGCTCACCCGGACCTTGGCGGTCGAATGGGCACGGTACGGCGTCCGGGTGAACGCCGTGGCTCCCGGGCCGGTTCGGACCGAGGGCACGGACCACCAGTTGTGGGTCTCGGAGGAGCTGGTCGAAGCGGTAACGAGGGGCGTCCCTCTCGGACGGTTCGGCACGCCGGAGGAGATCGCGGAAAGCGTGCGCTTCCTCGCGAGTCCTCGGGCGAGCTACATCACCGGCCAGGTGCTGGCGGTGGACGGCGGTCAATGGCTCGGAAAGGGCGTGATGGACCTCTTGGAGACGGCGGCCCCGGGACCTTCGAAGCCTCGGTCGCCCAAGTCCGGAGCGCCGGTCAGCTGACCGGAACGTTCCGCTCGAGCAAGAACGTCAGCAGGATCCCCACGTACTGGTGAGGCCGGACCAGCTGGGGAACGTGACCGACGTCCGGAAGCTCGAGGACCTGACTGTTCTGGAGCAGCCCCTCGAGGGCGCGATTGATCCGCGACAGGAATCGCGGGCTCCGGCTGCCGTGGGTGAGGAGGACCGGCACCATCAGCTCCCGGCACGCGGTGCGGTCGGGGAGGACCGCCTCCGGGTCGTCGAACTCTTCCGCCCAGCGCACGATCGAGTGCGTGAAGGCGCGTCGGGCGTCCGGAGGAAGGCGGCTCCACGCGCCGGGTTCGGTCGAGAACTCGCCGACGAGCAGTTCCGCGGCGAGGGCGAGCTTCCCTGCGCGGACGAGCCGCTGGAGCTCGCGCGTGCCCGAGAGCAGTCGGTTCCCTTCGGTCGCGGAGGCCGGGTCTTCCGCGAGCAGCCCGAGGAAGGGCGGCTCGTGGATCGTCAGACTGCGGACCATCTCGGGTCGGTCGATCGCCAGCCGCAGCGCCACCGCGCCCGCGTACGAGTGCGCGACGATGTGCGCGGGAAAGATATTGATCGATTCGAGGAGCCCCGCGAGGTCCGCCACGTCGTCCCTCACGGCGTGGGGGGCGGCCACGGTGGCGCTCTCTCCGTACCCGCGACGGTCGTAGGTGACCACCTCCATCGACGCAGCGATCGGAGGGACGACGAGGTCCCAGGTGTGCCGGTCGACCAGCGAGCCGTGCACGAGAACGACCGGGTCCCCCGAAGTCCCGTGGACCTCGTAAGCGATTTCGACCCCGTCCACCGTGCGCTTCGCCATGGCATTCTACGTTCGCGCCCGGGAAACCCCGGCAGTCCGCGAATGACAAACGAGGAACGGGAGCGAACTTAGCTTCCACGGCCCCCCGCGTCCGGCGGACGTTATGTTGAGCCGGTTCTTCGGCGCGGCGTCCCCGATGAGCGCGATCTTCCAACGACCGTTGTGTGACATGGGGAAGGCGTACGATTTCGCGTTCCGGTCCCTACTCGGTGACCCCGAGACCGGCGCCGGGGGGCCCTGCGACGACCACCCGCAGCGAGTCGAGCTCTATGCCGCGACCACCGACACGGCCTCTCCGCAAGCAGAGTGGCAGCTCTTCTCGCTCTGTCCCGAGCACGAATCGCAGCTCGCGCGGTGTGATGACCGGCTGCGCCCCCTCGGCGTATCGACCCGGTTCCGGACCCCGCGTCGTGTCGCGACCCCTCCGGCGGCCGTTCCGCCGGTGGGGAGAGGTGGGCGTCGATGATCGGAGCGGGGCCCCGCGACCTCTCGAGCCGTGTCCGCCTCTCCCAGGGTCCCGAGATCCCCGTGCTCGGGCTCGGCGTCTTCCAGTCCCCGCCCGGCGCGGAGACCCGCCACGCGGTCTCCTGGGCGCTCGAGGACGGGTATCGCCTCATCGACACCGCGGCGATGTACGGCAACGAGAAGGACGTCGGGGAGGCCGTTCGAGCGAGCGGGATCCCGCGGGATGAGGTCTTCGTCACGACGAAGCTATGGCACACCGACCTGGGCTACGCCTCCGCGAAACGCGCGTGCCAGGAGAGCCTCGGTCGGCTGGGCCTCGGGTACATCGACCTCTACCTGATCCACTGGCCTCGCGCGGACTCCCCGGAGGTGCGGCTCGAGACGTGGCGCGCGCTCGAGGAGCTCCACGAAGCCGGGACGTGCCGGGCGATCGGGGTGAGCAACTACGCGATCCACCATCTCGAGGAGCTCGCGTCCGCCCGGATCCCGCCCGCAGTCAACCAGGTAGAGTTTCACCCGTTCATCTATGACCCCGAGCTCATCGAGTACTGCCGTGCCCACAAGATCCAGATGGAGGCGTACAGTCCCCTCACGCGGAACCGGCGCCTGGACGACCCGGTCGTCGGCGCGATCGCCCGCGCCCACGGACGAAGCCCGGCCCAGGTGCTGATCCGCTGGGGCCTCCAGCTCGGGTTCGTCGAGATCCCGAAATCGGTGCACCGGGAGCGGATCCGGGAGAACGCGAAGGTGTTCGACTTCTCGCTCTCCGCCACCGAGATGGAGCAGCTCGAGGCGCTCCGGGACCGGCGCCGGGTCACGCAATGGGACCCCGCGAAGATCCCCTGAGCGCCCGACGTCGACCTCGACCGCGCCGCGATTGAGGGTGCCTCACCGGCACGGGGCGGGCCGGCGTCCGTAGCGGCCGGATCCGATCTCGCGGTATCCCGAGCCCACGCGTCGGATGGGCACAGGGGCATACTCATAGCCCTCCCACGAGTTTCGTGCGAGTGTGCCCGCGCGGACCATTTCGGCTCGGGGGTCAGTGGAGCAACGCGTTCCTGCTCGGCGCACCGGAGCGTCCCCTCCCCCCGCCTCCGCTAAGGGTCGGGGCGAGGTGGCCACGCTCCTCGCTCAGCTCTCGGGGAAGGACTCTCCCTCCGCCCGACGGGCCGCGCTTCGGCTCGGGGAACTCAAGAAGGTCCGCGCGCGGGCGCCGCTCGAGTCCGCGTTGAACAGCCCGGACGTGGGATTGCGAGTGAGCGCGGCCTCGGCGCTCGGCGAACTCGCCCGAGCGGAGAGTCGAAGCGCCCTCGAAATGCTGCTCGCGGACGCGGACTGGCGGGTCCGGGCACAGGCGGCGTACGCGCTCTCCCGGATCCATGACCGGCGGTCCACGCTGTCACTCGCCGAGCTCCTCACCCGAGATGCGAGCGCGCTTGTGCGCAACGCCTGCGCCCTCGCGCTCGGTCGGATCGGAGACCCGAGGGCCGTTCCCGCGCTCGACCGCGCGCTCGACGACGAGTCGGAGCGTGTACGCCGGGAGGCGATCCTGGCGATCGAACGGTCGAGCGACCCTCGGGCGGCGGAAAAGGTGCGTCGCTTCCTTCGCGATCCGTCTCGATCGGTCCGAATCGCGGCGACCGTCGTGATCGGGATACGGCGGGACCCGCAGGGGGCCGATTCCCTATTGACGTTCCTGCGTCGGTCGGACTCCTGGGAGCGTCCGGCGCTCCTCGTTGCGCTCGGCCGGATCGGGACGCCGGCCTGCGGGGACGCGCTCGCCGAGGCCGCCGGCGATCCGATGCGCTGGGTCCGGGTCTGCGCGCTACACGGCCTCGCGGAGATGCGTTCCCCCCGGGTGACGGACGTGGCGATCGCGCACCTGGCCGACCCCTCGTGGGCCGTGCGGGGCGCGGCCGCGCTCGCCCTCGGGCAGTCGGGGGACCGAGCGGGCGCGGCGTTCCTCGTGCCCCTACTCCGCGACGCGAACCCGTGGGTTCGCCGCGGGGCGGTCTACGGACTGGGACAGCTGGGCGCGACCGACGCGATCTCGAAAATCCGGGACGCGTTGGATGACCGGGATCCCGAGGTTCGGCTGGCGGCGATCTGGTCCCTCGGTCACCTTCGGGACGCGGTTTCGGCTCCGCGGTTGATCCGGCTCCTCTCGGTCACGCGCCCCCGAGACTCGCCGGCCCGACCGATCCTCGCGGAGGGTGACGGGTCGGTCCGACTCGTCTCCGACGCGGAGTCCCGGCTCTTCGACGGGCTCGTCGAGGCCGTCGGCGCGTTCGCGTCGGGGAACCCGAGATCTCGCGCACGTCGGGCCCTCGAGGCCGCCAAGCGCTCCCTCTCCACGGCCGAGTTGGACCGGCCGGCGCGCCTTCCGACGCCGCTCGGATCTGGACAAGGAGCGCGGGCGCTGCGCGCCCTGTTCGACGCGACCGACGACCCCCGATGAGTCGGTCCGCGCGCGTCCCGGCCGCCGGTAAAACGATGCGGAGTCGGCGTCCCGAACCTCGTGGCGGCGCACCTCACCCTTCCTTTCCTTGAACTGTTGCAAGGAAGTGGCTGAAGCCCCCCTCCCGGCTACCGCTTCGCTCGTGAAACACCCCCAACTGGGTGTAATGTCCCAGAATTCAGCCCAGAGCTCGGATTGCACACACTTTCCTTCGAGGAGGATTTTGTGGCCCGGACCGGGGCACATTCCATGAACTCCGCCCGGGTTTTATGTCCCCGACCCCAGCATCGCCGGCAGATGCCGCAGTTCCGGACGGTCGTCCTTCCTGCAGCCCTACCCTCGAGCATTTTGCGAGCACTTCGGGACGTCCGTTCCGCCGTGAATCGTATGCTCCCCGATTGGCAGGCGCATCCCGAAGAGTCTCGATTCGACCTGACCAAACGATGGTACCCACGGCTCCGTCAGTCCTATGGCCACCTCGCCTCGGGGTGGTCGGTCGTGAGCTGTAACGAGACATCGGCGACGCTGAATAGCTGGGACCGGCAGCTTCGACGCGCCCGGCCGCGCGACCCAGGGAAGTACGTTCGGATCAAAGACCTGCTTCCCCATCGTGCCCGGCTCAAAGCATCCCTGCATCGGGAACTGTACCGGCTCCGCGAGGGGGTCCTCGACATCACCTTACGACCCGAGGAACACGTTCGGATCGATCTCATAGCAGTGAAGAATCCACTATTCTGGAAATACCTCGAAGCGTCGGGTGGCAAGTTCGGTCTTGCGGTAACGGACCGTAAGCTGGTGTTCAATTTCCGTTTGCCATCGGACCCCATCGCGGTGAATGAGAGTGTGGGAGTGGACCTGAACATGCCATCCGCCGACTTCGCGGGGTCGGACGGAACTTCAGGCTCTATTGACCTCCGGAAGATCACCCAGATCCAGGGAGCGATGGATCGGAAGCGACGAAGCGTCCAGAGGGCCATTCCTCAGGATCACAGAGCGCAACTTCGAGTGCTCCACCGTTCCAAGAATCGGGAACGAAACCGGGAGATGCCCTTGCTTCACCAAGCCGCGAATGAACTTCTTGCTCAGGTCGGGGAGAGGAACATCGTTTTGGAGGACCTCTCGGGAACTACAGAAGAGTGCATCAAGACAACGCCGAGCGATGAACAACGACGAAGACTTTCCACGTGGACGCACGGGCAGTTCGCGCGGATCGTAGCCTACAAAGCCCGAACCGCGGTTGTGCGGGTGAACCCTCGGGGGACCTCGTCCGAGTGTCCCCGGTGCGGAGGGCCGTTGGCCCACCCGGAGTGGCGACGTGCGACGTGCGGGAACTGCCAGGGTGAGTGGCACCGGGACAGGGCGGCGGCGATCGTCATCCTGAACCGGGGTCACCTGATCCTACGGGGAGCGGCTCCTCCTCCGAGCGCGCGCAACGCGCTCCTGGAGGCGGCGGCCTGGCGTCCGGGGTTGGAAACGACTTCGGGCCCGAGGGCCGAGCCTGTGAAGGGAGACGACGCGAAAGGAAGTTGAAGCCACTGTTTCAACTGAAAGAGGAGTAATATACCCGCCTTCGGTCGGTCTTTCAGGGAGCGAGATGGTCAGCGTCGAAGTCGCTTTGGAGAAGTGCACCGGCTGCGCTCACTGCCGCGACGTCTGTCCCGTCACCGTCTTCGAAATGAAGCCCCGGGACAACTGGCCCGACGTGGTCGACGACCCTACGGTCGCCGCGAAATTCCAGTTCCGCGGGGAACGCTCCGCCGTCATCCACGGCCCCGACTGCATCATGTGCGAGGCCTGCCTCTTCGAGTGCGAGGGCGAGTGCATCACGATCGTCGACGACGAAGGCACGACGCACCTCTCGACGTACAAGTAGCGCGGGCAAGCGAGCGCCGGCGCCCCTACAGCGCGCGCAGCGTCGGTCGGACGAACGCCGACTTCACGACGGGCGGCCCTCCTCCCGGCGGGAACCGGACGCGGACGGCGGCGGCGCGGCCGAAGGCGCTGAACTCGAGGGAGTACCAGACCACGACCCACTCTCCCGCGGCGGAGACGGTCGCTTCACCGAAGTGGTACGTCGACTCGATCACGCGGCTCGCCTTCCGCGCGAGGCCGTACGACCACTCGAGCGCCTCGACCGACGACTTTGGGGCGCCGGCGTGCGGCGGCGGGTCGATGGGGGCCTCGATCGAGTGCGGTCCGTCGACGATCCCGCGCCCGAAGACGTAGCGCGCCCAGCGGGTGCGGACGCGGCCGGCGCTCGCCTCCTCGGAGATGAGCACCCAGCGAAACGGGTTCCCCGTCGGCGCGACGGCGGTGTATCCGCCGAGGTCCTTCACTCGACTTCCGAATGACGAGGGCGATTCCTCGGCGTGAAATCGTGTAGCACTGTACGAGGGGATTTCCCCTACGTCGCGGCCGACTTTGTTCTCGGGACCAGGTCCAGTAGCCCGAGACGATTCA